>NZ_LSZJ01000013.1:0-353516 GCF_001647575.1 Acinetobacter sp. SFD
TCATGGCCCATCGGCAAGCCTGCAAAGAACACGCGTGGCTGTTCACCGGCTTTGGCAATACCGAAACTTGGCACACGTTTATTGGTCCCATCAAAGCGGGCAGTCACCTGATCAGAAAGTGCCGCAATCTCTTCGACCAGTTCCTTGATCTTGGCTGACTTGTCAGAGCCATCAAGGGTAGCCACCAGTTCAATCGGGCCTTCAAGGCGCTCAAGTAAGGTTTTAAGTTGGGCAGAAGTATTTTGGTCTAACATTGCTAACGCCTCCAGAGGAGTAAATGTTTATTTGATACAGCCATGATAGGATAATCGATTGAATAGGTAAAACAGGTTGTTTTTATTTTATAAATCGGATTTTATGATTAAAAATTTGATTATTATTCTATTAATAATTTTATACATTATGACCGATTCAAATTATAAAGAGATAAATTTAAAGATTAAAAAAAAATGCTCCCTTTCCAGAAGCATTTTTTAGTTTAGAAAATTCGTTGTTCAATCCGCAATGAACGTCCTTTAATCGAATGAGCCAGTAAAAATAGAACAAGACTGAGCAATGCAGACAAGATAGCAATACCAATGATTACGATATTCACGATCTTAGTAACCTCGTCAGCTTGCTGTGCTTGACGCTCTACACTTTGCGCCACAGGAGTCAAACTTTTGCCATAGACCTGTTGCTGCATGGTCCAGATCTGTTCAGGTTTGAACCCATATTGCTCAAACTTGGCATCTTTTTTCTCGGCCTCAACCACTTGGGCCACATAAGGCCGTGCTGCAGAGAAATCGACGGGCTTATGTAACAGTGCCGTTTGTGCCAGTAAATAAGACTTTACTGGTGCAGCAATCTCTGAATCGGACAGATAACGGGCAATTTCACTGTCATTGATATTGCTATCGTAGTATACCACTTGCTGATAAGCGTCATCCTCATCATTCCGCAGATCATGCTGCCAGTAAGTTAATCCTGACCAGATCAGAATAAATGCAATCAGCCATGCGACAAATTTCAGCACGAAAGACTGAAAACGCACATAAAAGAAACGTAGCTTTTTCATTAGGCTCATTACAATAAATGCGCCAATGAAAGAAGAAAAAATTTTAATAATTAGCCAGCCAATCCAGCTTAACAAACTAAAAAAATAATCTGGACTGTCACCAATGCTAGCCAGTGCAGCGTCGACACTGACTGGCAAGTGCAATTGCTGAACTTCAGTGCTCAGACCAAAAAAGCCATAGACCAGCTCCTGCTGGAAAAACAGGCTGATCAATGAGGCTATAAATACGGTAGATGTGGTCAAACCCAATAACATCAAATTGCGTTGACGTCTTTTGAGTGCGATTACACCCTGCTTGATGTCTTGAGGTTTGACGGCATATTCATCTAAGGGCGGCAATCTCTACTCCTTCTTACAGATTTTAGCCCTACCTGATTTAGTTGGGCTTGGATCCACTGGTACTTGATTCAATTACCAAATGATTCAGATTATCCTGTAAAGCTTTTAAACGCACGGTCGCTTCTGTACGTTTTTGTACACCTTCTTTCTGGATCTGAATCACATCATTTACAGTTTTAATGAGGGTATTTTGCACATGTTCAAGCGTTTCGATGTCAATCACCGAGCGCTGGTTGGCTTTAGCCGTAGCGACCGAGTTCTGATGTAACAGGTCTGCATTACGGCGCAGCAGCTCATTGGTAGCATCATCAATAGTATTGGCCAGCTGGACACTGTTCTTTTGTTCGCTTAAGGAAATTGCCAGACTGATCTGGTTTTTCCATGCCGGCAAAGTAATATTCTTGATTGCATAGAACTTGTCGACCAGCATCAGGTTATTTGACTGGATAATCCGGATCATCGGCAAGGTCTGCATGGCAGACTGCTGCAAGACCTGTAAGTCACTGATACGCTTTTCCAGATTATTGGCCAGATGATTCAGATCATAAATTTTCTGTGTGGTGGTCTGGTCTTGTGGCAAGGCGGTTAAAGCGGCAATTTCCTGTTGTAGCTCCTGTTCACGTAAACGGCCTGCGGCAATATGAATACCGAGCTGTTTGTACTCTTCCTGCACTCCATCAAACATTTTGTCCAGGGTGTCGACTCGCGCTTTCAGTCCGGATTGTGAAGTTTCGATTTCTTTCACCAGCACATCTAGCTGCTCTTTGGTGGTATTAAAATGTGCATCAAAGTTATCTTTTGCACCTTTAAATTTGCTGATGATATTGCCAAAAAAACCTGAACTTTTCTTTTTATTAAGAATACTGCTGGTGTTCAGTTGCTGCGCCACCTGCACGACCTGATTCAGCTTTTGTCCTGTGGCATCCAGATCTCTATTTTGAACCAGATTCAGTAATTCATCGGTGTAGGTCGAGGTTTTGGTCGCAATATTTTTACCATATTCCGCCACGCTGTTATGGCTCATGTTCTGTAATTCTTTACGTGCAGCCAGCACTTCCTGAAAGTCAGCAGGCTGCAGGCCCAGCTCTTTCAGGTCCATTTGCTGGAATTTTTGTTCGACCAGTTCACTCGAGCTTTCAACAGGTAAATTTACTAAATCAGACTTGGTCATAGTTCACCTTATATTGTTATGATTTCGAGGGTTTCTCGAGGGATTTTTTTAACGTTTTAATCAGACGCTCACGGCTATTATCAAGTTTTTCCAGATCACTTGTCGAGTGTTTCGTCTGGCTTTGTTTGACATGATATTGCCAGGCCGGAATCAATACCTGTTGAGCCTCCTTAAAGCGATCCAGCAAGCTAAAGGAAAGCTGCTGGGAAAGTTGCATTTGAGTTATGGCAATGTCATTACTACTTTGCAAGGTTCGCAGGGTATTGATTTTCTTGGAGAGACGTTCTGAAAAATTATCCAGAGGATGCTGATTCTTCACAAATTGCGGATATTCGGACAGAAACTCTTCTGCCGCGACAATATGCTTGGCCATCTGTTCGCGCAAACCTAAAATCTGCTGGAATCGGGATTGCGATTTCTGGATTTCAATCTGCAATTTGCGGCTTAAGTGATCAGCCTGATCCAGCAGACGATCCAGTCGCTGGTAATACTCAACCTGACTAGAGCCATAATCCAGATCAATGCCCAGCCATTTCTGAAGAGCATTGAATTTACGTTTTTTCAGATATTTTTTGGATTCTGCCAGTGCCTGAATCAATTGCTCAATGGTCTGACTCAGTTGCTGGGTCAAGTGCGGATCGACCCCATTCAGCAGAACCGACTGAGCCTGAATCAGGGCATCTGCATAATGATTCAGCCCATATTGGTTAGCCAGTACAGGTACAAGCTCATTCCGTTTGATCGCCAGAATTTCCTCACGATCAAACGTCATGTCAGTTAAGGCAGGCAGGGCTTCAAAGCGCGACATGGTGGAGGCGATATCCTTTAAAAAGTGAACTAAAGAAATCTTGAACATCTTTGAATGTAGCAAAAAAACAGGCTACATTGTGTATATTTATCCAGAAATTCGTTACATCACTTTAACTAAATCCATGTTTTATCTTTATTTTAATTATAATTTTGGCAATACAATCCAATTGGAGAGATAAATGGTTCCGTAGCATTTTGAGAATTATTTAACTTTAAGCATTTAGAATTTTAAAATGTATTCAATCTGATCTAAATGCTTACAACACTAAGTTTTACTTAAAATCCATATACAAAAAAGCCATATTGCTATGGCTTTTAAAAGATGTTCAACGGGCTTAGAGATAATCCCCTTCGCTCTCCGGCTGATAGAGCACTTTCTCGATAGTCACTTTCATCGTATGACCATCCGGCTGTGGCCATTCAATGGTCTGACCTTCAGCAAGTCCCAGAATGGCTGCACCTATGGGTGCGACCACATTGACCTGCCCTTTTTCACCGTTAAATTCATGTGGGTAAACCAAGGTCACCTCAACCGCTTCGGTTGAAGGCGCAATCGTCAACAAGACACGTGAATGCATGGTCACGATATTGCTTGCGATCTCTTTTGGTTCAACTACTTCGGCACGTGCCAGTTCATCCTCTAAGCGAATCATGGTTTCACTCAGCTTGCTCTGGTTCTCCAGCATCGTTTCTAGACGCTGCAAATCCTGCTCAGATAAAATAATGTTGGGTTTAGTCATTCTTATTACCTTGTTTAATTCATAAATGAAAAATTAATCAATTAACTGCCAGCAGCATCTTTAAATATAGGATTTACCTAAATTCAAATGCTACCAATCCATAGAATATTTAAATAAAAAAGAATGATGTCATTCATAGCACTTTTTCAGTACTTCCTTACACTAACATGGGATTTACTCAAGTGCTTTATCTAGCGTGCCATCCAGCAGGATATCCAATATTTTTAAAACATCAGATTCTGAAAAATGACCCTGTAAATGGTGTGAAGCACTACATGGAGCGAATGGTCCACTCTTTTAAAGCATTTAAAAATAAAGAGAGTTGATGAAAACTTTAAGCCAGATTTAGAAAAACTCAATATGATTTTATTGATAATTTAGTCTTACATCATAGTCTTCAGGCAGACATTTATGGAACATAAAACATCATTTTGTACATATTGATCTCAACTGAAATTGAGCTCGATCAAGTACAAACATATTCTGCAGCCTTCCTTTTACAGCTATAAAAAAAGCTCCCGGTTGGGAGCTCCTTTCCGTTTATAAGCAATTATGCATAAACTGGGAATTTAGCACATACCGCTGCAACTTTTTCTTTAACTGCACTGATGACAGCTTCGTCGCCTTTCGCATCCAGAATGTCAGCGATCCAGCCAGCAAGTTCACGTACTTCAGCTTCACCGAAACCACGAGTAGTCACAGCAGGTGTACCAATACGGATACCTGAAGTCACAAACGGAGAACGTGGATCGTTTGGTACAGAGTTTTTGTTCACAGTAATGTGAGCAGCACCTAACCAGGCATCAGCTTCTTTACCTGTGATGTCTTGTTTAATTAAAGATAACAGGAACAAGTGGTTTTCAGTACCGCCAGAAACAACTTCATAACCACGAGCCATCAATACTTCAGCCATTGCTTTAGCATTTACTACAACTTGTTGCTGGTAAGCTTTGTATTCAGGCGCCATAGCTTCTTTAAAGCAAATTGCTTTCGCCGCAATCGCATGAACCAAAGGACCACCCTGGTTACCCGGGAATACAGCCGATTGAAGTTTCTTCTCGATCTCTTCGTTTGCTTTCGCAAGGATCAGACCTGAACGTGGGCCACGAAGTGTTTTATGAGTTGTCGTCGTAGTTACGTCAGCGATTTGCACCGGACTAGGATAAACACCTGCAGCAACCAGACCTGCAACGTGTGCCATGTCAACAAACAGGTAAGCACCTACTTTGTCCGCGATGTCACGGAAACGCTGCCAGTCAACGATTTGGCTGTATGCAGAGAAACCGGCAACGATCATGCGTGGCTTGTGCTCAAGCGCTAAACGCTCAACTTCTTCGTAATCGATCTCGCCAGTTTCAGGGTTTAAACCGTACTGAATTGCATTATATGTTTTACCAGAGAAGCTTACTTTTGCACCGTGAGTCAAGTGACCACCGTGAGCAAGGCTCATACCCAGAACTGTATCGCCTGGGTTCAGAAGCGCTAAGTAAACTGCTGAGTTTGCTTGTGAACCAGCATGTGGCTGAACGTTAGCATAATCAGCACCAAAGAGTTCTTTAGCACGGTCAATCGCCAATTGTTCGATAACGTCTACATATTCGCAGCCGCCATAGTAGCGTTTGCCTGGGTAGCCTTCCGCATATTTGTTAGTAAGTTTTGAACCTTGAGCTTCCATGACTGCTGGTGAGCAATAGTTTTCAGAAGCGATTAGCTCAATATGAGCTTCTTGACGAGCATCCTCATTCGAGATTGCTTGAGCTAATTCTGGATCAAATTCAGCGATAGAGATATTGGCAAACATTAGCGAGGTCCTATTGATTTAGGGCTTTTAAGCCGTGCTAAGATTGGCGCGTATTGTAGCATGAAGTTTTGAATTTTCGATCATGAACTTTCTCCACTTTGCAATAAAAATGGCTCATGTCTCAAAAACATGAGCCATTTAGATAAAAATAAGTTATTGAATTGGCATTAGAGATTTTACATCTGAAATAATATTAGCAATATTCAGTGCATAGACGCTACCATGATCCCATTTAGTCGTATTTGATTCATCCGTAATATAACGTACTGAGGTTTTTTTCTGATTCGCTAATTGAACTAAAACATCTGTTGCTGCTTTCGGAACGGTACTATCTACTGAACCCTGATAAATAATGGTCGGTGTAGAGACTTTCACCAGTAAAGGCTGAGAATCCTTTTCCAGGAAGCTTTTCACCACTGGAATACTCATAAAATTAGCTTGAGTACGCGGGTATCCTTCTAAGGTCTTTTTATCGTTAAGATAAATTCCCATTGCATTACCGAATTTTTTGCCCAATACGTCATAGCAATCTGTTTCAGCATTCTTCGCAATGTTATCGGTTGGCATTTTGAAAATCTGGCTATATTGCAGATTTGGATTCGGGTTTCGCAACCCCGCAACAATCAATGCAGTAAAAGTATCTAAAGACGCTAAAGTTTCAATTTTTTTATTCAGATCTGTTTCCTGGCCTGCCTGCTGTTCACCTCCTGACAAAATCAGGCTGAAATTAGAAGCGGGTGCTAAAGCGACCGTACCTTTATAGGTCATTTGAGAAGCGCGTGCAGCATACTGGGCAGCACCTAAAGCAGCCTGACCACCTTGAGAATGTCCAACCGCCATCCATTGGTTAGAAGCTTCTGACCCTAAATAATCTTTTGCAGCCACCACTGCATCGGTCAGCGAATATGCCTCACTCTTAAGATTCAAGAAAGGATGGGGTTCTTTGCCACTCGGCTCTCCCAATCCTTCATAATCAGGTGCAACCACGATATAGCCAGCTTGAAGGAATCCACTAATCATATTTTTGATAAAAGGATTAAGTTCATTTCGACTTGGCGCACATTGATCAGCTACACCAGTCGTGCCATGTGCCCATGTGCCCATGCGACGATCGGCCATCCTTTTGCTGGAGGCGTTCCCTCGGGTGTAAAAACTAAAGCAGTGGCCTGTGTTTCTTTACCATTAACCCCTAACATCTTATAGGTCATGATCACACTTTCGTCAGCGATCCCTGAAAAATCTGTTTGAGTATAAGCTGCAGGTGTTGCCACCACCGGATTATCTATATTATTTACCGGAATAGCAGGTTTTGCCTCTTAAAAAAGATCATTATCACTATCATCGTTACAAGCGGTTAAGGCTAAACTTAATGTGAGAAGAGTACAGGTCAGTACATGACGTTTCATCGATCTTATCCTTGTCTTATTTATTATATCTAATGAGTTTTTCTGGTTTTATCCTAAACAAACGATAAAACTAGACTTAATTTCCCAATTTATCTAAAGAATATCAAGAAAAGAATGAGTTATTTTTGTGTTAAATTTACATTAGTTTAAATTTATTATTAAATTAACAAACTTAAACGAGGCAAAACTTCCATCTTCCCAAACCATACACATGGTCGCCACCAGTTAAAAAGCCTGCAATCAATACAGAAATAAAGCAATTCAATTGTCAGTAGCAAAATAATAATGTTAGATTTTACTCTCTTCTCTTTTCAGGTGTATTTCCGACATGCAGGCCATTATCCTTGATACCGAAACGCATACTTTAAATGGTCAACCCATTGAAATTGCCTATGCGCCTGTCGAAATTGTAGATCATAAAATCAGCCTGGATAAAAGCCGTCTTTTTGATCAGCTCTATACCTGTGACGAACCCATTTCTTTTGCTGCCATGGCCGTGCATCATATTCTGGAATCGGATCTGGAAGGCCAGCCGCATTACAGCACTTTTAGCCTGCCGAATGAAACAGTCTACATGATCGGTCATAATATTGATTATGACCTCCGTGCCATTCAAAAGTGCGATGTTGATACCTCGAAAATCAAGGCGATCTGTACACTGGCTTTAGCACGCCGGGTCTGGCCCGATGCAGAAGCACATAATATTTCCGCCCTGATTTACATGATCACCAAAGGCAGTGAGCGAGCGCGTGAAATGATCCGTAAAGCGCATCGTGCTGACATGGACATCATTTTAACTGCCAATATTCTGATGCACATTGTCCATCATTTAAAAATCAATAGTATGCAGGAATTATTCGAGGCTTCTGAAGATGCCCGAATTCCACGTACCATAAATTTTGGTAAACATCGCGGTACTGCCATTGCAGAACTTCCGGCTGACTACGTACAATGGTTATTGCGTCAGGACGAACTTGATCCTTATTTACGTAAGGCCCTTGAAAATACGGCGATTACCACATTATAAATCTTATCGAAATACGCTTCGGTATTTTAATAAATACTTCATATTAGTGTAATTCTGACAGACTATGCTCAAGCTGAATTTAAGCAACTATCTATTCAGCTATGATGCATTTTTATAAGACTCAACGTGGGATCGAGGTACTCCAGGATCGCTCTCTTCCACTCACCGCACGTCAACGCCGCTTATTGGTTCTGATCGGCAGCCAGGATTTCAACCTATTAAATGACGCTTTAAAACAGCAACTTGCTCCTGCCGAAATTTTAGATCAACTTTATGCCATGGAATTAATTGGGCCAGCTGAAACCGGCGATTTAATACATTGTCAGAAAACAGCTGAGATAAAAGTAGATACAAAAATTGACCTGGCGCATTCCGAGAGCCATCGCCTTCTAAATTCATCTAGCGGGATGAATCAAGACAATCATTCCCATCTGCCAGAACCGCAGGCTTTGTATTTTGAAGACCTCAAATACCTGATGATGGAAAGCTTACAAAAATACTGCGGCTTGATGGCCAAACAGCAAGTACAGCATATTTCACTAGCTCGGGATGCACGCAGTTTGAAACTTTGTCAAATGCAATGGACCACCTCACTTCAGGAAAGCCGCATTGCCCCTCAAGAACTGAATCATATTCTGAAGCAGATCAATTTTGCTCTAGATCAATTACAGCAAAATGAAGTTCATGAATAAAACCTTCTGAGTCTTTAAAACTCTTAAATGAGCAAGTTTAACAATAAGTTCTCTTTGATTTTATAATATAACTGATTGGTTATTATAAATATTTATATTCAGATCAAATTTAAAGCCCTGAATATCAGACTTAAGCGTGATAGAAAAATAATTATAATCCCGCCATATAATGAGCATAGACATTCGATTGGATCATATATATGTCCTGCTATTTAGAATTCGATGCGTTTGATAATCCTATGCAACTCAGCAAAGTCGGCAACTGGGTGATTACTTTTTTAAGCCCGGCGGAAGAACTGCAACTTGTGCAACTGGCAATTACCTATGTGCTTCCACGTCAGATGTGCGACAACTTGCAACCGCGCCGTGTGTTGATTGAAAAAAGTCCTCTCGAACATCATTGGCTGATTCAAGCCATCGAATGTTTTGACAGCACCACCCGTCAGGAAATTTCCTTAACTCCTGAACATCCAACAGCTCAGCGGACTTTAATGCAAATTTTGCAAGAATTTGAAAAATATGATGTGAACATATTACTTAAGCAGATTTAAACGGTTAGTTATTTAAATCAGCTCTTTATTATCATGAGAGATTGCTTTATTTACAGCTAGATAAATTATGTGCAAGGTGAGTAATTGCCGACATATAAAAAACTCACCAATTAGGTGAGTTTTTTATATGCTGGATCGGTGATGTCGGATGAATAAGTTCAATTTTCACTACCTATCTGATGCCCACTGATTGAATTATTCTACAACACGATAAATATTGGAAGACTGCTGGCTTTCAAATAACAGCTCAATACTCGGCAGAATTGTTTCTCCATCCACCACGATATGTTCAATTTTTTTAACCAAATCAACCATCTGATCATTGTTATGTTCTGCAAAGGAACGTAGCATGGCTTTCACTTCAATCACTTTGCTAAATTGATCTTTCACCTTAATATCGATTATCTTAGACATTTCTTTTCCTCCTAAATTCTCCAATTTGCAGTTTTTTATACCACACTTAGTCCAACGATTAAGGTTAAAGATGTTAGCGAATTTGGCAATGTAAACTTTTTTATAAGGATGAATTGCAAGAAGTAAAATATTAAAATTAGTGCAATATTATTTTAGACAGAAATTAAAAAGCTCGCATTTCTGCGAGCTCTGTGTTGGATGGCTAGTGTTAGATTTATTGTCTGATGATAAACATCAAACTCAACTAACTATCATTGATCCGTCCAACTATTCGGTAGCGTCTTATTGGTTTTACGACCTACCATGAGTTCAATATAGCAATTTTTTTTCAGCAGACAATACCCTTTTACACTTCTAAAAAAGACTTATACAAGATTTTAATTGTGATTTTTTCGTAGAAGACTAAAATATTATTGGCTATTTTATTAATAAACCCTCTACTTGAATCCACCTATTCTTCAAAATTTTTTCTATTTTTAAAATATGATTTTATATACAAAGGCATGTTAGACACTTAGATAGAAACCTATTTATTTTCAATAATATATTAAAAATTAAACTGTAATCGCATTCCTAATCTACACCCGCCTTCAGAAAGATGATGTAAAAATATATTGTATCTCTACAGGCTCGCGTCGATTTCTAAAATAGATTGCATGTAATCACCTCATCTACTTATAAAGATAAATACCTCATAACTTTGTCCAAACTCTTCCTCCTATCTACTCATATCGTATGTTTATTCAAAAATTTGTCTAAACAGCCCGACATTATTTTTTAATGTATAGCATGACTGGATATTCAGAACATTATCCGGTTTTAAGATTCCAGTAGGTTTATATACAAACAGTCTGGAAATTTTAATTCTGCTCAAGATAACAACGCTGCCCTAATGGAAATTTAATTTTATATCAGCTTTAAATATTGAAGATAAATACAATACAATGCTCATAAATACATCGAGATATGTCTAAATTTTTATGTCAGCTAATAATTTTAGGAAATACCTTGATCTCAATTTAAGGCAGTTAATACTTTTATTGGCTATCTTTAGTGTGTCCAGCCTTTTTATTATTTCGCTCATTATTAGCTATCAAATCGTAAAAAATCAGTTAATCGATAACTCTCTCATCTTAAATGCTGACCATGCCCATAAAATTGCATTGAGTACAGACAATCACTTTAGAAACATGCTTCTTGAGCTAAACTATAGCGCAAAAATATTAGGTCAAGACTTTAACAACAATGAGCTTAGAGAAGCTGAGGTCAATAAATTAAAATATCAGTCTGAGCACTATAACAGTGTAGTCATCAGCGACCCCCAAGGCCGATTAATCAATTTTTCACCGAATATTCTGAATATTGATAGAAGTAAAATACAACATACTCCGGGGATTAGTGATTCTCTTCATAAAAAATCGACTTATATATCTTCTCCGTATTTTTCTGTCCGAAAAAATTTGATCGTATTTATTTCTCAACCTATTTTTGATAAGTCAAATCATTATCAGGGTTTCATTGGTTCTGCAATTTATTTAAAAGAAAAAAATGTGATCAATCAGCTTCTAACGACCTATAAGAATTATAAAAATAGTTATATGTATGTGATTAATAATGAAAATGAAATAATTTTTCATCCCGATCCTGAAAGAATCGGTCAATCGGCCAGCAATAATTCTGGCCTAGAATATATGCATGCGCATAAGCATGGTCAAATTCGTTTAGTGAATAGCCAGGGAGTTGATAATCTCGCGGGTTTTTCTCATATTCCGACTTCAAACTGGATTGTGGTTTCCCAACAGCCTACTCATGAATTACTTAAACAGGCCAATTCTATTCTTTATAAATTGGCCGCAGGCTTCTTTTTATTTTACCTGCTGGTTTTTTATATTGTATGGAAGCTTTCTGATTCTATCTCGGCCCCGTTAAACCAGCTGGCAGATATGGCGAGTCTATTGAATCAGGCAGAAATCAGTTCAAAAATTAAAGCTATACAGCCCTGGTATTATGAGGTCACAAAATTCAAATTGGCACTATTATTAAGTATCCGCAAGTTTTCACAACAAATGAGCAAAATGGATCATCATATTAATACAGATCCTTTAACCGGGCTGATGAACCGGCGCGGCTTGAATTATGTTATGACTCAAAATATAAAAATGAACATTCCTTTTTCAGTCCTGCTGATGGATGTGGATCACTTTAAAAAAGTGAATGATAATTATGGTCACGATCAAGGTGACATGGTTTTAAAACATATTGCCCATACAATGCAGCAAAATTTTCGTAAAGAGGATATTTGCTGCCGTTATGGCGGTGAAGAATTTATCGTCATTATCCCAAACAGCAATCTGGATGAAGTTTATGAAAGTGCGGAACGGTTCAGAAAAGAAATTGCGTCCAAAGAGATTGAGAACATTGGCAACATCAGCATTTCGATTGGCATAGCCTCTTGGCCAGACAGCTCTAAAAACATACTAGACGTTTTGAAAATTGCCGATAACAATCTTTATCGGGCGAAAGATGATGGACGAAACTGCGTTCGTTATTAATTTATTTTTTTTCAGTTATATACAATAAATTAAATGGTGCGCTCAGCGGGACTCGAACCCACGCCACAGGCTTCGGAGACCTGTACTCTATCCAGTTGAGCTATGAGCGCATCTTTTTTGGATCGCGCACATCATAACAAAAAAAAGCATAAGGTAAAGCAACTATCTCTAACTTCATCATTTTTATGCTTAAGCTTTATACAATGTTCCAAAATAGCAACACAGAATTGCATGTGAATCACTTGGCTTATTTTGCTAGATCACTCACAATATCTCAACTTTTCACCATTTGAGATATTCATGACTGATGCACTGATCTTAAGGGATTTGTCAAAGACCTATCGCAATGGCTTTCAGGCATTGAAAGGAATTAACTTAAATGTACCAGAAGGTGAGTTTTATGCACTCTTGGGTCCCAATGGCGCAGGAAAATCGACCACCATCGGTATTATCAGCTCATTAACAAAAAAAACATCCGGTACCGTCGAGATTTTTGGTTACAACCTGGATACCCACCCTTCACAGGCCAAACAGTGCCTAGGTGTGGTACCTCAGGAATTCAACTTTGCCCAGTTTGAAAAGACCTTCGATATTTTAGTGACTCAGGCAGGCTATTATGGCATTCCAAAAAAAATTGCACAGCAACGGGCAGAGCTTTATCTGAACAAACTGGGATTATGGGAAAAGCGTTCTACTCAGGCCCGCCTGTTATCGGGCGGGATGAAACGCCGCCTGATGATTGCGCGCGCCATGATGCACGAACCGAAACTGCTGATTCTCGATGAACCGACTGCAGGTGTTGATATTGAGTTGCGTCGTTCGATGTGGGAATTTTTGAACGAGATGAATGAACAAGGTACTTCCATCATTCTGACCACGCATTATCTAGAAGAAGCGGAAATGTTGTGTCGCCGCATTGCGATTATTGACCGCGGCGTGATTAAAGAAGACACCACCATGAAAAACTTCCTGAGTCAGCTCAATGAAGAATCATTTATTTTCGATCTGGCAGAACCAATTGAACCGCTGCATCTGGATATTATCGGCGTGCGTTTTAACCTGATCGATCCGATGACTTTAGAAATCACCATGGACAAGGCACACACCATGAATGATCTGTTCCAGTTACTGGAATCACAGAATATTCAGGTGCGTAGTATGCGCAATAAATCTAACCGTCTGGAAGAGCTTTTTGTGAAAATGGTCGAGAAAAATCTGGATGGAGCTGCGCAATGAACATTAATCAACTCAGCGTCGCTTTATATACCATTGTCTATAAAGAAGTGCGTCGCTTTATGCGCATCTGGCCGCAGACCCTGTTGCCACCTGCAATCACCATGAGCTTGTACTTCGTGATCTTCGGTAATCTGGTCGGCTCACGCATTGGAGAAATGGGCGGCTATAGTTATATGGAGTTCATTGTGCCCGGTCTGATTATGATGGCCGTGATCACCAACAGCTATGCCAACGTCTCTTCCAGTTTCTTCAGCTCAAAATTCCAGAAAAGCATCGAAGAACTGATCATGAGTCCCGTACCGATGCATGCCATTTTATGGGGTCATGTGCTGGGCGGGGTGATCCGTGGGATACTGGTTGCAATCATTGTCAGTGCAGTGAGCTTATTTTTTGCTGACTTATATATCACCAACTGGTTTGTGACTATATATACCGTCTTGATTACGTCCCTGCTGTTTTCTTTGGGTGGGTTTATCAATGCCGTTTATGCCAAATCTTTCGATGATATCTCGATCATCCCCACTTTTGTATTAACACCACTGACCTATTTGGGTGGTGTGTTTTATGCCATATCGAGCTTAAGTCCGTTCTGGCAAAATTTATCCTTGATTAATCCTGTCGTATATATGGTCAATGCCTTCCGCTATGGCATTTTAGGACATAGCGATGTCAATGTGAGCGTTTCACTGACAGTGATTACCTTATGTTGTGCCGTGCTGTATGCAGTGGCCTATCATTTACTCTCCCGTGGTTCAGGAATGCGTGAATAATGAGTGTAGAACAATCTCTCCTTGGTAAAGATACCAATTATCCTACCGAATATCAGCCTGATGTTCTGTTTCCAATTTCGCGCGCACCTGCCCGTGAACAATACGCACATATTGAAGCGATTCAGCAAGGTACTGACTGGTGGCATGTATTTGAAATATCTTGGTTAAATCCAGCGGGTGTGCCGCAAGTCGCTATTGGACGGATCAGCTTACCAGCGTCCTCGCCAAATCTGATCGAATCCAAATCCTTGAAGCTGTATTTCAATAGTCTGAACTTTGCCAAGTTTGAATCTAAAGATGCCTTTATCGCGACCGTAGAAAAAGATTTATCTGCTGCGGCTGAAGCTGAAGTCAAACTGCAACTGTTTCAGGTCGATGAGCTAGCGATTAGTAAACCTGAAGGCATCTGTATTGATGAGCTTACACCTGAGCGACTGGAAAATCATCCAGATGCCAGTTTATTGGCTTTGGATTCGGATTCGGATGATGCAGCAGCATGCGAAATCCAGCTGTATTCGCATTTACTCAGAAGTAACTGTCCAGTTACTGGCCAGCCGGACTGGGGAACAGTTTTTATACGTTATCAGGGTAAAAAACCTTGTTATAAGAGCATTTTAGCTTATATTATTTCCTACCGCCAGCATAATGGTTTCCACGAACAATGTGTGGAGCAGATGTTTGCCGATATCTGGCAACAGCTAAAACCAGAAAAGCTGATGGTCTACGCAACCTATACACGCCGGGGTGGATTGGATATCAATCCTTGCCGTGTATCAGATTTAACATGGATGCCTCGCCCTATTCGTTTAGCGCGACAATAAAAAACATTGAGGTTTAACAATGCCATTTTTTGGGTTTATTCCTTCTGCAGAGCTTTTAAATACAATTCAGACTGCACAACAAAACAAAAATTCCAGTGAACCGCTTTACCCCTTGCGTGATAAAACCGCATTAATGATCAATGATGAAATTATTGATGCGATTCTCACCGAGCTGGTGCGTCGCTTTCCTGCCAGCGATAAACGCGATACTGCGGAAAAACTGGCAGGTTATATCAAGTCGACTGTTGCAGTGTTACTGAAGCAGCTTTTGAGTAAAGCGCCGAATGAGGTGGTTAGAGAATCCATTACCTTCTCTGAGCGCAGCCTGTTTAAAGATCCTGATGGACATTTACGTGTCGGTGAGTCGCTCGATGCCAATCTGGTGACGAATTTGAAACATCATTATGCGGAACTCAAAGCCGGCCAGAGTATCGATAAACAGGCATTTAGCAATCTTTACAAGCAATTTGGTGAAGCGACAGTACGACATTTTATGGTCGACTTTAATAAAACCCTAGATCTTGGCATGATCAAACGTAAGGCAGCAGATATTGGCGCATCTGCAGTGATCAAAGCCATTAATATGGCAGCAGATAAAATCATTCTGAATTTAAATAAAGATGAGCTGCGCGCCATGGCCGAATATCACGACACTTTGTTCTATACAGAATAGTTTTGGATAGTCCAATCTCTGATTTTCTGTGAATCTTGAGAAACCAGCCTGACTTTTGTCAGGCTTTTTTATGATCAGTGAAATAGATTGTTACAGATAAGCTGCCGCGCAAGCCATACTGCCGCAAAAATAGCCAACCTTTCGCTATTTTTGTATAAGCAGCTATGTGTCTTAATCATCCGAATGTTATCTTTAATCTGGCACTTTAAGCCCTAAGATTGAAAAACTTTATCAATCTTTTTCATGGCATGATTCAAATGACATCGCCAGCAACTCATCTAAAAAACTGGAAATCGTAGCAAGATGTTGAAATCGGATTTTTATAAAAAGTTTAAACAGCTTTCAATCATATTCACTGCATTTGGTCTTAGCAGTTTTAGCCTGGCTAACGATTTCCAGTATCATCCTTCTTATGCAAGCTTTAAGCAAAGTGCCATGCAAAGCTATGGACTAAGCGCCCAGCAAGTCGATTCAGCCATGAGCGGGACGCGTAACCTGCCCAATATCATCAACATCATGAATCGCCCAGGTGAAAGTAAGCCATGGTATTCGTATAAGACCAATTTTCTGTCTGAATCTACCATTCAGCGTGGCGTACGTTTTAAACAGCAATATGCGGATACGCTTAACCGTGCTGAACAGCAGTTTGGTGTGCCGCAATCAATCATTCTAGGCATTTTAGGCGTGGAAACCGGTTTTGGTAGCAATAAGGGTTCTTTTATCACTCGTGATGCTCTGGCAACCTTAGGTTTTGGTTATGAGCGCCGTGCCCAGTATTTTCAGGATGAACTGGCTGCCCTGATTGCCTGGTCTTATAAAGATGGGGTGGCAACTTCTTCTATAGTGGGCTCATATGCCGGCGCTGTCGGTTATCCACAGTTTATGCCTAGCAATATTCCAAAGTTTGGTGTGGACTACGATGGTAATGGTCATATTGACCTGCGTAATTCAGCAGTGGATGCAATAGGTTCGATTGCCAACTATCTGGCACAGCATGGCTGGCAGCGTAATCAGCCGATTGCCTTTCCGGCACGTTATACCGGTTCAAATCCAGATGCAATAATTGCCAAGGATCTCACCCAGCCTGTCCCTTATGGTGTACTCAAAACTCAAGGCATTAGCCCGATGAATCCGATTGTAAAAATTGATGATCTGGATTTGGTCAATGTGATTCAATTACAAGAGAATTATGGCCCGATTTACTACATCACTTATCCAAATTTTCAAGTGATTACCACCTATAATCGCAGCCGTATGTATGCCACTGCATTGTGGTTATTAGGTACGGAAATTACCAACCGTTAACACTAATAATTAATACAAATTATGAAAGTCAACATTTTTATTGGCCAATTTGATTATATTTTAAGCAATTTTAATATTATGTTACAATATTGATTATTTTTTAACCAATAATTGTTTATTTTGCGTTCTTTTTTTAACTATTTTAATTAAACACTAGACAGGGTGTTGTCAGCATGAATATTATCCATTTCGTTAAATGTAGTTGCATAAGTTAAATATCAGGCATGTTTACATGGTTTTTCAGCCATTTATGAACAACCAAATAGATATGCTGTTAGGAGTTGATTCGATGCATTCTTCAATTTTGAAGTCTTTTATGGCCATTGCCACGATTGTCACGCTGACGCAATCGCAGGCAGATATGGTTCCGTCATCTTCATTCACCAATGAAAATGATAATTCGCGCCTTGCAACGCGAGTACTCAATAAAGAAGCTCAAAGCTTCAATTCAAATTTCACCAATTTGAACAGCCTTTCAATCACTGAGCGTTCTGGCGATAAAGTTCGCCGTGAAACTATCGCAGCGAAAATTGAAATTCCTGCAGAAGAGCCTTCAGTGATTGAAAAACTGAATACAGTGGCTTCAAATACTGTACGTAAATTCAGTCAGACTGGTACAGCATCTTGGTATGGTCGTCAATTCCACGGCCGTAAAACTGCAAGCGGTGAAACCTTTGACATGAACGCAATGACTGCTGCTCATCGTAGCCTGCCATTGAACTGCTATATTCGTGTAACCAACCGTAATAACGGCAAAAGCGTCGTGGTGAAAGTTAATGACCGCGGTCCTTTCCATGGTAACCGTGTCGTTGATTTATCTTACGGTGCTGCAAAACAGTTAGGTATTACCAGTGCCGGTACTGCAAAAGTCAGTATTGAGCGTGTCGCTGGTCCAAATTCTTAAGGTTTGACCTGCAACACATTTAACAGAAGTCACAGCAATGTGGCTTTTTTTATTGCACTTGATATTGTATGAGAATATAAACAGTTTGGTTTAACGCTATTTTTAAATGATTTAAAAAAATTTTGGCATGTTCCTCAGACCGGATAAAATTCATTTGCCTACATGATTAACTTTTGACCGCATGCAAATTCTGCTTTATATTGCCTAATACGCAAAACATGTTCATGGAATGGAGCGAAGAATGAAAACAATATCTGAATGGTTTGATGAATATAGTGACAGCCACCAAAATAAAACCAATAAACTGATTCACTGGGTCTGCGTACCGACGATCTATTTTTCGATTATTGGCATTCTGGCGCATTTTAGCGCCTTACTGACTGCCCTGTTACTGATTTTGGCTTTTATTTTCTATGCACGCCTGGATCTTGTTTTGGCTGTGGCCATGACTACGTTGACTTTGGTCATGGCCTGGCTCATCTGGATTCTGCCAGTGGGTACAGGTTTTTTTATCGCCCTGTTTGTCTTGGCTTGGATTGGACAATTTTATGGGCACAAAGTTGAAGGCAAAAAGCCTTCTTTCCTCAAAGACCTCCAATTCCTCCTCATTGGCCCAATTTGGTGCATGGATGCCTATCTAGGTAAAATCCTACCAAAATGGAAATCGCGTCATAACAGCGCAATCATGAGAATCTGATGCTACATTCGATTTATCCTATGAGAAGAGCCTTATTGATAGGCTCTTTTCTAGTGGTTTAAGCCATGATCTGAACACTTTCACTCAGTCTCATACTGCATCGCAGTCAATCACATTGAATTTTCCACTCTATTCATGCTCTTCAAGATAGACATATAACGCATCACAAAGGGTAATAATCGAAACTAAAGCAACATGTGTTTTGGGTGACATGATGATTTACGCATATTTTTTTATCTTAACCTTTATTAAATTTTTAGAAATCATTTGCTGACCTAAACCCGCAAATTTTAGGCATAAAAAAAGCCCCAAACGGGGCCTTTTTCTACTCAACAATTAGTCAAGAGACAAATTATTGTGCAGCAGCAGCTTGAGCAGCAGCAACTTCGTCAGCGAAGCTCATTTCTGCTTTTTTCTCAATACCTTCACCAACTTCGAAACGAACGAAATCAGTTACAGTCGTACCAGTTGCTTTAAGAACGTCAGCAACTTTCTTGTCGTTGTCGATTACGTACATTTGACGCTCAAGAACAACTTCATTCAGGTATTTCTCAACAGAACCTACAACCATCTTCTCAACGATGTTTGCTGGCTTGCCAGATTCAAGTGCTTTCGCTTCAGCGATTTCTTTCTCTTTCGCGATAAGCTCAGCAGAAACGCCTTCAGCATTTACAGCGACCGGGTTGAACGCAGCAACGTGCATTGCCAAGCCTTTACCAGTTGCTTCATCACCAGTGTAAGAAACAACAACACCGATTTTAAGACCGTGTTTGTAAACTGCAAGGTTTTCGCCTTCAACAATTTTCGCACGACGTACTTGGATGTTTTCACCGATTTTTTGAACAAGAGCGATACGCGCTTCTTCAACAGTCGTACCATCTTCTAGTTTCAATTCAGCAATTTGAGCAGGCTCAGTTACGTTTGCAGCAAGAGCGGCAGCAGCAACTTTCGCAGAGAAACCAGCAAAGTTTTCGTCTTTCGCAACGAAGTCAGTTTGGCAGTTAACTTCTAGAAGAAGTGCTTTGTTGCCTTCTTGAGCAATCGTGATTGCGCCATCAGCAGCAATGTTACCTGCTTTTTTAGCAGCTTTTGCTTGACCAGATTTACGTAGGTTATCGATCGCCAGTTCAACGTCGCCGCCCGCTTCTGTCAAAGCTTTTTTACATTCCATCATTGCTAGACCAGTACGATCGCGCAATTCTTTAACCATGCTTGCTGTAACTGCAGTCATGTTAATCTCCTAAATTCGGTAGAAAATGAATTCTTTTTAGAACAGAAACGGCCCAGAGGAGTTCTCATGGGCCGCCTGCATACATAACGCTTACTTTGCCACCATCACATGTCGCAAGAATGACAAGCTAGCGTCAAACGCATTAAGCCTCAGAAGCTGGAGCTTCTTCTGCTTTAGCTTGTGCATTTGCTTGTGATTGAGCGTATTCTTTACCAGCAATAATCGCATCAGCCATAGCAGAAGCATAAAGAGTTACTGCACGGATCGCATCATCGTTACCCGGAATAACGTAGTCTACGTTGTCTGGGTTAGAGTTTGTATCAACGATACCGATTACAGGAATACCAAGGTTCTTCGCTTCTTTGATTGCAATCGCTTCGTGATCAACATCGATTACGAACAATGCGTCAGGTAAACCACCCATGTTTTTAACGCCGCCTAAGCCACGCTCAAGTTTTTCCATCTCACGAGTACGCTCTAGAGCTTCACGTTTAGTGAGCTTAGCGAAAGTACCGTCTTGAGATTGAGTTTGAAGGTCTTTTAAACGGTTGATAGATTGGCGAAGTGTTTTCCAGTTCGTCAACATACCACCTAACCAGCGGTGATCTACGTATGGTTGACCAGCGCGTTGAGCTTGTTCACGGATGATTGCAGAAGCTGCACGCTTAGTACCAACGAACAAAACTTTGTTCTTTTTGCTAGCCAAGTTGTTAGCAAAGTTCAAAGCATCATTTAACGCAGGAACAGTGTG
This sequence comes from Acinetobacter sp. SFD, assembly GCF_001647575.1. NCBI lineage: Bacteria > Pseudomonadati > Pseudomonadota > Gammaproteobacteria > Moraxellales > Moraxellaceae > Acinetobacter > Acinetobacter sp. SFD. The sequence continues at coordinate 20,949 of NZ_LSZJ01000013.1, forward strand.
CTCAAGGTTAATGATGTGAATTTTGTTACGCGCACCAAAGATGTATTCACGCATCTTTGGATTCCAGAAACGAGTTTGGTGACCAAAGTGCGCGCCAGCTTGAAGAAGGTCGCGCATGCTTACGTTGTAATCTGCCATTTTCTTTACCTTAAAGTTTGGGTTAGGCCTCCATATACCCGCATTCTCCACCCCAAAGGGCACCCAGAGTAATGTGTCGATATATGTGCGGATTTTTTTGCCTCATCGCACAAAGCCCGTGAAATTTATTCACGAAAAAGCATTTGATAAAATGGGCGGCTATTTATACCATAGTCACACACAAATTTCCAAAAGTTTTTAGAGATCATGAACAACACTTATCAAGCTCCACGTCGACTTATCAAAACCCCTGACGAAATTGAAAAAATGCGTGTAGCGGGGCGACTGGCGGCAGAAGTTTTGGATATGATCAAACCGCATATTGTTCCGGGTGTTACTACACTGGAACTTGATACGATTTGTCATGACTATATTGTCAATCAGCAGCAGGCCATTCCAGCATGTTTAGGCTATGGTGCTGCACCGGGTCGACCTGCCTTCCAACATTCGATTTGCACCTCTGTGAACCATGTGGTATGTCACGGCATTCCATCAGACAGCAAAAAATTGAAAAAAGGCGACATCCTGAATATTGATGTGACCGTAATTAAAGATGGCTATCATGGTGACACCAATATGATGTACATCGTCGGTGGTGAAACCACGATCCTTGCCAACCGTCTATGTAATGTAGCCCAAGAAGCTATGTACCGTGGTATTGAAACTGTAAAACCGGGCTCAACCATTGGTGATATCGGTCATGCCATTCAGCAGTATGTTGAATCCGAACGTTTTGGCGTAGTACGTGAATATTGTGGTCACGGTATTGGTACGACTTTCCATGATGAACCGCAAGTCCTGCATTATGGCCAGCCAGAGTCCGGTATGATCCTTGAAGAAGGCATGACCTTTACCATTGAACCGATGGTCAATGGGGGCGACTGGAAAACCAAACTACTGGGTGACAAGTGGACGGTAGTCACCAAAGATCACACATTATCGGCACAATACGAACATACAGTTCTAGTAACCAAAACTGGTGTGGAAATTTTGACAGCACGTCCAGAAGAGGATTTGTCACGCTTTACGGCATAACTACAATCTTAGTGCAGCACAATGGCCACTTTAAAGTGGCCATTTTTATTTTATATTTCATGCATCCACATGCATGACCGAGATGTATCAAGTCTCTTCTCTCCCGCTCCGAGCATATCGAAATTCAAGATAAAGTTCGGCCAAGACACCATTTTTTCCTTAAAGTTTTCCAAATTCTTTTGCCCTATCTGCACTATTTTAGGCTAAGATAATGTGCTTTTTTATTTTTTAATCCCTATAAGAAGGAATACTGCCGTGGACGTACGTCTCTCTGATCGTGTGAATGCCATCAAACCGTCCCCTACGCTTGCTGTGACCAACAAAGCTGCTGAATTAAAAGCTGCAGGTCATAACGTGATTGGTTTGGGCGCAGGTGAACCAGATTTTGATACCCCTCAACACATCAAAGATGCAGCAATTGCAGCGATTAACAACGGTTTCACTAAATACACCGCTGTTGACGGTACGCCAGGTCTTAAAAAAGCCATTATTGCCAAATTCAAACGTGACAATAACCTAGACTATGCAGCAAACCAGATTCTGGTTTCTTGTGGTGGTAAGCAATCATTCTTTAACTTAGCTTTGGCTTTGTTAAATAAAGGCGATGAAGTGATTATTCCTGCACCATTTTGGGTAAGCTACCCAGACATGGTCATCATCGCTGAAGGTGTACCTGTAATTGTGAAATGTGGTGAAGAGCAACGCTTCAAAATCACGCCTGAACAATTAGAAGCTGCAATCACTGACAAAACTCGTCTAGTGGTATTAAACAGCCCTTCTAACCCTACAGGTATGATCTATACCAAAGAAGAACTTGAAGCATTGGCTGACGTACTGCGTAAATACCCAGAAGTATTTATCGCATCTGATGACATGTACGAACCAATCCGTTGGGAGGACGAGTTCTACAACATCGCAACAGTTGCACCTGACCTTTACGATCGTACAATCGTATTGAATGGTGTATCTAAAGCATATGCAATGACTGGCTGGCGTATCGGCTACGCAGCGGGTCCTGCAAAACTGATTGGTGCGATGAAGAAAATCCAGTCTCAATCAACCTCTAACCCAACTTCTATTTCACAAGTTGCTGCAGAAGCTGCATTGAATGGTCCTCAAGACGTGCTTGAGCCAATGATTGAAGCATTCAAACGCCGTCATGACCTGGTTGTAAATGGCTTGAATGACATCAAAGGTATTTCTTGCCTACCTGCTGATGGTGCTTTCTATGCATATGCAAACATCAAACCGTTAATTCGTGCCAAAGGTCTTAAATCTTGCACAGAATTCTCTGCTTGGTTACTGGAAGAAACTGGTGTTGCAGTGGTTCCTGGTGATGCATTCGGTCTAGGCGGCTTCATGCGTATCTCTTACGCAACTGCTGACGAAGTACTGGTAGATGCACTTGCACGTATCAAGAAAGCGGCTGATTCTATCGAAGGCGTAGATGAAGCAATTGCTTCAATCGAAGCTGAAAAAGCTGCCAAATAATCTGGCTGAAACATCAGATTTGAAAAACCCGCGAAATTCGCGGGTTTTTTTATGTGCGACGAATATAATATCGATACTTTAGGCTCAGGCATAGCAAACATAAACAGGCAGCAACCGTATAGGCAATAGCAAGCATCCACCAAAAGCCATGTATTCCCAAAGCATTGAAATCAATATTCATAAATGAAATAGGATGATAGGCAATATACCAGCCGCCACCCAAACCAAGCACCAGAACTGTAGTGGTAAAAATAAACATGGGCAACACCACTTCTTTCCAGCAGCGCAGCATATTGACACTAATCACCAGAATGGCATCAAAGATATGCATCCAACACACGAGCATCATCAAACTGAATGCCACCGCCAATACCTGCTGGTCACCACTAAATAAAGCAATAATCCAACGCTGAAATATCCAGACAAAACTAGCAAGGCACAATCCAATCGACAGAACAACTACCACTGCTTTTTTGCTTAACTGCCATGCTGATTCAATATGTTCTGCACCAATTTTCGTCGATACCAAAATACTAAAGGCAGATCCCATTGACAGCGGCACCATAAACATCAAGCCCAACAGACCCAGCATAATTTGATGGGAATTTATAACAATGTCACCCAGGGGTAAAATCAGCAGTGCAATCGCACTGACTGCAAATACATCCACAAACGTGACAATACCATTAGGCACACCAATTCTGAGAATTTTAACTAGAGTAGCCCAATGTAAAAATGTGCCTGACCATTGAATTCTTAATATTTTCTCTAGAAATACAAAATAATAAATAAATAACATTAACCATTGTATAATCAAGCTTGAAATAAAAGCACCTTGCACACCGTAAGCAGCAATGTAACCTTCAATACCAAAAATCAAGCAATACCCCAATAAAACCTTGAAAATCAAATATAAAATATTGGCATAAAATACCCGTTTAGCCTGTCCACAAGTTTGCGTCAGAATATATAAAATACGTAATAAAAGGTGTCCTGGAATTATCCATGCCATTAACATCAAACATGGTGTAATCAGGGCTTGCAGTTCATCATCGGCTTTTAAAAGATTGAGTAAGGGTGTGGCATGGGTAAATAGCCAAGCCGCCAAAACAGACACGATAAGTACGATCAAAACACCTTGTTTCACAATCCGCTGTATATCAGAAAAAGCCTGTCTCCCCTTGGCCTCAGCCAGTTCTTGCATCATGCCTTGCAGAATTCCAATCCCTGAAACAAAACACAATGAATAAATTGAAAGACACACAGCCATAGCAGCAACATGCTGAGATGAAAAATGTGACAGGAAAATCACATCGAATAAACCACTTAGCATAATAATGGCATTACTGAGAAAAATAGGCACCCAAAGATGCAAAAACTGTTTCATTACCCTAGCACTCGATTTTTAATTTTTTTATAAATTTTCGTTTTTAGCAGATTATTTAAAACTGAGATATATCAGTAAAAATATATACCATTATTGTGCCATAAATCTTTAAATTTATTAATTTTATAGAAAATATTCATGCAACCGCCTTCAATTTTTCTTCTGAAGAAGAATAATTCGATTAGTTTAGAAATTGCAATTTATTCTTTTGAGTTTTTAATCGCTCTACGAAAATAGAGTTTGACCCTTTTACAGGAATCGTATTTTTTACTTGCGGGTTTATAATGATTTATAGAGAGCTTTAGCTTCATATTGAATATTTTCACCAGATACAACAGATTCATTCTTTACTTATCTTAATCGTATTATTTTCAGGAAGCAGGCTGCTGAAACATAACAATAACTTCAGCTTCTGTCATTTTTTCCTAGGATTATTCCACCCATTCGAAAATATTGATGACTGATAAATGCTGCTAGTCAATAAAATGAATATTTTTTATATCAACAGATATTAAAGTTCCATCAGGTCTGAGGGCGACTCATCGAATAATGACATGCTACCACTTCGTGGTTTTTAAGCTCTACTTCAAATTGAGAAGCACCGCATAAAAATTTTGCTTTCATGGCTGTTTCTCGTCGGTATTATTATTTTTAATCATTTTACTATATTGGCTATACGTAAAAACCTTTGTACATTTCCTTATACAATCTTTAATTGTTAATCCAATACCCCTCTCTATAAAATATAAGTTCCAATCTAGAAATTAAAATAATAAGGACAAGCAATGGATATTAAGAATCTTTCAGGTTTTGAAATGATACAAGCGATGATGGATGGAAAAATTCCCGCACCAACCATGAGCCAAACCATTCCAATGCGCCCCACCTTAATTGAAAGTGGTGAGATCACGTTCGAGGTACAAGCAGATCAACACCATTTAGACCCGCTGGGTAATGTACACGTGGGCTTTGCTGCAACTGTACTGGATACCGTAACAGGCTGTGCAATTCATACACTTTTAGAAGCAGGCGCCAGATACGGCACTGCTGATCTCAATATAAAAATGTGTCGTCCCATCCCGCAAAATAAACCGTTAAATGCCATTGGCAAGGTCATTAACCTCGGTGAAAAACTCGGAATCTCAGAAGGACAAATCATCGATGAAAATGGCGAGCTTTATGCTTACGCAACCGCCGCCTGTGTGATTACACGTTAAATCGAGTCAGCTTCCCTAATCAGGGATTTACAGTATCCCCCATCCTGTCTGCGCCACTTTGGCAGGTTTGGGGCGGGACAGAGCACAATACTCGAAATAATGTTTGGAGACATTTGCCACACTCAGCTTCTGGGTCTGTGCAGAAGAGGCCTGCCAAACTTTAGACTGATTTGTACCAGTTAGTAGATTGCCTGAAATGGCATAAATAAAGAGCTCTTTTGGTTGTGTTTCAGGCACATTCAGGAATACTTCAAAGCTGAATTGGCGTTCTTTTTCAACCAGCCATTTTTCTGCAAACCACAATTGTAACAAATCGCCCAAGTACAATTGTCTAGCTGCTAATGGCCATAAATCAATTTTTGCACCCACAACCAGGGTAAAATACTGTGCGGAATCCTGAATAATTTCGAGATAATGATATTGATAAAAAGATAGTTGCGAGAAAATTTGAGGGATGGTGAGCGTATTCATTCGCTTTCTCCGGTTTAGCCATTTTTGTGCTGGCAAGTAGGTTTAAATCCACACTGTTTGACCATCTGGTCAAACGACTTTATGTCTTCAATCTATCAAGTGATATTTATTCTGACAAGCTTTTTTTATGAATTTTATATGATTGTTTAAATTAAAATCATATAAATTGAATTTGTTAGAAATATGACAGTTTTTGCTTGACCCCTGCTGAAATCTCTCTATAATCGCATTCAGATTCTCCCATAGCTCAGTCGGTAGAGCGACGGACTGTTAATCCGCAGGTCCCTGGTTCGAGCCCAGGTGGGAGAGCCAAATTCAAGAAAGCCCAAGCATTTAAGACTTGGGCTTTTTTATTGCCTGAGATTTACCAACCCTCATCAGAAAATAAAAATCCCCCAGTCAATGGAGGATTTTCTTAATCTTAATATAGCTCCTAAGCTGCTTTGGTAGGCACACCACTATGGAAGCGGAACATCTCATCTGGGCTTAAAATCAGATTTTTCTCCACTTCTCTAATATGTTCAATACGTGCCTGAATATCTTCTTTTGGATTTTTCAGCTTCGCCTCTCTTGCCACATCTATCGCCAAGGCCAAATAGTCCTCAAAATGACGCGATTCAGACTTGAGCAAGTAACGGTAATAACGCCCCAGCTCTTCATCAACATGCGGTGCAAGTGCATAGAAACGTTCACAGGAGCGTGCTTCTACAAATGAACCAATCACCAACACATCAATCAGTGCTTCTGGCTCATAAGTACGGATTTCTTTACGCAAGCCACCGGCATAACGTCCTGCACTGAGACCAGTCCACTGCTGACCACGTTTTGCCATTAGTTCAAGTACCTGCTCATAATGCAGCATTTCTTCACGGACCAGCTGTGCCAGCTTGACCTGCAAATCCACAAAGAAACTGTAACGGAACATCAGGTTCATCGCGGTACTGGCGGCTTTCTTTTCACAGTTGGCATGGTCTTGCATCAAAATATCTAAATTTTTTAATGCTTCATCCACCCAGGCTTTAGGAGTTTCACAACCCAGGAAACCAATCACAGGCTTCATGAGTTCATCGTAATCATTATTTGACATATGTTTCTTGCAATCTTAACGTGCAGCTTTAATTGCAGCCTTCATTTGTTGTACAGCTTGCGCCAGACCAACAAAAACTGCATCTGCAATAATTGAGTGACCGATATTTAATTCATGAATTTGGGGAATTGCAGCAATCGGCGTGACATTATCCAGATTCAGACCATGACCTGCATTTACTACTAGACCTTTAGCAGCTGCATACTCAGCTCCTTTAATAATGCGCTCTAGTTCAGCCTGTTGTGCTTCAGGTGTTTCAGCATCCGCATAGGCACCGGTATGAATTTCAATCGTGGGTGCTCCACAAGCAACAGCAGCATCGATCTGGGCAATGTCTGCATCAATAAATAACGACACATCACAGCCAATCGCAGTCAGTTCTTGAGTGGCTTTTTTCACATCTTCAAAATGACCAACCACATCCAGCCCACCTTCAGTAGTGACTTCCTGGCGCTTTTCAGGCACGAAACAGACATGCTGCGGTTGAATTTCCTTAGCAAAAGCAACCATTTCATCCGTGACCGCCATTTCCAGATTCATATGTGTGGTCAATACCGGACGCATACGACGTACATCATCATCCTGAATATGACGACGGTCTTCGCGCAAATGCAGGGTAATGCCCTCTGCCCCCGCCTGTTCGCAGATCAATGCAGCATTGACTGGGTCTGGGTACGTCGTACCACGTGCTTGTCTTAAAGTTGCGACATGGTCAATATTGACACCAAGTAATGCAGCCATAACATTTTCCTAACTACGATTGAGATTGAGAATTTTGGATCCACAATTGCCGACTTTTGAGTGGTCGATCACCGAGTAAGGCAGTGATGACCTGTCGATAAAGCTTCGTCAATAATTGTAACTGTTCTGGATTAAAATCCCTACCATTTTCATGGCTCAGCATAGTTAAAATCTGCTGTCCAGACATGGTCGAACGTGAAACTTTGGCAGAGGGCATGAAACCATCATTAAGCTGAAAATAGTAATGTTGCTCAGGATTAATCTGCGCCTGATTGGCATCGACTGAAAAATCCAGACCATAGCCAAGTTCTTCCAACAAGATATGTTCAAATTGACGCAAGATCTGCTTGAGATAAGTATTCGGATCAGTTTGCGTAGAAAGCTGCTGCAAGGCCACTAGAGTTTCTCCATATTTGGCATAAGTCTGCGGCATTTCCACTTCAAGTGGGCACAGTCGCAGTAGAATCTCATTCAGATAAAATCCTGAAAAGAATGCATCCCCGAAAAAGAAAATGGGCTGATTAACAATTTCCAGCTTCGTAAAATTTTTGAGTTCTGACTTACCTGAGGCTTGCAAACGAATGGGCTGATATTGTGGCGGCGGTGTCTGCCTTAAAATCCCGTCAATACGGCCATATTCCCGGGTAAATAAATGTACGATATGGCTGCGATCGCGATATTTGCGATGATGAATTAAATATCCATGCAGTACTTCATTACGCATAGATTACTTCTTTAATCTTTATTCTTTTTTGATTTTTTCTCATCTTCATCATCATCCCCATCAGGAATGACGGCACCTACAACAGCCGCAGTGCCTTTGACTGCGACTTTTGTGGTTTTATAAGCCACTTTGACAGGAACCGTGACTACTTTATGAATGCAGCCTTGCAGAAATACAATACATGTAACGACTGCTAACACTTTTATCATCACGGCATTCCTTAAAGGGTCTTACAAATTTTTATCGCTTAGATATCACTATAACCTAAACTTTTTAATGCACGCTCATCATCAGACCAGCCACCTTTGACTTTCACCCAAAGCGTCAGCATGATTTTCTGTTCGAACATTTTTTCCATGTCGAGACGCGCATCCATACCGATTTTTTTCAGTTTGACACCTTTCTCACCAATCACAATCGCTTTCTGGCTCGGACGATCGACAAAAATCGTAGCATCAATATAGGTACAGGCGGCTTTCATACGACCGGTTTTTTCATTCAAGACCGGTTCTTCAGTTTTAAATGATTCGATCTGAACGGTCAAATCGTATGGAAGCTCTTCACCCAGCTGACGCATGATCTTTTCACGGATAATTTCAGATGCCAGGAAACGCTCTGAACGATCGGTCAGTTGATCCAGCGAATACAGTGGTGGCTGGAATGGAAGATACTTGGCAATCGTGTCACGTAAATGTTCGAGATTGGCACCACGAAGCGCAGATACCGGCACGATTTCCGCAAAGTTCATCAGCTTTTCGCGTTCACGAATAAGCGGCAAAGCTTCGTTCTTGTTTTCAAAGGTATCCAGCTTGTTGATCACCAGAATCACTGGCATTTCAGCGTTTTTTAGCTTTTCCAGAACCAGCTCATCATTTGGTGTCCATTTCTGGGCATCTACTACAAATAGCACCAGATTAACATCACGCAGTGCAGAGTGCGCTGCGCGGTTCATCATTTTATTGATGGCTCGGACTTCTTTTTTATGCATCCCTGGCGTATCGACAAATACCGCCTGAGATTTTTCACGTGAATCAATCCCCACGATTTTATGACGTGTGGTTTGCGGTTTACGTGAGGTAATCGAAAGTTTTTGACCCAGTATATGGTTCATTAAAGTAGATTTTCCCACATTCGGGCGACCTACAATGGCAACAAAACCACTGCGATAGTCCGATGGGATTTCAGTGCCTTGTGCGCTAAAAAATTGATTTACCAGGTCGTGACTGTCGCTTTGCGACTCGTGATCAGCATCAATGTGATCGGAATGAGTAGTCATTAAGACTTATGCTCCAAAAGTTTCAAAATATCCGCCGCAACGGCTTGTTCAGCAAAACGCCGGCTCGCACCTTCGCCTTGCATAGTCGGTAATCCCGCAATCTGGCATTCCACTTTAAAATGCTGATTGGGTGCATCACCTTGAATATCCACAACCTCGTAAACCGGGAGAGGTTTCTTACGTGCTTGTAAATACTCTTGTAAGCGGGATTTAGGGTCTTTAAGCTGGTCTGTCGGCTCAATATGGTCTAAATAGGGTTCGTACCATTTTAACACAATCGGTTCTAGCACGGTGAGATCACCGCAGTCGACATAGATTGCACCAATAATAGCTTCTACCGTATCTGCCAGTATAGACTCACGATGATGACCACCAGATTTCAATTCACCGGTACTGAGAATTAAATTCTGGCTCAGTTTTAAATCATTGGCGATTTTTCCTAATGCTTCCTGACGAACCAAGGTGGCACGCATACGCGTCAACCGGCCTTCATTTTCGCTTGGATAGGCATTAAAAAGATAATTCGCAATAATCATCCCTAAAAGCGAATCGCCCAGAAATTCCAGGCGTTCGTAGTTGTGTTTATGACTGACTGAACGATGAGTCAATGCCAGTTTCAGCAAATCAGCCTGTTTAAACTGATAGCCGATTCGTTTGGCAAGACGTTCATCATTTAGCTTTGACTGTGCTTTGATCAAACTCTTTCTCAAACTTCATCACTAAATCGATATTCATTAGGAAATTCTTACGAACTTCATAATTCTTTCTTACGACCATCGCTTGCGCATTGTCGAGAATAACATTCTGTTTAATGTCAAAATCACGAATATTATTCATCTCTAAACGCTTAGACAGATCAGAATTAAATTTTTCCGGCGTGATATTTGCAGGAGCACTTTTTAACAGCGCCTCAATCTCACCATCGACCATACGATCATCAAAGTATGGCCCCCAAACCGCAATCGCCACTTTTGCAAGAAATGCAAAGCCCACAATTGCAATTAAAACCCCAATATAAGAAGCACCTTGTTGATGTCTCATTTTTTATTTTCCTGCTTGAAACAATTAATCAATTGTTCCGTTTCGACTAAACGACGGCAATTTAAAGCCAGGTTCTTTATGCATCCAGATATAGAATGCACGACCTGTTAAGTTTTCTTCCGGAACAAGCCCCCAGAAACGACTGTCAGCACTTTGATCGCGATTATCCCCCATCGCGAAGTAGTGACCTTCTGGCACTGTGACTTCCCAATATAAACCATTTTCACCTGAATATTTACCATTTTCCAGATAGTTAATATAAGGTGCCTGACGAGCAACATTCACCCCTTCCAGCTCACGCATGGTAAAAGTATGCTCGCCCAGGGTTTCTTTATGATAAATAGCTGTCGGTGTATCTAAACGGTCTTTTTCGCGGCTAAACTCCACCGGAACTTTTGCTACTTTTTTACCATTAATACTCAGCTGACCATGATCATAAACAATATGATCACCTGGCAAGCCGACAATTCGTTTGATATAGCTGATGGAAGGTTGAGGTGGATAACGGAACACCGCGACATCACCACGTTCTGGACTACCAGTATCAATAATTTTAGTGTTCACAATAGGCAGTTTGATGCCATAGTCGAACTTGTTCACCAGAATAAAGTCGCCAGTTTCCAGGGTCGGCACCATCGAATCGGATGGGATATTAAAAGGTTCATATAAAAATGAACGCAGGATTAGCACAATGGCGAGTACCGGCCAAAAATCATAAGCCCAAGTGATAATGAAATTCTCGTTACCCTTGCCCCGGGTTTGCCTTTGTTTCAAGACAAACTTGTCTAGCAACCACACTGCGACAAAAAACAGAGTCGCAGGCACAAGAATCAAATTAAAATCAAAATCCATGGGCTTATATCCTTATTATTTTAGCGTTCGACTTTTAATACGGCTAAGAACGCTTCTTGCGGGATTTCTACACTACCCACCTGTTTCATGCGCTTCTTACCTTCTTTCTGTTTAGACAGAAGTTTTTTCTTACGTGACACGTCACCACCATAACACTTCGCCAATACGTTTTTACGCATGGCTTTTACAGTCGAACGGGCAATGATTTGTGCCCCAATTGCCGCCTGAATCGCGACATCAAACATTTGACGTGGAATCAGGTCTTTCATTTTTTCAACCAGTGCAATACCACGATGGCGTGCATCGTTACGGTGACAGATCATCGCCAAGGCATCGACTTTTTCACCATTAATCAGCACATCTACTTTGACTAAAGATGAGCTTTCAAAACGGACAAAGTTATAGTCGAGTGAGGCAAAACCACGTGAACATGACTTCAATTTATCAAAGAAGTCCATGACCACTTCGGCCATTGGAATTTCGAAAGTAATAGAAACCTGATTCGCCATAAACTTCATGTCTTTTTGCACACCACGGCGCTCAACACATAATGTCATGACGTTACCTAGGTATTCTTGCGGCACAAGGATATGACATTCAGCAATCGGTTCACGTAAATCTTCAACCGTTGAACCATCCGGCATTTTGGATGGGCTGTCGATATAAATCGTCTGGCCATTCTTCATCACCGCTTCATAAATAACGGTTGGCGCAGAAGAAATCAGGTCAAGATCGTACTCGCGCTCCAGACGTTCCTGTACGATCTCCATGTGCAGCATACCCAAGAAGCCACAACGGAAACCGAAACCCAGTGCATCTGAACTTTCAGGTTCAAAGAACAAGGCCGAGTCATTGATTTGTAGCTTATGCAAAGCTTCACGGAAAGGTTCAAAATCGCTGGCATCAATCGGGAATAGACCAGCATAAACCTGCGGTTTCACCTTTTTAAAGCCTGGCAATGTTGCCACTTCAGGTGTGGTTGCCAAGGTAATCGTATCACCGACAGGCGCACCGAAAATATCTTTAATACCGGCAATGACAAAACCAACTTCACCCGCTTCCAACATACCTGTTTCAGTATGTTTCGGGTTAAAGATCCCTACAGAAGTAATGATGTGCGTTTGACCTGTTGATTTGATCAACATCTTGTCGCCTTTACGCACACGACCCTGCTTGACGCGTACCAGAGAAACGACACCCAGGTAGTTATCAAACCATGAATCCACAATCAGCGCTTGTAACGGCGCTTCGCGATCACCTTCCGGTGCAGGAATTACATTGACCAGTGTTTCAAGCACACCCTCAATACCCAAACCTGTTTTTGCAGAACAGGTCGGCGCTTCTGTGGCTTCAATTCCGATAATATCTTCAATTTCCTGAATCACACGTTCAGGCTCAGCTTGCGGCAAGTCGATCTTGTTCAGTACCGGAAGTACTTCCAGACCTTGTTCAATTGCGGTATAGCAGTTGGCAACCGACTGTGCTTCTACGCCCTGCGCAGCATCTACCACCAGCAAGGCACCTTCACAGGCAGCGAGCGAGCGTGATACTTCATACGAGAAGTCAACGTGTCCCGGTGTATCAATAAAGTTCAACTGATACTCTTGACCGTTGGGATGAGTATAGTACAAGGTTACCGAAGTGGCTTTAATGGTAATCCCACGTTCGCGCTCAAGCTCCATTGAGTCAAGGACTTGAGCCTGCATTTCACGATCTTGCAAGCCGCCACAAGTTTGAATAAAGCGATCCGCTAGGGTCGATTTACCATGGTCAATGTGCGCAATAATCGAGAAGTTACGAATGTTTTTAATATCAACAGATTTTTTAGCTTGCGCCATGGGTTACCTTGAGAAAAAACGCGCTATGTAATTTAAAAATATTACATAACAAAAGCCGAATAGAAATTGCGAAGGATTATAGCAGAATGGTGATCTAGAAAAAGAATTATATTTTTTCCTTTATCCCTCAGCTTATGTACGCCACAGTCAAGCGAAATCTCAATCAACACCACACGTAGAAGATCACTGCCACCTCCATTTACTCCTCAATGCTAGACCGATATCCTGATCAGGCTAGAGAGCCTAATCTTTTCAATCCAGATATAAAGTGGAAAAATCAAAAGGATTTATATGTTCTGAAAGTGGCTGATAAGCCTGGGTAAATGTCGGTGACATGCGTTTTGGGCGCCCTGTGGCCATTTCAATACAGGCCCATTGAGTACTGCTGGTAAACAACAGGGTCTGATCCTGGGGCCGATAAAATGCGTATTGTCTAAAGGAATACAGGGCATTAAGATCATTCAGCCAGGTGCGCAGAATAATCTCATCGCCTTCAAAAGCCGCCTTACGGTATTGCACCTGATGCTCAACCGCGACCATGGCATGTTTCAGTTCCACATATTGCTTTAATCCCAAGCCCAGTTTTTCAATATGAGCTGATGCGACATCCTGCATCCATTGCACATAGATCACATTGTTCACATGACCTAATCCATCAATATGTTTGGCTTGAACCTTTAAAGCAAGATCAAAAATACCGCTCACTTCGCTGTTATCCTTTCCATGATTTTAAGGTTATAGAGTCTACCGAATTTATCGCTGGGGTAAATTGCAAAAAATAAAAAACCGCTTATACAAGCGGTCTTTCATGAAAATCTAGCAATTTTATGAGATACGCATGCCAACCACAGCAAGCTGACCCTGACGGATCAAGGTCACGCGCGCGATACTACCCTTTTTCAGTTCAGACACCTCTTGTACAAACTGATTGGAATTCAGTACTTTCTGGTTATTAATTTGCGTGATCACATCATTCGGCATAATTCGTGCCTGTGCCGCAATACCACCTGGTCGTACATCCTGAATCACAACCCCACCTTTAATTTCTAACTGCGCCAGCTCTGCCGGACTAAGATCACGAATTGAAACCCCGATTACTGGCCCTTTGTTCGGCTGTGCCTGCGTGCCTGCTTTTGCTGGCGTATCATCTGGTGCCGCACTTAAAGTCGCTGAAAGACTACGACGTTTATCATCACGTAAAATTTCAAGCTGTACCTGCTGCTGGGGTGCAGTACGGTTCAGATAGTTCAACAATTCACTGGTACGTGAAATTGGGGTACCGTTGTATTTTAAAATGACATCACTGGCACGCAGACCTGCACGTGCAGCCGGTGAATTTGGCGCAACCTGAGTTACCAGAGAACCTTCTGGTTTAGGCAGATTATAGGATTCAGCCAGATTACGGTCGATATCCTGCAAACTCACCCCCAGATATGAACGCGTCACTTTGCCGTTCTTCTTCAATTGATCCGCAACTTCCATCGCCACATCAATCGGGATCGAGAAGGACAAACCCATATACCCACCGGTTCCACTAAAGATCCGTGAGTTAACACCGACTACTTCACCACGCTGGTTAAACAGAGGGCCACCGGAATTACCTGGGTTTAGAGCTACATCGGTCTGGATAAAAGGGACTGCAGTTTCACCCATCATGTTGCGCATTTTGGCACTGACAATTCCGGCAGAAGCGGAATAATCAAAGCCAAATGGCGAACCAATGGCAAGAACAGGCTCACCAACACGTAAGCGTCCGACATCTCCTGTGCGTAATTCTGGAAAATTCGAGCCATTAACTTTAAGCAAAGCTACGTCAGTTCGTGCATCACTACCGACAACAGTGGCATCAATTTCACGACGGTCATTCAGGGTAATTGTAACTTTGGAAGCATCCTCAACCACATGATGATTGGTCAGCAGATAACCATCCTTGCTGATAAAGAATGCACTGCCATAACCGGTTTTTTCCTGTGGCATACGCTGCTGCGGAATAATCACCTGATTGCCAAAAAAGCGGCGCAGAATTTCTGGAACTTGTTGTTGTAAGAGCTCTTCTTCGCTCATTTTTTTAACGACATTGACACTGACTACAGCAGGACTGACCTGCTCCACCAGATTTGAAAAATCAACCGGCGTGACCGCCTGTAACTGTGCAGCACTCATGGTGAGGGTCGCTGCAAATAATCCTTTTTTTAAGTCTAGAATTTTCATATAAATTATTCACTCAAATTGTTGATAAATTTATGTAAATAGGTTTTATCACAAACACTGTAAAGTTTAAGTAATAATATGTTTCAAAACGTCTCTCTGGACAATATCTCATTATCAAAACCCTAAGTTAAGACTTTGATTAATTTTTTTCATCAATAAATGAGCACTTCAATGCTTGCCTTTTGCACAAAAAAGCGCTGTTATTACCAAACTTTTTTTAAAATTAGCTGATGGACATGTCTCATTCATCTCTTACCCATCAATTTGACGTCATTATTGTGGGCAGCGGCGGTGCCGGTTTAAGCTTAGCCTTGTCACTCCCAGACCATTTTAATATTGCAGTCTTGGCGAAATCTACCCTGACAGATGCCAGTACCTTTTATGCGCAAGGTGGCGTAGCCGCAGTCCTGGATGAAATGGACTCAATTGAACAGCATATTGATGACACCATGATTGCAGGTGCGCAACTGTGTGAAATGGAAGCGGTAAAACAGACAGTAGAAGGTGGGAAACCGTCAGTTGATTTCTTGCTGAAACATGGCGTTCAATTTACCCTGGATGAACAGGAACAGTTACATCTTACCCGTGAAGGTGGTCATTCACAGCGCCGAATTATTCATGCTGCCGATGCCACGGGTCGTGCCATTTCCACTACTCTGGTACAACGGGCTCAAGAAAAACAGAATATTAAAATCTTTGAAAATTATATTGCGATTGACCTGATTTGTTCACAAAAGCTGGGGTTAGACGGTAATAATCGTGCTCTGGGTTTATATGCCCTAGATGAACAAACTGAAAAAGTGCATACCTTCTTGGCCCCATTTACCGCCCTAGCCTGTGGCGGTGCCATGAAAGCTTATTTATATACTTCAAATCCGGATATTGCCACAGGTGATGGTATTGCCATGGCCTATCGTGCCGGCTGCCGGGTTGCAAATATGGAATTTAACCAGTTTCATCCGACCTGCCTTTATCATCCTCAAGCACGTTCTTTCCTGATTACTGAAGCAATGCGCGGCGAAGGCGCTTATCTGCGCCTGCCAGATGGCGAACGCTTTATGCTGCGTTTTGATGAACGCGCCGAACTCGCACCGCGTGATATCGTGGCACGTGCCATCGACTATGAAATCAAGCGTCTCGGTATTCGGCATGTCTGGCTGGACATTACCCATAAAGATGAAAGCTTTGTCAAAGAACATTTCCCTACCCTGTACGCCCGTTTACTTGAACTAGGGATCGACATTACCAAGGACATGATTCCAGTTGTTCCGGCAGCCCATTACACCTGCGGTGGTGTCGTAGTTGATGAAAACAGTCAGACTGATATTGCCGGACTCTATGCAATTGGGGAAACCTCTTATACCGGTCTACATGGTGCTAACCGAATGGCAAGTAACTCACTTTTAGAATGCTTTGTTTATGGGATGAGTGCGGCCGAACATATCCAAACTCATTTCAATCCTGCCTATACCTTTCCTGCAGTACCATCTTGGGATGATTCCCAGGTCACTAATCCGGATGAAGATGTGGTAATTCTGCAAAACTGGGACGAGTTACGTCAAACCATGTGGAATTATGTCGGGATTGTACGTACGACGAAGCGTCTGGAACGTGCGCTACATCGTATTGAAATGCTAAAAAAAGAAATCACCGAGTACTACCAGGATTATCAGGTCAGTAAAAACCTGATCGAGCTTCGTAATCTGGTACTGGTTTCCGAGATGATTGTACGCTGTGCCATGTACCGTAAAGAATCGAGAGGTCTGCATTTCACGCTCGATTATCCAGCACTGCTACCTGAACTACGCAAAACTGTACTCACCCCACCAAATTTTGAAGTCGAAACCCCACTGGTCAATATTTAAATAATCTGGGGAGATATACTGATCGGCAGCATAACTCCTTTTATTTTTAAATTCTTATTTGCTTCAACTTAGCTTAGGCTATTTATAGCCAGTCTTCTCACTTTCAAATATTTAACGTTGTGGTGGAATTGAATATGTTCCGGTCACATGCGCCACAGGTTCTTCAAGATCTATCGAAAAAATCCAGACTTCTCCCACGATCAGTGCCTTGCCGACCTTGATCAGCTTACACTCTCCCCGTATATCGGTACCACCAGAAGGCTTACGTAAGAAATTGATATTCAAGTTAGTGGTCACGGCCAGACCGACCAATCCAATTTCACCCAGAATCGCAACATAAAGAGCAAAATCCGCCAAGGTCATCATGGTTGGACCAGAAACGGTGCCGCCAGGACGCAATTCCTCTGACCTCACCTGATACAGCAAAGTAGCTCCACGCGGAGAAACTTCCTCAATCCGACACTTCTCCAGGCTTTGTGGAAACTCTTGTCGTAAAAATTGTTCTATTTCAGTTTTAGTCGTTTTCATATTATAAAAAATCTTCTATATCCACTTTAATATAGAAGATTTTTCACGCATCAACCTAGAGAAAACTCAAATAAAAAAAAGTATTTTAAGACCCAGCTTATTTTAGATAACTTAAGGCCTGCTCAAATACCTGTTCAGGGGTTTGGGTCGCATCCAGACGTTTGATGCGTTCTGGATCACGTTGCCACAAGCTTTCATAGCCTGCTCTCACTTTCTCAAAGAAAGTGACTTTCTCCTGTTCAAAACGATCCAGTGCCCCACGTTCACGTGCACGGTTCATTCCCAGCTCAATAGGTGCTTCTAACCAGAAGGTAATGTCTGGCATACGTGCAACAAAGTGGTTATTGAGTACCTGTAACTTGGTTTCACTCAGGCCCCGCCCCGCGCATTGATAGGCAAAGCTGGCATCGCTAAAACGGTCACACAGCACAATCTTTCCGGCTTCTAATGCAGGCAGAATTACTTGTGCCAGATGCTGTGCACGTGCTGCATACATCAATAGCAACTCGGTATCATGCGCCATGGTTTCTTCATGATTCACTGTCAGCAATAGCGAACGAATCTGCTCGGCCATTGGTGTTCCCCCCGGTTCGCGAGTGAGAATAACGTCCTTGCCCTGTGCGATAAAATCTGCATAGATCGAACGAATGAGCGTAGTTTTACCCACACCTTCTGTGCCTTCAAAGCTAATAAACATACTCATTCCTTACTTTTCGAACGTAAAATCGTCAGATATTCCTGTACGGCTTTATTGTGATCATTCAGATTGGTGGTGAATTTATGTCCACCATCGCCGGTCGCTACAAAGTACAGATTCTCAGAATTATCCGGATGCATGGCTGCTTCAATGGCTTTCTTGCTTGGCAAGGCAATTGGTGTTGGCGGCAACCCTGAAATGGTATAGGTATTATACGGCGTCGGTGTGCGTAAATCCTTGCGGGTAATATTACCGTTATAGCTGTCACCCATTCCGTAAATTACCGTTGGATCAGTCTGTAAACGCATACCATTTTTTAAACGGCGTATAAACACCCCGGAAACCTGTTCCAGCTCACGGTCAATACTGGTCTCTTTTTCAATAATTGATGCCATAATCAGCGCGTCATATTTATTCTGATACGGTAGATCAGCCGCGCGTTTTGCCCACGCTTCATCCAGTATTTTCATCTGTCGCTGATACAGATTGGTCAGAATTTTGCGGTCTGTTTCACCTTTGGCAAAGAAGTAAGTATCCGGTGCAAACAACCCTTCGGGATGTGAATACGTAATATTGAGTTCTTTCAGTAATTGCGCAGTAGGCAGATGCAGCACTTCCTTGGTAACCAGATCATTTTTCTTCAGGATATCGACCAGCTGTTTAAATGTTGTGCCTTCAATCACCAGAATCCGGCTCATCTGGGCATTGTCTGCATTGGAAATCATTTCCAATACCTGACGAAAACTCATGCCTTGGCGTACTTCATACACGCCCGCTTTCATGGTGTCATGAATCATGATGCGCTGATACAGTTTCAGGATGATCGGAAAACTCACCTGATCTTCTTTGGCCAGGCGATCAATGAAACCGGAATAGGTTTGACCAGATTCAATCGCGAGCAGCTGTTTTTTTCCTTCAACAGGATAATCTTTCCACAAACTGCTCTTTAGGATTAACCCCAAGATCAAAGCAATACCAATCAGTACTAAGACAATTCCTTTGAAAGATGAGGAAGATCTCACCTTATTGTTCTTTTTGGCTTTAGGTTTGGAAGCTGACATATTAAGACATCTGGTTTAATCGAAGACGGTTAAAAAGTTCAATACAAGCATTGCCATCCAAGGCGCGCTGCTCAAATTGTGTGACAATTTTCATCGGGCTGAGTGCATTGCAGAAAAACAGACTCCGAATATGGGAAATTTCATCCATACTCATATATCGTTGTTCACAGACAATACCCTGATCTTGCATACGTTGTAGAATTTCTGCACGCATGACACCGAAGACGCCATTATAACGGAGTTCCGGCGTAATCCATGTATTCTTTATAAGAATGAAACAATTACTGCTCACCCCTTCGACAATGCCACCTTGTACATCTGTCACTATTGCCTCAGGCCAGCCGCGTTGATCTGCTTCCTGTTTCAGTAAAACCTGCTCCAGGCGGTTCAGGGTTTTCAGTCCAACCAGACTGGGCATAGTCAATCCCACTGCCTGCTGCAATACGCCACTTTGAATCTGTTCAAACTTAAAATCCTGTATGTCTTGAGGATAATAAAACAGCCAGAGATCTGCTGGATGATCCGGCAAACTATAACCGCGCTGCCCTACTCCACGACTGAGCACAATCTTTAATGTCCCGTTCAGCTTACCCTGTGATTCCCCTAGAAGCTGTAAACTTTCCGTGATCAGATCAAGATTGGCATTCAGGCTTAAGCTCTGATTGCTGTTTTGTAAACGTATCAAATGACGATCATACAATTCAATCCGGTTATGTCGAATCCGGGCCGTCGTAAAACAACCATCACCATAATGAAAGCCACGATCCAGCACCTCTATATGGCTGACGCGTTGGGCATTTTTTAAATACAGCATATTTTTACGGCCTCTAAAATGAAAAATTGTGCAGTAAAATCCAGGCTTCACCTATATATCTCTTTTACTCACATCCAATTCTTTTTTAATTATTTTTTATGCAAAAAAACTCAAGCTATTCTTGCCTCATCTAACAAAAGCTAAAAAACTTGAGGCAAAAATGAGCATTCGTAAATTAAAAATTGGGGTATTGGCAGCACTGGTATCAGCAAGCGCTTTTAGTGTCTCTGCAAAAGATTTCCTAAACGTTTCATATGACCCGACTCGTGAATTATATGATAATTTCAATAAGGAATTCAGCGCATACTGGAAAAAAACCACCGGTCAGGATATTAACTATAAACAGTCACATGGTGGTTCAGGCAAACAGGCACGTGCCGTGATTGACGGACTGGATGCCGATGTTGTGACACTGGCACTGGCAGCAGATATTGATGAGATTGCAGAACGAGGTTTGCTGCCTAAAGACTGGCAAAAGAAATTCCCGCAGAATTCGACACCCTATACTTCAACTATCGTTTTCCTTGTACATAAAGGCAATCCAAAAGGGATCAAAGACTGGGGAGATCTGGTTAAACCGGGCGTAGACATTATTACCCCGAACCCAAAAACTTCAGGTGGTGCACGCTGGAATTATCTGGCTGCCTGGGCATGGGCCAAACATCAAAAAGGTGGCAATGATGCTAAAGCACAAGACTTTGTGCGTCAAATCTATAAACAGACCAAAGTACTGGATTCTGGAGCACGCGGTGCCACAACGACTTTTGCTGAACGTGGGATTGGGGATGTATTACTGGCCTGGGAAAACGAAGCGCATTTAGCTGTCCGTGAACAACCGGGTAAATTTGAGATTATTACCCCTTCTCTGTCTATTCTGGCTGAACCACCGGTGGCGATTGTAGAAAAAAATGCAAAAAAAGACGGTAATGAAAACCTCGCCAAAGCCTATTTAAATTACCTCTATTCACCTGCTGGGCAAACTGTGGCGGCGAAAAACTTTTACCGTCCACGTAATGCGAATGTCCTGAAGCAGCACAATAATGTATTCAAGCCATTGAAGCTGGTAACCATTGATAAAGAGTTTGGTGGCTGGACCAAAGTTCAGAAACAGCATTTTGACAATGGCGGTGTGTTTGACCAGATTGTTAAAGCCAATCACGCAAAATAATACTTTAAATGCAGTTCATTATGGCCTTTATTCATAAGGCCATTCTTATTTCAAACACTTAAGAGGTTATTTATCTCTTTTTTTCATATAAAATTCATTTTTAATTATTTTTTATGCATAAAGAATGAGTTTATTCTGCACTTATGTTACAGAACATATCAGAGATTCAGTCCAGATGAGCATTTCAAATACATTAAAACTTGGGGTTTTAGCAGCTGTTATCTCGGTAACCTCATTTGGTGCAGCAGCACGTGATTTTCTCAATGTATCCTATGATCCGACCCGTGAACTGTATGAAGATGTAAATAAGAATTTTGGCAAATACTGGGAAAGCCGTACCGGTCAAAAAATCAATTTTAAGCAATCGCATGGCGGTTCAGGCAAACAGGCTCGCGCGGTAATTGATGGACTGGATGCCGATGTCGTGACATTAGCTCTGGCCGCTGATATTGATGTACTGGAAGCGAAAGCCAAACTGTTACCTGCAGACTGGCAAAAGAATTTACCCAATAACTCGACACCCTATACTTCAACTATCGTTTTCCTGGTGCGCAAAAACAATCCCAAAGGGATTAAAGACTGGGGAGATCTGGTTAAACCCGGTGTAGCGATCATTACGCCAAACCCGAAAACCTCAGGCGGTGCGCGCTGGAATTATCTGGCTGCATGGGCTTGGGCCAAGCATCAGGCAGGTGGAAACGATAAAACTGCGCAAGAATTTGTCCGTAAAATCTATAAAAATACCAAAGTGCTAGATTCTGGAGCACGTGGCTCAACCACGACTTTTGCTGAACGCGGGATTGGGGATGTTTTACTGGCTTGGGAAAATGAGGCGCATCTTGCCCTTCGTGAACAGCCGGGCAAGTTTGAAATTGTAACCCCATCACTGTCGATTCTGGCTGAGCCGCCGGTTGCGATTGTAGAAAAAAATGCTGCTAAAAAAGGCAACAAATACCTGGCTCAGGGTTATTTAAACTTCCTGTATTCCCCCCTTGGTCAGGAAATTTCGGCACGTAACTTCTATCGTCCACGTACTGCCAAAGTTCTGGCCAAATACAGCCAGGTATTTAAGCCATTAAAACTTGTCACCATTGATCAGGAATTT
This sequence comes from Acinetobacter sp. SFD, assembly GCF_001647575.1. Taxonomy (NCBI): domain Bacteria; kingdom Pseudomonadati; phylum Pseudomonadota; class Gammaproteobacteria; order Moraxellales; family Moraxellaceae; genus Acinetobacter; species Acinetobacter sp. SFD. The sequence goes on from NZ_LSZJ01000013.1 coordinate 43,696, forward strand.
GGGGGCTGGGATAAAGTGCAGAAAACACATTTTGAAAATGGTGGCGTGTTTGATCAAATTGTAAAGGCAAACAGCGCAAAGTAATTCACAGCTGGTCTCTGAGGAGCATTGATATGACCCATACGCTTATTGTTCCAGGTGTCGGTGGTAGCGAATACAATCACTGGCAAACATGGTTACAACAACGGCTAACTCGATGCTCTCGTGTGCAACAAAAGGATTGGAATCATCCGGTTTTGCAGAAATGGATCATTGAATTTGTCAATATCCTGCAAGCTATTCCAGAAGACGTACAGATTGTGGCACACAGCTTTGGCTGTCTGACCAGTGTAGCTGCCCTTGCCCAACATCCGGAACTCAATGCAAAAGTAAAAAATCTGCTATTGGTAGCTCCAGCTAATCCGGCACGATTTGGGGAAAATGGTTTTGCGCGTGATAGTCAAACAGACTACAGCGCCTATTTTCAACAGCTCAAACTTCAAGTACCTACCAAATTATTGATCAGTGAAAATGATCCATGGTTAAGCTTTGAAGATGCGCACTTACTGGCCCAGGCCTGGAAAATCAAACCGGTCAATCTGGGGGCAGTCGGTCATGTCAATGTCGCTTCAGGCTTCGGTCCTTTTCCCGAAATTAAACAATATTTGATTTCAGAAAACGCTATGCCTTATATCAGTAAAGTTGATGATAGCAAGTATTATTTTAAATTTGCATTTTAGTTGCTGCAAACTATGCTTGTGCCAAATTTATTTTCTAATTTCGCTGGTTATTTTTAACGAGCATTCTCTCTTTTGAGGAGTAATCATGTCGCAGCGATCCCGAGTGCTGCCAGGATTTGGTCTTTCTCTAGGCTTTACCCTAGCGTATTTGTCATTAATCGTTCTGATCCCCCTGTCTGCTGTTTTTATTAAATCACTAGGCATTGGCTGGGAAGGCTTATGGGAGATCCTGAGCTCTGAACGTATCCAAAAATCACTGCAACTCAGTTTCAGCGCAGCGATTTTTGCCGCACTGGTAAATGTAGTATTTGGCCTGTTACTGGCCTGGTGTCTGGTACGTTACAGCTTTCCGGGCAAGCGTCTTGTCGATGCTTTGGTAGATTTGCCATTTGCCTTACCCACCGCGGTTGCGGGTATTGCCCTGACCTCTTTATATGCACCGACCGGCTGGATTGGTCAATATCTAGAACCGATCGGTATCAAAGTCGCCTATACCCCGATTGGTATTACATTAGCGCTGATCTTTATTGGTCTGCCTTTTGTAGTGCGTACCGTCCAACCGGTACTGAGTGATCTGGAAACTGAACTGGAAGAAGCGGCTTCTGCACTGGGTGCCAACCGTTTTCAGATTATCACCAAAGTGATTTTTCCAATCCTTCTGCCTGCGCTGATCACTGGCTTCGCTTTGGCCTTCGCCCGTGGTGTTGGTGAATATGGCTCCGTGATATTTATTGCTGGTAACCAGCCTTTTGAAACAGAAATTGCCCCCTTAATGATTATTTCTCGCCTGGAAGAATATGACTATGCAGGTGCAACCACCATTGCAGTAGTGATGTTGCTGATTTCTTTTGTCTTGCTGTTCCTGATTAACTTACTGCAAGCCTGGGCAAGCCGCCGTACCGGGAGAACTGCACGATGAGTTTAAATACCAACAGCAATGCGCTGGCTGAAAAGCTGCAATCCCGTGATGCAACCCGCGAGCCAACCTGGGTACGTTATACCCTGATTACCATTGCACTGCTTTTCTTTTTGAGCTGTCTGATTCTGCCGCTGATTCTGGTTTTTGTAGAAGCTTTCAAACAGGGAATAGGTGTTTATACCCAGGCTCTGGTACATCCGGATACCTTGTCGGCAGTGAAACTCACCCTGTTGACTGCTGCAATCGCAGTACCACTCAATGTCATATTTGGTGTTGCTGCTGCATGGTCAGTGGCCAAGTTTAATTTCCGTGGCAAGTCATTCCTCACCACCCTGATCGATATGCCTTTCTCGGTTTCACCCGTAATTGCCGGGTTAATGCTGGTACTGATTTTTGGTACCCAAGGCTGGATGGGTTCCTGGCTGATGGACAATGACATCAAGATCCTGTACGCGGTGCCTGCGATTGTTCTGGCAACCGTCTTCATTACCGTACCTTTTGTTGCCCGTGAGCTGATTCCGTTAATGGAAGCACAAGGTACTGAAGAAGAAGAAGCGGCAATTGTACTCGGTGCTTCTGGCTGGCAGACTTTCTGGAAAGTGACCCTGCCAAACATCAAGTGGGGCCTGATCTACGGTGTAATTCTATGTAATGCACGTGCCATGGGCGAGTTTGGTGCAGTATCGGTGGTTTCTGGTCATATCCGCGGCGAAACCAATACCTTGCCGCTTCACGTCGAGATTCTCTATAACGAATATACTTTCAGTGCTGCGTTTGCCGTGTCTTCACTTCTGGCTCTCCTCGCAATTGTGACCTTGGTTCTAAAAACCTGGGTAGAACTGCGCCAGGAAAAACAAGACAAACGTAATGATGATTTAACAGTTTCTTAAGGAATGCCCACATGAGTATTCAAGTTAAAAATATTGAAAAACACTTTGGTGCATTCCATGCACTGAAAAACATTTCACTAGATTTCCCGGATGGTCAGTTAGTGGCTCTACTGGGTCCATCAGGCTGTGGTAAAACCACCCTGCTACGTATTATTGCTGGTCTGGAATCGGCAGATGGCGGTCAGGTCATTCTTGAGGGCGAAGATGCTACCAATGTGCATGTACGGGAGCGTGAAGTCGGCTTTGTATTCCAGCACTATGCCCTGTTCCGCCATATGACGGTATTTGACAATATTGCCTTTGGCCTGCGTGTGCGCCCACGTAAAACCCGTCCATCAGAAGCTGAAATTAAAAAACGTGTGACGCGTTTACTTGACTTGGTTCAGCTTGGTTTCCTGGCTGATCGTTATCCAGCCCAGCTTTCTGGGGGGCAGCGTCAACGTATTGCACTGGCACGTGCTCTGGCAGTTGAACCACGTGTATTATTACTGGATGAACCTTTTGGTGCACTGGATGCCAAAGTCCGTAAAGAGCTACGTCGCTGGTTACGTACCCTGCATGATGAACTGCATATTACATCGATCTTTGTAACTCATGATCAGGAAGAAGCACTTGAAGTTGCGGATCAGATCGTAGTGATGAACAAAGGTGATGTGGAGCAAATCGGTTCACCACGTGAAGTCTATGAAACACCGAAAACGCCATTTGTATTTGACTTTTTGGGTCAGGCAAATCGTTTTGAAGGTCAGAATCATGGTGGCCTCCTCCAGCTCGGTGAAGACCGCATCCAGTTTGAGGGTGCAAAAAATGCTGCTCAAGGCGAAGTTATTTTATTCGCACGTCCAGATGACTTACGCATTCATGCGCAGCCACATGACAATGCAATTCAGGCCACCTTTATTCGTGAATTGTGGATTGCTGGCAAAGTGGTTGCAGAACTGAATGATCGACAAGGCAACCTGATTGAAATTTTACTCACACCTGATGAAGCGAGAGCACATCAATTCCGCCCAAATCAAACCGTGTGGTTAAGTGCAGTTAACTTGCATCTATTTGAAAACCAGGTCGCTTAAGATCAAAAGATGGGGTTTTAAAATACCCCATCCTCTTAAAGGGTAAAGAAAATCATGAATTTTCAACAATTAAGAATTATACGAGAAACAGTTAGACAGAACTTTAACTTAACTGAAGCTTCAGCTGCACTTTATACCTCACAGTCTGGGGTAAGTAAGCACATTAAAGATCTGGAAGATGAACTCGGGGTGCAGCTCTTTATCCGTAAGGGTAAACGTTTGTTAGGCTTAACTGAGCCAGGTCAGGCACTTTTAGGGATTGTGGAACGCATGCTGGTTGATGCTGACAATATCAAACGTCTGGCTGATGATTTTAACAAAGTCGATGAAGGCACCTTGACCATAGCGACCACGCATACGCAGGCACGTTATGTGCTGCCGCCGATTGTCAGTCAGTTTAAAAAAGAATTCCCCAAAGTTCACCTGATTTTACAACAGGCAAGCCCGGTTGAAATCACGGAAATGCTGCTGCAAGGTCAGGCGGATATCGGTATTGCAACTGAAGCACTCACCACTGAAGATAATCTGGCCAGTGTGCCTTACTATAACTGGCAGCACAGTATTATTACCCCACAGAATCATCCTCTGACCCAGAAAGAAAAAGTCACTATCGAAGACTTGGCAAATTATCCGATCATTACCTACCATGGTGGTTTTACCGGTCGCTCCAAGATTGACACCGCTTTTGAAGAGGCCGGTTTTGATGTAGATATTGTGATGTCTGCTCTTGATGCTGATGTGATCAAGACCTATGTAGAAATGAATATGGGCGTCGGCATCGTTAACGATGTGGCTTATGACCCTGAGCGTGATTACCGTTTAAAACAGATTAAAACCGATGTTTTCGGAGTAAATACCACCTGGATTGCAGTACGTAAAGGTCACTTACTGCGTGGTTATGGCTACGAGTTTATTTCACTCTGCTCGCCAGATGCGGATATTAAAGCACTGAAAAAAGTGGCTTATCCAGACGAATAAACTGCATGATTTTCAGTTTTTGATCAAAGAGGCTAAGTGGCCTCTTTTTTTATTTTTATATAGACAAGCATTGAAAATATTAATTTTGAAAAATTCATTACAGCTGAAGTTCTCTTTACTTGGGTTGAACCTGAAATCAGCTGTCAGGTATAACAATTCGATCAAACCTTTGTTATAAAATTCTGGAACGGGAACTCCGAGGGCAACATTCACTCCAGATACCAGTTCAAATATTAGAGTAGTACCTCTCTAACAGATGCAAGCAACTTAGGATGTAGTAACAGGTCAATCTAATAAAAATTTTAAAGTTTGCGTTTATACCACATAGGCCTATTACACGGCTTATAGATTTATACATAGCTTTTTATGAGAGGGTCCTAGACTTAAAACCAGTTTAAGATTTTAAAAATACTTTTAAAAATGCATAAAAAAACGAGCCGAAGCTCGTTTTTTTTAAGGTCAAATCTTAGAAGCGGAAGCTTACACCGAGTTTCGCTACCGGGAACCATTCATACTTGTTATCTTCGCGAATTTTGCGTTCTTCGTTCTGAATTGCTTCCGCTACACTAGGGGAACCTGTTACAGGCGCAAGACCAGTAGCTGTTAAATTAACTTCTGGGTTACCATTGTAATAGGCACCAACTTCACCAAATATACCCCAACGGTTGGTAATGGCTGGTGAAAAACCAATGCCTACGTAAGGTGCAATACTGTTTTTATATGATAGTTTACCATCCACACGACCTTCAGTAGCACCTGGAGCAAGCTGATAATCATTGTTATCAATACTTAAAGTGTTACCTCCACCAATACTGCGAGTTAAACCATAATCATTATCAGTATATGCTACCCCTGCTGCCATATAGAACCAGTTCGCCCAAGGACGAATTTCAGCATTCAAGTAAGTCAGGTTGTTATCCAGATCCAAATCATACTTTGTTCCATTGATAGATAAATCATCAGACCAGGAAATATCACCACCGTTATAACCTAAAGTGACGCCTACATATGGGTTAGCACTCCAGGAAATTGCACCACCGTAACCGGTAGTACCTACTTCAGCACGAACAGAAGCTGGTTTAAAGAAAGAGAATTCAGTAACGCCCTCATCTGTTACGATAATTTCATCTGCGGCCATAGCAGAACTAGCGGCTATAGCTAAAATAGATACTGCTAAAATATTATTCAAAGGTTTCATTATTCCTCTCCTCAAAAGAACTTATTTTTGATCATTAGTTATTCGTGATAGGCTCAATATAAAGGACTTAAAAAATATTTTTTATTCACATTTTGCTAATCTTTTGTTATTTTTTGATACAAATTAATTTTTCTTGTTTAGAAGCAAGCATTTTCTAACACTTCTCCTACACTTTAATTTTATGGAAAATAATAATTATCACTTTAATAATTTTACCTCTTCTATAGTTTTGGTTATTTTTCACCTATTTTTGGTGCTTTCAACTATTTTTCCTGCAATATAGTGTAAAATCTAGAAAATTTTTTTCTGGAAGGAAGATCATGTCGCAGCTTTCAACAATCATTGAACAGGCGTTTGAAGACCGTGCAAATTTTACAGCTGCAGATTGCTCTGCTGAAATTCGTCAAGCAGTTGAGGAAGTAATTGCTGGTCTAGACAATGGTACTTTACGTGTTGCTGAAAAAATCGATGGTGAATGGGTTGTTCATCAATGGATTAAAAAAGCAGTATTGTTATCATTTAAATTAAACGACAACAAACCAATGGAAGCTTGTGATCTTCGTTTCTATGACAAAGTAGATACTAAATTCTCAGGCTGGTCTGAAGAACAATTCAAGGCAGCGGGTGTACGTGTTGTACCGCCTGCGGTAGCACGTAAGGGTTCTTTCCAGGCTAAAGGTGTGATCTTGATGCCTTCTTATGTCAACATCGGTGCTTATGTTGATGAAGGCACAATGGTAGATACCTGGGCAACTGTCGGTTCATGTGCGCAAATTGGTAAAAATGTACACTTGTCAGGTGGTGTGGGCATTGGTGGTGTTCTTGAGCCACTTCAAGCAAATCCAACCATTATTGAAGATAACTGCTTTATCGGTGCACGTTCAGAAATCGTGGAAGGTGTAATCGTAGAAGAAGGCTCTGTGATTTCAATGGGTGTATTCATTGGCCAGTCGACCAAGATTTATGACCGCGCAACTGGCGAAATCCATTATGGTCGCGTACCAGCAGGTTCGGTTGTTGTTGCGGGTAGCCTTCCATCTAAATGTGGTACTTACAGCCTGTATGCTGCCATTATCGTGAAAAAAGTTGATGCACAAACTCGTTCTAAAACAAGCTTGAACGATCTATTACGCGAAGACTAAGATGTCTTAACTTAGAGGACACATTTGTGTTCCTCGGAGCTTCAACCGCTCCTCGTCTCTACGATTAGTAATAATCGTAGGGATTTTTATTTTTATACCCGGTTATTTATTTTTCATTGGTTAATTTTGTTATGAATACGCTTCGATCTTCTGCAATCCCAGTTTCTGATCCGTCTGCGGGTTTACGCATTACGGAGATTTTCTATTCATTACAAGGTGAAGCCAATGCCGCAGGACTGCCAACGGTATTTATCCGTTTAACCGGTTGTCCGCTACGTTGTAGCTACTGTGACACCACCTATTCCTTTGAAGGTGGCGAGCGTCAGTCTCTGGAAGATATTATCCAGACTACGCTTGATTTTAAAACGCCTTACGTCTGTGTGACCGGTGGCGAACCTCTGGCACAGCCCAATGCCCTGCCCCTGATGCAGCGACTGGCAGATTTAGGATGTCAGGTTTCACTTGAAACCAGTGGGGCTTTAGATGTGTCCAAGGTGGATTCACGTGTTTCCAAAGTCCTCGACTTAAAAACACCCACTTCAGGTGAAGTTGCACGAAATTTGCTTGCTAATCTCGATCATTTAACTGCACATGATCAAATCAAATTTGTCATTTGCAATCGTGAAGATTATGAATGGTCAAAGCAGCAGCTTGAACAGTATCAACTTCAACAGAAAGTCAGTACAGTTTGGTTTTCGCCTGCATTTGCGGTAGAAAAAGGTGCAGTTCGTTTACCACAATTGGCACGCGACTTAGCTCAATGGATTTTAGAAGACCATCTCCCTGTTCGTTTCCAGTTACAACTGCACAAGTTGTTATGGAATGATGAAACTGGTCGTTAATTTTTTGTAAAGTATTTTTTTGGAGAATCAGCTTATGCGCCCTCGTGCCATTGTCCTGTTATCTGGCGGTTTAGACTCAACCACATGTCTGGCTTGGGCACAGGCACGCTATGAATGTATCGCACTCAGTTTTCGCTATGGTCAACGTTCAACCACCGAGCTGGATGCAGCAAAAGCGTTAACTGAATGTGCGGGTGTAGAACATCGAGTGATCAATATTGATCTGGGTAATCTGGGTGGCTCAGCCCTTACCGATCATAGTATTGAGGTACCTGATCACGAACAGGCCGGCATTCCGATTACTTACGTTCCTGCACGTAATACCATCTTCTTGTCTTATGCTCTAGCTGCGGCAGAAGTCTTCAAAGCTGAAGCAATTGTGATCGGAATTAATGCGGTCGATTACTCCGGTTATCCGGATTGCCGTCCGGAATTTATCGAGGCATTTGCCAACATGGCCCGTCTTGCAACCAAGGTTGGTGTAGAAGGCCAAGCTCTCAAATTTGAAACACCTTTGTTACATTTATCCAAAGCAAATATTATTCGCTTAGGTATGGAACATGGCGTAGACTACAGTCAAACGGTGTCATGCTATCAAGCAGATGACCAAGGACGTGCCTGTGGTAAATGTGACAGTTGTCGTTTACGTAAACAGGGTTTTGCGGACGCAGGTGTTGAAGACCCGACACGTTATATACCGTAATAACAAGGTAGAGTTTATGAAGAATTTAAAATCAGGCATTGTACTTTCAGCAATTGTTTCAGCTGCTGCGATGTTCACCACTACAGCTCAAGCAGCTGATGACAAATTACAACAAGCTTATAAAAGCACCAATGTGAAAGCTGCATTGATCAATGTTTGTAAAGATGAAACTGGCAAAAGCAAGAAATTAACTTCTGCTGAAGTCAGTAAATATTGTACTTGTGCGGTTGAAGCAGATGGTAAATTAACCAATGCACAAAAATGGGAAATTCAAAGTACCATTAACCAGAAAAAAAGCCCAGGTAGTTTAGCTTTTGTACAAAAGCAGAATAAAGATCTTCAAGCGTGTTTTGGTCCACAGTTAACCGGTAAACTGAAAACTTTGACTGAAGAAGCAATGAAATCAGCTCAAGCGGCACCAAAGAAATAAGATCCAATTTTTCTTATTCTTTAATGAAATAAGCCACTATAATGTGGCTTATTTTTTTGAAAAAATTTAAATAAAACAGGAGTTTTTATGTCTGAAATTAGTTTAATTGATCAGAATTTTCCTGCGACCACAGGCGAGATCAATTTAACCAAGCTAGATACAGAATGGCTAGTCATCTACTTTTATCCTAAAGATTCTACGCCGGGCTGCACCACTCAGGCAGTTGGCTTTTCCTGTTTAAAAGAGCAGTTCGAGGCTTTAAATACTACAGTTCTCGGGGTATCCCGTGATTCGGTGAAAGCCCATCAGAATTTTACTGAAAAGCAAAATCTCAGCATTAACCTGATCAGTGATAAAGAAGAAGTGTTGTGTCATCACTTTGATGTAATCAAAGAAAAGAATATGTATGGTAAACAGGTGATGGGAGTTGAGCGTTCAACTTTTATTTTCCATAACGGCCAACTGGTCAAAGAATACCGTAAGGTCAAGGCAGCTGGCCATACAGAACAAGTTCTGGAAGACTTGAAAGCCTTACAAGCAGCCTGATTACCTGCTAAGACCTAGGCATAAAAGCTCGAATATTCGAGCTTTTTTAATGGTTTTTTATAGCAGCATATATTTTATATTTACCTGATAAAGATTTAAATCTGAAAATTAAGCACGCAGTATTCTAAAAATTTTAGGATGCAGGACCATTAGACATGATGACATATAAGTGAATACTTTCTTAATTGACTTCACATTGACCTGAAAGATGAAGATTCACTTTGTCCCCTATACCTGCAATTCCCTTTTTCATACCAAAATCACTGCGATTAATCACGGCAGATGCCTGAACATCCAACAGATTGGCATCCGACATACTGGGCTTAAAAGTTGTCTCAAAAATTACGGGCTTTGTTACACCACGCAAGGTTAAATGTCCTAATACCTTGTATTTTCCATTGCCTAGGTCTTTAAACTGAATACTTTTAAAAATTACAGTCTTGTATTTTGCTACATAAAACAGGTCTTCGCCCAAAATCATATTTTTAAATACAGGTTTACTAAAACTTAAACTTTCTACATCCATGACCAGATGGGTTGAGGCGTTTTGCGGTGCATTGGCATCAAACTGCATCGTGGATTGAACCTGATTAAACTTGGCTTTAACCATAGTAAGTCCCATGGATTTGATCTCAAACCCTACATCGCTTTTGGGGGTTAGGGTCCATGATCTGGCAAAAGACTGACTGATTAAAGCTAGACAGATCGCCAAGCTAAGAAGCCCGGTTTTTATTATTGTTTTCAATTTTAAATCCACCTTGTTTAATTTCTTATTAATCGGATTTAAGTCAACGGCTTAATCTGAAATTAAATTTTCTTGTTGTGTGTTCCCACATGGTTTCGTTATTTTTATATCAGTTTTTTGAAGTTTTTGTAAAATCATTCATGACTAATGGACAGAATAATCGTCCTGATTTCTTTCTTCAGGAATCATGTCTGTCCAACAGAGAACTGTTTTGATCTTACAACTTTCGGTTCTCGCCACTTTTTATAGAACAGAGAATTTGCTGTTTCAAGCTGAATAAAATATTAAAAATCATTGATAAATATCTTAAATAATACGCTGGCTTCATTCTGAAACAGTCTCTCAAGATTATAAGTAAATCAAATGCTGACTATTAATGACAATGCGATCGCCCACATGGTACAGGCAATAATAGCGTCCAGAATTTTCCATGCTTTTGCATGTTGAAACCACGGCGTCAATATTTTGGCGCCATATCCCAAACAAAAAAAGAAAAACCAAGAAGCAAAGACTGCGCCTAGCGTAAACCATCCTTTCCCCAGACTGTATTGGGTTGAAATAGATCCGATCAGGATTACGGTGTCTAAATAAACATGCGGATTCAGCCAGGTAAAAGCCAAACAGATCATCAGCACCTGTACAAAATGCTCTGTTGCCTGATCACTCAATGCCAATATCTCTGTCGATTTAAATGCACTAATCGCATGTTGCAAACCATAATAAAACAGAAATCCTGCACCAATATATTTAGAAAACATAACAATATGCGGGTAATGCTCGATGACACGCGCGAATCCAAATACCCCCAGCAAAATTAAAATAGAATCAGATAAAGCACAAATTACACAGACCCAGAACACATGCTGCTGTTTTAAACCTTGTTTTAGAACAAAGGCATTTTGTGCACCAATACTCACAATCAGGCTCATTCCTACAGCAAAGCCACTCACCATATAACTGAACATCATCTTCCCCTTTTTTTAAAGAAAGGCATTATTCAATAAAATCGGCAAGATTAATTAAAACTAAGTTAATATCAGATTAACTAAATATTTTTTAGATAAGAAATATGCTAAATGCAAAAAAATGTGATGCTTTTTATGCAGTTGCAAAACCGGAAGTTTTGATCTTGCAGCGGAGCAGTTAAATATTACTGCCTCAGCAGTTACTCTTCGTGTTCAAAGTCTGGAAAAACAATTGGGACATCTGCTGTTGGTCAGAGATCGGCCTTGCCGCGTGACTCAATCCGGGCAAACTTTATTGCATTATTTACAGCATCAACGCTTGCTAGAACATAATCTGATGCAGGATCTGGGGGGACAGCTGCAACAAGAGGGTTTCTATTGTCTGAATATTGCCACCAATGCTGATTCGCTCGCGACCTGGCTGTTACCGACCTTACAAGACCAGCTGATCCGGCATAAAATTGTGTTGCATTTTCAGGTGGATGACCAATCACAGACTCATCATCTGTTAGAAGCAGGTCTCGTCAATGCCTGTTTGAGTACAGAGACCAAGGCAATGAAAGGTTGCCGGGCCGAATTGATCGGACAGATGCAATACCGTCTCGTTGCCACCCCTGACTTTTCCCGAAACTGGTTTCATCAAGGCGTACATCGGAATGCGCTACGTCTTGCTCCTGCTATTCTTTTTAATGAAAAAGACCAGCTGCATACCCAGTTTATCCAGCAAGAATTTGGCCTGAATCCTGCTCAATACCCTCACTTTTTCATCCCATCGACCCATGCATTTTTTGATGCAATTGTGATGGGACTGGGCTATGGCTGGTTACCGGACTATCAGGCTCGAGATTTGCTGGCATCAGGTCAACTGCTTGAGCTTTCAAGGGAATTACGTATTGAAGTCCCCCTGTATTGGCATCACTGGAAAGAACAGTCTCCTGCCCTGGAGATTTTAGGTGAATGTTTAAGGCAGCATGCTCAAGCTGCCATGAATCAACCGGTACTAAACTTGTAGTTTTAAACCAGATTGGTTTTATCATTCCGGGCGAATTTTTCACTGAGCTGTTGATAGGTCGCTGTATGCTGGAAGCGCTCTAAAAATTCAATCGTGCCTTGTGGGAATTTATCCCGTTGAATTTCGCCACGATAATAAGCTTCACGCATCGGCGTGGCAGATAGGGCTCCTTCAAGACTGTCAAGTTCGACCATTTCCCATTCAGGGAAAAATTTTAAATAATAGGAAGAATCATCTTTAAAATGCCCAATCAGCCCGACTTTGGCATCCGGTTCAATGACCTGATTCACCAGCGATTTCACCAGTTTTTGCCATTTTTCATCATTATAAACATCTATGACTTCTACAAATTTGATGCGCGCCTGATCTTCAGCACTAAAATTTGACAGGATCATGGCTTCACGCTCCGAAGCCAAAAATGGATTCTTGATATTACGTTCATTTTGTGCAGAACCAAGAGCCAAAATCACATTCTGACTGTGCTGCAAGGCGATCTTAATGGTTTGCATGTGCGCCAGATGAAAAGGCTGAAAGCGGCCAATGAAAACCAGATAATCAAATGTATAGTTCATAAGGGATCAGTTTTTTATGACTCATGAGTTGTGCCGCTCCAATAAATATGCGACATAATAATTCCCATAAAATCAAATCAAGTTTAAAGCAAGGATAGTACGATGACACTGAGCTGTATTCAACAACCTCATGAGCATTTGAATGCGAATTTAGAACATGGTGTACTCACTTTGGCCATCAATCGCCCGGAAGCTAAAAATGCCTTATATAGCGAGCTTTATTTATGGATTGCGAAAGCCCTGGATGAAGCTGATCAGGCACCTGAAGTGCGTGTAGTTGTTTTACGCGGTCAGGACGCTGACTTTAGTGCAGGCAATGATATGCAGGATTTCATGAAATCTGCAGCCAATAAGGACCAGATTCGTCCGCAGGATGGCCCTCCATTTGTTTTATTAAAAGCTGCCGCAAAATTTTCCAAGCCTTTAATTGCTGCTGTGCGTGGAGTTGCGATCGGGATTGGGGTGACGATCTTACTGCATTGTGATCTGGTTTATAGTGACCATACAGCCCTGTTCCAGATTCCCTTTGTCAGTCTGGGTCTATCGCCTGAAGGCGCGTCAAGCAAATTACTGATTCAACAAGCAGGCTATCATAAAGCAGCTGAATTATTGCTGACTGCACAAAAATTCAATAGTGAAAAAGCACTGAGCGCAGGTCTGGTGAACAGTATCGAAGAAGATGCCTATGCTACTGCACAAAAACAGGCACAAACTCTGGCAGCTTTACCATTGGCCTCTCTGAAGCAGAGCAAAGCTTTGATGAAACATAATCTGGATGAAATTGTTGAATGGATTGATCATGAGGCAGAAATCTTTATGAACCGTGTTGGTTCAGCCGAAATGATGGAAGCAGTTCAGGCTTTTATGCAAAAACGGAAACCTGATTTCACACAATTCAACTAATTTTCAAACTCAGGATGTCAATGAGGTAGTTTAAACTGCCTTCTTGATACCTTTACTTGCCAGAATAAAGAATATGTCTACTGAAAATTTGAATGATAAATCTCATCAAACGTCTGATAGCGTCAATCCTGACAAAAAACGCTATTACGAACCAGCTCCTCAGGATATAGATGTAGAAAATTTTCGCAAAGTCATTGAAAGCCGCCGTTCAGTACGTAAATTTACCAAGAAACCAATTCCTGATGAGGTTCTGGATGCCTGTCTGGATCTGGCACTATTGGCACCGAACTCGTCCAATCTGCAGCCCTGGACTTTTTATGTGGTACAAAATCCGGGCAGGAAAAAACGTCTGGTTAAAGCCTGCATGGGTCAACTGGCAGCAAAAACTGCTTCCGAGCTGATTGTTTGCGTGGCACGTACCGACCGTATTGATGAAATGGCAAAGCGTAATGTGAATGAATTTCCATTCCCAGAAGCACCACCAGCGATTAGAAAATACTATAAATATATTCCATACAACTATAAAACGGGCTATCTGAATGCCTTCGGCAACTTTAAGAAAGTCGCTTTCAAAGTTGCACGTACACTGGACAAGCAAATGCCAGTCTCTGCTTTCAGTCCGGCTGATGCAAAACTGTGGGCAACCAAAACTACGGCACTGGCTTGTGAAAATCTGGTCTTGGCTTTACGTGCTTACGGTTTTGATAGCTGTATGATGGAAGGTTTTGATGAGCCGATGGTTCGTGAAATTCTTGAATTAAATGGCGAACAGTATCCGGTCATGGTGATTGGTGCAGGTGAACGTGCCAAAGATGGCGTATTCTTCCCGCAGTATCGTTTTGATCGTGAACTGTTTATTCAGAAGATTTAAGCAGTATCTCAAATTTAAATCTTTCATCTGCTCTATGATTAGCGGTATAGATGTCAATGTTAGGCTGAGATTCAGGGACGAGTCTTCTGCCTAACAACAGATTTTGATTGCCTTAGCGAATATATTTCTCATTCCTCAAAGTAATATCCGCCTACCATCAGATATGAATCTTATTCGAGCTTTCTAAGTTAATGCCTTTTAATCACCAAGACAAAGTTTCAAGTTTTTAAGCTCAAACCTAAGAATAGTTAATTCTTAGTTTCCGATAATCAATCCAGTTACAATGAAATCCGACAGGTACCCGAACCGGTAAATGAATCGTTGCAATCGGTCCTGCCGTCATCTGCTGTGCATCTAGAATCACCACTCTGGATGGATTTCCATCTAGAGCATGGATATAAGACATGAGCCAGCCATCATTTTCGGCTTGAGCACCTCCCCGCGCGACAAATATCACTTCACCTGTCACCCAGTTCTCACCAAAGGAATAGCTTTCTGAATGGCCAGTTTCCAGATCATGCCCCAAGAGCATATTACTGCTGACATGATAAGGATCATCAAACTCGCCAAAGGAAATACTATAAATATACTGATGCTTCCGCCCCGTATAAGCGTCATTGATCCGTGGAAACTCCTGTTTCGTCCCGGATAATACTGTCCGAAACACTTTTCCCGTGCCATGCTCAAATATAAAACGCTCCAGGCGTATATCCTGATGTTCCATCGGTCCCTGAATCGAACTAACCAAAGCTTTGGAATGCACTACTGCATCCATCACTACATTACCGGAATCCAGTTCATAAGCGTTTACGGTATGGAAAATAAAACAGGGATCAATCTTATACCAGCAGATGTCGGCCACCTGACCACCAAATGGCAATATGCCAATACGCGCCTGCCGTTTTGGATTCCATTGATATGGCAGCATTGAACCTTTTAAAGCACTGCGAACCGAGAAATTTACATTCAGGTCCAGAATCAGCACCTGAGATTTGGTAATGGCACAATCATGAATCATCGGGCCATGTTTCACTGGAATCTCGACCTGATGTTTCAATTTACCTTTTGAATCTATCTGCAGATAAAAAGCTTTATTCTGACTTAAAGCATCATAACAAACCGCATGAATATCGCCGGTTTCAGGATCAATATGCGGATGGGCAGTAAATGGCATATCCTGATCATCTTCAAATAAATGATGCCGTCTTGATTCCAGTGCAGCATTCAATTCAACTGGGTATGCTCCTGCTTCAACCAGTGCCCAGATTTTCCCGGCGAAGCTGATGACATTGGTGTTGACAGCATCTGCGACACTCCGGGTTTTGCCGGGAATCTGTGGCCGGTGAAGTTTTTCCTGCACACTGGCGGAACCGATATAACTGCTTTTATACCAGTGTGCCTCACCACCCTTCAGTCTGAGCGCATGCAACATGCCATCGCCCGTAAACCAGTGATAGTTGCGTGGGTTTTTGACGTTAATAGGATTCGGACCAATCCGCATCAGTGCGCCATCCAGTTCTGCAGGAATCTGCCCTTCAACTTTTAAAGTTGTAGAAAAATGTTCCTGCCGCTCGGGTGCAAATATACCTTCCAGATAGGGATTGTCCGGCGAATACGGAATACGGCTATGCAGGATTTCTGTACCGTATTGAATGGATTTACTGAGCGTATTTTTCCAGACGCTGCTCAGCGGTTTAAGCCATGACATTATTATTTTCCTTATTGTATTTTTTCTATGGATTATTCTGGCAGAAATGATAATAACAAAAGCAGTTTGGCCATTTTTTGAATCTGGACTAACGGCGCGTCAAGTCGAACACGCCGATAAAGCAGCAATAATGTAACTTTAGACTTTGATATCCAGAAGCTGAATAAATTCAAAGGCCGGCTCTTCGTAAGGATGGCTGTCTTTCAGTGCTTTGGCCACTTCGACCGCCTTTTCATCCGGCACCAGAATTTCTACCCGCCATTCTTCTACCTGTTCCAGTTGGCCGACTTCACCAATATGAGGATCTGCACCTTTCTGCGGCTTAAACTGTCCGCTTCCTAAAACCTGCCAGGCACAATTTGTATATTCCCCAATGCCGCCGCCTCCTGCTGCAAATATCGCATTCTTGGTATCTTCCAGGTTTTCGTCTGGTACGTAATAAATCAGCTTTAACATGTATTCTTTCCTGAAATTCAGATATTACTCATATTGTTAAGGGCTTGGGCAATCATCTTCAATGCAGAATTTTGAGAGTTCTTGTTAAATGTTGCATATAAATCCAGTTTTGGTAGCACCTGGTCAGTCTGGATCACTTTTACATGGTCATTCATAAAACGAAGTAAATATTCAGGTGCAAAACTAAAGCCCATCCCCATATTGGTCAGATTGATATGTTGCAACACATTAGTCACCCATAAAACCTGTTCATGCTCAAGCTGATCAATGCAGAGTAGTTTATCCAGCTTTTCATAAAATACGGGTGAAGCATTTTGCTCGCACATAATTATATTATGGTTTTTTAGTTCCTGTAATTTCAGGATTCGATCTGTAGAATGTAAGTGCTGAGCGGCTATCAGATAAATTTGCTCGGTTAATAAATGAATATTCTCAAAATCTGGATGGTCCAGATGAAAGCGGGTAATACATAAATCCAGTTCAGCATTTTTTAGCCGCTGAATCTGTTCCATACAGGTCAGGCTATGCAGATGGATTTTCAAGTCCGGCATGTTTTTTTTAAGCTGCGCCAATATCTGAGGCATGACTTTGATTTCTGCCACATTCAGAAAACCAATATGAATCTGATTATTTTTCTGCTGTGCGACCTGGCGTGCTGCTGCCACTGCCAGTTTGGCATTTTCCAGTGCTTTTTCGGCATAGATCTGAAAAGCCTGCCCTTCATCGGTGAGTTTGACTTTTCTGGATGAACGATCAAACAGCATGACGCCTACTTCCTGCTCCAGATCCTTAATTTGCTGGCTTAATGACGGCTGGGCGGTAAACAGTTTTTCGGCAGCCTTGGTAAAACTTTGTTGCTGCGCCACAGTGATAAAATAGCGTAAATGTCGAAGTTCCATATCTTGCTCTATCCAAAACAACACGTCATATTCGTATATGCAGTGAAAATATCTATAGGCAGATAGTTTATATGAATAGCTCTATAGCCTGCGCTGAATTTTGCCTAGACTCCTCAGCTAATATAGATTGTTCATGTAATAGCGACATTCATGGAGTATGTAATGGCACAGCAATATGACACCGATGTTTTAGTGATCGGTACCGGGCCTGCAGGTTCAACATTAGGTCTGGCCTTGGCCAATTATGGCATCAAAGTACAGCTATTTACCCAGTTTAGCTGGCTGGCCAACAGCCCACGTGCACATATTACCAATCAGCGTGCCATGGAGGTATTACGTGATTTAGGTGTTGAAGAACAGGTTAAAGAAATCGCTACGCCTTGGGAGCAGATGGGTGAAAGCCTGATTACCACCAGTCTGGTCGGTGAAGAAATTGCCCGTTTAAGTGCTTGGGGTACGGGCGATGAACGTCATGGCGATTATATCAAAGGTAGCCCATGTCCTCTAGTTGATTTGATCCAGCCCAAAATGGAAGCCTTGCTGGTTAAGAATGCTGCCGAGCGTGGTGCGATTTATAATTTTAATACTGAATATCTGTCGCATGTTCAGGACGAAGATGGCGTGACAGCCACTTTCCTCAACCGGATTACCAATACTGAATTTAGCTTGAGAGCGAAATATCTGGTGGGAATGGATGGGGCAAAATCCCGTGTGCTGGAACAGCTTGATTTACCCCTAGAAGGTATAATGGCACGAGCCGGTACAGTGTATGTAACCTTTAAAGCTGATCTTACTCGATACGTGCAACACCGCCCTGCGATTCTACAATGGATTGTCAATCCTGAAGCCAGCTTTGGCGACCTCGGTATGGGATTGTTACGTGCTATTACGCCATGGAATGAATGGATTATGGGTTGGGGCTTTGACATTTCCAAAGGCGAGCCACAAGTGACTGAAGAACAGGTACGTGCCCGCCTGAATGCCTTTGTCGGTGCCGAAGTTGAAGAAGTCGAGATTCAAAAACTATCGTACTGGTATGTGAACCAGACCTGGGCAACTGAATATTCTAAAGGCCGCGTGTTCTGCGGAGGTGATGCAGTGCACCGTCATCCACCTTCAAGCGGATTAGGCTCAAATACCTGTATGCAGGATGCCTTTAATCTGGGCTGGAAACTGGCATATGCTGTGAAAGGCTGGGCTGCGCCTTCCCTGCTGGATTCCTATACGGCTGAACGTGCACCGGTGGGTAAGCAGATCGTGGCGCGTGCGAACCAGTCACGTTTTGATTATAAATACCTGAAAGAAGTCTTTGGTTTTGACAATGGTGTGACTACACAAAAACAAATGCTGGAACGTATCTTTGCGGAAGATGAGCAAGGTGCTGAAATCCGCAAAAAACTGTTTGAAGCTTTGGAAATTAAAAACTTCGAATTTAATGCCCAAGGTGTAGAGCTGAACCAACGCTATACTTCTAATGCAATCATGAACGAATCTGAGCCTGAAAGATTTAAGCGTGATCAGCAGCTTTATCTGCAAGCAACAACGCGCCCGGGTGCCAAAGTGCCGCATACCTGGCTGATCAATGCCAATGGTCAAAAACAGTCCACGCTAGATATTACTGGTAAAGGTCGTTTTACTCTGCTGACAGGTTTATCTGGCAAAGGTTGGAAACAGGCGGCTGAAGCATTGAAACTGCCATATCTGGATGTGATTCAGATTGGTTCACGTAACTATCGTGATGTGTATGGCACCTGGAATGCCAAGTCTGAAATTCATGAATCTGGCGTAATTCTGGTTCGTCCAGATGGTTATGTGGCATGGCGTTATCAGGACAGTACCAATGCAATTTTTGATTATGAAAATACGTTGAAAGCGGCATTAAAGCAGGTTCAATTAACTGTTTAATTTGATAAAAAAGACCATCGAAAGATGGTCTTTTTAATAACTACCTAACCCTTAAAAAGAATCCTTGAAGTTTCATAAGCAAATCAAGATTTATCTTCTAGCAAATTGATGCAAAAAATCATCATTTTGATTACACTCAAATTCATAATATTTAAATATTACAATAATATTGAAATGACAAAAGAATCTGATACAAAGCCTTTTTACTGGAATTCAACTCAACATCTGTATGGATGTTATGGGGCAATCATCGTATGTATTTTGGCCTTGCTCAATATCTCTACGCATGGCTGGTTTAAGGCTTCTGTTTATGGCTATTTCTTTGGACTTGCAGTCTATTGGAGTTTACATGTTATTCAGCAACTTTCAGCCCGTCCCCAACCTCAGCCCATCATCGTCAAAGATATAGAACCATTAGATCAAACAAATATAGACTCAGCTTCGATGCCATCACCCACTGCTCAGATGAAACGTACATCCGAACAACAGCTATTACAACATTTTTCATTATTACATCAACAAGTTATTAATCTAATACCTACTGAAGCTAATCACAAATTTCAAAATATTCATGCACTTTTGGTCATTATCACGCAAAAAATCAGACGCAGTAATAATCAGAATACCCAGACCGAAATTTTAAATATCCAACGAATTATCAATAATTATATTTCACCCCTGATCGAGCATTACCAGGAACTTCCTGTGATTTTCCATGACCGAAAAATGGCTGATGAACTCAGTCCCAATGAATTATTACTGAAACAACTGAATTTAATCCATGATGAAGTACTGAAAATCACTGAACATGTATTTCATGATGATGTCGAAGCCCTGATTCAGCATGGTGAATTTCTACAGCAAAAGCTGAATCCACCTCATTTTTTTCAGATCAAGACTTCTTCTAGTGATCTTTCATTAAAGTAATACACCCTGCCTATGTTAAAAAATATCAAGCTTATACATACATTCTGGATAATTTTGGTTGCTTTATTGGTCATTCAGGATTCCAGAATTGAGCATCATCAGAGAAATATGGTAGTGCAGGAAAGATCCATACAGCATGATGCTGGTACAGCTCAGATAAATGCACGGTCAGAAGCACCTTTTAATACTACAAACTCAGCAGATATGCCTTCGATCAAAACTACAGCACAGGCAGAAGTAAAAGCACCAAGCTCTAACTTTCAGAAAATCATTCAAGGCTCTAAATTGCATTACATTGGTGTCCATGAATCCAATGCCAGTGAATATACTGAGGATGAAAAACGGAAACGTCATAAGGAATGTTCTGAACAGCAAACACAACAAGTAGCCAGACAACAATCTGCAGTTGAGGATTGCTGGGACTATGCCTATCGTATTTTAAAAGATCCTGAAAATCAGGATGTGATTGTACAGATCAATAGTCAGCAACCGGTTTCTTTAATTCTCACCTCTTATGAATCGGTGAAGTGGGTACTCAAAGGTAATGTCGAGCAGGTCAAGATGGTTTATATGTCTGGTTATGAGAGTTCTGATCTTTCTCTAAATGTATCTGCGAGCAAAACAAAAATTTTTGGAAGTTTTTATGAAAGCCTTAACTGTAGTCGCTGTATGCCAAGCCCTTTGAAATATTTTGATGAATATGAGCAATCACGTATTCCCTCGCATAGTATTGAACAATGGTTCGGGCATCCATTGACCAGCGCTCAGGGAACCTATAAAGGACATAAGTTCTATATCAATTAAGTTGATGCCTGTTTCATCTTAGATATTTTCATATTTATGATTCCTTAGAATTAACGTAAGCAATGATTTATATAAAATACTCTTTTAGGCCTCTACATCACCGTAATATAGCAGACTCGAACCAGACTCCCCATGAACTGATTGAGCAACAAATGGAAATTATCCTTAAAGAAATGAAGAATATTGCAGAATCTACTTACCCTAATGATTTGAACGAACTGATTAACCACGATCAATTCCTAAAACACAAACTACAACATTCACCATTTTTTTCAGACTAAAGTCCATTAGGAATAATTTTTCTATTCCAGTTCAACCACACCTTTATCTGACATTTTCCGTTCACCTAGCTGTAACTGCTGTTCTACTTCCTGATTGCGTACCTGATCGGTGTAGTACTGGGCACGATGCAACTGTGTCGCCAGATGATTCATGCTCTTTTGTAAATTTGGCAAAGACTTCACTTTAAAATCATTGACCAGATCAATCGTTTCAAAAATCTGTTCAAAAGCAGTTTGCAGCTTTTCAACATTAATCACACTGTTAGATGACTGTATCTGAATATCACGCGTCTGCTGATTCAGCATTTTGCTGGTTGAAACAATCAGGTCTTCTGTGGTGCTGTTAATCATTTTCACCTGGTTCAGCACCATTTTCTGATTGGTCAATGCCTGCGCCACCACCATCGCTGTCTGTAATGCAGAGACAGTCGTCATCAATGCACGATCTACCCCTTTTATCAATTCAAGATTATTGCGACGAATCAGATCCAGTGACATATATGCCTGAATACTGACTGCCTGTTGTGTCATCAAATCTGTGGTTTTCTGTTTGAGATAGAATAGGACTTCTTCTTCCATTACTCGAGCTTTCTGCTCATCCTGCAAGCGTACTTCGCCAATCATATATTCAATTTTGTGGCTCAGTTGCTGACCAATATAACTGTATTGCTCAAGCTCCTGCATAGTTTCCCACATGGCATATTTATCACGTTCCAGCGCGATATTATCTTTCAGCAATTCATCCTTACCATTTTCCAGACTGTTTAAAATCGTATTGATATGCTCTTCGGAGGATTTATATTTATCAAAATAATCTTCTACTTTATCGCCCATCGGCAGGAAACGTAAGAATTTGCGTACAGCAAAGAATTTCTGGTTATTGGCTGGATTCAGAGAATCCAGTGTCTGCTTCAAATGAATCAGATTATTACTGATCTGCTGGCTTTCCTCATCCTCTCCCAGTTGATTCAATGAACGTGACAATAAACGATGGCTTAAACGTGCTGACTTTTTAACGCTGGTTTGCCCCAGATTGTGCAAAGTATTCACTTTATCCTGGAAAGTGGATTCATGTGTTGGCAACTCAATCAGATGTTTGAGAAAGTTATCCACCTGCTGATCCAGGCTTTCGATCACTTCTGGTTTAATTTTTACCCTATCCGTGATCTGCTCTGATTCAACCAATGGCACGACGTCTGGTGGTGTTAATTCAATTTTGACCATTTTCCCCTCTTTTAAATTTCATTATTGTTTTACTAATATATTTTTATCATAAAAAAGCCACCTCTCGGTGGCTTTTTCTACATCTAAATATCAAGAACCCTGCATCAAACAACTGCCGAGTACAAACAATATTTGTAGGCTAACAACAAAGCCAAACAACCACCAACCTTTCTGACGCATTGTCGCCCTATCCATTATTCTAAATGTCTTTATCATGTCATCACCTCATACTTGAGAATTGATACTGAATCGATCTATTCCATCTTTCTTTTATAGTGCAATAAAGTTGTGCATAAAATATACCTTAACACTTTATCTATCATATGAAAGCAAAATTCAAACCAGATCAGCGGGAGAAGTAAGATTAAAAAATCAAAATATTTAAAAAACAAAAGCCACCCAAAGGTGGCAATTCATGAAGCTAGTCTAAATAAAAATCTTTATATTATCCAGTTATAAGTATTTCTACTAGATCATCTTACCTAAGTTAAGTATTAGCAGGCCCGCCAAAATGGTCCTTCTGGACGCGGGAATTCACAGTTAAATGGTGAATTATTAAACCAGCCGGCATCAGTATCCCATTCTAATTCTGCCAGATTCAGTTGCTGCTGCTCGTTATATGCCTTAAACGCCATGTTATAACATGACTGGAAAGTTGGATTATTTACACGCGCCTCATATTGCTGGTCAAATTGGGTACGTTGTGCTGGAGGTAGCTGGCTAATGGTAGGTAGCTGAGACATAAGTTTAGCTGCTACAGGATCACATTGCTGAGCCATCTGTACTTGTAAGGCTAAACGTTTTTTCGCTTTTTCTTGTGCACGCTCCGCTTTTTGCTCGGGTGTCATCGCACAAGCAGCTAGAAATACACAAGTCGCTGTTAAACAAAACAGATTTATTCTTTTCATCTTGTGGACCCTCGGGGTTTTTAATTTTTCGAGTTTTAACAAATAGCTTACTCTTCTCATGCCTTTTTATATTTATGATTTTTGATATTCTTATGGTTAATTTGTAACCTATCTATATAAATTCAGTAGAATAATTAATAAATCATTCAGCTTTCTCTGAAAGCGGATATTCCAATAAAAAGGGCCGCTTTTGCGACCCTTTCTTGAAATTTAAAATGGATTAACCAATAAACTTACGTGCATTACGGAACATACGTAACCAGGCACCATCCTGATCCCAGTCTTCCGGTTTCCAAGAATGCTGAATCGCTCGGAAGTTACGTTCCGGATGTGGCATCATAATCGTTGCACGACCATCCTGCGACGTTACACCAGTAATACCTTCTGGTGAACCGTTCGGGTTCAATGGATACTGTTCAGTTGCATTGCCATGGCTATCGACATAACGTAAAACGACCTGATTCGATGCATTCAGTGCAGCAAAGTTTTCCGCAGTTGCAACCGCACGACCTTCACCATGCGCTACAGCGATCGGTAGAATCGAACCCTGCATATCTTGCAACAAGACAGAATTCGATTTTTCTACACGTACGTTCACTGCACGTGCTTCAAATACTTCTGACTTATTACGGTAGAAACGAGGCCAGTGTTCAGCACCCGGAATCAGTGGAGCCAATTGGGACAACATCTGGCAACCATTACAGATACCTAATGAGAAAGTTTCCTGACGGTTAAAGAATTTCTCAAACTGGTCACGTAACTTGGCATTGAATAAGACTGATTTTGCCCAGCCGCCGCCTGCACCCAGCACGTCACCATACGAGAAACCACCACAAGTTACCAAGCCTTCAAAATCATCCAGGCTGATACGACCTGCCAGCAAGTCACTCATATGTACGTCAACCGTATTGAAGCCGACTTTATCAAATGCTGCAGCCATTTCTACATGACCATTGACACCCTGCTCACGCAGAATTGCCATATTTGGACGACGCAAGTTAATGAAAGGCGCTTCAACAGGTTCGTTCAGGTCAAATGTCGGTTGAGCAATAATACCTTGGTGTGCTTTATCAGTAATTAACGCAAATTCCTGATCCGCCGTTTCCACGTTGTCACGCAGGCGCTGGATTTGATGTGATACTTCAGTCCAGGCCACTTGTAGATCAGCACGATCTAAGCTCAAGCCATTTACAGTTAAAGTATCTGTATTGTTGACAGTACCCACCACTGTAATTGCATCTTTAAGCGTAGATGCTGCAACTTCAGCCTGTAATACCTCCCAATCTGCTTTCGCGATTTGCAGCACTGCACCGATTTCTTCAGCAAATAGACCAGCTACAGATTGCTCTTCTAATGCTACACCAAGACGTGACGCGAACATCATTTCTGCAACAGTCGCAACCAAACCACCATCACCGATGTCATGGTACGCTTTGATCAAGCCACGGTTGTTCCAATCTTGTACCAATGCGAAGAATGCTTTGAAGTCATCGAAGCTATCCACATCAGGCGTAACCGAACCAATCGCTTTATAAACCTGAGCCAGGATCGAACCGCCCAGACGGAATTGACCTTTAGACAGATCAATACGAACCAGTACAGATTCAATATCTTTCAGTTCAGGCGTCAATGTCTTGCGAACATCAGTTACTGGTGCAAATGCAGTAATCACGCCTGACATTGGAGAAGTCACAGACTTGTCTTCACCTTCATCATTCCAGGTAGTACGCATAGACAATGAGTCTTTACCCACCGGAATTGCAATACCCAGTGCCGGACACATTTCCATACCGATAGCTTTTACGCCTTCGAATAATGCCTGGTCTTCACCTTGTTGACCGGCAGCCGCCATCCAGTTTGCAGACAGCTTGATATCGCTGATTTTTTCAATCTTCGCAGACATGATGTTCGAGATCGATTCAGCAACTGATAAACGTGCAGACGCAGCAGGATTCAACAAGGCTACTGGTGGACGTTCACCCATTGCCATTGCTTCACCGGTGTAACCCACCAAGCTTGTTGTAGTCACAGCAGCATCCGCGACAGGAACCTGCCAGCGACCCACCATCTGGTCACGTGCCACCATACCGGTAATCGAACGGTCACCAATACTGATCAGGAATGATTTAGAAGCCACTGTCGGGTTTTTCAGAACGCGATAAATCGCATCTTTCAGATCAGTGACTTTAGCTGCGTCAAAGTCATCGCCTTTGCGTTCAATCGTTTCATATGAACGACTCATACGTGGCGTACCACCAAGCATCACCTGCATTGGCATATCCACCGGCTTGTTGCCGAACAATGGATCTTCAACGGTTAAATGACGTGCTTCAGTCGCTTCACCCAGTACTGCAAACGGACAACGTTCACGCGCACAGATCGATTCAAATAATTCTAAAGAAGATGGACGAATCGCCAAAACATAACGTTCTTGCGCTTCGTTTGACCAGATTTCCATTGGAGACATACCTGGCTCAAGCGATGGAATCTTACGCAGATCCAGCACTGCACCAAGCTCGTGGTCATTCACCAGTTCAGGCATGGCATTGGAAATACCACCCGCGCCTACATCATGCACCGACACGATTGGGTTGTGATCTTCCATGCGCCAGCAGGTATCAATCACTTCCTGACAACGGCGTTCCATTTCCGGATTTTCACGTTGTACCGAAGCAAAGTCCAGGTTCTCGCCCAATTTACCGCTGTCTACAGAAGACGCTGCACCACCGCCTAAACCAATAAGCATGGCTGGACCACCAAGAACGATCAATAAATCGCCCGGCTGAATCGGATCTTTTTCAACGTGATCCGGACGGATATTCCCGTAACCACCGGCAATCATGATTGGCTTATGGAAACCTTTAACATCGCCATTGACGTTTTGTTCAAAGGTACGGAAGTAACCGTTTAATGCAGGACGACCAAATTCGTTGTTAAACGCTGCACCACCCAATGGGCCTTCAATCATGATTTGAAGTGGAGATGCCATACGAGATGGTTTGCCGTAGTTTTCTTCCCAAGGCTGTTCAAAGCCTGGAATATTCAGGTTAGAAACAGTGAAACCTGTTAAACCTGCTTTTGGTTTACCACCCCGACCAGTTGCGCCTTCATCACGGATTTCACCGCCTGAACCTGTCGCAGCACCGGCAAATGGTGCAATCGCAGTCGGGTGATTATGCGTCTCTACCTTCATCAGGATATGTGCAGCCTGACTCTTGTACTTATAAACGTGTTGTCCACTATTTTCCAGGGTTGGATAGAAACGTTGCGTATCAAAACCCACAATCACTGAAGCGTTGTCTTTATAAGCTGACAATACGTCTGTTGGTGATTCTTTATACGTATTTTTGATCATCTGGAACAATGACAATGGCTGAACTTCACCATCAATTGTCCATTCTGAACCGAAGATTTTATGACGGCAATGCTCAGAGTTGGCTTGTGCAAACATCATCAGTTCAATGTCATTCGGATTACGACCCAGCTTGATGAAAGCTTCAGTCAGGTAATCAATTTCGTCCATTGATAATGCGAAACCAAATTCATTATTGGCTTTAACCAGCGCTTCTTTACCTTCCCCCAGAATATCAATGGAGTTCAATGGTTTGGGCGCCGTTTCCACAAATAATACCGCAGCATCTTCAATCGCATTGAATACGCTTTCGGTCATACGGTCGTGCAGGACCTGTAGAGCCTCTTTGGAAAGCTCTTTTGTGCCTTTCAAAGTAAATAAAACGCCGCGTTCTAAACGATGAACCGGCGTATTACAGTTTTTGAAAATATCCGTCGCTTTAGAGGACCAAGGAGAGATGGTTCCGACGCGCGGTGTGACTAAAATCTGGATTTCATCACTTGCAGCCTGGTGCAATTCAAAAGATTGACCATCGTTGAGAAGCTGTAAAGCTGATTGCTGTTGTTGCTCGCTGAGCGCTTGGTCAAAGAGGTAGACCCATTGACTTTCAATTGATTGAACAGAACTAATTGACGTCAAACGCGATAATAGTTGAGTTTTCTTAAAAGAAGAATGTGCGGGTGCACCGGCAACGATAAACATGCTGATTTTGGCTCCACGGGATGGTCTGAACAACCATGCCACAATGTGACTTGAGAGAGCGCATATTCTACTGTGAAATAAGGAAATCGGCTAGATGCCAAATCAGAAAACTATAGCTGAAATACCCTGGACTTTTAAAAAATTTTGTTTATTTTCAGTCAGGAAAATTGAATGTAGTCGCACAGGTTATCACATTTTTTTAAAGAAAAATCAAAACCAGTTCAGAATAATTTTATATATAAAAATTGTATTATTTTTCAACAACAATCATGACAAATTCTTGTTCAGATTGTATGGCTATAACTTGCCAAAACTCCTGTATAAAACAGAATAAAATACTTAAGAACCAGGTTTTTCATGAAGTTCTATTTTTGCACGCTGTTTTTAATTATTTTGATTGACTCTCACCTTTCACCCTCAAGATTAGAAAATTGGTTAAAGGTCTTCTGCCGTTCTGCACTACAAGGAACAGTTCTCTGCCCATCTCCTCCATTAGGGCACTAGAGGCAAATTACCACCCTCTATAAACGAATAATTAATACTGAGTGGTATTTTAATTTAACATAATCTTCAGAACAAAAACCGAACATCTATTCTCATCTTCTAAAAGAATAAAAATAAAATTCCTTATTTGATCCTTTTATTTTTTCATATTTGATGTTTATCTTCTTAGATCATAATTAAGTAAAATTTACTGATCTAAAAGACCAAAGATTATATCGATAAAATTACCCCATCATATCCAATATTTTGAAATTTCATCACTTATTCATTAGTTCTATTATGCGTAAAAAGCACAATATAAATAGCAAAACACCACTCGTATTTATGAAAAAATTTACCAGTAATTATGAGGACTATCTAAAAAAATAATGAAGAAATGATTAATAATAAAATTTTGTTACCTTTTTTATTTAATCCGTATTCTCAGTTTTTATTTAACTCAAAAATTTTAAAATAAATATTTGTAATTGCTAAAAAAATGACAAAAAAATATTTTTTTATTCAAAGGTAAGAGTAACGAGCTTACATCTCTATATCAGCCAGAAATCTTACAAAATAGATACTTCATCAGTAAATTTGATGATTTTATGTTAGGCTCTTGCTCCATTGCTGAGAAAACGTCCAAATTCCGGGCCTGGCAATGGTTTTTCCTTTCTGCTGTAGAGATGAATATAAATTCTATATTCGGACACTCACTTTTTGATGTTCTATAGCTTCACTGCTCTGTCTATTTTAGAGCCTTAATCTGTCACCAATGATTTAACTTTCAAAAACAAAAGGTGACCCGCTTAAGGAGTATGTATGTTTCAGTTCACTAGTACAGCAACTGTACTATTGATGGTGCTTTTCTATGGCATCACCTTTCTACTATCGTTACGCATTAAACAGAAAAATGAAAATGTCGATGGCTACATGGTTTCGAATGGCTCCATCGGATTTGGAATGTCTGCTGCCAGTATGACCGCCACCTGGATCTGGGCTGCCTCGTTTTATGCAGCAGCTTCATCCGGATATACATACGGCGTGTCTGGTGCCCTCCACTATGGTTTGTGGGGTGCGCTGATGATTTTATTTATCTATCCCTTTGGCAAGCGCTTTCGTGAACTGGCACCTAATGCACATACTTTGGCAGAAATCATGCATGCCCGGCATGGCAATCAAAGTCAGATGATTCTGGCAGGTTCCAATATTGTGGGTAGCGTGATCAGCCTGATGGTGAACTTTACCGCTGCCGGGGCACTGGTTGAAATTTTATCTCCTTTAAGCTTTATCCATGGCGTGCTGATTACTGGTATCGGTGTACTGTCCTATACCCTCTGGTCGGGGTTCCGTTCCTCAGTCTTTACCGATTTTGGTCAACTGGTGGCAATGATTGTCGCGGCTGTGATCATTATTCCAACCTTATTCTTTACCTTAGGTGGGCCATCCCTGTTTCAAAGCGGAATTCATCACCTGCAACCGGAACAGCTGGATTTTTTCTCTAAAACAGCCTTTTTGGAACAAGGCGCACCATTTTTTGTTGCCGTATTGGCCTATGCGATTGGTAATCAGACCATTGCCCAGCGCCTGTTTGCAGTCCGTGAAGACCTGATCAAACCGAGTTTTATCACTGCAACCATTGGTTATGCTGCAATTGTCATTGGTCTAGGCATGCTTGGATTACTGGCACTATTTGCAGGTATTCAACCCATTGATGGCAACCTGAATAACCTGATTCCACAAATGGCAGCGACTTATCTTTCGCCATTTATGGTCGCGCTGTTATTCATCATGGTGATTGGAGCCCTGTCTTCTACCGCTGACTCGGATCTGTCTGCTCTGTCTGCGATTGTCATGACGGACATTTATGGCAAACAGATTGCGAAAAACCGCCCTGATCCAAAGAAAATGCTATTTATTGGCCGTATGACCATGATCGTTGCCACCATGCTTGGAATTTTGATTGCCACCTTGAAATTTGACATTTTGTCGATGCTGATTTTTGTGGGTGCGCTTTGGGGCTCTATTGTGTTCCCGGTGATTGTCAGCCTGTATTGGGACAAGGTGAATGCCCGGGCCTTTAACTGGTCAGTGGGCCTGGCATTTTTAAGCTTTCTGATTGTACGTTTTGAATGGCTTCCGATTCAGGGAATGATCGCACTTGGCTTTGAACTCATTGCGACCCTGGGGATTGGTGTGGTGCTGGGTCTGATGACCTTTGGTTTCTTTGGCAAGAAAGTGGGTATGGTCGTTGGTATATTGGCCAGTATTGGCTTCATGCCATGGACCACCGGCTTTTTGCGTGAATACGGCACCTTGTTAAGCTCACTGACAGCGTATGGCAGTAGTGCGCTGGTATGTACTGTGTTGACGCTGATCTACAGTAAAGAACGATTTGATTTTAAACAAATCAATAAGATGGTGATTGAATTTCACCAGCTATCTGAGAAAAGTAAATAAGGAGAGTTCAGATGACAAGTCAATTATTGACCCTATATGTACTTTTTTGGCCATTAGTGGCAAGCCTGGTCCTGTTCACGATTTGCCTGAATGTCTATAAAGACACACAACAGGCCAAGAAAAATGGTAAAGAGCTAATCTGATTCTTTACCGTATAAAGCAGGTTTAATAGCCTGCTTTTTTATTGTTCATTTGATAATTTTGATTTTTAATTCTCAGTCTTTTACAGCTGGCTAAAATAACCATATGCAGCATGACAATTCATGTCGCACTGCCCTAGTCCCCGAACCAGTTTTTTGGCATGATGCAAACAGTTAATAACTGAATAATGATAAATGACTCAAATGCGTTGGTTAGAACTGCTCTCGACAGTTCGGATGGGTAGTAAAAAGCAAAAAACTGAACTGGCACGCAGCCCGTTCCATAAAGACTATGACCGTATTATTTTTTCACACAGTTTCCGTCAGTTAAACCGCAAAACCCAGGTCCATCCACTGACTCAGCATGACGGGATTCATACCCGTTTGACCCATTCGCTTGAGGTCTCCTGTATTGGCCGTTCATTGGGTATGCTGGCTGCCGAAAAAATCAAAGATAATTTACCTGCCTGGATTTCTCCGGCTGATGTTGGTGCCATCATTCAGGCCGCCTGTCTGGCACATGATATTGGTAATCCACCTTTTGGCCATGCCGGCGAATATGCCATTCGGGAGTGGTTTGACGATGCATCACATACCGACTTCTTAAACAACCTGAGTCCCGAACAGGAAGCGGATGTCCGTCAGTTTGAAGGTAATGCCCAAGGCCTGCGTCTGCTGACCAAGATTGACTATCATCCTAATGATGGCGGTATGCGTCTGACCTATGCCACTCTGGGTGCTTATCTCAAATATCCGTGGCTCTCGCAGACCATTGACCCGACCGGCAACACGCCAGCCAGCCGTCGTCCGAAATTCGGCTGCTACCAGTCTGAAAAAGAGGTTTTGCAGGAAATTGCTGAACATTTGGGCCTGATCCAGCTAGGTGACTATCATTATTGCCGACATCCCCTGACCTATCTTTTAGAAGCTGCGGATGATATCTGCTATGCCCTGATTGATCTGGAGGATGGTATCAGCCTGAATATGCTCAGCTATGCGGAAGTTGAACCAGTCTTTCTGAACTTGCTGGGTGATTATGGTATACCTGAAGAAATCAATATGCCTTATACCACCTGGCAACAAAAAATTGCCGCGCTGCGTGGCCGGGTAATGAAACGTCTGGTAGAAGAAGTTACTACAGCATTTGCACGACATCAGCAGGAAATTCTGATGGGCCAATTGCAAGGCTCATTGCTGGGTTATTGTAGTGCTGATATTGAAATGGGTATTAACCGGGCCAAAGAACTGGCGCGAGACAAAATCTTTGAACATCCGCAAAAAGCAGGTCTGGAAATTATCGCGCATCAAAGTCTGCAAACCATTCTGGATGCCTTTATTCCTTTGACCACGCCACACAAAACCTTAAGCTTTAAGGAACAACGTTTAATGGCTATTTTAAAACGCTCAGGTGCATATTTTGCAAATGATCACTATGCCAATATCATGCAGGTGCTGGATATTGTCTCCAAGTTTTCTGATCATCAGGCTTATAATCTGGCGCAGGAACTGCATGGCAATAAAGCCGGCTTGCTTTAAGCAGTGAAGACCTGATGAAAATCTCAGCAAAATCACTGCTTTTAACTGATAGAGTTTTGCCTTTATCAAAAATGCTGACTACTATGCCTGTATTAAATTTGAGTATATAAAAAATGATTGGATGCCTGATTGGGGAAGTGCTGGCGCTGGAAGCACCGACTGTTTTATTAAATGTGAACGGCGTAGGTTATGAGATTGACACCCCTTTAACCACTTTCTGTCAGTTGCAAAAAGGCCAGAAAATTACCCTGTGGACCCATCTGGCTGTTCGTGAAGATGCCCAGTTACTTTATGGCTTTATCAATGCGCAAGAAAAAACCATTTTCCGTACCTTATTAAAGGTGAACGGCGTTGGTCCGAAAATGGCGCTTGGTATCCTTTCCACTTTAAGTGTGGAAATGCTGATCCACACCGTTGAACATGAAGATATCAATACTCTGGTCAAGGTTCCGGGGGTGGGTAAAAAGACTGCAGAACGCCTGATGATTGAATTACGTGACCGCTTTAAAGCCATGGCTTCAGGTGCTGCACCAAGTAATTCAACTGCACCACAAATTCAGTTTATGAGTAATTCAGCCGTGGCTGAAGCGGAAGCAGCATTACAGTCGTTGGGCTATAAACCTGCTGAAGCACAAAAACTGGTGAATGCTGCCAAAGGTGAATTTACTGAAGCCAGCGATATTATCCGCGCTGCATTAAAGTCGATGAATAAGTAATAGCACAGATACTGGATATAGAATTTATGCCAGTATCAGAATCTGCCTAGCGACATGGATGTCGCCTGCTAAACTGTGCGATCAGGATGTAGCATCAGTTTAAAAAATGGGTTTTGTTACTTTTGCCCAGTCAAAAGTAAGAGCATGCCGACTTAATGGCATAGAAATTCCAAGAGCATTTTGAGGCTATGACTTTATTCACCTCAAATAAACCATAGAGATTAACTCAAAAGATGCAAGACCGTCTCATCAGTGGTTCTGAAAAACCCGAAGATCACTTTGATCGTGCCATCCGTCCGACTTCCCTAGATGACTATATCGGTCAGCCGGTGGTCCGTGAGCAAATGGAAATTTTCATTGGCGCAGCCCGTGGCCGTGAAGAAGCTCTCGATCACACGCTGATCTTTGGCCCGCCAGGTCTGGGTAAAACGACATTGGCCAATATTATTGCCCGTGAAATGGGGGGCAATCTCAAGTCAACCTCTGGCCCGGTACTAGAACGTGCCGGTGATTTAGCAGCCATGCTAACGAATCTGGAAGAAGGCGATGTCCTGTTTATTGACGAGATTCACCGTCTTTCACCCGTGATTGAAGAAATCCTGTATCCGGCGATGGAAGATTATCAACTCGACATCATGATTGGTGAAGGCCCGGCTGCCCGTTCGATTAAACTGGATTTACCGCCATTTACCTTGGTAGCTGCAACTACACGTGCCGGTTTATTGACTTCACCACTGCGTGACCGTTTTGGAATCGTGCAACGTTTAGAGTTTTATTCGGTTGAAGATTTAACCCACATTGTCAAACGTTCAGCCAATTTGATGGATGTACCGATGACGGGAGATGGTGCAAAAGAAATTGCCCGTCGTTCACGAGGTACACCACGTATTGCTAACCGTTTATTGCGTCGTGTGCGTGACTATGCTCAGGTCAAAGGTACTGGTGAAATCAATCAGGATATGGCACAACGTGCTTTGGACATGCTCAAAGTCGATAAAGATGGTCTAGATACTTTAGACCGCCGTTATTTATCAATGTTGCTTGAACGTTTTGATGGCGGCCCTGCTGGCGTAGAAGCGCTCGCAGCAGCCATGGCAGAAGATTCTGGTACGTTGGAGGATGTGATTGAACCTTATCTGATTCAGCAAGGTTATGTGATGCGTACTGCACGTGGTCGTATTGCCACCAATATGGCGTATTTGCAGTTTGGGATGACTCCTCCTGAACCGAAGGACAAATGAGAAAAGGGAGATTTATTCTCCCTTTTGTTTTTTTATCTCTTGAATAATTAAATTACTCAATTCTTCTCTAACAGCTTGTAAACTTAAGGAATAAATAGCCAAACTCATATTAAATTTTTCTTTATTTTCAACAGAGTCTCTAATTTCCCATACAGAATTTAATACCCTTTTTAATGCATTTTCTATTTTAGAATGTGAGTCAGTAGAAGGAGAATCAAGAAACAATTCAATTTGATAATGAAATTTAATGATTTGAGTATTAAATTTTATAATTTCCTGAATTAAGTCAACAGTTGAATATGTTTTAAAATTCATTGTGATATCAATATTAAACTGCACTAAATGTGATAAATAGTCAGCTACAATGTTTCTTAACTTATTAGTTTCTTCTACCCTATGAAGATATTCTAGTTCATATTTTTTTAATTCAGCTTGTGATGCAATCAAGCTTTGATTTGAATCTTGGATTATTTTTTCAGAACTTTCTATTTGCTTTACTAATGCATCAAAAGACTGTTTAGTTAAATCAAAACTTTTCCGTCCATACCAAATAGCGATAAATGTTGCAGAAATTCCTAAAATTATAGCGACAATCATCGCTATAATAAAAGACCAAATTGCGGTTGTATCTGTCGAATGAGTGAGATTAAGTTCCATTTTCTTATTTAGATTTTCGAGAATACTTGTAGTTTGTACTAAAGGCTGTTGTGGTACTGCCCACGGCAGTTGAATCATCACCTCATTATTATTTTCCTGTGTCAAATCTTCCCCCCAATATTTAACTCAAATCTATAAGCATCGCATTCTAAACAGTTTCAAAGCATTAAAAAATAAAAAGCCAACTGACCATGCCTGAATCAGTTGGTAAAAGCACAAAACAAAAAACTCATTAAAGAAATTAATTTTCTTCTTTCTTAAACTCCTTAAAATCCGCCTTGCGAATCATGGCATGAATACCTTTGGTCTTATCCACCACTTGAGACACTTCAAAGTCAGTGGCAGCACTTAAGTAGGCATAGGCAATTTCTTCAGAAATGCCATATTCATTGACCAGAAAACGGATCGCTTCACGGGTGGATTTACGCATGGCTTCGTCCAAGTCTTCATCCAGACCCGGTGTGATCCAGAATTCAGCATTTTCAGCCAGTGGCTGTTTAATTTCTGCACCCGGAATTTTATCTTTTCCTGATTTAAGCAAAGTGAATTTTAAAGTCGCACGCGCCGATCCTTCCAAGGCAGTTAAAGCCACCTCGCCATCGCCTTGTACAAAGTGACTATCGCCTGTATAGAATAAAGCACCTGGCACTTGTACAGGATAATAAGCCGTAGCCCCTGCTCCTAATTCATTAATGTCGATATTCCCGCCATAAAATGATGGCGGCACAGAGTGCACAGGCTCACTGGTATTTGGTGCAACGCCCATGGTGCCCATAAACGGATTCAGCGGGAAACGAATCGCTTTATCAGATTCAGTTTTTAAAACGCCTTCCCATATGCCATCTGCATTTTTCTCAATTGGGGTAAAAATGGACACGTTGCCATAAGCCTCCGGATTGGCTGGAGATGCATGCTCATGTTTCTGACGTTTCGGAAATTCGGGTAAGGTGCCTTTGCCATGACGGTTTGAAATCACACCATAAGGCACACGCGGTTCAACTTTTAAAATCTCCACCTTTAGAATATCACCCGGCATTGCCCCTTCTACATAGACAGGCCCGGTAATAATGTGTGGTCCATCTTTATGGAAATCATGTTTTAATTTGGAATTCGTGATCAGCTTGGCTTCATCCAATACATGCTCAGGCTTGACACCTTTTGAGGTGAAATATTTCTCTGCATTACGGCCCTGATCTTCTAGCAGCCCTTCATGCGAAACTGTATCGAAAGTAACTGTGCTACCTGAAGGTACAGTTAAAACAGGTTTTGCATCTTTATTTGGCAGATAACCCCACGTAATCGTATTCAAGGTACTCGGCACATAATAATGACCTTTATATTCACCACTTTTGAGTAATGTCGGTTTATTTTCCAGCTGTTTCAGTATTTTAAAGTCTTCAGCCCATATGCTTGTCGAAATAAAACTTAAGCTTGAAGCCACTGCCAGAGATAAAGCCAAAGGTTTTAACATCTGTTCAATTTCCATCATAAAAAATATTACGGAAGAGTGAATGCAATCTAAGTGCCAAAATTATTTTAAGATGTTAAAAAAATCTTCACTTCATCCAGGCTATAGATATAAATGGAATCATTTTTTTCTTTTCCTTAATCATTTTTCATGTGGTTATTTTTATAAGCCTCATACCTTATAAATATAAAAAATTAATATAGATACATATTTTTACAATGTAAAAGAAAAAAATAAAGCTCTTTGAGAACAGTTATTAACATTCAGAATACCTTTAAAGTATCAAAAAATACTTAGAGGGTTTTGGTGGAATTTAGATCAGTATGCCATCCTAAAGAATCACTTTAACCGTTTAAAATTCTTAAGGTTCTCCCGAAGTATGAACATGTATAAGCAGATCTCCCTTTGTCTCCCTCTTCTTTTCTGTAGCCAGTTCAGCATGGCCGACTGGATTGATGATTCTGTACAAGCTGCTGAAGCACACACCATCAAATTACGCCAGCATATCCACCAGCATCCTGAACTGGGCAACATGGAATTCAAAACCTCGGAACTGGTCCAAAAAGAATTAAAATCCTACGGTATTGAAGTACGTAAAGGCTATGCCAAAACCGGTGTAATCGGTGTATTAAAAGGTGCAAAACCCGGCCCTGTAATGGCCTTACGCGCAGATATGGATGCACTACCAATTAAAGAAACTGCACCAGTGTCTTTTGCAAGCAAACAAAAAGCCATTTATCAAGGCAAAGAAACCTATGTGATGCATGCCTGTGGTCATGATGCACATACTGCAATGTTATTGGGTGCAGCCAAAGTGCTGGCGGCCAATAAAGATAAAATTGC
Source organism: Acinetobacter sp. SFD (assembly GCF_001647575.1). Lineage (NCBI taxonomy): Bacteria > Pseudomonadati > Pseudomonadota > Gammaproteobacteria > Moraxellales > Moraxellaceae > Acinetobacter > Acinetobacter sp. SFD. Next base: position 80,914 of record NZ_LSZJ01000013.1, read on the forward strand.
GGGTACAGTGGTGTTTGTATTCCAGCCGGCTGAAGAAGGTGGTGCAGATATCGATAACTTCACTCATGGAGATCAGATTGGCTCCCGCAAAATGATTGCCGATGGTGCCTTGAACAGTCCGAAACCTGAAGTGATTTTCGGGATGCATGTAATGGCAGGCATGCCAAGTGGCAATATCTTCTACAAAGATGGTGCGATTTTAAATAGTGCCGATCATCTACGTATTCAGGTCAATGGCAGTCAGGTGCATGGTTCCATGCCTTGGGCAGGTAAAGACCCGATTTATGCCTCTGCCCAGATGGTGACCAATTTGCAAAGTCTGATCAGCCGTAAAGCTGACCTGACTAAAGGGATGGGTGTGGTGAGTATCGGCAGTATTCAGGGCGGTACCACCGGTAACGTCATTCCAGATCAGGTCAATATGGTCGGTACCATCCGTTCTAATAGTGAAGATGTACGTCAGGGCATTTTAAAAGACTTGCCGAAAATGCTGGAACACAATGCCGCTGCCAATGACGTCAAGGTGAAAGTCGAAATTGCACCTTATGCACCGGTAACCACCAATGATAAAACCTTGACTGAATTAATGCGCCCGACATTGGCGAGCGTGCATGGTGAAGATAAATTGCATGTTTTAGATAACAATGCCAGCGCCAGTGAAGACTTTGCTTACTATGGCCAGCTTATGCCATCGCTCTTCGTATTTGTCGGTGCCACGCCAGCAGATCAGGATCCGGCAAAAGCCGCACCGAACCACAACCCGAATTTCATTGTCGATGATGCGACCTTGAAAACCGGTGTCGAAAGCCATATCCGTTTTATTCTGGACTATCCAAAAGTGGCTGAGCAGGTTCAGGCCAACTGGAAACAGAAAGATAAAAGTTAATCCTCTGCTACAAAAAATGCGCGGCTCAATAGACTCGCGCATTTTAGTATCTGCTGCTGTTTCATAAATGAGCTGTTAATTGCGCTCTACCCTAACTTACCCACTTTCATCCAGATTTGACATCTTGTGCCATTGGTCTCAAAACTCACAATGCTAAACTTTGAGCCGCTAAATTGCTTGACTTTTGGCAGGAATCCGGCAAATTCTAAGCCTCCTCCTGCCTCTAAAAAAACAAGCAAAAATTTCGAAAATCTGCATGGAACATAACTATGGCGAATCACTTTGAATTCAATATCCGCGTTTATATTGAAGATACTGATGCGGGTGGCATTGTCTATCACGCCAATCATATTCGCTATATGGAACGTACCCGTACCGAATGGTTACGTGCCGCTGGAGTGAGCCATTACTGGCATCAGACAGACTACAACTTTGTGGTGCATAAAATTAATGTTAAATACATGCGTCCGATTCTGATGGATGACTTAATTACTGTTACAGCACGTGTTATTTCATGTAAAGCTTCATCATTTGTATTGCAACAAAATATTTATCGTGGTGAAATCATGCTTGCATCAGGTGAGGTTGAGTTGGCATGTATCAGTGCAGAGATGCGACCACGTCGACTCCCGGATGAAATCCGCGAACTAATTCAAAAAGAATTGGAACAAGACTAAAAAAATTTATTGGCACACGTAACAACTATGGCGACTCAGTTAGAATCATCTCTTCAAGTTTCAGATCTTATTTTACAAGCAAGCCCTGTCGTACAACTGGTGATGCTTTCTCTGCTGTTAGCCTCAATATATAGCTGGTATCTGATTGCCAGGCTCTACATGAGTTATAAAAAAGCCCAGGCCGATGATGAACATTTCCAGAAAATCTTCTGGTCTGGTGCTGAACTGAATACTCTGTATAACAATGCACAACTTAATTCTAAACGTACCGGCCTTGAAGATATTTTCTATCAGGGTCTGGGCGAATTCCTGAAACTGAAAAAACGCCATGCGCCAACTGCCCAGTCGATTGAAGGAACAGAGCGTATTCTGCGTGTCGGTTTAAGCCGTGACCAAGGTCATCTGGAACAAGGTCTGGGCGCATTGGCGAGTATTGGTTCGGTCGCGCCTTATGTCGGTCTGTTCGGTACAGTCTGGGGCATTATGAATGCCTTTATTGGCCTGGCAGATGTCGATCAGGTAACGCTAGCCACAGTCGCACCCGGTATTGCCGAAGCACTAATTGCAACAGCGATCGGTCTGTTCGCAGCTATTCCAGCGGTATTGGCTTTCAACCATTTTACGGCCAAAGGTGAAACGGTCTACTCTGACCGTGCGCTGTTTGCCGAAGAAATGGTAGCGCTATTGCAACGTCAGTCTGTGGGCGTAACTCAGGACAAAGACTAATGGCGATTCAAGGTTCAGGACGCTTTCAGCGTATTAAAAAGCCACTGAAAAGTGACATGAATGTGGTGCCGTATATCGATGTCATGCTGGTACTTCTGGTGATCTTTATGGTCACCGCCCCGATGATTACCAGCGGCATCAAGGTCGATTTGCCTCAGGCCAACGGTTTGCCGATCGAATCCAAGGATGCGCCGACAATTGTCACACTCAAAGAAGATGGTTCATATTATCTAGAATATAAAAATCAGGCGACTGGTCCGGTCACACTGGAAGAATTAACCCGTACGCTTGTTGATGCCCAAACCCAGGCACAAAATGAAAACAAGGTGCTGAATGTCGTGATCAATGGCCATAATACCCGTCCTTATGGTGAGGTCATGGCCTTGATGTCGAGCCTGCAAGATGCTGGCCTTTCTCAGGTCGGTTTACTGACCAAACCCCTAGAATAAAGTATGAAAAATTATCAGAAACCGCCCTTTCAAAAAAAAGCAATTGCGATTGGATTTACGCTCGGCATCCATGCAGTGGCTTTGGTGGGCCTGCTTTTTCTAGGGATGAGTAAACCCCCTGAACCACCGAAACAGATTAAAACTATTCTGATCAAGCCAGAGGACCTCAAGCCGGTCACTCGTGAAGAAACTGAATTTGAGGAGACTGCCCATAACAATGTTGCAGAAGAAATCACTCAAACGGCAGAACCCAGTATAGAACCCGCTCCTTTCATTCCAACTACAGCCCCTGCTGTACCTGTGACTCCACCTGCGCCAAAAGTCGATACACAAAAAGCCCAGCAGGAACTGAAAGCCGCAGAGGCAGCACAAGCCAAGGCTGCGCAGCAAGCCGCTGAAGCAGCAAAACGTGCCCAAGCCGCTGAACAGGCCAAACAGGCAGCAGCTAAAGCAGAGGCAGCGCAAAAATCCAAGGCGGAAGCCGAAGCTGCACGCCAAGCTGAACTGGATGCACAGCGCAAAGCCGATGCTGCACAAAAAGCCAAACTGGAAGCAAAGAAAAAAGCCGATTTAGCTGCCAAGCAAAAAGCAGAGGCTGCATCGAAAGCCAAAGCAGAGGCTGAGGCCAAACGTAAGGCCGATGCTGCAGCAAAAGCCAATAATGATGCAGCAGCGAAACGTAAAGCAGATGCTGATGCAAAAGCCAAAGCGGACGCAGCCGCTAAAGCTAAAGCAGATGCAGCGGCAAAAGTTAAAGCTGACGCGGCAGCTAAGGCTAAAAATGATGCAGAGGCGAAACGTAAAGCGGACGCTGATGCGAAAGCCAAAGCAGATGCAGCAGCTAAAGCCAAAGCTGACGCGGATGCCAAACGTAAGGCAGAGACTGATGCGAAGGCCAAATCGGATACCGCTGCAAAAGCTAAAGCCGACGCAGACGCTAAACGTAAGGCAGATGCAGAAGCCAAAGCTAAAGCGGATGCCGATGCGCGAGCCAAGGCAGATGCAGAGGCCAAAGCATCCGCTGCCAAACAGGCAGCTGAAGAAGCGGCACAGAAAAAAGCGGAATCGAAACGGATTGCATCCACCGCAAAACGTGATTTTGAAAATAAAATCAAACGTGCTTGGGATACGCCAGTAGGTTCTTCAGGTCAGAAAGCGACTGCTCGTGTCACCCTAAGCGATAGTGGTTCTGTGGTTTCTGTAATTGTGAATTCGAGTGACCCGGACATGAAGGCCAGTGTAGAAGCTGCAGTACGTGCTGCTGCTCCTTATCCAATGCCTTCCGATTCGGATGCCCGCCGTGAAGCACGAAGTTTTACTTCAACCTTTACAGCTCAATAAACTCAATAAAAAAACCAGCCGTCATCAAGAACAGGTGTTATGGCTGATTTTTTAAGTTAAACTTCAATTGAAATAGCTTAAACAATATTCACTTTTCACAGTGTGATAACAGTTGAGTGAAAAATTCTGGGTTTTGTTCGTATCAATTCATGCGATGATGGAGCCCGATCACTTATAGAATAACTCCGTTGATTTGAGTAAATAACGAATGATGGAAAAAACTCGCAAACACCTGCTCTGCCTTGCAGTCCTGACAAGCTTGGGCACAATCATTACTACCCAGTCACAGGCTCAGCTACATCTGGAAATTACCAAAGCGCCGGAAGCTGCGCCGAAAATTGCCATTGTGCCTTTTAGCCAGGACCAGAGTATTTACCCTATTGTAGAAAATGACCTGAATCGTTCCGGCAGATTTACCAGCGCTTCAAAAAATCTGCCTGCTACTGCCGCAATGAATACTCCGAATGCAGAAGCATGGGCAAGCGCAGGTGTTCCCTATGTAGTGACCGGTTCTTCCAAGACCAATCCCGATGGCTCTTTTAGTATTCAGTATCAACTGTATGATGTGGAAAAAAGGCAGTATCTGCTCAATGAACTGTTGACTGTGCCGGCGTCGCGCACCCGTCAGGCAGCACATATGATCAGTGATGCCATTTATCAGGCATTAACCGGTATTCCTGGAGATTTTAGCGGTCGGATTGCTTATGTGCTGCGTAACCCGGCAACCCCTGAGCAACGTTATACCCTACAGATTGCCGATACGGATGGTGAACAGCCAAAAACAATTTTGACTTCCCGTGATCCGATTTTATCACCAGCTTGGACACCGGATGCGAAAAAGATTGCCTATGTATCTTTTGAAACCAAACGTCCAGCCATTTATGTACAGGATCTGGCGACCGGTCAACGTGAAAAGCTGGCCAGTTTCCGTGGCTTAAACGGCGCACCGAGTTTCTCGCCAGATGGCAAGAGCATGCTGTTTACTGCTTCAATGCACGGCAACCCGGAGATCTACCAGATGAATCTGGAGACACGCCAGTTAAAACGCATGACCAATGACAGTGCCATTGACACCGAAGCACGTTATTCACCAGATGGCAAATCCTTTATTTTTACGTCAGATCGTGGTGGTTCTCCACAGATCTACCGTTATGATTTTAATGGTGAAAGTACCAAACGTCTGACGTTCCGCGGTGCCTTCAATGCCCGTGCGACTCTAAGCGCAGATGGCAAGAAACTTGCACTGGTTCATCGCCCCAGTGGCAGTAATTATAAAGTGGCCGTACAGGATATCAGCTCAGGTGTGACCAACATCCTGACTCCGACCAGCCTGGATGAATCACCAAGCTTCTCGCCAAATGGTCAGATGGTGGTCTATGCCACACGCGAAGGTAATCGTGGATTATTATCCATTATGTCGTTAGATGGTCGTTTCCGTATGAATCTGCCAAGCGAAACTGGTGAAGTTCGTGAACCCGCCTGGGCACCAAAATAATAGTTGAATACTTAAAACCGCTTTAACCCATAATCAACTTCATGGAGATGAAGAATGAACAAAGTAAAATTATTTGCATTGCCTTTGCTTGCAGCCGCTGTGGTCATGACAGGTTGCGCCAGCCGTAAACCTGCTGCTGAAGTTCAGACGGGTAATCTGGATACGACCGGTACGACTACGGTTAACACTCAGGGTCTGAGCGAAGATGCAGCATTAAATGCACAAAACCTGGCGGGCGCATCAGCCAAAGGTGTTACTGCAGAAAATAAGGCCTATCTGGCAAAACGTGTGGTTCATTTTGACTATGACAGTAGCGAATTGAGCAATGATGATATTCGTACTTTGCAGGCACATGCCCAGTTCCTGATGGCCAATGCCAATTCACGGGTAGCCTTAACTGGTCATACGGATGAACGTGGTACACGCGAATACAACATGGCACTTGGCGAACGTCGTGCCAAAGCAGTTGAAAGTTTCCTGACCACTTCAGGGGTCAATGCAGGTCAGCTGGAAGCTGTCAGCTATGGTAAAGAAATGCCGATTAACCCGGGCCACGATGAAAACGCGTGGAAAGAAAATCGTCGTGTAGAAATCAATTATGAAGCGGTTCCGCCATTGTTGAAATAAAGAATTGCTTAAACAATAAACTGCTCAATAAAAAAGCACTCAAATGAGTGCTTTTTTATTGAAAGAAATTTTGAAAGTGCAAGGAATAATCTATTCCTTCTCTTCGCCTTCCTCATGAGCTTGCATCGACTCAATCATGTCATGTTTATTGAATTTCTTGTATTCAGGTTTAGATTCGTAACCCTTCCACGCTTCTTTCATCTTGTCTTCAGAAATTTCATCGAGATTAATTGCTTCACTTGGGGTTGGAGTCGCATCAAACTTCAATGTTGTCATCTCTGTGCTCCTATTTTTACTGTTCCATTGCATTCAACATAGCACTTTCCACAGGAGTTGCAAGGGCAAAATCACAACAAATAACCCAGTTTAATTGTCCTTTTCAGACGTTCTCATCTAAAATATAGCCGCATATCGTTTTGATCATTTTTTCCCGATTTTAAGTCTTGGAGTTTCCCCCCTATGTCATACCGCACTTTATCCCAGTTTCTACAACAACAAAGCGGAAACCTCACCCCAGAACTTTCACAAGTTATTGAAACGATTGCAAATACTTGCAAAGATATCGATCAGTTATTGCAAAAAGGTGCTTTGGCTGGTGTATTGGGAAGTGCACAGCATGAAAACGTTCAAGGCGAAGAGCAAAAGAAACTGGATGTCATTTCTAATGATTATCTGATTGATGCCCTGCAGCAACATCCAAATGTGGGCGGTCTAGCCTCAGAAGAACTGGATGAATTCACCCCGGCACAAGAAAATGGCCAGTTTCTGGTATTGTTCGATCCACTAGACGGCTCTAGCAATATCGACATCAATATGTGTGTCGGCACTATTTTCTCGATTCTTCCTGCGAAAAATGCTGTGACTCAGGCAGAAGATTTCATGCAGGCTGGTGTAAACCAAGTGGCTGCCGGTTATGTGCTTTATGGTCCATCTACCATGCTGGCATTAACAGTAGGTGCAGGCGTAGTGTTCTTTACCTTTGATCCTGAAACAAAAGAATTCCTGCTGACTTCTGAAGGTATTCAGGTTGCTGCCGACACCAAAGAATATGCCATCAATGCCTCAAATCAACGTCATTGGGAAGCACCAGTACAGCGTTATATCGATGAATTGTTAGCTGGCAAAACCGGTCCTCGTGAAAAAGACTTCAATATGCGCTGGGTTGCCTGTATGGTGGGCGATATTCACCGTATTCTTTGCCGTAGCGGTATCTTCATGTATCCATATGATCTTAAAGATCCGGCTAAAGCAGGCCGTCTGCGTTTAATGTATGAAGCCAACCCAATGAGTATGTTGATGGAACAGGCTGGCGGTGCATCGACTACAGGTCGCGTACGTATTCTTGAGATCGAACCGACTGATTTACATCAGCGTGTTCCTGTGATCATTGGTTCTAAAAACGAAGTTGATCTTGTGACCAGCTACCACAACTAATTTTTTATAGCGGCGGCCGATATTGAATCGGCTGCCGTGGATTATATCTCCCATGGCAACTTTTTTTCTTGACTCTAAAGACAACCCGAAGATTAAACACTTACGTGGTTTGATTGAACAGAATACCTATCGTAAAAAACAGGGCCAGACTGTCCTGGAAGGCACACATCTGTCTCTCGCCTGGCTGCATGAAAACCGTAAAATTGATTCGATTTTCACCACTGAACAAGCCCTTTCCCACCCAGATTTCGAGAAAATTCTTACAAAATATACAGGTACAGTCTTTGTTCTGGGCGAATCCTTGTACAAAGATTTAAGTACTTTAGGAACATCATTGGCCTGTTTGGCTGTGGTGACTCTACCCACAGCAAACTACGCTCTTGATTTCAAGGCAGATACCTTGATTCTGGAAAATGTACAGGATCCAGGAAATGTTGGAACGCTGCTTCGTTCTGCAGCAGCAGCCGGTATTGAACAGATTGTTTGTACCAAAGGCTCTGCGTCTCTCTGGTCTCCAAGAGTCTTACGTGCCGGCATGGGTGCGCACTTCACACTGCAAACTTTTGAAAATATTGCCCTCGAACAAATTCTTGAGCAATTTCAGATCCCGGTTTATGTAACCAGCTCACATCGCGCTGAAAGCCTGTATTCAAAAGACTTACGTAAACCTTGTGTGTGGATCCTGGGTAATGAAGGTCAAGGTGTATCGGATTATGCCATGCAGCATGCTGAAGCTGTGACGATTCCGCAACCAGGGGGCCAGGAATCGCTTAATGTCGCTGTTGCAGGTTCGATCTGCTTCTTTGAAATGGTTCGTCAACGTATCTAATTAGGGATTTAGGTTACAGTGTTTTAATACGACCCTGCCCGTGTATAAAATAGATTAAACTACAAAAATAATAAACTTAATTGTCAACCAAACCGTTACTCCCAACGTTATGTGATCATGAACTTGGGAATAATGGTGGGTGTCCAATGACAGGATTTTCCATCTCTATGGATTTAGCACCAAAACAGTTGCAGTCACAGGATGTAAGTATTCTAAAGAGTACGGCCGAAGCACGTCTGAAGAATTTCATGCAGGATGTGACGGGACGGGCTTTGGTGATGATGGAAAGCGCAACCCAAGGTCAGCATGGTATTGCCATGGATCTGGTTCAGGAAGCCTTCATTTCCTTGCATAAATCCTATGCAGAAAAGACGACTGAAGAATGGTATCCCCTTTTTTATACGATCCTGAACAACAAGTTACAGGACTGGCGTCGCAAAGAAGCACGACGTGGTCAAATGTTTTCATTTTTCAAAAAAGTCAGCCTCGATGATGACGAAATTGAATTTGATGATGTTGTCGATGAATCAACACCTACACCTCTGGAATTTCTCGATCAGGCAGTGACTGCTGAAGAAATCCAGGAAGCAATTGCAAAATTGCCAGTGCGTCAGCAACAGGCATTTATGCTAAGAGCCTGGGAAGGATTCGACACCCATACCACCGCACAAATTATGAACTGCACCGAAGGCAGTGTAAAAACCCATTATCACCGTGCCATTCAAGGCTTACGTGCCTCTTTAGCACATTTAAATCCATATCTGGGAGGGTCATCAGAATGAATCAAGATGATTTCTTAAAACAAGTAACTTCCAAACTTGACGGGCTGGCACAGCAACATAAAGATAAACCTGTGGTCATGCATCATGTTCTTGAAGAAATTCAGGATGCAAAACATTCACGCTTTGCCTTTCTAAAAATGTCCGGATTTGCGTTGGCAGCTGCGATTGCAGGCGTGGTAGTGTTACCGAATCTTTCGGACCACAACGAGCCGCAAACTCAAATGGTTTCAGTACCAAAACTGTCTCCGCAAATGCTTGAAGATTTAGAAATGTTAATGGTTTTAGGTGAGGACAAAGTTCCACATGGCAGCTAAAAAGTTGGCAATTGTTTTTTGTGCACTCGGCTTTCTACAAACTAGCTTTGCAGGATTTGAACGTTTTTGGCTATTTTCCAAAGATGCTAATTCCCAAGTTACCGATACTTGGGATAATCTTTCTGATGCCGAACAACTGGCACTCATTAAACGTTATCAATCCCTAAAAGAAATCCCAGAACAACAACGTGTCAGCTTACAGCAGCGTATGGACTGGTTTACCCAACTTCCTGATGCAGAAAAACAAAAAATGCGTGAAACTTGGCAAATGATGAGCAGCCAAGAGCGTAAGGAACTGGGTACACGTATGCAAAAAGCGACACCGGAAGAGCGTCTCGCCATTCGGGAAGAATACATTCTCAAATATCAGCAAGTGACTCAACAACCTCCCTCACATTAAGCGATATAGATAAAAAAAGCCTCCATATAGAATAGAGGCTTTTTTATAACTTCAATCGTATTTTATTTTCTTAAACGACGATAAGCTGCCAGTCCCAATAATCCCAGTAGCGCCCAAATACCGCTTGCTCCCCCACCACTGGAGGAAGTATTGGTATTTTTAACTGTATTACGTAACAAGATCGTGGCTGTTTCTGAGATTTTTGCATCTGCGTCAAAAATTGCATACTCCATGCTGTAATTTGCCTGGCTTAAGTTATTCCTCACGCTAAATGTCAGCTTTCCACCATAACAAGTCTGGTTCTGATAGGGATCCGGACAAGCTCCTTGTCGCTCAGCTTTAAGTGAAACTCCTGCAGGAAGCTTGAGAATACGAATCGGAATCTCTTTGCCATCTTTATCATGATAAAAAGCCGACTTTCCTGATGGTAATGGTCCGTCCCCGTCATCACTATCATTTTCAAGCGGATTTACAGTCACCGTAAGATTATTCTCTGGGCTAATCCGGTATTCATCATTCTTTGCAATAGGTGCAATATTGGTAAAAGCTGCTCTTAAAAGACCTGTACTGCTCGCACCCGTTGCTCGGTCTTTAATAGTATAACTACAGAACTCCATATCCACCGAGCTGGTGTCCTTAGCATCAGTACGATACATCATGATGCGGTTCAAATCTGGTTTCCATTCACATTTAAGATTTGGATCATTGGGGTTTCCCTCTACACTGGCCGAATTACCAGTACCAGTTAATTTACCCACACCCAGAGCTCTCACACTAATATCGTAATTTTTTGAGTTAAATATTTTAGTTTGAATGATATTGCCAGATAAGGTTTCCTGCGGCATAGCCAAAACAAATGGATTGATATAAATTGCACGATATTTCTGATATTGCTTGGTATATTTAAGCAGGTCTTCGTACTCTTTTAATTCTTCCTTTAAACCGGGCAACTCATCTGCCGGTGTATTTTTATCCGCAATAATCTTCTTAATATCATCTATATTTGTTTGATAAAAATCATTAAGTCCCACCAAATTTGTATTTTTCAAATCGGTAATATCTGCGGCCGTCAAACGTCGGATTTCAACTGAGCCGATCTCACAGGTATTTTTTGCATCTGGATCAAATGTTAATGTGGAACCAATCACACGATCAACACCACGCTGGTCTTGTTCGATACAGCCACTTTCACCAATATCTACCAAATCTGTTGCCGTCTTATTATCCCGCGGGTAATACAGCCCCAAATAGCGATTATCAATCGCAGGCTCAAGATAATCGGTTAATAAACTGCTGAACGTACTACTCGAGACATCCAGATTATTTGAAGTGGCATTTTCTTCTAAGGGAGGTAGTACACAACGCGAAGGGCCAGTGCTTTGAATTGCATTTTGTGTTGTGTAAAATTTGACTTGTTGTTCTTTGGTTGGATTCCCCTGATTCAAGCCATATTCGCAAGATAAGCCCTGATTGAATGCCAGGACATTAAACCCAAAAACTTTAGAGCCTACATTGTCATACAATAGCGTAGATTTGGCTGTATTTTCGACAATGGTATTACTCGCGGCTGTTAAACTGGAAAAGGCACTGAGCGGACGATTAACCTGATTCGTCATACGCACAATATGTCCAGTGGCACTCGCAGTATTTTTCGCAATAGTTGAGTTCACCATTTCTACTGTCGCATAGCCACAAAAATCAAGAATACTGTTCGTAAGACTTGAACCGTTTCGAGTAATACTACTAGAATTGATTTTCACATTGGTTTGAGTCGCACCTAAATTTGCCTGACAGTCCATCGCCAGAACACTACCATATGAATTCGCCTGATTTTGGTGAATCAAAGAATCCTGAATGGTAATATTTTTTTCTGTATTCATTGCCACACTATAAATAGCTCCCCCTTCTGCGGCTGCTCGGGAATTCACTATTTCACTGGTATTAATGCTTAGAGGTCCCGCTACATAGAAAGTACCACCATTGCCTTTATCCAATCCATTTATTGCTGCATAGCCATCTTTTAAAATCAGATGATGAATCTCCAAGCTAGACTGACTGGCCATACTATTAAATAATCGGGTTTTTTTCTGGCCTGAAATTGTAGTTTTTAAAGCTTCTCGAGTTGGGTATAAATTCGTAATCGGACTACGACGGGTATAGCTAAATGGTGTTTTTCCATAAATTTTGAGGGCAGACTCTACGATAAGCTCTCGTTCCAGTTTGTACTCACCTGCTTCAAGCTGAATTACATCTGGGGCCGAACCGTCCAGTCGAAGCGTACGTCCTACGTTACAGCCACCATAAGATTTATCCAGTTTTGCAGTTTTAATTGCTTCTCGTAAAGAACAGGCTTCATTATTCTCGCCGTCTTCATCGACAAAAGTAGTGACATATATTGTTTTATCTTCGGCTGCCATCAAACTCATGGCAGATAAAATCATGGCCGCAAGCAGTCCTTTTTTATAATTTTTCATGATTTTTCCTTAATCTTTTAGTTTACGGCGTAAACCCATTAAGCCGAGTAATATCAACAGTCCACCACCCCCCCATGAGCCGCCTGACGTTTTGACTGCTTTGTCTTCCATTTCATTTTTTGGCGCCTGAACAACTTGAGTAGTAATGGTCAGATAAGGTTTTGTTTTATTAAACCGTGTCGAGGAGGTCACCACTTGTAGTTCAAAAATATCTGCTCCATGCCAGGTAGAATTCGGGGTATAAACAACATTGCCATGAATATCGATGACTGTTTTACCCTTTGAGGCTGTTTTGGTTTGCACTACTTTCAAACAGCCGTCTTGCCAAGATTGATCATCAGGATTCTGCCCCACAATCGCATTACAGTACTGTTTTGGAATTAAATCACTATCTCCCAGATAAGGTTCAATTGAAAACTTGGCAATTTCTCCCTTTAACAGGTCTTGTCCAACCAGACTGCCCGAGGTTGGAATCGTGATTTCAATAGCTCCACGATCACAAAATAAATTATCCATCAAACGGTTGATCCCGCGTTGATCAGCAGCCTCACAGGCAACGGTAGGATTTGCCAGATTCAGTGCTGTGCCTCTATTTACGATCGGTGATTCGTTCACAAGAATATAGTTTAATAAAATTCGGGGACGCATATATCCGAGAAACTGTCCTTTAGGCACGCTATATGGACAAAGGATAGCTGTACTATTTTCATTCAGGGTTTGACACATACCTTCACTTTTATCTGAAGATTCAGCAAATAATTGTGTATTATTCCAGAATTGATTCGGTGCAATTGTATCTCCCGCACCACAAGATGTAGTCAGCAGATTATTTTGCGACAAAGTCTTGTCACCAGTGATAATTTGGCAATCCTGTGTACCATTTCTTAAAATAATGCTGTTAGCCACATAAGCCCTGCCATTCGGAGCATGGATACGCAAAGCAGTATCTTCATTGTCAACCATGGTGAGATTATTTAGCCCCATTCCATCCATGACATTGATGAGTATCCCTTTATTTTTGAGTATGGTGCTACTTAATACTTCTCCACTAATACTTTGCTCTTTACTGGTGTTAGCAAATTGTCCAGCACTAAAAATATTGGTCGCTGAATTATCTAGTGTCTGGTTATTTTTAAGTACACTTTGAGAAATAAGGAATGCCGGTAGTTCGCTATACAGGATCGCGCCTCGTTGCGCTTTATTATTTTCGATCAGGCTGTTTTTAATTTCTACACGGCTGGTTAGGTTCTGGCCAAACTTTCCAGCATTATAAATTGCGCCACCCAAATTGGCAGCTGCATTAAAAAGACGGCTATGTTCTAAAATTAACTGTCCTTTATTATAAATCAAGCCGCCTTGTTCAGTACAACTGGCCTTCCCACAACCTTCAAGATCCAGTTCTTTCAAGTTTAACTGAATCAGTGTGTCTGTACTGTTGACCCTAAATAGGTTATCAGTCCCTTTCATTTGAATATGAGCATTATGTAAGCCTAATGCTTTTTCTTCCGTACTGAATTCCCCATCAACTTCTGCGAGCGCACGGATTGTAAGAGATTTTTTAATCGCAATATGCTTGTTTAGCACATAGGTATTTTTTTCTTTTAAAATAATAGTACTGGATGAGTTTTCCCCGCCGCACCCCATAAAACCGGCTTTGGCTAAGCCACGATTAACATATTCAATCGCTTCTCGAAGTGAACATTCCTTGTCATCTTTTTCAATATCTTCTGTAGTAGTTACAATAATATCTGCACTATATGCCTGCCCCGCTATACATAGCAAAGCTATGCCTATGCTCTTCTTGAGCATAACCTTCTCCTTAATTTTTATCTCTTTCTTTTTCTTCTAAAGTTGCAGAATCCTTGCAACAACGAATTATTTTGCCTTACTGTGGCATAGACTGAGTAATTACTCAAGATTTTTTATAGTTTACCGATATTCGTCAATCAAGGCATAAATCTGTCGCAAATTGGCATTGCTGACCTTCAGTTTTTCCCCTTTAAGCAATTGAATAATCTGCTCTAATCTCTGTAAAAGTACCGAAGTTTGATGTGGTCCATGATTCAGTAAATAATCAAAAATTTGAGGATCTAGATGAATACCACGACGATCTAAAACTGATGAAATCAAGGCATAACGATCAGCATACAGACTGCCGCTCGGAACCCGGGTACTAACCGCCTGAGTGAGGCGGGATTGCAAGTCAGGTAATTCAAGCTTCAGTTCGATAGGGGCAAAGCGTGAGGAAAATACCAACTGGCCACCCCCTTCATTATTATAATTAATCAGGTGAAAGACGGCGCGTTGCCAATGTGGTACCCCACTAATTGCCTCAATATCATCAAGTGCGACCAGATCAAAACGATCCAGCGAAGTAATCGCCTCGGTCGGTGCATCTAGAAGTTCAAGCAAGGATACCTGAATCGCAGATTTACCTACTTCCAAATAAGAGTCACAAATGGCAGACAACAAATGACTCTTACCTGTACCGGCTCCTCCATAGACATAAAAACGGCTGATCAGCCCTGCATGTAATTGACGGACAGCATCAATCACATGTCCCCAGCCCGGCCCTGAAAAATCACTGATTCGGGCATCAAGCTGAGGTTCTATATCTAACTGTAATTGACGCATAGGAATTCTTGGACCTTATCAGTCTTTACGATGAGGATCATGAATCTTACTGGATTTCTCTTCCTCTTGCAGGGGTTTTACTCTTGGCCTTTTCATTTCAATATCAACATCTAAGTCTTCTGTTTCTACACTGATCGAACCCGTTGCCGGATCATTCATAATGACAGCCTGATTTCCATAAAAGTGTGTGTGTTCGTAATATTCACGTGCATGTCGCAATAGAACCACAATGACGGCTGCAACCGGCAATGCAATCAGCATCCCCATGAAACCCGCCAGTTGAGCACCCGCCAGTACCGCAAATACAACCGCTACTGGTGATAAGCCAATTTTATCGCCAAGCAGGAATGGCTGCAGTACATAACCTTCTACAGCCTGACCGACCATAAAGACCACACCCACCAGAACCAGTTGCCACCAGTCAATCCCAAACTGCAGGAAAGTTGCAATCACAGCCGCAATAATACCGACAGCAAAGCCCAGATAAGGAATAATACTGGCCAGGCCTGCCACCATACCGATAATCAAACCGACTTCAAGACCAATCAGTTGTAAGCCCACTGCATAAACAATTCCCAGCAGAATCATCACCAGAAACTGTCCTTTGACAAAGGCGCCCAGCACACTGTGGCATTCACCTACAATTCTTAAGGTGCTGTCTTCATAAGGACGTGGAATCAGGCGACGCAAGCTTTCCAGCATACGATCCCAATCCAGCAGGAAATAGAAGGCAATGATCGGAATTAAGACAATTGTACCGCCAATCTGGAGAAAGTTGATGCCAGATTGCGCAAGACGTAGCAAGAATGTCTGGATACTGTCTGCACTATAATTGGTTTGTACATAATCCATGACTACATCAGAAATCTGATTGGTATCAATTTCCATTTCGACGACATTAAAAGTATGAGACAACCAAGGCAAAAAGGTTGAATTAATCCATCCAATTATCGCGGGTATATTGTCACGTGCATACACCAGCTGCTGCCAGATTAGCGGAATCAGATACCAGGTCGCCAGGATCAGGATAACCCCGATCCCGATAAAAACAATACTAATAGAGAGCCAGCGCGGCAAACCCATATCATGCAGTTTATCTACCAGAGGACTGAATAGATACGCCATTAAAAATGCTGCAACAAATGGAATTACAACGGGTTTTAGTAAATATAAAATCCATAGCAATAAAGCTATCCCAGCCAGGATAAACACGCGACGCAATGTGCGATCTACCATAAAGTTTCGCCTTTTCTCTATTAATCATTATAAAAATTAAAATATTTTAATAAAGATAGCATTTTAGGCCACAAATACCATAAGAGTTTTTCATATTCAGGTTATAATCGCACCCGCGAATGCGGAGACTTCATTATGAGCAACTCAACTTCTACCCCAAACACTGGTTTAAGCTACAAAGATGCAGGTGTCGACATTGAGGCGGGCGACGCGTTAGTCGATCGTATCAAATCTGTCGCCAAGCGTACCTCACGTCCTGAAGTCATGGGCGGTCTAGGTGGCTTTGGTGCACTTTGTAAAATTCCTAAAGGTTATGAAGAACCTGTTCTCGTATCTGGCACAGATGGTGTTGGTACAAAATTACGTCTGGCACTGAATTTGAACCGTCATGACACGATTGGTCAAGACCTGGTTGCAATGTGTGTGAATGACCTTCTTGTTTGTGGTGCTGAACCACTGTTCTTCCTCGACTATTACGCAACTGGCCATTTAAATGTTGAGGTTGCTGCCAACGTAGTTACTGGTATTGGCGCTGGTTGTGAGCTTGCAGGCTGTGCATTGGTCGGCGGTGAAACTGCTGAAATGCCAGGCATGTATGAAGGCGAAGATTACGATCTTGCAGGTTTCTGTGTCGGTGTTGTTGAGCAAAGCAAAATTATTGATGGCTCTAAAGTCAAAGCGGGTGATGTTTTAATTGGTGTGGCTTCTTCAGGTGCGCACTCAAACGGCTACTCACTGCTTCGTAAAATCCTCGACGTAAAAAACGTTGATCTGAATCAAATCGTGGATGGTCGCCCACTTGCAGATGTTGCAATGGAACCGACACGCATTTATGTAAAACCAATTCTTGAGCTGTTAAAACACGTTGATGTACATGCGATGGCACACATCACCGGTGGTGGTTTACCGGGTAACTTACCGCGCGTACTTCCTAATGGCGCTCAAGCGCTGGTAAATGAATCTTCTTGGGAATGGCCTGAGCTATTCAAGCTTCTACAACGTGAAGGCGGCGTAGAACAGTTTGAAATGTATCGTACTTTCAACTGTGGCGTTGGTATGGTGCTGGTTGTTGATGCAGCTGATGCAGACAAAACTGTTGAATTACTCAACAAGCTTGGCGAAAAAGCATGGGCAATGGGTCAGATTCAAGACAATGCTGAATCAGTTGCAGGTGCAGACGAAAAAATTCGTGTGATCTTCGCATAATTTCGCATGATTAAAATTGCTGTACTTGTTTCAGGCAGTGGATCAAATCTGCAAGCCTTGATTGATGCCAATCTTTCGGGGCAAATTGTGGGCGTGATTTCCAACAAACCTGAAGCCTTTGCTTTAACGCGTGCACAGCACGCAGGCATTCAGACTGCAGTTATTGAACACAAGCAATATCCAAACCGTGAGGCTTTTGATGATGTGATGCATCAACAGCTTTTGGACTGGGATGTGGATCTGGTGGTACTTGCCGGCTTTATGCGAATTTTAAGTGAAAAATTTGTGAAAGCCTGGGAAGGGAAAATGCTGAATATTCATCCTTCCCTATTGCCTCATTATAAAGGCATGCATACGCATCAACGTGTACTCAATACCGGTGATGTTCTGCACGGTTGTACAGTGCATTATGTCACGGCTGAACTGGATGCAGGCCAAGCGCTTGCTCAAGGTGTTCTCAAGGTTTCTCACCATGATACGGTAGAAAGTTTGGCAATCCGTGTGCATAGTCTCGAGCATGTAATCTACCCACAAGTTGTAGAATGGATTTGTAGCGGTACGATCCAACATACTGAAGATGGTGTGCTGTATCGAAATGAGAAAATGCAAGCGCCTGTTCAATTCTGCAAGTTCTAAAAAAATTTAGATATAAAAAACGCATCCTCGGATGCGTTTTTTATTTCCAAAATTCCCAATGACTCAGGCAGACTGTTGCTGAATCAACTGTTTGACCAAGTCCGCTACTTGATTGGGTTGTTCTAATGGGAACATATGACCACCATCGACCACAGTAAAAGGAATACCAAATTTCTTTTGTACTTGCTGCGGGAACTTGCGAGCCAGAAATGGACCTTTTTCGGCAACGACTAGATGCACCGGGACTTGTGGTTTGGCCTGAGGCAACCACCAGAGTGACGGATTGGTTCTAAAGACTGCGACCTCATCCCTTTTAGGGATAGTGAGTTCTACTCCACCCCGGATGGGATCCTCCTGCAAGGCATAATCAATATAAGCCTGGAAGCAATCTGCATCAAAATCCTGATAAAAACCTTTAGGACGCAACAATTCCGCTGCCTGTTCACGTGAGTCCCAATGATCACGACGGCGTTTGGACAGACCGGCCGGGGACATTTTATCCAATGCTTTTAAGCGAAAAGTCTTTGCAATATGCAAGGCAAAGGCTTCTTTGCCCATAATCATCGGCGGGTCCAGCATGATCATTTGTGAAAACAGTTCCGGGCGCTGTAAAGCAGCCTGAAACGTTAATACGGAGCCCAATGAATGCCCCAAACCGATCACAGGGCGGCCTTGAGACTGTCGTACAATACTATCAATCACTTGCTGGGTCAGGCTTTTCCAATGATTATCAATTGGATAGCGCTTATCAGGCCCTAATAACGGCACATAGATAATATCGTAATTCTCTTGCAGTCCATCAAATAGTTTTTGATAGACTTTTGATGGCACGCCATTGGCGTGCGCGAAATGAATCAATGGTTTCATTGCAGTGTCGTACTGTTTTCTGACTGAAGTTTCTGTGCAACCGAAGTAGCAATTCCATTACCAATCGATGCTCCCATACGGCCCAGTACTGAGTCGAATGGACTATATTCAATCGTGTAATTCAAGGCTTTATCCGTTTTTAGTTCACGCTTCAAGGTATTTAAACTTCCGATTCGGTCAGCAATGCCAAGTTTTACTGCCTGATCGCCCGTCCAGAACAAGCCAGAGAAAATCGCAGGGTCGTTTGATTTCAACTTATTGCCACGGCCCTCTTTCACGGCATTAATAAAGTGACGATGTACATCATCCAGAACACCCTGTACATGTGCTTTTTGCGCAGGATCAATAGGCTGGGTCATCGACAATAAAGCTTTATTCTCACCCGAAGTCATGGTGCGGTCTTCAACACCAAGTTTTTTCATTAAATTGCTCACGCCATAATTCGGCATGATGACACCGATAGAACCCACCAAACTGGAAGGATTAACAATAATTTCATCTGCAGCCGAGGCAATATAATAGGCACCTGATGCACCGGTATCACCGATCACAGCATAAAGCTTTTTACCGGGATGCTGTTTTTTAAGATACTGAATTTCCTGCCAGATTTCATCGGACTGTACCGGTGAACCGCCAGGTGAGTTGATATTCAGCACCACCGCTTTACTTTGTTTATTTTCAAAGGCTTTTTTCAGTGATTTAATGGTATTGCTACTGTTCACACTCTGTTTGTCGGCTGCAATCGTACCCACAATGTCCACGACTGCGATATGAGAACCTGCACCAGCGCTGGCATCTGAAGAAACAGAACTACAGCTTTTACCTAATGCCAGAATAACAACAAGTAGATACGCAAACGTCAGAAATTTAAAGAAAATTCCCCAACGACGTGCACGACGCTGTTCTTCAACCGAAGCTAAAACTGCTTTTTCCAGTAGTTTCCACTCGGGACCAGTCGGCTGAACTGGCTGTTGCGTATTTTGTATTTGATTTTCAGGTTTTGGTGGCCAATCGGACATAAATAATCCAATAAATTGATTTATATTGAACCCATTATATACACTGAATCGGGTAATTCTGTCTAAACAAAACGTTTTCGCCTATAATAAATTTTGTTCTCTTTTTTTGTACTTAGACTAAATCAATGACGAAACAGGGCTCACGGAATTCAGCTTACGGTTTACTCAAGTATATTAGCCGCCAACCGCTTCCGGTTTCTCGATGGATGGCCCGTATGCTGGCCTTTATCGTGAACAGTTTTAAAGTCACTAAAACTTCGGAAGTTATTCGCCTGAACCTTGAAATCAGTCTCTCCGACCTGCCCGATCAGGAACGTGAACAGATTAACCGTGCTGCAGTGCGTAATGAATTAATGTCATATTTCGAGTTCTTTACCATTTGGGGCTCAAGCAATCAAAAAAATATCAAACGCATTCATCGCGTGATTGGTGAAGATTTACTTCATGATGCACTGGCACAAAATAAAGGCCTGGTATTAATTGTGCCGCATTTTGGCACCTGGGAAATTATGAATGCCTATGTTGCCCAGTTTACTTCGATGACTATCATGTACAAACCTGTGAAAAATCAGGCTGCGGATCAATTTGTACGTGCTGCCCGTAGCCGGGAAAAAGCACATTTGGTACCAACCGATGAATCTGGCGTCCGTCAGATTTTTAAAGCCTTAAAACAGGGAGGCACGACTGTGATCCTGCCGGATCATACTCCGAATATGGGTGGTGAATATATTCCCTATTTCGGCGTGCCCTTGGCTACGAGTAATTTAAGTGCCAAGCTGATCCAAAAGACCAAAGCTCGTGCCCTGTTTTTATATGCCTTACGTAATACTGATGATGGATTTGATATCTTTATCGAAACGGTTGATGAAAAAATTTATAGTGGTAATGCCAATCAGGGTACCCAAGTTATTATTAATAGTATTGAAAATTTAATTCGTCGCCATCCAGAACATTACCACTGGAGTTATAAACGCTTTAACGCACATCAAGATTTAGGCAATCTTTATAAACTTGAACATGAACAGGCCTTGAGCAAAGTAAATGCCTTAAGAACACAAGATACTGATGCTCATGAAGCTTCATCTGTAATAGAATCATTCACTTAAAGGCTGACGATACAGCCATTGCCATCCATGTCGTTCGGCAGAAAGTACCAGCTTTGAGCTTTGTTGCTGAAAGTGCACGCTGCCCTGTTCTGCCGTGGTCAATAAAGGAATATTAAGAGCTTTTAACCGTTGCTGAGTCAGTTGGCTTGGGTGGCCATAGCGATTAAATTTCCCAGCCGAGGCAATCGCCAGTTTAGGCTGCAAAACCTGTAAAAATTGATAGGCTGAACTGTGCTGACTACCATGATGGCCGAGTACCAGCACATCGACCTGAAGTTCGGGATAGTCTTGAAGCAGCTGATATTCAGTCTCCCAGCCCGCATCCCCCATCAATAAAAAGTTTTGATACGGTCCGGCATTTTTGATTTGCAGATATACCACACAAGAGCGGTCGTTTTTATTGAAGTTTGACGTGTTTAACTGCCGCCGCCGGGGTGCCAGAATTCTAAAGTTAATCTCTTCAGACCATTGCCATTGCTGTCCTTCATAGCAAAACTGAAAACGAGAAGTTCCGGCTGTCTCAGGCATCTGATTAGATGATACTTGTTTGATATTCAATAGATCTTTAATGCTGAAATAAGCACCGCTATGATCCTGATCCAGATGGGTCAAAATCAGTTGATCCAGCTCTCTCACGCCTTGCACAGATAAAAATGGCATAATCACTTGCCGGCCAATACTGAATTTTTCCTCATTATAATAACCACCCATGTCGATCATCATGCTGTGTTGTCCGTCACGAATAAAAATTGCCTGTCCCTGCCCGACATCCAGAATAGACAGCTGAAATGCATGCTGATTGAGCTGAGGAATACACAGCGGTATACAGGCAAGTACTGTCCAGCTTTTGGGTACTAAGCCCCGCGGCAAAAAGACAATTAATAAGCCCAATATGCATAGAGCAATCATCCAGACATTCATGGCCACCGGAATCAGTTGCGGTGCAAACAGCCGATCAAGCAGATCTAGAAATGCCAGCAGCATATGAATAAAAATATCATTGAGCTGAAACAACAGACTCGACAATGGCTCAGAAATGAAAAACAGTAAAGCCGCCAGAATATCTACTGGAACAATCAGCAGGCCAATCCAGGGGATGGCCACCAGGTTGCTTAGTGGGGTAATCCAGGCCACCTGCTTAAAAAACAGCATCATTAAGGGAAACAGGGCCAGAAAAATTTTCCACTGCGACTCTACCAAAACTTTCATTGCAAAATACAGCCGTTGTAATGCTGTGTGTACTATCTGACGAGGCTGTTGCTGAATGGTCTGGTAGATTCGCAGCAAGACAAAACAGGCCCCATAAGACAGCCAGAATGCAGCCGACAAAATGCTAAAAGGATCAAAGAGCAACAATAAGGCAGCACTTAGAATCAACAGCTTTAATGGCTGCACGCTTTGCCTGAGCAATAATGTAAAAGTCACAATCACACAAATCAGTAAAGTGCGTAGTGCGGGAATTTCAAAGCCGACGAAGGCACAATACAGCAGTACACATAATAAAAAAGGCAGACTCAAAAAATACTGCCTTGGCCATTTCAGATAAATCTGCGGTGCGTACCTTGAAATCAGATATTGCAACGTGCCACAAACGATAAAAGCAAAGATCAGTACATGCGGTCCGGAAATCGCCAGTAAATGACTCATACCAAAACGCTGGAATTGCTGTTCCGTCGCTTGATCCAGTAGACTTTCATCACCACTTAATAGAGCCAGTAACAAGCCTTTCTGCTGTACGGGTTGTCTGGCCACAAACTCTCTTAAGGCCAGTCGCTGCTGTTCTACCCATAGCAAAAATCTCTGATTCAAATTTTGCTGCTGACGTAGATACTTAGCATGACCTAGTGCATAGAGTTTTTGCGGTTGCAACTCTTGGATATGTTTAATCCTAAACCCGGCCATGACATTTTGCTGTAATGCCCACTTTTCTGCATCAAAAGTACCTGGTGTGGCATAACTGTGATGCGGACGAATCTGGCCTTGTAATAGATAATAATGTCCTAACTTAAAGGTTCGCTGCCTGGTCTCAGCAGAAATTAAACTAGATGAAGTGGCAGGATCTGAAACTGGCAGAAAACCCATCCACTTAACTGTAGTACCATCAGGATTAAGCACATGCAGGGCTTGCTGGATATTTTGATCACCCAGTTTATTCAGCTCTTTGATATACACCACGATTTCTTCTTCAGAGACCTCGTGCTCCCGCTTGGATAAACGTTCAGCCAGTTGCAGATTGGCATAAGCATGGCCTAAAAACAGTCCTAAAAGCAGGCCGGACCCAGTGATCAACAGGCTTCGCAGCGGTGTATTCAAGATGAGCTTTAATTTATGGCAACACAGATACCAGAGCAGCGCAGCGATCAAAACTGCCGTCCCGCTCAGTTGGACAGACAGGAAATTTTTCCCCATAAAGGCAAGGCCTAAAATCCAGCCGATACATAGCCACTGCAACATTGAATTTTATTCTTTATTATTATTTTGCCCAATAATAAAGCCCACCAGAGTGAGCTTCAATCAAATGCGAATATTCTCGTTATTTAGGATGCAACCCATAGACCATCTTGCATGTGCAAAATCCGGTCTGCAGCATGGGCCAGCTGTTCATCATGCGTCACAATCAGCATCGCCATATTAAACTCACGTTGTAATTCAGTCAGCAGTTCAAAAATTTTTGCTGCAGTCTTACGGTCCAGATTACCGGTCGGCTCATCGGCCATCATCAGTTTAGGTTTACCGACTACTGCGCGCGCCAAGGCTACACGCTGACGTTCACCTCCAGATAATTCACCTGGCTTGTGGGTGAGACGATGCGAAAGACCAACACGTTCCAGCAAATATTCAGCCTGCTGTTTGGCTTCCTTAAACTTTATGCTGTCGCGTAACATCAGTGGCATGGCCACATTTTCCAGTGCCGTAAATTCTGGCAACAGGTGATGAAACTGGTAAACAAAACCCAAATGCTCATTTCGTACATAACCGCGTTCTGCTTCAGACAAGGTATCAAAACGGCGACCATTCACCATGACCTGACCCGAAGTCGGACGATCCAATCCACCCAGAACATGTAATAAGGTACTTTTCCCGGATCCACTGGAACCAACAATCGAGACAAACTCGCCTGCTTTTACCTGTAGCGACAAGCCACGAATCACCTCAACCGTGGCTTTACCATCGGTAAAGGACTTGTGAATATTCTGGGCATCTAAAATCAGATTACTCATAACGCAAAGCCTCTGCCGGTTGAATTTTTGCTGCACGTAAAGCGGGGTAAATCGTTGCGACAAAACTTAAGGCCAGTGATAAACCAACAATCACCAGAACATCCTGCCAGCGCAGATAAGAAGGTAGATAGTTAATAAAATAAGCATCAAACATATTCAGACCGAAAGTATTATTGAGCCAGCCAATAAAGCTACTAATACTGGTTGCGGCAATAATTCCGAGGATCGCTCCTGCGCAAGTTCCAATCACCCCAATCACGGTACCTTGTACCATAAAGATTTTGGTAATCGTGGCAGGTGAAGCACCCAAAGTCCGTAAAATAGCAATGTCCGATTTTTTATCCGTCACTACCATCACCAGTGAAGACACAATATTAAATGCCGCTACCAGCACAATCAGGAATAAAAGCAGGCTGACCATGGCTTTTTCCATCTGAATCGCGCTGAACAGATTACCATGGGTATAAGTCCAGTCCGAAGCATAGAAATTCGCCGGTAAATCGCGTACGATTTCCTGAGACACTTGTGGTGCCAGGAAAATATCATCCAGTTTCAGACGCACACCCTGCGCACCATCCGGCAGACGCAGTAAAGTTGACGCATCATTTAAAGCGATATAACCCATCATCGAGTCAACTTCAGCCCCGATACTGAAAATTCCCACCACTTTAAAACGTTTAAAACGCGGGACCACACCGGCTGGTGAAGGAGTCGCTTCTGGCAGAACCAAGGTAATATTGTCGTTTAAACCGACGCCCATGGCATCAGCCATTTGCTTGCCCAAAACAATACCGAATTCACCTTTTTTCAGGCTGTCAATACTGCCCTCAACCATATGGTTTTGTATGATTGATACTTTTTTCTCATACTCGGGCTCAATCCCGCTGACCATAATGCCGGCAACCTGGCCTTGGGCAGTCAGCATTCCTTGTAACTGGGTAAAAGGTGCAACCCCCTGGACATGTTTATGTCCTTCAATTTGCTTTGCAAGTTCTGGCCAATTTGTTAAAATTTGTGTTGAGGAAACAGTCGCTTGGGGAATCATTCCTAAGACACGATTCTTTAATTCTCGGTCAAAACCATTCATCACAGACAAGACTGTAATGAGAACTGCCACACCGAGTGTGAGGCCGATCATTGAGACCAATGCGATAAAAGAAATGAAGTGGTTACTACGCCGTGCGCGAGTATATTTCAACCCTATATACAGCGAGATTGGTTTGAACATAACCATCTAGTCCGAGGTAATAAATTATGGAAAATGTACAGCATCCAAACGGATTTGCGGAAAGACGCGTCATGTCTCGAATCGATGCTGCCTTACGAATTAATTATCAGATTATTTCCGATGATGTTGCCTTGAATGATCCTTACGATCCTAATTTCGTCTTGCCCCGCTATTTTCTACTACTTGCAGAACTAGATCAATTTGATCATGCGGTTAACTACGAATTAGAACAATTATCTGAAAAAGATCAACAAATTGCTCGAATCTTATCCTTATTTAATCAAAAATTAAACCTTATTACCGGGTCTTTGTATGACGCAATTGTACAAAGCATGTTACCTGTGCCAGAACAGGTGAATTTTTCGGAAACCGGTTTTAGCTTTTTTAATGACCGCCCTATCGCTGAAGGCACCTATCTGCATGTGACTTTAAGCCATCCGGAAAATTTCTTCCATATTGCTGCCACTGCCCAGGTGGTTTACAGTCGTGAAGAAGAAAATGGCAAATATCGGATCGGTGCTTATTTTATTACCATGCATCCGCAAGACCGGGTCAAACTGGGCGAATGCGTCAAAGCCCACCTCGCTTAAATCACTGGGTCAGTTACTTTAGTCAGTACGATGAGACGATGTAAGGCGAGCATTATAGCTCGCTTTAATTTCTCTGGAAAAATATAGCAACAAACCAGCCAATAAGATGACTATACCCAAGGCCGCTCCACCCGATAATTTCTCGCCATTTAAAATCACGCCGACAACTAATGCCAGCATCGGCGTCAACACGGTGGTCAATGACAAAGTTGTCGCCTTGATTTTCTGTACCAGCTTAAAATAGCAGAACATGGCAATTAAGGAAGCCATGATGACAGCATAACCAAGTCCAATCAGCGACTTAGCCTGCGGAATCTGGGTCGGTGCAAATTGCCAGATAAATGGCAACATGGCACAGGCCATGACCGCTGAAACCGCAATAGAACCGGCAGCCTGCGCCATAGGCTCTAAAGGGGCATTGACTTTTTTCACCCAGAACATAGAAGCACAGTAAATAAAAACACTGAGCAACATCAGGCCAATCCCGATCGGCTGAATATGCTGATCCTTCCCGCCGACACAGATAATCCCCAGGCCCAGCAAGGCAATCGCCATACCACTCCACTGTGAAGCATACAGCTTGAGCTGAAACACAAAGCGGCCAATTAATCCGGTCATGATTGGTGCCAGACCGAACATCAAGGCGATAATACCTGAACTCAAATAGTCGGTTGCAAGATAAGTGAAAATCTGTGATCCGATAAAACTGCATGCACCAGCCAGATAACTGTGCATGGATAATTTATCTAAGGGAAAACGGGTTTTAAACAGCCACAATAGAGCAAATGCAAAAGGCAAAGCCAGAAAAAAGCGTAATGCCAAGGCCCAGAGCGGATGCAGGTCTGTCACACTCCAGACAATCGCAAGTGGCGTCGTTGCCCAGATAAAAACCAATAGAAGATAGGTGGCAATCATATTGGTTTGTGTGGGCATGTGAGTCACTCTGAATAAGGCTTAAAGTGCAGAAGTTTTGCGTTTTTGTTTTTGGATGGTCTGATCGAGTGCGCTGGAAAATTCGCGTTTATCCCGTTCTGAAATCGGTGGCGGACCGCCAGTCTGCACGCCAGCGCCGCGCAAGCTGTCCATAAAATCACGCAGATGTAAACGCGCTTTGACATTGTCGGTGGTATAAATTTCCCCCCGGGGATGAATCGCAATTCCGCCTTTTTCAATCACTTCTGCAGCCAAGGGAATATCTTGGGTCATGACGATATCATGCTTTTTCATGCGCGAAATAATTTCCTTATCTGCAGCATCTGCTCCGCTCATCACCTGAATCGAATTAATCCTCACCGAAGGGGTAATACCTACCGGCTGGTTAGCCACAAAAGTGACTTCAAGCTGATAGCGATCCGAAGCACGAATAATTACATCTCGCAGAATACGGGGCAGTGCATCGGCATCGACCCAAAGTTTAAATGGCAACACAGGGCTTTCCATTAAAGTATAAATCATGGTTATTCTAGCAAATTGGAAGGATCAGGTTGATGATTAAATCACTTCATTTTCCTGAGATCTGGCTTGTATATTTTAAATAAGTATATGATTGGTAAAACTATTGTAATTCATATGGGAAAAGCTTGAATTCACCAGATGCTTATTTTAATTTTAAAATTCATTCAATTGACTTGAAAAATTGCAATGACCCTCGATTAACTACAGATATATCATCCAAGATCAATTGTGCATATGAAAAATCAGAATAGCCCAGAGATCATCACCATTGATGATCAAAATTTCGGTAGTCATGTCGAACACTGGACCTTGCTCACCGACAATCCTGGCACAGATGTACCACAGTGGTTAGGCAAAGCTCTTGATGAACCAATCATGCCGATGGGCCTTTGTACACAAGAATGTGATATGGATACAGAGACCTGGCTGATCCAGGGACCGAGCAAAGCACCAGTACAATTAAGTCAAGTGATTGCCGTTGAAAATAATAAACCTCAAGCCGTAAAAACTGCATTCCCCTGTTTTGATAGCCCTTATCAGGTGAAAGCCACGATTGACCGGATTATTAGCTGTAAATCCAATACTCAAGCTGTATTACGCTTGAATCTGGGTGCTGACAACATTATTTATGCTTTCGATAACCTGTATAGCGTTAATCATCTCTGTTATGAAAAAGATCAGCTCTATGTGGTAAACCTGAATGCCTGGGCCTATGAACTTGAAGCAGTCTCAGATCATGAGCATCTGGTGGTTGATGATCCGGCTTCGATCAAACATCACCGTGCCTTGAATGCTATTCTGGCCGACAATAATGGCATAGCCCCTGATAATTTGCAGGAACAGATTGATGCCTGGCAGCCGCAATCAGAAGAAGATAAAGAACCTGTCACTGTAGATTTTTCTAAAATGGTGGCCTATCTTTATGGCGAAACCCTGGGACAGGAAGATGAAGCCTGGTTCCAGGGCAATATCGTCGGTAAAACTAGCATGCAGTTTATGGATCAGGACTATACCCTGTATGATGTCGCCCTGATTCATGATGAAGGCCAGCCTGCAACCCTGATCCGCATTGCAACACGCAACGCAGAGTATAAGAATTTTGAAATTGGCCAGTATATCCGTGGCAACTTATGGATCCAGGCCAGTATCTATAGCAAAGCAACCTGAATTCACTCTACAAGGGAGATACTCATTTAGATGCGTATCTTCTTTTAATCTATTTATATTCTTATTTGTCACTTTAATTTCTGGCTATTTTTTATACAGATTCATTCGTTTATCTGTCTGGTATTTAAACTGATTAAAAATCTGGTTATCCACATTTTTAAATTCAAATAACTTATTCTAAATCTTTAAATAACCTTTAAAATTCCGTAAAAATAAGCAATTGATTTATCATCAATATAATTTATTGTCGTGCAAATCTGACATTTTAAAAAAATTGAAACTTTATGACCTTTAATCAAGAATGTACTTTATTTAATCAATTTTTTATGATAAAAATACTCACAATAAATAGTATTAACGATAAATAGATCGGACAATAAATATCTATGAAAATCGTGCAAGAAGAAACATTACAACAGGCCGAGCATCATCTTAGCTCTCACTACAATATTGATATGATGTCGTGCCTTTTTTTCATGTTGGGGATGATCATCTGCGGATTCATCCTGCATACTTTTATTTTTTAAAGTAATTCAATTCATAAAAAACCCAGCATATGCTGGGTTTTTCCGTTTCATGGATCAACCATTGCGTTTGGCAAAATCATCCATAAAATTCACCAGTGCCTGTACGCCTTCAAGTGGAACAGCGTTATAAATACTGGCACGCATACCACCTACTGAACGGTGACCGGCAAGATTCAATAAATGCTGTGCTTCGGCTTCTTTCAGGAACTGTTTCTCTAGCTCTGCATTGGCCAAGGTAAATGGCACGTTCATGATCGAACGGTTCGCTTTTGCGATTGGATTAGCGTAGAAATCGCTTTGATCAATATAACCATAAAGCAAGTTAGCTTTTTCAAGGTTCACTTTGTGGATGGCTTCTACACCGCCATTGTCCAGCAACCACTCGAATACCAGCCCAGATAAGTACCATGCATAGGTCGATGGTGTATTCACCATTGAACCATTTTTTGCCTGATCTGCATATCTCAAGATGCTTGGAATTTCAGGTTTGGCCTGATCAAGTAAATCTTCGCGAATGATTACAAGTGTTAAGCCGGCAGGCCCGATATTCTTTTGTGCACCTGCATAAATCACACCAAATTTAGATACGTCCAGTGGTGCAGATAAAATGCTAGATGAATAGTCGCAAACTAGAGGCTTGTCTGTTTCGGGAATAGATGCGAATTGCAAACCGCCAATGGTTTCGTTATCCGCATAGTGCACATAGGCAGCATCTGCAGACAGGTTCCATTCACTTTGTGCGCTGATGGCATGTTTGCCATCAGTTTTTATACCGGCTTTTACAACATTGATATCGCCATAACGTTGCGCTTCTTTCAAGGCTTTTTCAGACCAGATACCAGTATCGATATAGTCTGCCTTGTTATTTTTGCCGAGCAAGTTTAATGGAATTGCCGAGAATTGTAGTGATGCACCACCCTGCAAGAACAATACTTTGTAGTTCTCAGGAATATTCATGAGTTTACGTAGGTCTGCTTCCGCTTTTTCAGCAACAGCAACATAGTCTGCACTACGGTGGCTCATTTCCATGATCGAAAGACCTTTGCCATGCCAGTCGAGCATTTCAGCTTGAGCTTTTTCAAGTACGGCAGTCGGTAATGCAGCAGGACCAGCACAGAAGTTGTACGCGCGCATGATTTTTCCTTTCAGAGTGAAACACAATCAAATGATGGCATTTAACCATATCTGGCAGGGTCTTGCACAAAATTATTTCAATACAAAACTGTAATTACAGTCAAAAAAACAATGTAGATTCATAAGATAAGTTGACCATTTATAAGAACAATCCTGCTGATGATGCATATTTTAATTAAATGTTTGAGTTTAAAAATAAAACTATTATGATAAAACCACAATAATTAGAAAATCATGAGTGAGATAAAAATGGATCATTTCGTTCATCGTTTCAGATTCGCTATTGCGCATGTTAAACCTGCAACTCAGCAAAACTGGCCAAATAGTAGTAATGAGCGTTTTATATCAATCATGGTAATTTTAAAAAGTTCAGCAACACATTAATTCAGGTCCTACCAACCTGCATTTTTCCTAGACAACTGTAAAATAAACAATATTACAACCATGCCACTGACTGAGCTATAAAGCACTGATTTATAATGTCAGTAAATAAATTTCACTTTATTCAAATTGGCAACTTGCTTCCATGAATACGATAAACGATATAAGCAGATTATTTTTGGGGTGCGGATTATTTTCAGGACTGTTGTGTACAAGTTTGAATTTATATGCCCAAGCCTTGAGTTTTCAAGAAGCTGAAAAACAATTATTACAGTCTTCTTATAGTAGTCAGGCCTATCAAAGTCTGGAACAGGCCTCGCAACTTGAAGCTGAAGCCAGCAAAGGTTTGGGATTGCCTCGTGTCGATCTCAATGTTCGTGCCTATGCTTTCCACAGTGAAGTAGATATTCCCCTGAAGCAGTTTAAAAACAATCTGGAAAATGTACTGTCCCAAGGTGTCACGGGGCAGATCAACCAGTGGGAAGATAATCTTGGGAACGTACTTCCTCCTGACATTACCGGCCCTCTTCAGGAAGGAGTCAACAATGCTATTCATAGCGGTGTCGGCCTGATTCCGGACACCTCCAATGTAGTCCTTGAAGATCAGGTCATTCGCCCTACAGTGTCAGTCATCATGCCTATTTATACAGGAGGCCTGACTGCCAATACCAAGGAAGTTGCCAACATTCAGGCGAACCGTAGTGCGCTAAACAACAAAGAACAGCAAGATATACAGCGTTTTGAACTCATTCAGAGTTATTTTAATGTTCAACTTCAAAAACAGCTTCATGCAGCGGCTGTATTCAACCTGAATGCCATGCAGCAGCATTATCAGAATGCCTTAAAAATGCAACAGCAGGGCTTTATCAGCAAAGGCCAGCGCATGCAGTTTGAAGTGGCACGCAATGATGCCGAACGTGCCCAGCAAAATACTCAGGCCAATCTAAATGCGAGTCTATTTCAGCTGAATAACCTGCTTCAGCAAGGCAACCTGACTGAACTGACCACTCCTTTATTTGTGAATAAGACCGAATCTGAGGACTTAAATCATTTGCTGAAGACTTTCAGCCAAAACTCGCCATTGATTCAAAAAATGCGGTTAGATACTCAATTGGCACAAACCAATGTAAAAATTCAGGAAGCGGCAAAAAAACCGAGTGTCTTTGCTTTTGGAGAATACAGTCTGGATCGTAACGAAAACTGGATTGTAGGAGTGGCTGCCCGTTATAACCTGTTTTCCGGGATTGATAAAAACAAAAACATTCAGGCTGCTGAACTTAAACGTTATGCTGCTGAACTGCTCACTGCACGTACTCAGCAAGAAATTGAAAACCTGATTTACAAATCCTATAGTGAAGCAGTGAGTGCGCAGCAGAGCGATACGCTTTTGGCACAAAATATGAAGGCGGCCCAGGAAAATCTACGTATCCAGCAATTATCCTTTAAAGAAGATATGGGTACGGCGACACAGGTCATTGATGCACAGAATATATTGAGTGGATTAAAAGCAGAAACTGCCTTGAATGCCTATAAATATGTCATGTCCCTCGCCACCCTGTTACAAAGTTATGGCTCGATTAACGAGTTTTCTAACTATATTCAACATACCAATACCCACTATATTCGCTAGGAGACGGACATGAACGAAGATCAAAAACCAGATGATCCTGTGAATGGCTCAGTCTCCTCAAACAATAAAAGTAGCCCCTCCACCTCACAGCTTGAATCCGAATCGCCAAAAGAAAAAAATGCTGCAACTTCTGCAGAGCATGAACCATCCTCTGGACTTTCTAAACCCATAAAATATCTGTTACTGGCGGCAATACCTGTTTTACTGGCCATCATTGCCTTTGGTCTATGGAAAAGCTATCACCCGACGACACTTGAATTACAAGGACAGGTAGAAGCGGAAACGATACAGGTCGCCACCAAGGTACCTAGCCGGATTGAAGAAATCTATGTAAAGGAAGGCCAGCATGTCAAGAAAGGTCAGATTCTTGTCCGCTTATATAGTCCGGAAGTGGAAACCAAAAAACAGCAGGCTGCTGCTGCCCTACAATCTGCATTGGCCTTACAGTCGACTGTTGATCGGGGTTCTCAAGAGGAGAATATCGCCAGCCTGTATGCCAACTGGCAAGCGTTGAAAGCCCAACAGAATTTAGCCAAAGTTTCTTTTCAACGTGGTGAGAATCTGTTTAAAGAAGGCGTCATTTCCCGTCAACGTCGTGATGAACTTTACGCTGCCAGTCAGTCTGCTGCCCAAATGACCGAAGCAGCCTATCAACAGTATCTACGCGCTAACCGGGGCAGCACTCCGCAACAGAAAACCTCTGCGGATGCACAGGTTGAAATTGCCCGGGCTGCACTGGAAGAAGCCAATTCACTGGTCGCAGAAACAACACTGCTTGCCCCAATTGATGGAACTGTATCCAAAACTTATGGTGAAGTGTCAGAACTGGTAGCAACTGCGGTCCCTGTGGTAAGCCTGATTAAAGATGATATGCGTGTGAGTCTGAATATTCGCGAAGACCAGTATGCGCCATTCCAGCACATGACCACAATTGAAGGCTATATTCCAGCCTTGGAGAAAAAAGCTGAATTCCGAATCCAGAATATCAGTGCCGAAGGTGAATTTGCGACCATTAAAACTACGCGTCAGACTGGTGGGTACGATATCAGAAGCTTTAAAGTCCATCTTGTTCCTGTACCTGCCATACCCGGACTTAAAGTTGGCATGAGCGTCTTGTTTAAATTAAAAGAGGGTTCCTGATGTGGAGGGGGATAGGGCGCGAACTGCGTTATCTGCTCCGGGAAAAATGGGATCTCTGTCTGGTCACGCTTGCGCCTGCCTTCGTCATTATTATATTCAGTAGCATGTTTCTACAGGGTAAACCTGAGCATTTACCTATTGCGATTATTGATCAGGACCGAAGTGCACTCAGTCAGAATATTAATACCTATATTTCACTTAATCAGACACTTAAAGTAGATCTTGTCACTGGACAAACTGAAGAAGCTGAACTTCTGCTAAATAAAAATAAAATTTGGGGCTATATTCATATTCCGCAGGGTGCCGAGCAGCGTCTGGTTCGTGCTCAGGATGCAGGCATCAGTATTGTTTATAATCAGAGTTATTTTAGTATTGGTAATACTATTTCATCTGCCATGCTGATCAGCACCATTGAAGCCATAGCTGATTTTTTAGGAAACCATTATCTGGAAAACCGGC
The DNA here is from genome assembly GCF_001647575.1 of Acinetobacter sp. SFD. Classification (NCBI taxonomy): domain Bacteria; kingdom Pseudomonadati; phylum Pseudomonadota; class Gammaproteobacteria; order Moraxellales; family Moraxellaceae; genus Acinetobacter; species Acinetobacter sp. SFD. The sequence continues at coordinate 114,984 of NZ_LSZJ01000013.1, forward strand.
TGCCTTATCTCGACTTCCCTATCCCCCGGATCAAATTATCCCCGCTGTATAATCCAGATCTTGACTATGAATTTTATTTAGAACCTTTTGTGATTCCGGCAGTTCTACATTTACTGCTCTGTTGTTGCGTTGCATTTTCAGTGGGTCAGGAACTCAAACGGCGAACCTTACAAGACTGGATTAGCCATCAGTCACTCTGGATGGCTTTACTATCGAAAAATCTGGTTTATGTAGCTATTTTTAGCATATGGACCTGGATATGGATGTTCTGGCTGATTCAGATCCGTGGCTGGTTTGTAGCTGGCTCTCTTGGTCTGATTTTATTGGCGCAGTTGCTGTTTTATAGTGCCTATGCGTTCTTGAGTAGCGTGATCGTACTAGTGACCAAAGATTTAACCAAATCATTCGGTTTAATTGCAGTATATGGTGGCTCATCTTTAAGTTTTGCAGGGGTAACACTTCCCTTAAATAATGCACCCTTATTTACCCATTTCTGGGCTCACATTATTCCCTATACTTCCTATGCCAGGTTACAGACCGAACAGTGGGTGATGGGTAGTCCCGTTAATATTTCACTACAGTCCTTATTTATCCTGCTCATGTTTGTCGTGATCTTTGCCCTGCTAGCCTATCTTTTTTTAAAAAGAGTTGCTAAAGGAATAGTCCAATGAAATCCTGCTGGTCTTATTATCTGCGCAGCTTTAAAGATATTGTTTCGCACGAAAGTATTCTTACCACCCTGATTCTTTCTGTACTGTTTTACAGTTTTTTTTATCCTACTGCATATAAGGCTCAGACTGCAGAATCCTTGCCCATTATTATTGTCGATGAAGAACAAAGCAATTTAAGTACGCGGATCATCCAAAAAGTGCAGGAAAGCCCAAATGTCAACGTCAAAGCAATTACAGGCAATTTCGCGGAAGCCAAGCAATGGGTCGAATCTGAACAGGCAGACGGAATTTTACTGCTGCCGGGCAATTTATCTGAAGCTGTGATCCACGGTGAATCTGGAGGAATTGGTCTCTATTTAAATGCTGCAAACTTTTTGGCGACCAAACAGATTGGTCTGGGCCTGGCTGCTTCAGTTGAGCAAACCCTATCCGACTATATTGCACAATTTGAACATATATCGGAATTTTCTCCTGCACTCTCCATACATCAGATTCCCCTGTTTAATACTTTGTCTGGTTATGGCAGTTATGTATTTCCTGCAGTTGCCCCCTTAATTATTCATCAAACTATTTTATTAGGTTTGAGCATGCTGATTTTGATGTACCGGGAAAGAAAAGTAGAGTTAAACCGCAATGCTTTTATCGGGATCTGTCTGGCAATCTTTACGATCGGTTGTCTGGGCTGTCTTTATTTATTCGGTTTTACGTTCTGGTTATTTGATTATCCGCGTGGCGGTAATTTTATCGGCATGCTCATTGCCGTTCCAGTATTTATCTACTGTATTATTGGTATGACTTGGTTGCTCGCCAGCTTTCTGGATATGCCAGAACGGGCAGGCCATGTGATTGTATTTACCTCAATTCCTCTGTTCTTACTCTCGGGTATCGCATGGCCACACTCTTCTATGCCAGTCTGGATGCAAATCCTAGCCGAAATCCTGCCCTCTACCCAAATTGTGCAGATGTTCATTCAGCTTAACCAGATGGGGGTTCCTACCGCACTAGTGGTACCTAAACTAATTTATCTTGGAGTATTCGGTAGCTTGTGTTTCTTGCTGGGCTATCAACGCCTGATTCAGCTTCCTAAAAACTGACCGGCATCACCATTAGGGCCTGTTCAGATTTAAGGATTAGATTCGCCAAACACTTGAATATTAAAATTACGGATCTTGGCGCTGCCATTGGGCTTGTCAAAACTCACATCATACTGAACCAGATTATTCGGATAAGCAATTTCATAGCTGACCTTATACTGGCTCGGCTGATTGGTCGCTTCTTCAATCTGCTTGGTCATTAAGGTTTTAGATTTGTATGCACCTTGAGGAATTGAACGTGAAAAGCGTTTCATTAACTTTTCATTGTCCTTAAAATAAGCCTGTAATTGTGGTTCGAGTTGATCCAGAAACTCATCATACTTCCCGTCACGCAAATCCTCATAAGCCAGCTGTGCCGCCTTTTCCTGCTCAGGACTCGGATTTGGAATATTCTCCATTGAATTACAGCCAGTCAATGCAAGCACTGCTGTTAATGATATTAATTTAGTTTTCATCGCTTACCTCTATCTCGTCAAGGTTTATAAAAAAAGGACGCCGAAGCGCCCTTTTTATCAGTAGGAAAATTATTCTTCTACTGAATTTTCACCGTCTTTTTCAAGCTGTTCAGCTTCAGTCACTAAATTTGTTTCTGCCACTAAAACGTCTTCACCTTCAATCGCTTCAACAAACTCGTCTTCTTCCACAGCTTCAATAGAAACTACACCCACCAGCAATTCGTCATTACCTAAACGGATCAGGCGAACGCCCTGTGCATTACGACCTGTTTGCGCAACCTCTGATGCACGTGTACGAACCAGCGTACCGCCATTAGAGATCAGCATCAATTCTTTAGTCGCATCAATTGCCACTGCACCGACTAACTGACCATTACGCTCAGAAGTTTTTAGTGCAATAACACCTTTACCGCCACGTTTTTTGGTCGGGAAGTCATCTACTGGGGTACGTTTACCGTAACCATGTTCAGAAGCACACAGTACTTCACCTGTTTCAGGCACAACTACCAGTGACACAATACGACTGACAATTGCTGAATCTGAACCGTCTTCATCATCAGAATCAACGTCATTATCGTCCTGATCTTCAAGCTGCGCTGCTGCACCAATGGTCACGCGCATACCACGTACACCTTTGGCCGAACGACCCATTGAACGCACGTCCGTTTCTGCGAAGCGAATGGCTTTACCTTCGTTTGAGAACAACATGATTTGCTGTTCTCCATCGGTAATCGCCACACCAATCAAGGTGTCGTCACCATTAAGTTCAATCGCACGTAAACCGTTTGAACGAACATTCGAGAACTGTTCAAGCTCTACACGTTTAATCGTACCGTATTCAGTTGCCATAAACACATAGAAGTTCTTACGTACAGCTTCCACCTGCTGTACAAACTCATTGATGATGTCATCATCAAGCTCAGTTGTTGAAAGTGCTTGTCCTAACTCTTTCAGCTGCGCACGAAGTGCATCAGAAATATCATCTGCACCATCTTCAGATTCAGCCAATGCAGCTTCAAGCGCAGCAAAATGACTGTTGATCACTTCATTACTTTGCAATTGTGCTGCATTTGCTTTTACAAATGCCTTGAAGTCAGCCAGACGTTCCTTGAATTTCTTCGGTGCATCAATCACAGGCAAGATGGCTGTAATCGTTTCGTTTTCGTCTAGTGGCAACAAGTTCACCATTGGGCGACCTTTGGCACCACGTGAAGCTTGTGGCACTTCGTAGACTTTCAGACGGTAAACCTTACCGACATTGGTGAAGCAAAGCACGGTTGCATGATTCGAAGTGACCACCATATGCTGGATGTAATCATCTTCTTTCATGCTGGTTGCAGACTTGCCACGGCCACCACGGCGCTGTGCAGCGTAGTCAGACAATGGTTGAGTTTTTGCATAACCTGTTTTTGAAACCGTCAGCACCATTTGCTCTTCAGGAATCAGATCTTCACGAGAGAAATCGATACGTGACTCGACAATTGACGTTTTACGTGCATCGCCATACTGCTGAAGGATCAGTGCAAGCTCTTCACGAATCACGTTCATCAATAAGTTAAAGTCATTCAAGATAGCCGTGTATTCAGCAATCTGCGCAAGAATTTCAGAATATTCAGCCTGAAGTTTATCTTGCTCAAGGCCAGTCAAGCGATGTAGACGCAGTTCCATAATCGCGTTAACTTGCGTCGGTGATAAGCGATATAAATCGCCATCAATACCGAATGGACGGCTAGGATCTTCGCCTTCAATTTCGTCAGGACGTACAGAAACAGCACCGGCTTTTTCAAGTAAAGCTGCTACGCCACCTGCTGCCCACTCGCCCGCTTGTAAACGCTCACGCGCCTCAGCCGGGTTTGCAGATGTTTTGATGGTTTCAATAATCTGATCGATATTGGCAAGTGCAACTGTCAAACCTTCCAAGATATGACCACGTTCACGCGCTTTGCGTAATTCGTACATGGTACGACGGGTGACCACTTCCTGACGGTGACGGATAAATGCCGCAATGATGTCTTTCAGGTTCATCAACTTCGGCTGGCCATTGTCCAGACAGACCATGTTGATGCTGAAAGAGTTTTCAAGTTGCGTGTTCTGGAACAGGTTGTTCACGATCACTTCAGCGTTTTCACCGCGCTTCAGGTCAATCGCGATACGCATACCGTCTTTGTCAGACTCGTCACGAAGCTCTGAAATGCCTTCGAGCTTTTTCTCTTTGACCAGTTCAGCAATACGCTCAATGGTTTTTGCTTTATTGACCTGATACGGAATTTCAGTGAAGACAATCGTGGTGCGGCCATTCTTCGGATCTTCTTCGAAATGGTACTTCCCACGGATATGCAAACGGCCCTTACCGGTACGGTATGCATCGACGATACCTGATTTACCGTAAATGATACCGCCTGTCGGAAAATCCGGACCAGAAATATGTTCCATCAACCCTTCAATACTGATCTGGGGATCATTGGCATAGGCCAGACATGCATTCACCACTTCAGTCATGTTATGCGGCGCCATATTGGTCGCCATACCGACTGCAATACCGGTCACACCATTAATCAACAAGTTCGGGACACGGGTTGGCATGACCTGAGGAATACGCTCAGAGCCATCGTAGTTATCTTCCCACTCGACGGTATCTTTTTCAAGATCCGCTAACAGTTCGTGGGTCAGTTTACGCATACGCACTTCGGTATAACGCATTGCTGCTGCGCTGTCGCCATCGACCGAACCGAAGTTACCCTGGCCATCTACCAACTGGTAACGCAAGCTGAAATCTTGCGCCATTCGTACAATGGTTTCATATACGGCAGAGTCACCATGCGGGTGATATTTACCGATGACGTCACCGACTACACGTGCAGACTTTTTATAAGCTTTGTTATAGTCATTGCCTAATTCGTGCATTGCGAAAAGCACACGACGATGAACAGGTTTCAAACCATCTCGTACATCGGGCAATGCACGTGACACAATCACGCTCATCGCATAATCGAGATATGAGCTTTTAAGTTCATCCTCAATGGCAATCGGTCTAATTTCCGATACGCTCATGCATACTCCTTATTCTACAAGCCAATTTTGGCTTGTATTTATATGTCGTAAAACTAGCAAAATCATTAACTCAAACGACTGAGTTAAAAACTAAAATACAGCCCTAAATTATAGCATACACACTTGTATTTTTGTGTCGAAATATTCGGCTTAACCTTGTTAATTATCTTCATTTTAGTGATCATTTTCTTATTATTTAAAAAGCAAAAATCAGTCAGTCCGATCCGCTTCTTTTTAATCTTTAAATTGTGCAAAAATAGAATAATACAAAAAAAGATACGCCAATTTACTGGCGTATCCTTAGCGGTTTTTTTATATTTTTTAGTGAGGCTGATTCAATACTCTACGGTAGCTTAAAACTGCAACAATCAATAGAATTGGCAACAACATCTCTACCCCTTCCTCGATCGTCATAATCATGACTTGACTATGTTTTAGCAACTCGATTCCAAACTCTTCTTTCAGGGTTGAGGTCGTGCGATCCAGCACCTTGCTTAATCCGCCACAGACAATGGTAAGAAAGATAAAAAAATGTGCAATATTTAAGGAATCTTTCATACTTCGTACGGTTTGCACCAGTTTTTTCGCCAGCACCAGAAAGACAAAAATAATTCCGAGCAACAAAATAAATCCAAGCAGCTTATCCATGAGCGGAATTTCAGCACTGCGATAGAAATTCGTTTTGATGAAGCTGATGTCGAACAGGCGCTTGTGAAAATCCATTTCCCGCAACCCCAGCAATACTGCCGCTAAAGCTGCAAACACCCGGGTATCAGGCTTGATTTCAGTATTCAGCAAACATAGCACTGCCAGCAAGTACCAAAGCCATGGGCTCATGACTTCAAAAGCACCTGATTCACTAAACAAATACTGGGTCACCGGAATCGGTGCATTCAGGGCAGTATGAATACAGATCCCCAGATAAAGCGCGATCAGCAGGAAACTAATGAACAGTATATGTGCGGTTTTAGAAAAGGACATGATGAGAAACAGGAGAAAAATCAAACCGGGATTTTATCACTTTTCATCCAAATGACATACTCTAGTTTCGACTGCCGAGTATTTTTAAAAAATCAATAAAAAACGCCCTTGCACAAAACAGTAAAAGATTACTTTCACTATTCGCACAAAAGCGTTTTTTTGAAGCTAATTCAGAAATTAGATTTTAGAAACCAATTCAGGAATAACAGCGTTCAAGTCACCTACTAACCAGTAGTCAGCAACTGCGTTAATTGGCGCTTCTTCATCTTTGTTGATCGCAACGATCACTTTCGATTCTTTCATACCAGCCAAATGCTGAATCGCACCAGAAATACCGACAGCGATGTACAGGTCAGGTGCAACGATTTTACCAGTTTGACCCACTTGCATATCGTTTGGTACGAAGCCGGCATCTACTGCAGCACGTGACGCGCCTTGAGCAGCACCAAGCTTGTCAGCTAGCGGATCAAGGATTTTGTGATAGTTTTCGCCAGAACCTACACCACGACCACCAGAAACGACAATACGTGCAGCTGTCAGTTCAGGACGTTCAGATTTTACGATTTCTTCGTTAATAAACTTAGAAATACCGGCATCACCAGTAGAAGCAATAGCTTCAACCGCAGCAGAACCACCTTCAGCAGCTACAGCATCAAATGCCGTACCACGAACAGTCGCCAATACGATGTTTTCGCCTGATTCTACAGTCGCAATCGCATTACCGGCATAGATTGGGCGTTTAAAAGTCTTAGGACCATCTACCGCAATGATGTCAGTAATCATGCTTACATCAAGAAGCGCAGCAGCACGCGGCAAAATGTTTTTACCAGTCGTGGTAGAAGCAGCAAGGATATGGCTATAATCTTTGCCCAATTCTGCAATCAGTTTTGCTACGTTTTCCGCTAACTGGTTTGCGTAAGCCGCATCATCAGCAAGCAATACTTTGCTTACGCCTGCAACTTTAGCCGCCTGGTCAGCAACTGCCTGAGCGCCAGAACCAGCCACCAATACAGTGATATCACCACCGATTTTTTGCGCCGCAGCAACAACGTTTAAAGTAGCAGCGTTTAATGCTTTGTTGTCGTGCTCAGCGATAACTAAAATACTCATGATTTTTATCCTTCTGTATTAGATCACTTTCGCTTCGTTTTTCAATTTTTCTACAAGTTCGTCTACAGACTTCACTTGTACGCCAGCTTTACGCTCTGCAGGAGATTCAACTTTCACTGTTTTCAGTTTAGTTGTAGTGGTTACACCGAAATCTGCAGGTGACTTGGTATCAAGCGGTTTTTTACGCGCTTTCATGATGTTTGGAAGTGCCGCATAACGTGGCTCGTTCAAACGCAAGTCAGTGGTAATGATTGCTGGAAGTGTCAGCTCAACAGTTTGTAAACCACCGTCAATTTCACGTGTTACTTGTACTTTATCGCCGTCTACTTTCACTTCAGAAGCGAATGTACCCTGACCTGCACCCAATAAAGCACCCAGCATCTGACCAACCTGATTAGAGTCGTCATCAATCGCTTGCTTGCCTAGAAGGATCAATTGTGGTTGTTCAGCATCAACAACACCTTTCAGAATTTTAGCGACTTCCAGCGCACCTAGTTGGCTGTCATCAGCTTCAACCAGAATACCGCGGTCAGCACCAAGCGCCATTGCAGAACGGATTTGTTCTTGAGCTTCTTTAGGACCAATAGAAACAACAATGATTTCTGAAACAGTTCCTTTTTCTTTTAAACGAACCGCTTCTTCCACTGCGATTTCACAGAATGGATTAATTGACATTTTAACGTTAGTTAAGTCAACACCACTGTTGTCCGGTTTAACACGAACTTTAACGTTGGCATCAACCACACGTTTTACAGCAACAAGAGCCTTCATGTAATCCTCGGCTGTTTTAGCAAATGTAAATGTTGAGAAAAGTTAGTGTAACTCTTCACTTAAATTTTTTTAGGTGCCCTATCTTGCAATGTGTACGGCATTTCGGTCAAGTCACAATTCAACAAAGAGCTGTAAAAATGCGTAATTTTCCCTGAACGATGCGTTCACAATTAATTGTTATCGTTTTATTACAATGAAATTTATCGATATTTACTTAAAATTTAACCATTGATTTATATTATTTTTTTATCTGATTAATAACATCAGAAGTTTTGATTGATGATTTTAAATTTAAATTGATTTAAAGCCGCTTGAAGCAAAACGGACGGAATATAGATAGGTCAGCTTTTGTCATTTTAGACAGAAATCTTACTGAGAGCGAATTAAACTCAATACATAGACAAATTGAATAAATAATAAACCAGTACATTCATCCGACTCTGACAAAGTAATTACTTCTTTTCAAATTTTCTCAATCATAAAAAAGCATACTGCGAACAGTATGCTTTTCGGGATCCAATTAATTGATGATGAGCCAGCTTGCTGCAAGTGCCAGTAAACCACCAGAAGTTCCATCCACCCATTTTTGTTTACGTTCATCTATTTGAGTTTTCTGGCTGATTTTGCTGAATAGAATACTTAAGCCACAATACACCACAAAAATAAGACTGATAAAAATAAAAGAAAGAATCAAACCCTGGCTCACTGTATTGGCCGACTTATCAATAAACTGCGGTAAAATTGCAAAATAGATTAGCATGCCTTTTGGATTTAACAGGGCAGTAAAAAATCCTTTTTGAATCGGATTGGGCGAAGTTTTTTTCTCAATATTTAGCGCATTTTTACTGAATACCGATTTAAGCAAACCAAAAGCCAGATACAACAGATACGCGATCCCGAGCCAGCGAATGGTTTCAAACAGTACAGGAAAAGAAACAATGATGGCGGCAATACCTAGCGCTACCAGGATCGAATGCACCAGATAACCGCAACACACTCCTACGGTTGCCATCATGCCTGCTTTTGCATCTTTACCCATCACTTGAGACAGGATAAACAACATATCGGGTCCAGGCGTAAAAATCAGGGGAAGCACGGTCAGTGCAAAGAGTGCAAATACAGACATTTCCTTTTCCTTTCAAACTCCAGAAAATGCAATAAGTATCTGTGATTTTTTATAAAATTGGCTTTCTTTTTATTCTATAATAAGTTTCATTTTTCGAATATTATTCTAATTTATGAAAATATCCACCAAGTCTGTGCGGGTAAAACTTGATCGGATTGATAAAAATATCATTCGTTACTTACAAGCCAACGGCCGTATTCAGAATAATGATCTGGCACGGGAAATCGGACTTTCACCATCATCCTGTTTGCGCCGGGTAAAATTACTGGAAGATGCAGGTGTCATTCAGAATTACACCACTATCGTTGATCAACAAAAAATTGGGTTTCAGTTGATCCTATTTTCGCGCATCTGGCTGGTCGGTCAGGATGCCGAAACCATCGACACCTTTATTGAAGCAATGAAAGAACTGCCGCAGGTGATGGAGTGCTACATTATTCTGGGGGAAAGTGATGCGATGCTGAAAGTCGTGGTGCCTGATCTGGAAAGTTACCGGAAATTCCAGTCGACTCATCTGACAAAAAAAAATGGCATTACCAGTGTCAAAACGGATTTACCCAGCCAGATTATCAAACAGAGTTTCCAGCTGCCTTTAGAAGATCTATAAAAGAATGAATTACAAGTAGCGACGCTGGCATAGGTTTAATTTTAATTCTGAACAGTATCTTTAATCCGAAGCTGGACTGAAATTAACTAAGCTGCAAGTTTTATTAAAAGATAAAAGTGAGGTTGCCTGTGCTGATATGCTTAAAGACAACCCTCTCCTCTTGAGCAAAACCAGAATACAGCCCGAGTCTTAATTTTTTATATTATGGTAGCTGTAGGAACATTTAATGAGTTTCTTGTGCCAAAAAATCACGATGTACATGGCTTAAATCTACCAGTTCATAGTTTGCCAACTCAAAAATTTGCCAAATCGCAACTGCATCTTCTTTTAAGTCGACTGCCTGTGTCGCACGATTCGACAATTGCCATTGCAGGTCAGAAATCCATAAATAGTATTGTCCGGTGCTCGCGTTAAATGCCTGAACTTTACCATCGGCATTAATGCCTTGAATAATGGCACCTTCAGGCAAAGTCGCTTCAAGATTGGGTAAGCTAATGTCCACAAAATGCTTGATTTGCCGCAAACCATAACCGGCAAACATTTCTTTTTGAGCCTCACTTAACTGTGCATATTTTTGTTCTATGTCCGCAATTACCAGTGTGTCCATATTGCCTCCCATCGGTCAAATACTGAGACTCTGCTCAGTAATATTTCATTTTAAATATTAAATAGTATTTATTGTTATACCTGAAATGGCGCATTTAACGAATAAGACAATAGTGAAATGCCAATCCCAACGCCAATGTTCAGTTGAATTCCATTTTAAGGTTTATATATGAAAGTTTTATGCCAAAAATACATTTTTTATGATCTCTATTCCTTAAAACCTGGCATATGATCAATCTTCTTTATGTTGCGCACGCGGATGAGCCTGATCATAAATTTGAGCCAGATGATCAAAATCGACATGGGTATAAATTTGCGTAGTGGTTAAATTACTGTGTCCCAGCATTTCCTGCACGGCGCGTAAGTCCCGGCTATTGGATAACATGTGACTCGCAAAACAATGTCTTAACAAATGCGGATGTAAATCTACATTGACGCCTGCACGCTGCGCCTGAAATTTAACCCGGTTTTCAATCTGTCTTGCACCAAGCGGATTGCCTTTCTGGGTAATAAATACATTCGCCTCGGGCACAAAATCACCATTCCATAAGGGATAGACTTGCAACCAGGCCATCACGCTGTCTTTGGCCTTGGAGCCAAAAGGCACAATCCGGGTTTTATTGCCTTTACCAGTAATACGTAATAATTGCCGGTTGAAATCAATATCTTTAATTCTCAGGCTTTGCAGTTCTGCCAGACGCAGCCCACTGGAATAAAGCAACTCTAACATCGCTTTGTCCCGGAGCCACATTTGCTGCTGTATTTCATTGTCAGGCGCAGGCTGATCAATAATCTGGTTAACGGTTTCAATATCCACCATGCCCGGCAAAGGGCGCGATTGACGTTTTAACTGAAAATCATCCGCAGGATTAAAAGCCATATGCTGAGCCTGCTCGGCCCATTTCATAAACTGGCGAATGGCTGAAAGCATACGTTGCATGCTGCTGGGACTCAGTTGATGCTGTTCGACTTTCTCAGCCAGAAACTGGCGTAAATCGGTGGCTTCCACATCGTTTAAATTGAGCTGTTCACGCTGGCAAAACTCTAAAAAATCCGAGACATCACGCCCATAAGCTTGCAAGGTATGTTTGGACTGGTTTTGAATTTCACGTTCTTTCAGCCACATGTTGAGCAAGAGTTGAGGTGGGACAATCACTGCTTGCTCCATTTAGAGTTGCTCCAGATAATCTTGAATCAGCATTGCAACCTGATCTGCATGAGTGCTAGCAAAGAAATGATCTCCACCTTTAATAATATGCAATTTTGCATTTTTAAAAATTCCTGCCAAGTATTGTCCAAGCTGAACAGTGCTTAAAGGATCATGATCGCCCCAGATCAGCAAGATCGGAACGTCCAGACTTGCGAGCTGAAGGCGGCTAAATTCAGTTTGGTCTTGTTCAAACCAGTCCGGCGCTGTTTTAAACAGTTCACGATAATCTGTTCGCCAGTCTGCACAATGAAATGTTTTTAAATTCAGACCACCAGATGTCGCCAACAATACCAACCCTTTGACTTTCTGTGGATGCTTAAGTGCCAACCCAATGGCCAAGACCCCGCCCATAGACTGGGCAATTAGAATGGAATCATCTTCAATTTGCTTTTTCACGAATTCTTGCAGATCATGCAGGTTTTGAATAGCTAAATTTGGTGCTACACCATCAAAGCCTGGATAGGCAATGACTTGCTGATCTGTATATTCGGTTAATGCTGCTCTTAATGGCTGCCAAAAGTGCTGGCTTCCTGAAGCACCCGGCAGGAAAACAAGCTTATTCATCTCATTCAAATTCTACAGTTTTTCCCATCCTAGCATAAAAAAAAGCACCATCGATCAGACAGTGCTTTTTCTCAAGCGGCACGAAATCTAGCTCTGGAAGTAACGTAAATCCAGACGACCTTCATACACGGTAGCCGTTGGACCGGTCATCCACACCACATCACCTTCTTTCCACTCAATCTGCAACTTTCCACCTGCAAGTTCGATTTCGACTTTGCTCGACAGCAGACCACGGCGCATACCAGACACTGCGGCTGCACAGGCACCTGTACCACAGGCCAAGGTCTCGCCTACACCACGTTCATATACCCGTAAACGTGCATGTTTCTCATCAATAATCTGCATAAATCCGGCATTGACCCGTGCCGGGAAACGCACATGCGACTCGACCTGCGGACCAATACGTGCGACATCTGCAGTAATCACATCCGGTACAATGGTCACCGCATGCGGATTACCCATATTCACCACATCAATCGTCAGCTTTTCACCGTCAGCAAGATCGATGTCATACAGGCTTTCCGGTGCATCAGCCACAAATGGAATTTCCTGCGGCAGGAATTTTGGATAGCCCATATTCACACGCACCCAGCCATTCGCGCCCAATTCTGGTACTACAATACCTGACTTGGTTTGTACCTTGATTTTGGTTTTGGCGGTCAACTGTCGATCATGCACAAACTTGGCAAAACAGCGCACACCATTGCCACATTGTTCCACTTCCGAACCATCAGCATTAAAAATCCGGTATTTAAAATCTGCACTCGGAATATCAGGCGGCTCAACGATCAATAACTGATCAAAACCAACACCAAAGTGACGGTTGGCCAGGCGTTGAATCGTCAGGGTATCCAGATAAGCACGCTGGCTGATCAGGTCCACTACCATAAAGTCATTGCCCAAGCCATGCATCTTGGTAAATTCTAATAACATCCTGATTTACTCCTTAAGGCAATAAACGCTCACGTTCCCAGAGGGATTCAATCGTTTCACGTTCACGAATCAGATGCGCCTGATCGACGTCGACCATCACCTCAGCAGCACGGCCACGGCTGTTATAGTTTGAACTCATGACAAAACCGTATGCACCCGCACCAAGCACTGCCAGCACATCATTTTCCTTGATTGCAAGCTCGCGCTCTTTACCCAGGAAATCACCAGTTTCACAGATGGCACCCACGACATCCCATTCTTTGCTTTCAACATCAGTACGCGGCCTAACAGGTTGAATGTCCATCCATGCTTCATACAAAGCTGGACGAATCAGGTCATTCATCGCTGCATCAATAATCGCGAAGTTGCGGTGACTGGTCGGCTTCAGCAGATCCACTTTGGTCAGTAGCACCCCCCCATTGGCAGAAATACTGCGTCCCGGCTCCATATACACCTTCAAGCCCAGTTTTTCTAAAGCTGGACGCAGTGCATTGGCATATTCTTCAACCGACGGCGGGGTTTCATCTTTATACGTCACGCCCAGACCGCCACCGATATCAATGTGTTTAAGATGGATGCCCAGCTCTTTCAACTGCTCAATCATGACAATCACTCGATCCAGTGCATCCACAAATGGCTGGGTTTCGGTCAGCTGTGAACCGATATGGCAGTCAATTCCGACCACATCCAGATTTGGCAATGACGCCGCATATTGATAGGTTTCAAACACGCTATCCGATGGAATACCGAATTTATTTTCTTTTAAGCCGGTTGAAATATAAGGATGGGTTTTGGCATCCACATCCGGATTCACGCGCAATGAAATCGGTGCTTTGACATTCAATTCAGCCGCCACCTTTTGAATACGATCCAGCTCGGCATAAGATTCTACGTTGAAACACGCGATCCCGACTTCCAACGCTTTTTTGATATCTGCTTCAGTTTTACCCAAACCGGAAAATACAATTTTCGATGCATCACCACCGGCTTTCAGCACACGGGCCAATTCACCACCGGTCACAATATCAAAACCTGCACCTTGCTTTGCCAATACATTCAATACCGCAAGATTAGAGTTGGACTTTACCGCAAAACAGATTTGATGATCGATAAAGTTAAAAGCACGGTCCATATCTAAAAAATGTTTTTCCAAAGTGGCTTTGGAATAAACATAAAGTGGTGTGCCAAATTGCTCCGCGAGCTGTTGTAATGAACATTGCTCAGCGTGCAATACCCCATTAATGCGGGTGAAACTCATGAAGGTATCCTTTCTGTGAAAGCGTTATGGTGTGGTTTTAACGTCTGAATCGGCAGGTGCAGCAAACTGTTGTGGCATGGGTATCTCGCGTTCTTCATCGGACGCTTTGGACTCATTTTCAGTATTTTTGTATAACAGATACTTGGCCCGCTTGTCGTAATTCGGATCATTTGGCAAGTGCAAAGCACCTGACTGTCCACAACCTGCAAGAACGAGACCTGTCGCTAAGATACTGATGTAGCAAATGACTTGGCGCATCTGACCACCTAATGTAATAGTTTCGATGAAGTATAACGCGATCATTCAGCATGACCCAAGCGTTAAACGCTAGAGAGTATCTTTAGACAAAAAAAAACGCCAGCAGATCGCTGACGTTTTTATTGATAAGGTTTATTTATGTTTCTGTTTATAGAAGCCAAAATAGCCAATGATTAGCAAAATAAACCAGATCGGACTGACCATCAGGGCTTGGCGGGTATCTTCTTCCAGCGCCAAGACCACAATCATGCTGAGGAAGAAGATAATTACCATCCAGCAGGTCACCAGACCGCCCGGCAACTTAAAGGTTGATTTGGCATGCAGTTCTGGACGTGTTTTGTAATACACGATATAGCTCCAGATAATAATGATCCAGACACAGATAAACAGAATCGTGGACAAAGTCGTGGCCAAGGTAAATGCCCGGACAGTATTTGGAACAAAATACTGCAGTGCTGCTCCCAGCAACAAACATACCGCTGAGAAATACAGGGCGTTGGCAGGAACCGCACGACGGTTCAGGCGACCAAAAGCCACCGGTGCCTGCTTTTCACGTGACAGGCCAAACAGCATACGGCTGGTCGAGAATACACCACTGTTCATTGATGACATTACCGAGGACAACACCACCAGATTCATGATAATCGCAGCCGCTGCAATGCCAGCCTGACTGAACAGGTTTACAAAGGGCGAAACATTCGGGTCAATCTGGTTCCAGGGTGTCACTGACATCACAATCAGCAATGCCAAAACATAGAAAATAATGATACGGATCGGAATAGAATTCACTGCTTTTGGCAGGTTCTTTTCTGGATCTTTGGTTTCAGCCGCAGTAGTCCCTACCAGCTCCACCCCGACAAAGGCAAAGATGGCAATCTGGAAACCGGCAAGGAAGCCCATGGCACCTGTAGGGAATATCCCGCCATGATCCCAGATATGACTAAATGAAGCGACCGTTCCAGCATCAGAAGTGAATCCTGTAAAGATCATCCAGAGGCCGACGGCAATCAGCACCACAATGGCAATAATCTTGACCAGGGCAAACCAGAATTCCATTTCACCAAACAGTTTTACCGTAACCAGATTCAAGCCTATGATAAACACAATCGAGGCAATACTGATCATTACCCCCTCTTCAGGACTAAAGGGCAAGCCATTATTGAAGAATTGCAGATAGTAAATGATGGCGGACAGATCTGCGATCCCGATGGTGATCCAGCACAGCCAGTAGGTCCAGCCAACAAAGTATCCGGCCCAAGGCCCAATCAGATCCGTGGCAAAATCAATAAATGATTTATATTGCAAGTTGGAAAGTAACAGTTCGCCCAGTGCACGCATCACCAGAAAGACCATAAAACCGATGATCATATAGATCACCAGAATCGAAGGTCCTGCGAGACTGATGGTTTTACCCGATCCCATAAACAGGCCGGTTCCGATGGCACCCCCAATGGCAATTAGCTGTAGGTGCCGGTTGGATAGACTCCGCTTTAATTCATCGTGCTCCGCCGACGAATTGTTATAGTTTTCTGACATTATTAATTACAACTTCGAATTTTACTTGCGACAAATTAACGTAAAAAATGCTGAATACAAAAATAAAAATCACATCATTTGTATTTCCTGATTAATTGAAGAAGTTAATTTATTTTTCTTATATCGCTCTCCAAACACATTTCTGCCTTATTTTTGACCTGCAAGATTTCAGTAATTTCTTGTAAAACCCCTAAAATTATGTAAAAAATGGAACACTATTCAGCCATTTTATGCACTCAGGATGAAGGCATCTGGCATAGCAATTGCTTTTTAATCAATATCTCGAACGACGCAAACATGGATCCATAAGAAGAATTTTATGCAAAATTTACAAAGTTTAATGGAAACTTTAAGCGGCTGGGTCTGGGGCCCTTATATGCTGGTACTGATTGTCGGTACCGGGGTATTCCTCACCTTCCGTTTATTGTTCTGGCAGTTCCGCATGTTGCCACTGGCTTTTAAACAGGTCTTTGGCAAGCACCCAGACCACGCAGGTGATATTTCCCAATTTGCTTCACTCATGACCGCACTTTCTGCCACGATTGGTACCGGTAATATTGCCGGCGTGGCCACTGCCTGTGTTCTTGGTGGTCCAGGGGCTGTGTTCTGGATGTGGATGACTGCCCTCTTTGGTATGGCAACCAAATACGGTGAAGGTGTTCTGGCAGTCAAATACCGAATTAAAAATGAGAAAGGTGAAATGTCCGGTGGCCCGATGTACTACATCGAACGAGGCCTCAAATGGAAATGGCTGGCGCTGATTTTTGCCTTGTTCGGAACTCTGGCTTCTTTTGGAATCGGCAGCTCCGTACAGTCCAATACCGTAGCATTGGCAGTGCAAAACAGCTTGGGCATCGAAACCTGGATGACGGGTATCATTATCACCGCTTTTTCGGCACTGGTGATTTTGGGCGGGATTAAATCAATTTCCAGAGCAGCGTCACTGATTGTTCCTATTATGGCTATAGGCTATGTGGCAGGGGGATTAATTATCATCTTTAATAATCTCGAACTGGTCGTTCCTGCGCTTAAAATCATCTTCACCTATGCCTTTACTGGAGAGGCCGCAGTGGGCGGTGCAATTGGTGCGGCGATTCGTTATGGTGTAGCACGTGGCGTATTCTCCAACGAAGCGGGTATGGGCTCTGCACCCATTGCGGCCGCAGCGGCAAAAACCGATCATCCGGCCCGTCAAGGTCTGGTGTCTATGACCGGTACCTTCATTGATACCATTATTGTCTGTTCAATCACCGGTATTGTTCTGGTCATGGGCTATATCATGGCAGGCAATTCATTCGGAGGCCAAACCGGTGCCGTATTAACCATCGGTGTATTCGACAAGCTGCTACCTGGTATTGGTGGCTGGGTGGTGACTTTCGGAATCATTTTCTTCGCTTATTCCACTATTTTGGGCTGGAGCTACTATGGCGAAAAATGTACCAGCTATTTACTTGGCGAAAAATTCGTTTTGCCCTATCGCATTATTTATATTGCCTCAGTGTTTATCGGCTGCATTGCAACACTGGATCTGGTCTGGCTATTCGCCGATACCTTTAACGGCCTCATGGCGGTGCCGAACTTAATCGCATTATTATTACTGTCTGGTGTCATTGCCAAAGAATCGAAAGACTTCATTGCAAAACGTAAATCTGGTGAGCTGTATTAATAGATAAGTTTTGTAAATACTCAATCCAAGTATAAAAAAGCCACGTAAATCGTGGCTTTTTTATACTTCAGTTTTCCCATTTTTCATTATGAAATTTTAGCAACGTAAACCACTACAGGCGAGCTTGTCCCGCTCAGATTCAAGCTCCAGTGCCAGTCCTAAAGATAAAACAAAGAACTGAATGCCTTCAATTTTCATATTGCCCTGTTCATCTTCCAGATATCCACTCAGTTTTTGATAGGTTTTATGATGCAGATCAAAAGGTACATCCAGATAAAGCCCACCCAGGTAGATTTCACTATGGACGGTTTGATCCAGACCTAAACACGGCATATAGGCAATCCCCTGTTGCTCTAGCCAGCCGATCAACATTTGGCGAACCGAGTCTGCGTTCCGATCTGGATGTATATAATGATCAAAATGCACAAATAACACATCACGGTTTTTTTCACGTGCGATCGCATCAATATGTTTCAGCAATTGTGACAAGATCTGTTCCATTCCAGCATAACAAGACGGGCATTATAGACGGCGTTACCGCACAGTATTCAAATCAGCATAAATAAAAGCGACAAACCTTGTCGTAAAAACCATGATTTTTCAGGTGAAAGGCTTGGTTTTCGATAGCATTCACCGCTATGCTGTCACTCAATTTCAATCGCTTCATCTTCAAATATGGCTAAAGCAAAAAGTGTGTATCGTTGTGAACAATGTGGTGCCGATCATCCCAAATGGTCGGGGCAGTGTTCTGAATGCGGGGAATGGAACAGCCTGGTTGAGGTGACCATTGCACCGGCAGTGACGCATCGCGCCCAGCCAAAAATTGGTGGTGGATACGCCGGCCAGGCGTCTAGCATTACTACCTTAAATCAGGTCTCAGTCTCTCATGAAACCCGTCTTCCGACGGGTATCAGCGAATTTGACCGGGTCTTGGGTGGCGGACTGGTGACCGGTTCGGTGGTCCTGATCGGCGGTGATCCCGGGATTGGTAAATCTACCATCTTGCTACAAACAGCCACGCACATGGCATCTGCCAAAAATCCGGCCCTGTATGTGACCGGTGAGGAATCCTTGTCTCAGGTGGCTTTACGTGCCCAGCGTCTGGATCTGCCGACCGACCAGCTCAAAGTCATGGCAGAAACCTGCGTCGAACGTATTTGTGAAGTGCTGGCCCAGCAACGTCCTGCGGTGGCAATCCTGGACTCGATCCAAACCTTGTATACCGAAACCCTGCAATCTGCACCGGGTGGTGTCTCACAGATTCGTGAATCAGCGGCCCTGTTGACCCGTTTTGCCAAAAATAGCGGCACGTCTTTGTTTCTGGTCGGTCATGTGACCAAAGAAGGCGCACTGGCCGGCCCACGTGTACTGGAACATATGGTCGACTGTGTGCTGTATTTTGAAGGCCAGTCGGATTCACGTTACCGAATGATCCGAGCAGTCAAAAACCGTTTTGGTGCGGTTAATGAACTCGGTGTGTTCGGCATGACCGACAAAGGTCTGCGCGAAGTATCTAATCCTTCAGCCATCTTTTTAAGCCGTTATGATGAAGCCATTCCAGGCTCAATTGTTATGATCAGCAGGGAAGGTACGCGCCCGCTCCTAGTTGAAGTTCAGGCACTGGTCGATGATGCACATGGCCAACCAAGACGTGTAGCGCTTGGCCTGGATCAGAACCGTCTAAATATGCTCCTTGCAGTCATGCATCGGCATGGTGGTGTGCAAACCTCCGGCCAGGATGTTTATGTCAATATCGTCGGTGGGTTGAAAATCACCGAAACCGGTTCGGATCTGGCGGTACTTCTCGCCTGCGCCTCCAGCATTCGTGGCAAAGCCTTACCGCAACAGCTGGCGGTTTTTGGTGAAGTCGGCCTGTCTGGAGAGATTCGTCCTGTGCCGAACGGCCAGGAACGCCTAAAAGAAGCGATTAAACATGGGTTTAAATATATTATTGTCCCTCGCGGCAATGCACCGCAAAAACCCATTGAAGGCGTGCAAATTATTGCAGTTGCGCGTTTACATGAAGCCTTAAGCGAGGCGATGGCGCTGAGTGATGAACTCAACTAACTGTAAACTGGCCTATTTGGTACAAAGAGCAAAAAAATACAGATTTTTGATTGAAATTCCACACAAAGCCTATATAAATAGACTGTACAAACAGGTTTTATTCTCATAGGAAAAATGAATGGAAGTTCGACAGCGCGGTTTGATCACAGGTCTCTTGACAGCAGTTTTATTGGTTGCGCCTTTTGCAGCTGAAGCAAAACGTGCCGGTGGCGGTAAAAGTCACGGCATGCAACGTTCTGCACAACCTACTCAATCTTATCAACAACCTCGTCAAACTGCGCCTGCTCAACAAGCGCCAGTTGCCGGTGCTGCAACCCAGCAAAAATCTGGTCCGGGTGTCGGCGGTATGGTGGCCGCGGGTGTAGCCGGTGCTGCGATTGGTGCAGTTGCTGCCAATGCCTTGGCGGATGATCAAAGTGTAGCAGCATCTGAAGCTCAGGCTGCTCAAGCAGAAGAGGAAAAAGGTGGTATTCCGGGCTGGATCTGGATCCTTCTTGCTGCTGCTGTTGCCTTCTTCATTTTCCGTAAAATGAGCGCAAAAAAAAAAGTAGCTTCTAACCCTTTTGCACCAAATAGCGGTGCTGGTAATACAGCACCTTTTGGTCAGGCACCGACTGCACCTCGCGGTGGTGACAGTACCAATATTTTTGGCCAGAACGTGGGTGGTCAAACGTCAAGCAATAATGCTCCGCTTGGTTCCGCTCCGGTAAATAATGCGCCTTTTGGTGCAGCTTATACCCAAAGTGGCAGCCAGTTACCGGATGGTACTGAACCTGCTGCATTCTTGCGTGTAGCGCGTCAGCGTTTTAACCATATTCAGTCCATGAATACAGCAAGCAACATTTCTGAAATTCAGCGTTATCTGACTCCTGATCTTTATCAGTCAATGTATAACGACATCATGAGTAATCAGGATCAGGATGTTGCCGAGTTTTTAAATCTGAATGCGATGGTTGTCGACTCATCGACTGACAATGGCCAGTATATTGTCAGCGTACGCTTTACCGGTACGGTAAGCGAAGACTTAAACAGCTTGCCGCAACCGTTCGCAGAAATCTGGCATTTCACCAAACCAGCAGCTTCAAATCAGGACTGGGTGGTTGCAGGTATTCAGCAAGACTAATTCGTAATAGATTGTTTTTAAACAGCGGCTTTCAAGCCGCTGTTTTTATTTTTAAATTCTATATATTTTAATCCACGCTCCCCCTCCCCCCCTTTTTTTAGACTTATCAATAGTTCTTTATATTTTTCACTTAAATAGCTTTATATTTCTTATTTTAAATATAAATAATAATTGTTATCATTCTCACTAATTACTTCATAAATTTGTAAATAGAATTTCCGATGATGAATAGTCCGAATATGCAAACCATAGCGACTGGAACAGTTACTGCACCAAATCCCTCAAGCAAAAATAAAGTCAAAGCCAATATGCTGGCTTACCGTGGGATGATTTTATATCGCTTTATTCTGGCGGGTGTGGGCGGTTATCTACTGGCTACACTGGCAACGATCGTGATTGCCCAGCTTTTTATCGACAGTGGAAGCAGTGCTGCCATGTCCGCGACCCTGAGTGGCTTTAGCTTGAATACTGCTGCATTTATCTGGGTATTTATGGTGAATAAAACGCTCAAAGCTACGCTCGGGATCGCGATTCCCGGTGTTTTGCTCTATATCGCCTATAAGCTTTTAGGAAATTAAAATGAGAATAGATGCAAAACCCGAAGGTCCGCGCCAATCGATGGCATGGTTGCATACCTGGGCCAGTCTGATTTTAGGCTGGCTTTTATATGCGATATTTTTAACGGGAACCTTGAGTTTTTTCCAGAACGAAATTACCGTCTGGATGAAACCGGAATTTCATCAGTCAGTTCCACCAAAGACTCAAATCGAACAAACCCGTGTGGCACTGGCTTATCTGCAACAGCACCATCCGGATGCCGGCAGCTGGGCGATTCAGCTTCCTACCACACGCCAAAATACCACCACCCTGACTATTCGTAGTACCGGTGAAGATCCGCGTGCCCGTCGTGGTGGTACCCGTGTGACAATTGACAGCGCCACGGGCGAAGTTTTGCAAGCGCGTGAAACACGCGGCGGTTCATTCTTATACCGTTTCCACTTTGAATTGTATGGTTTGCCAAGAATCTGGGCGCGCTGGATTGTCGGTATTGCAACCCTGCTCATGCTGGTGGCAATCATCAGCGGTGTCATTACCCATAAGAAAATTTTCAAGGATTTTTTTACTTTCCGTCCCGGCAAAGGTCAGCGTTCCTGGTTGGATGCACATAATGCTACTGCGGTATTTGCCCTGCCCTTTCATATCATGATTACCTTCAGTGGCTTATTACTATTACTCTTTACCCTGATGCCTTGGGGCGTAAACCAGATTTATGAAAATCGAGGTGCTTTCCTTCAGGATCAACGTAAAAGTTTGATTCAGAACACCAGTATTCAAGCTGAATCCCGTGATGGCCGTAGTGAAAGTAAAGAACGTCGACCGCAAGCTGAGAGAGAAAATCGTGGCGAGCGCGGTGAAATGTCTGCACGTGGTGAAAGTCGCCGCTCTCGTGATGAAATGCAAGTTGCATCTCCTGCACCATTAACCGATCTGGCTCCGATCTTGGCAACAGCCGAAAAAGAATGGAAAAATAACTCGGTTGGCACGATAACCATTATCCAGCCGAATACCGTAAAAGCTGAAATTGAGCTTCGTGCCTTAAACGGAGTCAGCGTAGCTTATCGCAATGTTTATCCAAGTCTGGCTTTTAATGGCGTAACAGGTGATTTAGAGCCGGATCAAACCACCCTGAAAATACCTTCAGTCGCAAATGGTATTTATAATATATTCACCACATTGCATGAAGCACGTGGCGTGGATCTGGCTTTACGCTGGTTATTGTTCATGTCAGGTGTGGTCGGCACCTTGATGATTGCGACCGGCTTGATTCTATGGTGTGTTAAACGTGCACCGCAGCAACAGAAACAAGGCTATAAATCGTTTGGATATCGTCTTGTGGAAGTCACCACTATCGCTGCCATTATTGGCTTACCGATTGCCTGTGCTGCCTATTTCTATGCCAACCGTTTTATTCCGGCAGACATGGAGATGCGTTTGAACTGGGAAATTCGTAGCTTCTTTATTGTCTGGTTACTGACATTGCTGTATGCCATGATTCGCAGTCATCGTCAGGCCTGGCTGGAACTATTACTGCTTGCCACTGCTGCATTTGCCTTGCTGCCAATCGTGAATTTCATGACCGGCGGTCAGGCGATCTGGAATAGCATCATGCATGGTCAATGGGTCATTGCTTCTTTTGATCTGGCGATGTGGGTGCTTGCGATCCTGTTCTGGTTTTCATTTAAAAAAGTGAAAAACCATAAAGGTTTGCCGTCTAAAAAAGTCAAGGTTGCTCTCAAGGAGAAGCAGGCATGATGTTCTTCTTACTGATTTGGGCTTTAACTTCACTGGGTTTCTTTGCGCTTGCAATGTCGATGTCCAAACATCAAAAACAGATTTTTGACACAGAACTTGACCCTGCAAAAACACAACTTGCGCCTATTCTCGGCTGGGTATTGCTCATAATTGCCCTGACTCTATGCCTGTTGACAGGAGCTGTCAGCAATATGATCAGTTACTGGCTGGGCAGTCTGACTTTTGCAGCACTGGTGGTCGGTTTAAGTCTGAGTTATCTGGCAAGTAAAATTAAAGTGATCGTAATGTTCTGTGTATTCATCGCCTCGATCTCAGGGATTTTTTGCTTGATCTAGTTGATTGATTCATCACTACCTTTTTAAAAGCTGATCTTCGGATTGGCTTTTTTTCTTTAAACCTTTTAGTCTACGCACAATATTTTTGAGATGTTGATATGACCCAGCGTGTTTCTCCCTCTGCTGCCCTGACTAATCTTGCTTTATCAGGCAATGCTAAAGCACAATTTGAACTGGCTGAACTGTATATGCAAAGCGAGCATGATGATGACATCATTCTTGCTGAAGAATGGGCATTGAAAGCTGCCAACGGTGGGTTGGTGGATGCTATGTACTGGTTAGGTGAAGGTTATACCGTTTATGCCAAAGAACTAGCAGAAGAAGATCCGGAAGAATCCAAAGCTCACTTTGAGTTAGCCTATTACTGGTTAAGCAAGGCCAATATCGAGAAGCACCCTGCTGCGACTTTAGAGCTGGCCGGTTTCTACCGTCGCGGTGATGTGGTTGAAAAAGATGTAGAAAAATCAATTTCTTTAGTTAAACAGGCTGCGGAATGGGGTGAAGTTCAGGCCATGCGCGATCTTGCTTTTATTTATGCCAATGGTTTAGGTGTAGATGGCGATGAGAAACTAGCTGAGTTCTGGACCCAAAAAGCGGATGCTGCTGAGCAAGAAGCTAAATAAAACGAAGAGCCCGTCAAATGATGGGCTTTTTATTTAACTCTCATACTCTCTCCTACATGATGCAGAAGACTCAAAAGAATCTTAAAAGAAAACATTCAATTTACCGTATTTATGTTGATAGGCTTTTGATCAATTAAAAGCTCAAAATACAGAAAATAAATAATATTATCTTTTTCAACTTGGCTCATGTTTAGATTCCAAGTACAATACTGCGCTAGTCGAGGGATGCTGCGACGTTTTACAGGCACTAAAAATGTAAAATCGCTAGGCTCGACCATCGGTCAGACATTCGTTCTGATCAACAACGGCATCCGCGAACAGAACGATCCAATCTATTTTTTCCTAGGAGATCCTGATGAACGCGGTTACTGCTTCATTTACAGATTACAAAGTTGCTGATATTTCACTTGCTGATTACGGCCGTAAAGAAATCAAACTTGCTGAAGCTGAAATGCCAGCCCTAATGGGTCTGCGTAAACGCTACTCGGCAGCAAAACCACTGGCAGGCGCGAAAATTCTCGGCTGTATCCATATGACCATTCAAACTGCTGTTCTTATTGAAACACTGGTTGAATTGGGTGCTGAAGTTCGTTGGACTTCATGTAACATCTTCTCTACTCAAGACCATGCTGCTGCTGCTATCGCTGCTGCGGGCATTCCTGTGTTTGCTTGGAAAGGCGAAACTGAAGAAGAATACATGTGGTGTCTTGAACAACAAATCAATGTAAATGGCACGCCTTGGGATGCCAACATGATTCTTGACGATGGCGGTGACTTAACGCTACTTGTTCACGAAAAATACCCAGAAGTGATTGCAAAAATTCACGGTGTAACTGAAGAAACAACGACAGGTGTTCAACGTCTGTACGAAATGCTTCGTGACGGTACTTTAAAAGTTCCTGCAATCAACGTAAACGATTCAGTAACCAAGTCTAAAAACGACAACAAATACGGTTGCCGCCATTCACTAAATGATGCAATCAAACGTGGTACAGATATGCTTTTATCTGGCCGTCGTGCGCTGGTAATCGGTTACGGTGACGTAGGTAAAGGTTCTGCTCAATCCCTTCGTCAAGAAGGCATGATTGTACGCGTAACTGAAGTTGACCCAATCTGTGCAATGCAAGCATGTATGGACGGTTATGAAGTTGTATCTCCATACAAAAATGGCGTGCAAACTGGCAAGAAAGAAGACATCAATGTTGACCTTCTTCAAAACACTGACCTGATCGTAACGACTACGGGTAACTACCACGTTTGTGATTCCGCAATGCTTGATTCATTAAAATCGGGTGCTGTTGTATGTAATATCGGTCACTTCGATACTGAAATTGATACAGCTTACCTACGTGGCTATAAGTGGGTTGAAGTTAAACCTCAAGTACACCAAGTGTATCGTTCAGAAAATGAAAATGATTACCTGATCCTGCTTTCTGAAGGCCGTTTGGTGAACCTTGGTAATGCGACTGGTCACCCATCACGTATTATGGATGGTTCATTTGCCAACCAGGTATTGGGTCAAATGCATTTATTCGCTGAGAAATTTGCTGATCTTCCAGAATCTGAAAAAGCTGCACAAATTCGTGTAGAACTTCTTCCTAAGAAATTAGATGAAGAGGTTGCTGCTGCGATGGTTGCTGGTTTCGGTGGTGTTTTGACTCAATTGACTCCAGAACAGGCAGACTACCTAGGTGTACCTGTTGAAGGTCCGTTCAAGTCGGATGCTTATAAATACTAATTAAACTCAACCCTCTCCCTAACCCTCTCCCATAGGGAGAGGGAACATTCATTACCAAATGTATGTCATCGAGGGTAAATCCTCTCCTGAGCGTGCTTAAAGCACCGCTTTGAAGCTCAGCGCAAGAGAGGACTTAAGAGAGGTAAAACTAATTAAAAAGTATTTATAAAAAGGATTTGAACATGTCTAAACAGATTCCAATTTCATTTGAATTCTTCCCAACCAAAACTGATGTAGGCGCGGAAAAACTCAAGCTTGTACATCAAGAGTTACAACTCTTAAATCCAGAATTCTTTTCTGTGACCTATGGTGCTGGCGGTTCAACCCGTGAACGTACCCTGTCTACCATCAACGACTTTAATGGAAAAGGCGCACCTGTCGCCCCTCACCTGTCTTGTATTGGCGATGATAAGGCACGTATTGCAGAACTTCTAGACCTGTACAAATCTCAAGGTATTGACCGTATTGTTGCCCTGCGTGGTGACTTACCTTCTGGTCAGGTCGGTTTGGGTGAATTACCTTATGCACAGGATCTGGTCCGCTTTATTCGTGAACATTCAGGTGATCATTTCAAGATTGAAGTGGCAGCTTATCCGGAAATGCATCCACAGGCTGAAAGCTTTGACAAAGACATTCAGCACTTTGTTGATAAAGTCAATGCGGGCGCCAATGCGGCATTAACCCAGTTCTTCTTCAATCCAGATGCTTATTTCTATTTTGTAGATCGTATTCAGAAAGCAGGAATCGATATTCCGGTTGCCCCTGGCATCATGCCAATTACCAATGCCAGTAATCTGATTCGTTTTGCTGATGGTACTGGTGCTGAAATTCCACGCTGGATTCGCAAACAACTGGCTACCTATGGTGATGACACGGCCAGTATTAAAGCCTTTGGCCACGAAGTTGTGGTGAAATTCTGTGAGCGCCTGCTTGCAGGTGGGGCGCCAAGCCTGCACTTTTACACCATGAATACTACTGATCCTACACGCCAGCTTGTGAAAGACTTAGGTCTCGCATAAGTTTCTAGGCTGCATTGAGTTTCCCCACTCTTTCTTTCTCTGGAAGAAATTCAAAGAGGGAAAACAGCAATGCAGTCCTGTTTTGTTCTACCTGAGAGTAATCACCCCATGCCACGTTTTTTTATTGAAGCAGACTTAAATGTTGATATTGCGGTCGAGTTAACAGAAACCGTTTTTCATCATTGGGTGAAGGTATTACGTGCTCAAGTGGGCGAAACTGCAATATTGTTTAATGGACAGGGTGGTGAATATGAAGTGACCCTTACTGAAGTTGCTAAAAAATCAGCTACGGTCTCGGTCAATGCATTCAATCCCGCTAATCGCACACCCAAGTTTCAGGCTTTGCTCGGTCAGGTCATGAGCAAAGGCGACCGTATGGATTATGCAATTCAGAAAGCTGTCGAACTGGGCGTATCCGAGATTCAGCTGTTGACCTCGGAACGTTGCGAAATGCGTTTAAAGTATGATCGCGACCAGAAAAAACTGGAACATTGGCAAGGTGTTGCTATTGCCGCTTGTGAACAGTGTGGTCTAAATATTGTACCCAAGATTTTAGCACCCATTTCCCTTGAAAGATGGCTGGAAAATGAATTGCCAGATACCAAACTGGTTTTAGCACCCAATAAACATGAAACAGATGTACTGGCAGATGCGACCCTGGATCTTGCCTTATTGATTGGTCCCGAAGGAGGTCTGAGTGAAGCGGAAATTAATGCCGCCAACCACAAAGGTTTTCGTAACTGGTGTATAGGCGAGCGTGTACTGCGTACTGAAACTGCCGCTGTTGTAGCCCTGTCTATTTTAAATTATGTACTTTAGTTCATCGGGTAGGTAAAATTTTGTCTTTAATTTTGTTGATTTTTATTTTTAAGACAACTAATCTCGACTAAAGAATAACAACTACTTATTAATTGATTTTCACACATTTCCTGGGGGTTTTTATAATAACAATGCACAAGGACGAAAACCGTATAGGATGAATACAGGCATTGACTCACATGGTTGATAATCCAGACGATTATATTCAGCAGCACCTACATGATGCTCAGATTGCGAACACGCTGCGTCATAGTCGCTATTTTTTGCTCAGCATAATGGTGATCTGTCTTTATATTTTTTGTATTTATCACATTCAATACAGACCTTCTAATACCTATTTTAATATCTGGTTTATTCTGACAGAGCTCCTTGTCAGCATGTGCTGGCTGGCGAGTACGCTATACTTTAAACCTGAGCACTATAACCAGAAGAATGCGCATCGCTGGTTACAGTTTCAAAGTCTGGCCGTGGGGATCAGTATCGCGGCAGGTATTTTTACCATTTACTATTATTTGCCTCAAGCCAACCCAGCCTTTAACGATATTGAAGCACTGACCTTGTCCGCCTTGTTGCTCATTGTGAGCCAAGCTTTTGGTTTAACCTATCTGACCCAAAAACTCAGTTATTTCTGTCTGGCATTTCTACCGTCTTTACTGCCTTTTTTACTGTCGCAAATTTATCCGATAGGTGATTCCAATCCTTTCTTTGCACTGGCTTTAAATTTTATCATGATTGTGATTTTGCTATGTGCAACAAGCAGTTACCGTATTCATAGCCGTACCTCACGTCTGTATGTAGAAAATGATATTCTGGTGAAAAATGCAGAACAGCAGATTCATTGGACAGATGAACTTTGTCAGCAACTCAAAACTGAAGTTAATAAATCTAAAGATCTTGAACTTCAATTACAGCTCAGCAACCAGTTACTGGAACAGAAAGTACGGGAACGTACCTATGATATCGAGCAGATCAATCAGGATCTGAAGAATAAGCAGCAAGATCTGGAACTGGCACATAAAATTGCCGGTATCCGCCCTTGGGACTGGAATATTCAAGCACGCAACATCACCCTCACCAATCATAAAGATGAAAAGATTCTGCGTGATTCCAAAGATCATCATCTGCAATTACAGCATCTGATCCACCCGGACGACCTGGACCATTTTAAACGCAATATGAAACAGCACCTACGCGGTCAGACTGAACGCTACGATGCTACCTACCGGATCAGGCTTAGTGAAGGTGGCTGGAGCTGGGTACATGACATTGGTCGGGTAATCAGCCGCGACCCTAACAATAATAAGCCCTTAAGAATGGTTGGTATCCGTCGTGATATTCAACAGGAACGGCTGTCTCAAGAGCGTTTAAAGCTGGTAGCCAGTGTACTGGAACAGGCCGCAGAAGGGATTTTCATTTTGAATCCTGATTTAGATTATATCGATGTGAATCCTCACTACGAATACCTGAGCGGTTTTGAGCGGCATCAGATTATTGGTAAATCCCTATTTGATATTGTAGCGAAAAATAAATCCCAGCAACGCGCTTTTCAGGCCAGCATCGTCAAGCAGATCCAGAAAATTGGCTCTTATGATGGAGAGGTCAACGCAAAATTTCTGTCTGGCAAGGAGTCAACCTTATGGCTGCACATCAATGCCGTTACCGATGATGAAGGCCGAATTACCCATTATATTGGTATCGTATCGGATCTGACTGAACGCAAATTACAGGAACAGCGCCTGTCCTATCTGGAAAATTACGATACCCTGACCGATTTGCCCAACCGTTTCTATTATAACTATCAGCTGCACCAATATCTGGTTTCACAAAAAGACTCTCTTAAGCAGATGGCTGTGATCCGACTTAATATCGACCGTTTCCGGCCATTGAATGAATACCTGTCCAATAATGGCGGTGATGAACTTTTACGCCAGGTGGCACAGCGCCTGCGCTTGAGCAATGCAGAAGCATTGTTTGTTGCCCATCTGAATGGTGATGATTTTGCCATTCTCTATGAAATTTCACATATTCGCCCTTCAGTTCAGCACCACTGTGAACGTATTGCTCAAGCATTTAGCCAAGCGTTTAATATTTACGGTCAGGATCATGTAATCACCCTGTCTATGGGCGTGGCATTTTATCCAGATCATGGCCGCCAGCTGGATTATTTAAATAACTGTGCTGAACAGGCATTAAAAGAAGCCAAGAATCTAGGCGGCAATACCATTCATTTTTATTCAAGTGAAAATGATGCCTTGCAGAGAAATGGAATCTTCCTGGAACGGGATCTACGTAAAGCGATCCAGAATAATGAACTGATTGTCTATTATCAGCCAAAAATCAATTTCAGTGATCACAGCATTTATGGCTTTGAAGCGCTGATTCGCTGGGCCCATCCAGAAAAAGGGATTATTGCACCCGATCTGTTTATTCCTTTAGCCGAACAAACCAGCCTGATTTCAGATATTGGCCGTCTGGTCATTCAGCAGACTGCTAAACAGATTCGCCAATGGAATGATCTGGGCTTTAATCATATTTGTGTATCAGTCAATGTCGTGGCCCAGCAGTTGCGTCGCGGTCAGCTGCTCGATGATCTAGATCAGGCCATTGCAGACCACCAGATTTCAGGCAACAGTCTGGAACTGGAAATTACGGAATCTTCGTTAATTGAAAATTCAGAAGCAGTCAAAAACCTGCTGAACGAGATCAAACAGCGACATATTCATATTGCGCTGGATGATTTTGGTACAGGCTATTCATCCCTTTCCTATCTTGCTGATTTTCCAATCGATACATTAAAAATTGATCGCAGTTTTGTTTCTAAGATTGGAAAAAACAAACATGAAGCAATTGTCAGTGCTATGGTGGCCATGGGTAAAGCCATGGGCATGACTGTGGTTGCAGAAGGGATCGAGACTGAAGAACAATTAGAATATTTACGGGATTTAGACTGTGATATAGCCCAAGGCTTCTTATTTTCCAAAGCCCTGCCTGAACGAGAAGCAACCGCTTATTTAGTGCGAGACAAGACAGCTCAATCTTATACATATCAAGTCTAAGTCTATATTTGACCACAATAAGTTTGTTGGAAAAACGGCCGTCTTTGTCTGTCCGAACTGGTTAACAAATGGTATATTCAGGAACATAAATAAATTCTTTGCCCACTGACTGGGTAATCTTTACAACGATCGAGAGACTGATGGACGAACAATCTTTAAAGCAACAGGCCCTTTACTATCACGAATTTCCTACCCCGGGGAAAATCAGCGTTACACCAAGCAAACAATTGGTCAACCAACGTGACTTGGCCCTTGCTTACTCGCCTGGCGTAGCTGCACCTTGCCTTGAGATTGAACGCGACCCTTCAACTGCTGCATTGTATACAGCACGGGGTAACCTGGTTGCTGTAGTAACCAACGGTACTGCTGTGCTGGGCTTAGGTAATATTGGCCCTTTGGCTTCTAAACCGGTGATGGAAGGTAAAGGCGTATTATTCAAAAAATTTGCTGGTGTGGATGTATTCGATATTGAAATTGCTGAAAATGATCCAGACAAAATTGTAGATATTGTCGCGGCATTAGAACCGACTTTTGGCGGGATTAACCTGGAAGATATCAAGGCGCCAGAGTGCTTCTATATTGAGCAGAAACTGCGTGAACGCATGAATATTCCAGTATTCCATGATGACCAGCACGGCACTTCGATCATTGTCGGTTCTGCTTTACTTAACGCCCTGGAAATTAATGGCAAAAAAATTGAAGAGATCAAGATTGTGGCTTCAGGCGCGGGCGCTGCCGCACTGTCTTGCTTAAATCTGCTTTGCGCCCTGGGTGCTAAAAAAGAGAACATCATTGTTGCCGATTCACGCGGTCTGCTGACTACGCATCGTGAAGGTCTGGATGAATCCAAGAAAGCTTATGTGCAAGACATTGAAGCTACTCAGCTAGGTGACGTGATTGCAGGCGCAGACATGTTCCTCGGTCTTTCTGCTGCCGGTATTCTGACCAAAGAAATGGTCAAGGTCATGGCAAAAGATCCGATCATCTTTGCATTGGCGAACCCGGATCCAGAAATCCTGCCTGAACATGCACATGAAGTTCGTGATGATGTCATCATGGCGACTGGCCGTTCTGACTATCCGAACCAGGTGAATAACGCGCTGTGCTTCCCGTATATCTTCCGTGGTGCGCTGGATGTGGGTGCAACCACTATTAATGAAGACATGAAAATTGCCTGTGTCCATGCAATTGCACGTATGGCGCATATTGAAGCCGATGCGGCAACCTATGGTGAAAAATCAGCTTCATTTGGCCGCGAATACCTGATTCCTGGTCCACTGGATCAACGTCTGATTCTGGAGATTGCACCTGCTGTGGCACAAGCTGCAATGGATTCTGGCGTGGCAACTCGTCCAATTCAGGATTTCTCGGCGTATCGTCAACGTTTGTCTGAGTTTGTCTACAACTCGGCATTCGTCATGAAACCGATCTTTGAACAGGCGAAATCTGATCCTAAACGCATTGCCTATGCTGAAGGTGAAGACCTGCGTGTATTACGTGCTGCACAAATTGCTGTGGATGAAGGTCTGGCAAAACCGATTCTGGTAGGCCGTCCGGCAGTCATTGAAGCCAATATCAAGAAACTGGGTTTACGCCTTGAAGACGGTGTAAATATCACTATCATTGATCAGGAAAAGAACCCGAACTATGAAATGTTCGCGGATGATTACTACAATATCATGCAGCGCAAGGGTGTAACGCCTGAATATGCACAGCGTGAAGCACGTCGCCGCTCTACCCTGATCGCTGCGATGTTGGTAAAACATGGCATGGCAGACGGTATGCTGTGTGGTACGTATTCTAGCTACGATATTCATCTGGACTTCGTCAGCAACATCATTGGCAAGAAAGATGGTCATAACACTTTCTTTACCTTGAATGCCTTGATGCTTGAAGACCGCAACCTGTTCATCGCCGATACCTATGTCAACACCAATCCTACGGCTGAACAGCTGGCTGAAATGACCATTCTGGCGGCTGAAGAAGTGCGCCGTTTTGGTATGACACCACGTATTGCCCTGCTTTCTCATTCAAGCTTTGGTTCAGACCAGCATGATGCCAGCGCGCAAAAAATGCGTAAAGTGTATGATATTCTGTCTGAAATCGCGCCTGAGCTGGAAGTTGAAGGTGAAATGCATGGCGATGCAGCACTGGATGAAAACATTCGTCAGTTTGCATTCCCGAATTCACGTTTCAAGGGCTCTGCAAACCTGCTGATCATGCCAAATCTGGATGCTGCCAATATCTCGTTTAACCTGTTAAAAGCAACGTCAGGCAACAACGTGACCATTGGTCCAATTCTTCTGGGTGCGGCAAAACCTGTACACATCTTGACACCGACTGCAACTACGCGCCGTGTGATCAATATGACTGCGCTCACTGTGGCAGAAATCCAGCAAGCGGAACAAGATGCACTTTAAGCCAATGACAAGATAACGACGCATTCGCCTCGTTTCTTAACTTGAGAAAACCTCTATTCTGTAGCATGATGCTTCTAAGAATAGAGGTTTTTTCATGCAAGTTTATTTAGTAGGCGGCGCCGTTCGAGATCATTTGCTCGGACACCCCTATCACGAAAAAGATTATGTCGTCGTGGGTGCAACTCCCGCACAAATGCTTGAGCTAGGCTATCAGCCGGTAGGCAAAGACTTTCCTGTTTTTTTACATCCCCAAACAAAAGAAGAATATGCACTGGCGCGTACAGAACGTAAATCTGGGCATGGTTACCATGGTTTTGAGTTTCATACCGATGTTAGCGTTACGCTAGAGCAGGATCTGATCCGGCGTGATCTGACTATTAATGCCATGGCCATGGATGAATCTGGTCAGATTTATGATCCTTATGGTGGTCAGCAAGATCTGGAAAACCGGATTCTACGTCATGTTTCCGATGCTTTTGTTGAAGATCCATTACGGGTACTGCGGATTGCCCGGTTTGCTGCCCGCTATACCAGTGCAGGTTTCGTGATTGCCGATGAAACCATGGCATTGATGCAGCGCTTGACTGAATCTGGCGAATTAAATGCGCTCATACCTGAACGTGTCTGGAAAGAAACTTCGCGTGCATTATCGGAACGTCATGCTGATGTGTATTTTGAAGTATTACGTCAATGTGGGGCTTTAAAGGTGCTATTCCCTGAGATTGATGCCTTATATGGCATTCCGCAACGTCCTGAATATCATCCGGAAATTGACTGTGGCATTCATACCATGATGTCCTTGCAGCAGGCTTGCCGTCAAAACTACAGCCTGGATGTACGTTTTGCCGTTTTAGTGCATGATTTAGGCAAGGCTTTAACGCCGATTGAAGAATTACCGCGACATATCATGCATGAAGAACGTGGCATCAAACCCGTGAATGAACTGTGTGAGCGTTTAAAAGTACCAACTTATACCAAGCAATTGGCTTTGGCAGTATGTAAGGAACATCTGAAATGTCATCAGGCCTTCAATCTTAAACCAGGGACTTTATGGCGGTTATTGCAACGCCTGGATGTATTACGTCGCCCTGAACGTGTTGAAGCTTTTGTACAGGCTTGTGAATGTGATTCACGTGGCCGCCTCGGTCTGGAAGATCGTGCTTATCCACAAGCACAGTATATTCTTGATGCCATGCAGACCGTACGTGCCATCAAGGCACAAGACCTGCCGGCCGATATTCAGGGTCCGGATATTGGCGAAATGCTGATTGAACGACGGATTCATGCACTTGGTGAACTCAAAGCGCAACAAACTGTATCGACTGAATAAAGACAAAGCACCCGAGGGTGCTTTTCTCTTGCGCTCATTTCTCTTTTTCCGAATCTTGGAAATTGGCTTTATCAAAAGAAATTGAAAAATATTAAATCCGTCTGATCAAGAAATATCTGCCGGGAAAGTAATCACCTGTTCCAGCTTCATACGATGGGTCGCAATCATCAGCAAACGGTCAATTCCGAGGGCAATTCCTGAACATTCTGGCATATTCGGTAAAGCTGCCAATAGATATTTATCGATCGGCATGACATGCAAGCCCAGCTTGGCTCGTTCAGCATTATCTGCTTCAAAGCGTGAACGCAATACCTCGGCATCAATCAGCTCATCATAAGCATTAGCCAATTCTAAACCTTCGATATACAGTTCAAAACGTGCGGCGACCAGTTCACCATCTTCATCGATTCGGGTTTTGGCCAAAGAAGCCATTTCAGGGGGGAAATCGGTCAGGAATACTGCGGTATCAAACCCCAGACTCGGTTCAACCATATGTGAAAATAACAGGTCGATATAGCCCAGACGGTCATTCCCCAGGTCCAGATTGAGACCGACGCGGCGGCAGCAGTCTTTCAGTTCTGGTAAAGTTGCCTGTAGCGGATTGAGATCCAGACGATCCATAAATGCATGCTTATAACTCAGAATGGTCGGACGGATTTCGCCAAAACGTGCTTTCAAGGTCACATTCAATAGATCAGATACTTCAAACATCAGATCTTTTAAACTGAACCCCGGGCGATACCATTCCAGCATGGTAAATTCGCTATTGTGCTTACGCCCATGCTCATCATCACGGAAGACTTTACAGATTTGATAAATGGGTCCAGAACCACTGGCCAATAAGCGCTTCATGGCAAACTCAGGTGAGGTCTGCAAATAATGCGTATGCGCTTTACCCAGCACATGGCGCTGGGCCTGTATCGAGGTCAAATGTACATCGGTCACACCGGCTTGAGATAAAATCGGTGTTTCAACCTCTAAGACATCGCGCTCAGCAAAAAACTGACGGATTTGACGATATAAATTCGCACGCGCATGCATGGCTTGAAGGTCACAAGTGGGTTGATATGTCATCATCATGCCTTCGGCCCACCATGTGCTGCCCACTCACGACGTAGTGGGTAGGTTTTACGTAAATGATCAAATGCCTGCTGATCAACTTTACCTTCTTTGAGACAGGCACGTAGATTGGTATCATCACGAGCAATGTCATAAATTTGGGATAAATGTTGTTGCAATGCCATTTTTAAATCCTGCCCCTGAAAAAACTTCTCACAGACAGGCAGCTGGGATTCAAACTGTTTATTGGCTGCAAAACCAAAAGTGTGACAAAAAGCCTCATAGATCATCTGAGTACCACGTGCCTTGCCTTCCAGACTATAGCCGGCAATATGCGGGGTGACCAAAGTCACCAGATCCAGAAGTTCTGCTGAAATTAGCGGTTCGTGTTCAAATACATCCAAAATCACGGTTCGATGTGTCGCCTGTATATCCTGGATCAGCGCGGCTTCTTCAATGACTGGCCCACGTGCTGAATTAATCAGGATTGCATCAGGCCGCATGTGCGCCAGCGAAGCAGCATTAAATAAATGATAGGTTGGATATGCGCCTGTTATGGTTAAAGGGACATGAATCGAAATTGCATCCGCCTGCTGCAATAATTCATGAAATTCAACTTGATCAACCTGCTCTCTTTGCACCAAAGGATCATAGCCAATCACGCGCCAGCCCAAGAGCTTCGCCATGTAGGCCAGTCGGATTCCAACATTACCCAAACCGACAATACCCAAGGTAAATGTCGCATTGGCATCGATTAATTCAGGACGCACCTGCAATAACGCGGTAATCACATATTCAGCCACTGCTTGCGCATTACAGCCGGCTGCATTACTCCATTGAATCCCATGCTGTTCTAATGCAGCAATATCCAAATGATCTGTGCCGATGGTGGCACTTCCTACAAATTTGATCGAACTATTCTTTAGCAGTGCTTCATTGACCTGAGTCACTGAACGTACCAGCAAGCTATCAGCATCTTTGACATCATCAGCGCTTAAGGTTCGTCCTGCACGATGTTGAATATCACCAAACTCGGAAAAAAAGTAATCGGTAAATGCCAGATTTTCATCTGCGACAATTTTCATAATGAGATCCATATGATGCTTGGGCGTATGATAGCGCGTTGATGCTTCTGACTCTATATTTGGCTGATGTGTCAATTTTCAAGATTTGGTAGCTTGATTTCAGAACTGAGGAATTTAAGATTCAGTATTTGCAGCTTAAAAAGAAAAACCCCAATCTTTCGACTGGGGTTTTAAAATTTGGCGGAAGCGGTGAGATTCGAACTCACGGAGGACTCACACCCTCGTCGGTTTTCAAGACCGGTGCATTAAACCGCTCTGCCACGCTTCCATGGCCGCCATCATATAAATAAATCAGATTTTTGGCAATAAAATTTAGCGAAACTTCTATAAAAAGCAGTTTATTCAGCTAAAAATCATCCGAAATCAAAGCCAACCTGAGTATTTCCATTCAAAGATTTGAATCTTGAAATGATCTTGAGTTGAATTTAACTCAGTAGAGAATGATGAGAGAAATAACCACATTCGGCATCCAGTCCGATCAACAATCGAAAAATATTGAGACATAAAAAAACCCAGTCAAATTGACTGGGTTTTTAAAATTTGGCGGAAGCGGTGAGATTCGAACTCACGGAGGACTCACACCCTCGTCGGTTTTCAAGACCGGTGCATTAAACCGCTCTGCCACGCTTCCATGGCCGACATAATATAAACAAAAATCATGCTTGGCAAATATTTTTATGCTTTTACCGAATCAACTGCACAAAATAAAATCAATTCAATTAATCTTCTGAATTTTCTGGCTTTTCATAGCGAATTGAATTAATGAACCAGAGCTTCTTTCCAGAGGGTGTCAGCACCTCGGCCTCATCATCAATCTGCTTGCCCAGTAAGGCGCGTGCCATCGGCGAATCAATCGAAATATGCTGCGGATGATGATCATAAATTTCATCTACTCCTACAATGCGCAAAGTCTTTTGTTCACCTTCTTCATTTTCAATGCCCACCCAGGCGCCAAAATAGACCTTGCCTGCCTGCTCTGGAGAAAAATCGACAATTCTCAGCTCTTCCAGACGTTTTCCCAAATAGCGAACCCGGCGGTCAATTTTGCGTAAAAGTTGCTTGTTGTACTGGTAATCCGCATTTTCAGAACGGTCACCGAGACTGGCTGCCCAATTCACTTTTTTGGTAATTTCCGGACGTTCTTCATGCCAGAGATTCTTAAGTTCTGCCACCAATTTATCGTGTCCGCCACGAGTAATTAAGTTAGATTTCATACATCTTGCTGATCATATTTTCACTGTTTTAACTCACAAACAGCTTATTTTATTTACCATTTTAAAACAATGCCAAATTTCAAAAAATATTACTATTATATTTCAATAATTTAAAATTATTTTTAAAAATAATTTGTGTACAAAATTTGACAATCGTTTTTCAGATCATTAATATGCCAACAATTTCCGGAAATGCTTACTTTTTAAACTATGTAGTTTTTCTACATAATTATCTTTAAATCTCTTGTCATTTTGAATGACGTCATGACTGCCCAACCCTTATTGAATTTATCAAACTGTTAAAATCTCTGGCTGTTTTAGCTGTGATTTTTAGGGCATAAATTACTTTGTAGCGGAGACAACATGCACAGTAGTTCATCCACTGGGTCGAGGCTTTGCCTAAGATCTGTAATTTCCTCTCTCCCTTTGAAAGTACTTGTACTGAGCACTGCATTTATTCCACTACACAGTATCAATGCAAGTAAGACCACACTCCAGTTTGATCATGTGGTAAACAGCAATAAGTTAACCGTAGTTGCGATTGCGAATCCGACTACTGTATTTCAGGATGGGCAACATCTGCATGGCTTTGGTTATGATCTGGTTCGCAACTATGCCAACAGCCTGAATGTAAAGCTCAATTTTAAGATTGTTCCTGACAATCAGACCGCCCTACAGTGGGTTGCGCAGGGCAAAGCCAACCTGGCCATGACCACGACCGATTTAAGTGCAATTGAAAATAAGAAATTGACCTCATTTTCAGCCACGTGTGGAGATCAGTCAATTCTGGTAAATAATGGCCTGAATACCAATTTAAATCTGGTATTTAAATCTGCCACCGATCCTTTAAGCCAGACTGCCAGTGCGTTTATCTGTAAAGGCAAACAAAGCGGTGCCATCAAGCAGCTTGCTTCATTTTATAATCAGAATGTGGTGAAAGAGGAATCCTGGACAACCATTCAACGTGACTTGAGCAACCGACTGCCGATGTATAAAGCCAGCTTTAAACAAACCGCACAGCAATATGATCTGGATTGGCATTTACTGGCAGCCATTGGTTATCAGGAATCTTATCTGAAACCAAATTCGGTTTCTCCAACAGGTGTTCGCGGCTTGATGATGCTGACCAACAGTACAGCCAAAGCCATGGGCGTGAGTAACCGTACTGATCCGGCTCAAAGTATTCAGGGTGGTGCCAAGTATTATGATCAAATGCTT
This sequence comes from Acinetobacter sp. SFD, assembly GCF_001647575.1. Taxonomy (NCBI): domain Bacteria; kingdom Pseudomonadati; phylum Pseudomonadota; class Gammaproteobacteria; order Moraxellales; family Moraxellaceae; genus Acinetobacter; species Acinetobacter sp. SFD. The sequence continues at coordinate 154,300 of NZ_LSZJ01000013.1, forward strand.
AGTCGCTATGATCATATTCCATTTCCAGATCGGAACTGGTTTGCACTAGTAGCTTATAATATGGGCCCAGGTGCAGTGAATCAGTTGCAAAAACGTATCCAGTCACAAGGCAAGAACCCGGATAACTGGGTCAACCTATATGCCTATCTGGATCAGAATAAAGCCAATAATGGTCGTTACCGTCAAGCAGTACAATATGTAACTCGTATTCGTGCTTATCTGGAACATATCAAGACCACACCGCAATTGGTGAATATCTAGGTTAACCCTGCACATTGATCACAATGCCATAAAAAAAGCTTACCTTAGGGTAAGCTTTTTTCGTCTTTATTCGAGCAAATCCCAGCAAGAATTAAGCCGTAGTATTTTCAAGCACTTTCTTGAACAGGTCTTTCTGTTCCTGACTTGGCTTGGCAGTTTGAAGTGCCATCAATTGTGACATATCACCCTGTACTTTGATTTTGCCAGTCATGAACGCCTGCATTGCAGCAGCCATGTCAAATTCCAGGAAAACTTTACGTAAGGTTTCGCCATCCATATTCAACGTGGTTTTGGCGTTTGAAGACAAACCTTTTTTGATTGCCCCACCATCTAAAGAGAGTTCAGTATTACCTGTAGTGTCCGCTACAACCAAATTAATCGCAAGGTTCGCCAAAGCCGGTGGCAGATTCAAATCGCCAGCTTGCGCAGTTAGAGTTTCTACAGTTGAAAACCAATCATCAGTTAAAAAAGCAGGCATGATCTTTCCTCAAATTATTTGTTCATTTGTGTCGGCTATCCAGACGACATCATGTTGAAGCTATTATGCTTGTGCTTTGTTATATCATGATCATTAGCGCAAAGGCTAACGAATTTTGTACGCGCCGTTCAATTTTTGTAGTTCTATTTTATTTCTATTTACAGCACAGACATCAACCCGCAGGCTAATGTCTGCAAATTCTAAAACTATTCTGCAGCAAAGCCCAGATTGACCATATTGATCCGGCGATTCTCCCCTTCCACGGCTTCTTCAGTCGAATCACTGCCTTTGAAGTCGAATTCACGCTGGCTGTCCAGCACTTCAAAATCAAATAATTCACGATCGACCAGCTGCGATGGCGAGACATTTTGCAAGGCACCAAAAATACTATGTAGACGTTTTGGATGTGCTTTATCCCAATCACGTAACATGTCATTGATAATTGCGCGCTGCAGATTGTCCTGAGAGCCACATAAATTACATGGAATAATTGGAAATTGGCGCATTTCTGCATATTTGATGATGTCTTTTTCTTCCACATACGCCAGTGGACGAATCAGAATATTCTTTTTGTCTGAAGACAGCAGTTTCGGTGGCATCGCCTTCAAGCTGCCGCCATGGAACAGGTTCAGGAAAAAAGTCGCCAAGATATCATCACGATGATGGCCTAAAGCAACTTTGGTCGCACCAATTTCTTGTGCAAAACCGTATAAAGAACCACGACGCAAACGCGAACAGACGGCGCAATAGGTTTTGCCTTCAGGTGTCAGCTTCTTGGTGATGCTGTACGTGTCTTTTTCCAGAATGTAATACGGAATGTTATTTTCTTCTAAATAACGCGGCAATACATCTTCCGGAAAACCTGGCTGTTTCTGGTCCAGATTGACGGCCACCACATCGAAGTTGATCGGTGCAATACGCTTGAACTGCAGCAGGATATCTAGCAGGGTATAACTGTCTTTACCACCAGAAATACACACCATGACCTTATCGCCTTCTTCAATCATCTTGAAATCACGAATGGCATGTCCGACCTGGCGGCGAAGCTTCTTCAACAAACGGTAGTAGGCTGAGCTTGTTGGCAATTCAGGTTTGAAATTAAATCCTTGTTCGGACTCAACTGGCGAGTACATAGACGAGATTAACCCATAAATAAAAATACCGCGCAATTTTAGCCGATTCGGCCCCGTATCGCATCAAAAGAATTTATTTTCATGAAAATGTCTTATTAATTTCATTTTCATGTTTTATTTAGATTGATATATTGAACGATTGCATTCACTTTTTAGGCAAAATGCTTATCTTTTGGACTTTTCCACAGTTGTCCACAAAAGCTGTGGATAACTTTGTGGATTGAAACAGGCTTGACAACTTGTCCGGCTCAAAAGATAAGGCTTTTCTTTAAATTGATCATTTTTTGATCAATTTAATTATATATAAAAATCAACAACTTAAACCTGTCAAGCCTAAGGTTTTAAATTAAATCATATTTTTTTTTCTACTGCTAAAATGTAAAAAATGACTTGCATTTACAAACTCGTTTATAAATGCAGCGCACAAGTCTTTTCATTCCGTAATTTTTTGTTAAACTCTTGATTAAATTTTTCTCTATTGTGTTTACTTAATATAAACAATGAAAATAAATGTACATGTTTTGGGGCGTTATGGGATCAGCAGCTTGTTATTGGCAGGTTGTTGTCATTTTGTTTATGCCGGTCAAACGATTTACCAGTTACGTGACAGTAATGGCAGTACTTTATTGACCAACAAGAAAAGTCGCTATAATCACTTACAGGTAGAAAAGAAGACTTATTATCCAGACAGCAATATTCACAGTTATAGCAACTGGGGCTCTAGTGAAGCTTCCGTGTTGCCGAGCTATAGTAGAAATAAAAATGCCTATGACTCGATTATCCGTCAGGCATCCCAAACTTATGGCGTTTCTGAAGGCTTGATTAAAGCCGTGATGCATACTGAATCTGGTTTCAATGTACATGCGCGTTCACCAGTCGGTGCACAGGGCTTGATGCAACTCATGCCGGCCACTGCCCGTCGTTTTAATGTCAGCAATGCCTATGATCCCCAGCAGAATATTATGGCGGGCGCCAAATATCTGGCCTGGTTATTGAAACGTTTTAATGGCAATACCAGTCTGGCACTGGCTGGTTATAATGCCGGTGAAGGCAATGTCAGCAAATACGGTGGTATTCCGCCCTTTCGTGAAACCCAGGACTATGTGCGCCGTGTGACCAGTCGCTATCAGAATCTGTATACCGAAGGCCTGAGCACCAATAGTATTTCACCTAGCCCTGCGTCGAGTCAGGGGCGTATTATTGCCAGCTCCGACAATTACTCCACGGGCTCCACCACCGCTGCCAATATTCAGGCTGCCAAGTATCAGCGTCAGATCATCGCACAGGCCGATGGTAGTTTCACTGATGCACCCGCAGGCTCTTATGCCACTGCAAATGCAACGGCATCAGCAAAGATCTATTTGAGTGAATAATCTCTAAACAGCTTTGTTTTTAAACACCTATGTTTTAATTCGAACAAAAAATACCCTGTATTTTTTGTAGCCAAATGCTATTTTTTCCTTGAATTCTTCTCGATTTCGCCTCATATTGATTTCAATGATTTACATTTAATAATCAGATTATTTTTCTGTAATAAGAGGATTTCTCAATGATGCGGATTGGTTTGTTCTTGCTAACCAACCTCGCGGTACTGGTTGTAGCTGGCATTATCTTGTCACTCTTCGGTGTCGGTAGTTACCATGGCGCAGGTGGCTTGAATCTAGGCAACCTGTTGGTCATCTGTTTTGTGTTCGGTATGGTCGGCTCAATCATTTCCCTGTTCATGTCTAAATGGATGGCGAAAAAAACCACGGGTACTGAACTGATTGACCCGAATGCTCCTCGTAACCAAGCTGAAGCCTGGTTACTCCATGAAGTTGCACAGCTTTCTCAGCGTGCAGGCATTAAAATGCCGGAAGTGGGTATTTTCCCTTCTTACCAGTCCAATGCCTTTGCCACTGGCTGGAATAAAAACGATGCTCTAGTTGCGGTATCAACCGGCTTGCTTGAGCGTATGAACAAAGACGAACTTCGTGCTGTATTGGCGCATGAAATCGGTCACGTTGCCAATGGCGATATGGTGACTCTTGCCCTGATCCAGGGTGTGGTGAACGCCTTTGTAATGTTCTTCGCACGTGTCGCAGGTGATTTTATTGATCGCAATGTCTTTGGTCGTGAAGATGGTGAAGCTCCGGGTATTGCCTATTTCGTGATTACTATTGTGCTAGATATCGTGTTCGGTATTCTTGCGTCGTCTATTGTGATGTGGTTCTCGCGCCACCGTGAATACCGTGCCGATGAAGCAGGTGCACGTCTGGCTGGTAAACAGGCCATGATTTCAGCATTACTACGCTTACAGGCAGAATCTGAAATGCCAGATGCCATGCCGAAAGAAATGAAAGCATTTGCGATTTCTGCGGGTAAAGAGGAAGGTTTTAGCCTTGCTGCATTGTTCCAGACGCATCCAAGCATCGAACAGCGTGTCGCTGCATTACAACAGCTTGATTGTGCTTAATCTAAAACATGCACAAGTAATACCCATATTAATTCAAAAAAGCCTGCAGTAATTGCAGGCTTTTTTATTGGATTCATTCGCGTATTCTTTAGCTCAATTTAATCAGCTGATCCATTGATACAGCGCCATAATGCCCCATCCGATCGCGAAAACAAACAGGATCAGGAATATGGTGCCCAAAATATCCGGGATATGAATCCAGATCCAGGCCACGACACGATTCCGCCAGAAAGCAGATTGCTGCTGTTTACGTTCCAGACTTTCATGCAGAAATGGATGTACCACATGCCGGTCGCTGCTAATCTGATATTCCTCACGTATATGCAGATGCACGACATCCAGCGCCTTGCGACTCGGCCGGATAAAAATATCAAAGACGGTACCAGCCACAGGAATAAATCCAACCACTGCATCCATTACTGCCAGTTTCATGACCGGATTGAGTTTGGCGCTCGGCACCCCGATCTGTTTGGCCTTATGAATGGCATAACAGGTCAACACAAAACCGGCAATATCTCCAGCAACCGGGATCGTACTTAAAGCCGCATCTGCTCCCACGCCTTGCTTGGTAAACGGAATACGCACCACTGAATCCATCATATTGGCAAACTTGGCCAGATCACGTTCCAGACGTATCACTTCTTGCTGGCTTAGTTTTGTTTTTTGTTGAGGATGAGGCATGTATTTTTCCAGAAATGAAACCAATGTAATTGAGCATAAAGTATTTTTTAATTTAAGGTGTATCCAGTTGTAGATTAAAATAGTAATTTAGATGCAATAAATAAATAGATGATCACACCAGTGGCATCACAGATTGAAGTAACCAGTGGTGCTGAGGCACTGGCCGGATCCAGCTTTAATTTATTGAGTATAAATGGCAAGCTCATGCCGATCAGACAGCCCATCAGTACAATACCAAGCATACTTAAGGCCAGCACCACAGCGACCATCCAGTCACCTCTTATATACCCCAAGATGGATACGGCAATCGCCATGGTGCCTCCCAGACATAAGGCAACCAGAGATTCACGTCCAAGCAGACTAAACCAGTCCTTAAACTGCACATCGCCTGTGGCTAGGGCGCGCACCATCAAGGTAGCGGACTGGGAACCTGCATTTCCGCCACTGCCGACCAGTAGAGGCAGGAAAAATACCAGCACAATATGGGAGGCGATAATCTCTTCAAAATGCGCAATCCCAATTCCAGACAATAGACTCCCGAAAACCAGTATCACCAGCCAGAATACCCGTTTCTGATACAGGCTAAAGATCGGTGCAGTTTTCAGACTGAGTTCGTTCAAAGGTGTGACGGCACCAGATTTCAAAATATCCTCAGTACTTTCAGCCTCCGCAATATCCATGGCATCATCATAGGTAATAATGCCGACCAGCTTCTGTGCAGCATCGACTACCGGTAAGGCAATAAAATCATAATAGGCCAAGGTACGGGCGACCTGTTCCTGGTCTTCATCGACTGTGGCATACACCACATCCGTAGTCATGACTTCGGCAATCGTGGCATCCGGCGCTGCCTGGATAATCTGCCGCAAGGAAATCACACCCAGTAGATGCTGCTGCGCATCTACAATATAGATCAGATATAAAGTGTCATGATTTCCGGCAATATCACGCAGTACTTCGATCGCCTGATGCATATTAAGTTCCGGCGCCAGTGTGATAAAGTCCGAACTCATTAAGGCACCAGCCGTTTCCTCCGGATAGGCATGCAGCTCTCGCAGCACCTGCAGCGACTGAGTAGACAGCTTGCCCAGTAATTGCTGCTGTATTTCATAAGGCATCTGCTTATATAAATCAATAAAATCATCTGAATGCATGGCATCCATCAGACTGGCCAGCTGATCTGGAGGAAACTGGTAAGCCAACTGGATTTGCATGGCCAGTGGCAAGAACTCCAGCACCTCGGCCTGCCGCTCTAGCTGCTGAAATTGCAGATAGCGTTCCGCAGGTCCAAGTTCCGACAAAATTCTGGCCTGATCGGCAATGTTTAACTGCTGTAGAAGTTGGTGAATATTATTGTTCCCAGTAAGCAGAGTTTCATGTAACTGCTGTATTTTTTCTTGATGCTGCATTCCCATACCATTATTTGTTGCAGGTATGAAAGCTACCCGCCCTAGAGTGAGTATTCCTGATTTTCTAGATTGATTTGTATAACTTTATTTGTTGCTTTGACACGAAACAGAGTTCGAATCAAGACAAACATAAATGGAATAAAGAACAGTACCAGAATGGTCGCAAAGATAACCCCTCCAAAAACACTGGCACCAATTTCCTGACGGCTAATCGCACTCACCCCTGTCGCAAAAATTAGAGGAAGTACACCGGCAGCAAAGGCTATAGAGGTCATCAAAATAGGACGTAAGCGCAAACTTGCGCCCTCCAAAGCTGCAGCTAAGGTGGTTTTGCCTGCCTGCTCTGCCTGTGCGGCAAACTCCACAATCAAAATGGCATTTTTACAGGACAGGCCGATGGTCGTCAGTAAAGCAATGTGGAAAAAGATGTCATTGGCGAAACCAAAAGCCCAGCAAAATAAGATACTGCCACCTATCCCTAATGGAATGGCACTGATGACTGCCGCAGGAATTGTCCAACTTTCATATAAGGCCGTTAAGCACAGGAAAATAAATGCGATAGAAATAATGTAAAGGAAAATGGCCTGACCACTGCTGCGCTTTTCTTCCAGTGCGGCTCCGCTCCAGGCCAGGTTCACACCTTCCTGTTCATCGACCAATGTTTCAACATCCTGCATGGTCTGACTGGAGAATTTGTCTTTTGGAATGCCGGCATAGACCGGAACGGCATTATAGCCCATATAGCGGTTAATACTGTTTGGACCACCCTGCCAGTTAAGGCTGCTAAACTGGTTAAAAGACAACATTTCACCTTGGTTATTTCTGACATGCCAATGGGCCAGGTCTTCAGGTTTGGAACGGTATTCAGCTTCACCCTGCATAATGACACGCTTAATCTGCCCACGATCAATAAAGTCATTGATGTAGGTACCACCCCACGCTGCAGCCAAGGTAGTGTTGACATTTTGCTGGGGAATAGCATGCTTCAATACGCGCTCAACATCGAGTTGAATATTTAGCTCAGCACTCTCTTTGGGCTGGTCCAACTGTAAAAATTCAATGGATGCTTGTCCTTGGGCGCGTGACTCAATCTGGCCAAATGCCTCCTGTAAAAACCCGGCCCCTTTATAATCCAAATCTTGTAACCAGAAATCTACGACTCGCCCATTACTCGACATGGACGGTGCCATAAAGAAAATCTGGGCATTGGCATGATTGGCAAAGTGTTTCTGGGCGCGATCTACCATGGCAAAAACCGAATCTTCGGGATTTTTACGTGCTGCCCAGTCCTTCAATACCACAAAGAGCTGCCCACGATAAGGCCCCACACCGACGTTATTTCCGCTATACCAGACGCCGATACTCTTGATGCGTTCCGATTCATGCTGCATTAAATAGTCTTGCACTTCACGTCCTACTTTCTCAATCTCGGAGCGTGGCACATTACCGGGCATTACGATCTGTCCCATCACAAAGCCCATGTCTTCAGTAGGTATTAAACCTTCAGGTAAATTTTTATAAACCCATCCAAACCCCAGGATACAGATACCGAACAATGCCAACATGCCGAATTTAAATCGCATGCTTCCTGCAGACACTTTCTGGTAGCCTGCATTGAGCCGATCCATACCACGATTAAAACTTCGCGCCCAGCGTGCTTGATGAGTTTTGCGTTTAAGCAGTTGTGCTGCAAATGTCGGGGTAATAATCAAGGCAACAAATAATGACAGCAACATGGCCACCACCAAAGTGATGGAAAATTGCCGATAAATCACGCCGGTGATACTGCCAAAGAATGCCATGGGAATGAATACTGCAGTCAACACCAATGTAATGCCGACCAGTGCCCCGCTCATTTCCTGCATCGACTTTAAGGCCGCAGCTTTGGCATCCAGATTTTCTTCATGCATCAGCCGTTCAATATTTTCAACTACAACAATGGCATCATCCACCAATAGGCCAATCGCCAGAATCAGGGCGAATAAGGTAAAGCTGTTCAGGGTCATCCCCAAAACATACAACACGGCAAATGTGGCCAGAACCACAATCGGAATGGTGACAGCAGGAATAATGGTGGCCCGCCAGTTCTGCAGGAAAATAAACATCACGATAATCACCAGAAAAATGGCTTCAACCAGTGTTTTGGCCACCTGTTCAATGGAACCGGTAATAAATGGCGTTTTGTCCATGGTCATACGCAACTGATAGTGTGGCGGCAAATTGGCTTGCGCATTTTTTAATACCGCCTGAATCTGCTCCGAGACAGCAAGGGCATTACTACGAGGGGCCAAAGTAATGGATAAAGCTGAAGATAACTGACCATTGGTATAGTTAATGTGGTTATAACTTTCTGCACCAAGTTCTACTCGCGCAACATCTTTTAAATACAGCAATGAACCGGAATCAGTCGTTTTCACAATGATCTTTTCAAATTCCTGAACACTGCTTAAACGTGAACCACCACTTACCTTGGCATTGAGATATTGACCCTCGAGGGTTGGCAAACCGCCTATCGCACCTGAAGCCAATGGTGCATTCTGGGTTTCTATGGCATTACGGATATCGCTGGGCATCAGGTTGAATTGATTTAACTTGTGGGGATTGAGCCAGATCCGCATGGCATAGCCAGCACCATACAGCTCGATCTCCCCCATACCCTCAATACGTGACAGACGAGGTTCTACATGCACCATCAAATAATCTGAAAGTTCGGTTATGGTACTTTGACCACTTTCATCATATAAACTTAACAGCGCAAACTGATCATAACCTGACTTATAGACATTGACCCCGCCTTGCTGGGTTTCTTCCGGCAAGCGACCCAGTACACCATTGACGGCGTTTTGCACCTGTAACTGGGCTTGATCCAGATCGACCCCTTGTTCAAATTGCAAATCAAGTTGAGCACGTCCTACCGAACTGCTGGAATGAAAGGTTTCCAGGCCTTCAATCCCTTTGACTGCCTGTTCCAGAATCTGGGTAACCGATTGCTCAACAGTTTCTGCCGATGCTCCACGATAGCCTGCATAAACTCCTAGTGCTGGCGCATCCATATTCGGCATATGTTCAACGGGAATTTTTTGCAGGGCAAATATTCCCAGGCTCATCATGAAAATCGCAATAACTGCTGCAAATTTGGGACGATAAATAAAAAAGCGCGACAACATAAACTAGAAATCCCCATCAGATGCATTCTCACGATGCATTCTGTTATCAATAGATGATTTCTATAGCAATTTTTAAACCATGCTGCAAAATTAACCAGTCATCGGATAAATGATTGGCCATAAAAAATCCCCGTCAATACGGGGATTTTTTAGCTTTGCAATCTTTTCTGTATATTAAGCACGCGATTTTTTAATGATCAGTCGACGAATCAGAACATACATAAAGGGAATAAAAATTAGAACCAGCACAGTTCCAAAAATCACCCCGCCCAGTACACTTACCCCAATTTCCTGACGGCTCACCGCGCCAGCACCAGTAGCAAAGACCAAAGGCAAAATCCCAGCGCCAAATGCCAAAGACGTCATCAGAATTGGACGCAAACGCAAAGATGCACCTTCAAGAGCCGCTTCCACTACAGATTTGCCTTGTTGCTGTGCCAGCGAAGCAAATTCTACAATCAGAATGGCATTTTTACAGGACAGGCCAATGGTGGTCAGCAATGCAATCTGGAAATAGATATCATTTGGGAAACCCGCCAGATAACTGAAAATGATATTACCACCAATACCCAATGGAATCGCAGACATGACTGCAGTAGGAATACTCCAGCTTTCGTACAATGCCGCCAGACAAAGAAAAATAAAACCAATTGAAATCAGATAAAGCCAGATGGCCTGATTACTCGACTGTTTCTCCTCAAAGGAAAGACCGCTCCAGACCACATCGACTCCCTCCTGTTCGGCAATCAGTGCTTCCACATCCTGCATAGCCTGACCGGAACTGCTATCTTTGGCCCGGTCTGCTTCCATTTGCAGCGCGGTATAGCCCATAAAACGGTTCACCACTTCAGGGCCACCACTCCAGTCCACTTGCGAGAAGTTGCTAAAAGGTACCATCTGATTCTGGTCATTGCGTACATGCCACTGCGCCAGATCTTCCGGCTTGGAACGGAATTCTGCATCCCCCTGCATAATTACCCGCTTAATCCGGCCACGATCAATAAAGTCATTGATATAACTGCCGCCCCAGGCACTGGATAAAGTACTGTTAATTGCCGATTGGGTCAGACCATTGGCCATGGCCTGTTTTTGGTCGATATTGACGCGCAACTCTGCTTTGTCCGGATTAGAACGTTTGCCCAGGTTTTCAAAACTGGTGTAATTGCCGGTCTGAGCTTCCAGTGCTTTAAACTGCTGTTCCAGATATTGTCGGCCATTGCCATTAATATCACGAATCCAGAAATCCAGACCATCAGTTTGTCCCAGACCATTGACTGAAGGTGGCATGGACACGTTAATTTGTGCATTGCGATTGCCTTGAAAATGCTTCAGGGCCCGTTCACGAATCGCTTGTGCGGTATTGTCCTGACCTGAACGCTCATCCCAATGTTTCAATGCCACAAAACCGGTCGCCAGATTCTGACCAGTTCCAGAGAAATTTCGCCCATAACGGATCATCACCAGATTGACATTGGCTTGTTCCTGATCGAGAAAATATTGGCGGACTTGCTCTCCGATCTGAATGGTATTTTTCAGCGGTGCGCCCTCCTGCAATTTAATCTGCAGACTTAAAATCCCCTGGTCTTCAGCCGGCAAGAAACTGGTCGGCAAGGCCCGGTAGAACAGACCGAATACACAGATCAATCCGGCAAATATCACCAGACACACCGCCTGATGCCGGATCGTCATCTGAGCCAGTTTAAGATAGCGCTGTTTCAGATGATCCAGTTTCCGGTTAAACCATGCAGCCCATTTGGCTGGTTGAGGATTTGGCTTGAGAATGAGGGCACACAGTGCGGGAGTCAGAACAAGCGCCACCATCAGGGACAGAGACATGGCTGCAACCAGGGTAATAGAGAACTGACGGTAAATCACCCCGGTAGAACCGCCAAAGAAAGCCATGGGAATAAATACTGCGGTCAGCACCAAAGTAATCCCGATCAGTGCCCCACTAATTTCCTGCATGGACTCTAAAGCTGCCTCCTGCGCAGACAGATTCTGTTCATGCATCAGACGTTCGACATTTTCTACTACCACAATTGCATCATCGACCAGCAGGCCAATTGCCAATACCAGAGCGAACAATGTGAGCGTATTGATACTCATCCCAAGCGTATAGAGGACTGCCATCGTCCCCAATATCACCACTGGAACCGTCACAGTTGGGATTAAAGTCGCACGCCAGTTCTGCAAGAAAATAAACATCACAATGATCACCAGAATCACTGCTTCAAACAGGGTTTTTACAACCTCTTTAATTGATTCCTGTACGAAAGGTGTATTGTCCCGTGGGTAGGCAATTTTGTAGCCATCAGGCAATTGCTGAGAAATCCGGGCAATTTCAGCTTTAATCAGATTAGAGGTTTCAATAGCATTCGCCCCTGAGGCCAGTGAAATACCCAGACCTGCTGATGGATAACCATTATTGGTACTATAAGACTGATAATTTTCAGCACCCAGTTCCACCCGGGCAATATCTTTTAAATAAATAAAGCTGCCGGCACGATCCGATTTGACAATAATATTCTGGAATTCGTCCACGGTTTTCAGTCGCGAACCCGAAGTGACTTTGGCATTCAGGTATTGCTCCTCCACTGCAGGCAAATCTCCGATTGCACCTGCAGCGACCTGGGTATTCTGGGATTCGATTGCGGCACGCACATCACTTGGCATCAGGTTATATTGTTTTAATTTCCTTGGGTCCAGCCAGATCCGCATCGCATATTGCGACCCGAAGACATCCACCTCACCAATTCCCTCGATCCGGGAAATATCCTGTTCCAGATGGGTCATCAGATAATCAGAAAGTTCAATATTGTTGCTGCGTCCGGATTCATCGTACAGGCTGATCACCATATGCGTATCACCAAGCGACTTAAAGACATTAACACCTTGGCGTTGTACATCTTCTGGCAAGCGGTTCAGAACGCCATTAATCGCATTTTGTACCTGCACCTGTGCGGTATCCGGATCGGTACCATTTTCAAAACTAATGCTGACCCGGCTACGCCCCGAAGAATCACTACTCGAACTAAAATACAGCAAATGATCGATACCTTTAATCTGCTGTTCCAGCACCTGGGTCACGCTTTCTTCTACAGTTTCCGCAGAAGCACCGCTATAGGTTGCTGCCACTGTTATCCGTGGCGGTGCAATATCCGGATAACGTTCCACTGGCAAGTTCATTACCGCGAACATGCCAATTGCCATGACCATAATCGCCAGTACTGCAGCAAAGATCGGGCGGTGGATAAAAAATTTAGACAGCATAAGTCCGAGTCACTTTTAATTAATTGGGGATAGAGGTCGTGCAAAATACAAGCAGTCTATATTTGAATATTCAGTGACATAGCAGCAGATTGCAAGAATTAAACACATAAAACTGCGATAAAAACCAATCATGGAGAAATTATGGATAATCCTGGCTGTACACGTTCCTGAGGTTGCGCATCCCTAAATTAATAGCATTTTTTCAAACAAAAAACCCTGCGTCTGCAGGGTTTTTTGGTGAATCAATTAAGCGGATTAAGCGCTGAACTGGTTCATTGTGTTTTTAGAATCATCACCAGCTTTCAATGCATTGTCACCAGCGAAGATTTCTTTGTGGTCATCACCGATGTCAGAACCGGCCATTGCTTGGTGTTTAACACATGCGATACCGCCGCGGATTTCTTTACGTTGTACGCCAGCAACATAAGCCAACATACCTTCAGTACCGAAGTAACCTTGAGCAAGCTCATGCGTAGAAAGCGCAGCTGTGTGGTAAGTCGGAAGAGTGATCAAGTGATGGAATACACCTGCTTCACGAGAAGCATCTGCCTGGAAGGTACGAACTTTTTCGTCAGCTTCAGCAGCCAATTCAGTTGCATCGTACTCAGCGCTCATTAATTTAGCGCGGTCATATGCAGATACGTCTTTACCTTCAGCAACCCAACGGTCGTAAGCTTGTTGACGGAAGTTTAAAGTCCAGTTGAACGATGGAGAGTTGTTATAAACAAGTTTCGCATTTGGAACAACTTCTTTAACACGGTTAACCATGTGAGCAATTTCAGCTACGTTTGGAGTCGCAGTTTCGATCCAAAGCAGGTCAGCACCGTTTTGAAGGCTAGTTACACAGTCAAGTACAACGCGGTCGATTTGTGTGCCTTCACGGAACTGGTACAAGCCAGAAGCAAGACGTTTAGGACGGTGAAGTTTACCATCACGCTTGATCAGGATTTCGTCTTCTTGCGCTTCTGAAATGTCAATTTCAGTTGTATCTAAGTAGCTGATATATTGAGAAGCGATGTCGCCTGGCTCTTTAACCACTGGGATTTTTTGAGTCAAGTCAGCGCCTTCAGAGTCAGTACGTGCAACAATGATACCATCGTCCAGACCCATTTCCAGGAATGCATAGCGAAGTGCGTGGATTTTCGCGATGAAATCTTCGTGTGGAACAGTTACTTTACCAGCCTGGTGACCACATTGTTTCGCATCAGAAACCTGGTTTTCGATTTGTAGTGCACAAGCACCCGCTTCGATCATTTTCTTGGCAAGCAAGTAAGTTGCTTCTTCGTTACCGAAACCAGCGTCGATGTCCGCAATGATTGGCACAACGTGAGTTTGGAAGTTGTCGATTTGTGAAGTGATTTCAGCTGCTTTAGCAGTATCGCCCGCTTCTTGAGCTTTTTTAAGCGCACGGAAAAGATCATTAAGTTCTTTCGCGTCAGCTTGACGTAAGAATGTGTAGATTTCTTCAATCAATGCTGGAACAGATGTTTTTTCGTGCATAGATTGGTCAGGAAGTGGACCGAACTCTGAACGAAGTGCTGCAACCATCCAGCCAGAAAGGTAGATGTAGCGACGTTCAGTTGTACCGAAGTATTTTTTGTTCGCAATCATTTTTTGTTGCGCGATAAAACCGTGCCAGCAACCTAATGATTGAGTGTATTTGCTAGAGTCGGCATCATAAGCAGCCATATCACGACGCATAATTGCCGCTGTATATTTCGCAATGTCCAAACCAGTTTTGAAACGGTTTTGAAGTTGCATACGCGCAGCATCTTCAGGACTGATGTCTGCCCAAGTGTTACCGAATTTCGCTTTTAATTCGCGGATTGCATCAATCGCTGTTTGGTATGTAGTCATGATATATTCCTGTAATAATATTAGGATTTTTCTGCAACGAACCGCTCAAATCACACCCTCAATGACTTGTTCAGATTTTCGACGATCCGTTGGGATAACTAAAGATTAGTTGGCTTATGAAAATTAATCCAATAGTCTGCAAGAATCTTCAGTATTTATTTAAAAAATGAGTAGATCAAAGTCTTAGTAAAGTTTCAACATAATAAATTAACATACTGTTTTATATAAATTTATTGAAAAATATTAATGAGTAAAATTTAGACATGAAGGTTAAAAATAATTCATTAGACTTAAGTCTGGGACGGGGTCAGATACTATTTTATTTCACAAAAATAAAGATTTCTGATTATTTCTTAGTCTTAAGACATGAATTTATTGGTTTATTTTTCACGAAAATATTCATATATCAAACTCATAATATCTACCTATAAAACTAGTGTATTAAGGGTTGGTCTGTAGAGAGCAAGTTACTAGATCAGCTTTCAGAAATCCCTCCTATTTCCCTTAGCAAACCCCCTTGATAATCCAGCTCAACCTAAACAAATTCCATGGACTATGGTTGTTTTATCATGGCTTTTTTTTCATCGGTGCTTTACACAAAGCCCGTCAGTTATGGCATAATGAGCATAATTTCTTGTATTTATTCTCGGTATTTCTTTTATGAATCTGGAGCGAGTCGATCTCAATCTATTAATTTATCTTGATGTACTTCTTCGCGAAAAAAATGTCACCCGTGCCGCAGAACAATTGGGTGTTACCCAGCCTGCCATGAGTAACATTTTACGCCGATTACGCAATTTATTTAATGATCCTCTCCTGATTCGTTCTTCTGAAGGCATGACCCCAACCGAACGTGCCTTAGAATTGCAGCCCCGCATTCGGGATGCCCTGGCTGACTTGTCCATGATTCTGGAACCGCGTACCGAGTTCCGTCCATATACCTCAAATCGTGTCTTCCGGATCATGACCTCGGATTATGCCGAAGCCACTTTAGTACCGCGCTTAGTCAAAGCCTTGCGTTCAGAAGCTCCAAATGTTGTTCTCGACTTCCTGACGCCAAGTGACGTGTCTTACCGTGATATGGAACAGGGCAAGGTCGATCTGGCAATTAACCGCTTTAATGAGATTCCGCAAAGTTTTCATCAGGTATTGGTCTGGCGTGACAGCTTTTCTTGTCTTTTAAATAACAAGCATCCTGCCGCAAGCAACTTAAACCTTAAAAGTTACCTAGATGCACAGCATATCTGGGTTTCTAAAACCGGTATGGGTGTTGGTTTCGGGGTGAATCCTGAAAAACAGGCCGGTTTAGGCTGGATTGATCAGGCTTTGGAACGTATTGGCCAGAAACGTAAGATTTCGGTATTTACCCGTCATTATCAGATGCCAGGCTTATTAGCATCCAATGTAGATCTGATCGCAACACTGCCTTCACGTATTGCGCGCTTGCAAGCCAAAAATCACAATCTGATTTTAAAAGATCCGCCGTTTTATATTCCGGAATTTGAATTGAAAATGGCGTGGTGCCCATTATTGCATCATCATCCGGCACATCGCTGGTTACGTCAGCTGATTTTATATGTTGCACGGCAAATGATTGAAGAGGAAAATCGTGAATTCCTGAGCAATAATTCTCAATTTTCAAACTATTAACCTTACAATCTTCTAAATTCTTATTTTTGAAGATTATACTTTGAGGACTTGAGCTGTCATTGTTACACCTCAAGTCTTTTTTTATGCTAAAAATATCCTAAGATATTATTTATCCACAGGTGGATTTGTGAGCCTCTTACAAAATATCGTGATTATCTTAATACTCATCGCGGGGGCCGGTTTTTTATCTTTAACTGAAATCGCCCTCGCAGGTGCCCGTAAAGTCAAACTGAAAATTCTGGCTGAATCGGGTGAACATCGCGCTCAAAAAGTTTTAGATCTACAAGAAAATTCTGCGGACTTCTTTGCAGCCTCTCAAATTGGTTTAAATGCAGTCGCCATTCTGGGCGGTATTTTAGGTGAAGGCGCCTTCCGTCCTTATATTTATAATTTTGTTTCCCGCTTTTACCAAGGACCTTGGGCTGAGAATATCAGCTTCGCGCTTTCCTTTACTGTCGTCACTTCATTATTTATTTTATTTGCGGACCTGATGCCGAAACGTCTGGCCATGATTGCGCCAGAAAAGATCGCAGTCTCAGTCATCGAGCCCATCCAGATTTTCATTAAGGTCTGCAAACCTTTGGCATGGTTCATTAACGCGATTGCCAACATGCTGTTCCGTCTGTTTAAAGTGAATACCATCCGTGATGACAATATTACTTTTGATGATATTTCTGCAGTGATGGATGCCGGTGCACAGGCCGGTGTACTCCAGAAGCAGGAACACCATTTCATTGAAAACGTATTCGAGCTGGAAGAACGTAACGTGCCTTCGAGTATGACTACACGTGAAAATGTGGTGTTTTTCACCTTGAATGAACCGGAAGAAAGTATCCGGCAAAAGCTGGCAGAATATCCCTATTCCAAGTTCCTGGTATGTAGCAATGACATTGATAGTGTGATTGGCTATGTGGATGCCAAAGACATACTGGTGCGTATTCTGAATAACCAGTCGCTGCTGCAGCTCAATGAAAATACCATCCGTAATGTCCTGACCATTCCGGATACTTTGACCTTATCGGAAGTTCTAGACCGTTTCCGCTCTACCAAGGAAAAGTTTGCCGTCGTCATTAATGAATATGCGCTGGTCGTTGGAGTGATTACCCTTTCCGATATTATGATTACCGTGATGGGTGACTGGGTGACGCCGATTGAAGCCGATCAGCAAATTATTAAACGTGACAATAATTCCTGGCTGATTGAAGGCAGCACGCCAATTGAAGACATCAAGCATGCGCTTGAAATTGATGAAATGCCTGATGATGAAAACTATGAAACCATCGCTGGCTTCATGATGTATAAATTACGCAAGATTCCACGTCCTGCAGATGCAGTGATATTTGGTGCTTATAAGTTTGAAGTGGTGGATGTCGATCACTTTAAAATTGACCAGTTACTGGTGACCCGCTTAATCGAAACCAATTCAGTTATTCAAGAAGAATCAGATTAGTCTGGTTCTTCTTTCTAATAAATAGAAAAAATTATTCTAATAAAAAAATCATAAGGTGAGTAATGAATATTTCTGCATTTTTGGCATGTCTGTTTTTTTATTCCGCTCTGTATTTATTTTATTTCTTTTTTGCCAAACAGCAGAATCCCCTGCTCTTACTGGCAGCCATCATTATGCTAGTTTTAACCGTTTTCATTATTCCCTATCCGCATGAACGTCGCCGACAAGGTTTCGACTCGACCTTGAGGTTTGGAGAGTATTTTTATTGGCCCTTGATCACCTGGTGGCGTTTATTTATTTTGCCCATCAGTTGGCTGATTGCACTGATGTATCGCGATTAAAAAAGCACCCGAAGGTGCTTTTTAAAACTATTTATAATTTAGACTTTCGCTAATAAAGCCTCTAGAACAGCTTGATAGTGAATCTGGATATCATCTTCTAAAATTTTATAAGCATTATCGAATTGCACCATAGGCCAGCCTTCTTTCCAGAACGGAAAAATATTGTGCAGGTCATGGGTGACAATGGCATCTTCACGCACAATTGCTTGTGCAATTTGTGACAATACCTGTGCAGTTTCAGCACCATCAATCGCCATATAATCGATACCGTGCGCTTTTAAAATACGGATCCGGTCTTTTTTATAACGGATTTTTTTGATCTGGGCCGAATTTAAACCCAAAGCCAACGATACCGCTTCGACAAATTTGTCTTCAAATGACTGATTCAATGCTACCAAGGCTGCTTTATGTGCTTCCTGACGACCAGCTTTGCCACCCTGACGAATTGCTGCTTGCGCCTCAGTATTTAGCTCATCCTTTTTCATACTTTGCAGGATGTCTAAAATTTCGATGTCGCTTAACGCCTGAGGAGATTGATCAGTCATAAACTGTCCTTAAAAAAATAAATCTTGAATGGGCTATTTTCGCATAATTCGACGCTAAAAAATCAAAATCTTCATGATTAAAACAGCGCTACGTTCTGAAACTGCATTTCTTCTGCGATTTTGCGCCAAATCGACTATAGTGCTTCATCTAAATATTAAATTAATCTTAGGATGATGCCCACTAGACAAGTGACGCTGTTGTTACAGCAACTTAAACGACAGTATCCGGCTGCATTTAAAGGCAATTACCTGTTCTATAGCCAGATCAAAATTCGAGGAATCTGGGATAAAGCCAAGTCTATTATTCCATGGACTTTGGCCGCCATGATTTTTATTCCCATAAGTTTGATGTCACGAGATCTGCTACAGCATACTTTTATGCAAATCAGCGAATTTCAGGCACAGAGTTATGCCATTTTAGGTATTCTGTTTTTCCTGATGTTGAGTCTTACCTTGATTTTGCAACAAATTCAGCATTCTTCTTATTCATTATACCAGTCATTGCGTCACACTCCGATCAAAATGGCTATTGTAATTCTTTTGCTAGCTTTAAATTTACTGTTTATGAAAAGCAGTTTGCTGATGTGGACTCTCTTCTTCTTTGGTGTGAGCTTTGGCTTTGTACGTTTTTATCGGGAGAATTTATTCCGAACAAATAGCCAGAATGCTGAACATTACCAGCTGCAACAATTACGTAAAATCTGCTTCTGGGCTTATAAACAGACCTGTCTGATCCGACTAAAATTACGTTTTTATTCAAGCCATGATCCTCGGCATGCCGAACTAAAACAGCAATTAAATCACTATGCCGGGTTATATACGCGACTGCTGAAATATGAGCATCAATATTGCAAAACCATCAAGTATCTGGACATCGATAGTTATCTGAAAGATAACTCATAGTAATATCAATCACTCTTAATTCTCTCTATTAAATATCTACAACTCTTCATTAAGAGAACAGGTAGATAGACCTAGTTTGCAGATAAGAAGTGATGGAATTGCTTGAAAAGAAAGCGATCATTTAGAAATTTGCTTGCCAAGCTTTATTTCGTCCTCTATTATTGCGCACATGCCCGAGTGGTGAAATCGGTAGACACAGGGGATTTAAAATCCCCCGCCCACAAAGCGTGCCAGTTCGAGTCTGGCCTCGGGCACCATTTTAATTTTTATTAAAATGGTGCAATAAAAAATCCAGCATTGTGCTGGTTTTTTTGTGCCTGAATTTTATTTTTTAGCGCGAAATCCCCCATGTCAGAATTAAAACACTTCGATCTCGCCACATTACAATTACGTCATCCAGATGCTTTTTTTCTAAAGTTGCATTATAGCCGCTTTAAATTTAATGCCCTGCAAAATATCCAGTTCGTTATCGCGATTAATTTACTGTCCCTTCTGGTCTGTGTAGCCTGTAGTATCAGCTCGGTATTTCTGGAATATTATTTTTTCAAAAATGCCACGGTTGCCTTTAATGTCACCTTAATTATGCTGATGGCCCTACTGTATCCTTATATCTGTTATGCGCAATATCAAGCACAGTACAGCTCCAAAGCCTATAGTCAGCGTTTGCAAAATTGTCTCTATCTGCAAATTCCAATTTTTCTATGTTTGCTGCTTAATCTTTATCTGGTTCATTCGGATGTGCTGGTCATTATCAGCATGATCTTTTTAGCGATTTCCTCCTTTGGGGTGGTCATCCTGGAACCTTTATTTAAAAATTCCTGTAGCGCAATTGATCAGATCAAATTGCAGAAACTCCGGCAACTGGCTTTTTGGGCTTATCAACAATCCAGATCAAAAACACCACAACAGGTTCAAGGTCAGTCAGATCTGCAAGCTTATTACCAGAATCTGTATCAGCAATGCATGAATGAAGAGCAACTATTATTAGGCTCGATTCGCTTTAATAGCTTTAAAGAGTATTTCAACAGACAATAAAAAACCCTGCAGCTGCAGGGTTTTCTTAAATCACCATTCTCGATTGGTAATCAGTTCTTCCATTTCAATCTCGAACAGGCCGTGTTCTTGAACCACCATCATCATGGCTTCGGCAATATAATCTGCAGCGCTATCATCCAGAGATGAATCCAGATCTTCAAACTGAGGTTTCATGACATTAATATCAGCCACAGTCAGATTGGCAAGCTGATAAATTTCTTGATCTGACAAACCTGATTTAGCGACTTTTTGGGCAAAACGTTCGATATGCTGTTTGATTTCAGCAACCAGAATATCGGGATAATATTCATCATCGAACATGGGGAGAAGTAAATCTGCAAACATTACAGGCACTCTAAAGGATGACTATCTAATCTAAGCGTGCCTATATAGCATATTGTTGCTTAAAAGCCAAACAACATTGTCAATGTAGGGATTTCCCGGCCTCGCTTTCTAAGCCATTTGCATGGCTTGCCAGACTTTAATCGCATCGACTGTAGCCTTAACATCATGTGCTCGTACCATGCAGGCACCTTGCTGAATACTCAGTAAATGTGCTGTTGCAGAGCCTACTGCCCGCTCTTGCGGTGCTGCACCATCTAGCACTGTCCCGATAAAGCGTTTACGAGATAAAGCAGACAGAATCGGATAGCCCATTTCTGTCAGTTTATAAAATTCGTTCAGCAACTGTAAATTTTGCTGGGCATTTTTAGCGAAACCAAAACCTGGATCAATCATGATATTTTCCGCTTTTACTCCCACATCCAAGGCATCCTGAACGCGTTGGGATAACTCGCGAATCACATCAGCAGTGACGTCCTCATATTGATCCAGATTGTTCATCGTGGTCGGTTCACCACGCATATGCATGATGATTACTGGAATATTCAGCTCTGCTGCGGTCTGCAATGCATTCGGCCGAGTCAAAGCACGGACATCATTCCAGATATGCGCTCCGGCCCGAACCGCTGCACGAATCACTTCAGGTTGCGACGTATCAATCGAGAGAATGACATTATGTTTGGATAAAGCTTCAACCACAGGCACCACGCGGCGAATTTCTTCCTCCACTTCTACTGCTGCTGCACCTGGACGGGTCGATTCACCGCCAATATCAATCACGGTTGCGCCTTCAGCGATCATTTCCAGTGCGCGGGCAACTGCATCTTCTTTTTGATTATGCCGACCACCATCACTAAAAGAGTCTGGGGTGACATTGAGAATCCCCATTACATGCGGCTGGGATAAGTCCAATTTTAAATCACCAAATGTCCATACATGTGGTAACAAAGGCATCAGCTGCATGATTCAATACTCACTTAAAATAACCTCAATATTGTCTTATGGATAATTAAATAAAGCAAAACTGAATAAGAATAATCGCTAGATTTCGAAGTAATTATTTTTAGAATATTGCATTATTTTAGTTTGTAATCATCCTATCACCTGCAGCCATTCACTGGCTAATATGCTGTAGATATTTGCTATCTTAAATAGTTGAATAATCTCATTCTCATAGTTTATTTTGATGTTATATCGTTTATAGCAAAATCATTTATTAACCCGTGGCTCAAATGGCTGCAATAAAAAACCACCCGAAGGTGGTTTTTTATTAAGCTTAATTGGCTGGCAATGGTGGAGGTGTCAACGGGCCATCATTTGGTGTTACATCAATCACAGGATTTTCTGCAACATAAACTTTTGGCGGTTGAGGTTCACGACCTTCCATAATGTCACGGATTTGATCCCGATCAATGGTTTCCCATTCCATTAAAGCTTTCACCATCGCATGGGCAACATCTTTTTTACTTTCCAAGATATTGCGTGCGACTTTATATTGTTCATCCAGAATTCGACGAATTTCACGATCAACTTCTAGTTGTGTGGTTTCCGAAATACTGCGGCTACCAATACTGCCCATAAATGATTGCTGTGCATCTTCTTCATAGACCATGACTCCTAATTTGTCAGACATACCGTATTTGGTCACCATCGCACGTGCCATTTTGGTTGCACGTTCAAAGTCATTGGAAGCGCCTGTTGACATCTGGTTAATAAAGACTTCTTCAGCAATACGACCACCAAACAAAATAGAAATTTCATTCAGCATTTTATCTTTGTAATGGCTGGTTTGGTCAAATTCAGGCAGCTGCCAGGTAACACCTAAAGCCCAACCACGTGGCATGATCGTTACTTTATGCACAGGATCTGTACCTGGTAAACTTTCAGCAACAATTGCATGGCCTGCTTCATGATAAGCCGTCGCTCGACGCTCTTCCTCACGAAGGACCATCGACTTACGTTCAGGACCCATATACAACTTGTCTTTTGCATCTTCAAAGTCATGCATATCGACAGTGTTTTTGTTACGGCGTGCAGCAAACAAAGCAGCTTCGTTCACCAGATTGGCCAATTGGGCGCCGGAGAAGCCTGGTGTACCACGTGCAAGCACTTTAACATCTACCCCTGTCACTGAAGGCAATTTTTTCAAATGTACATTCAGAATTTGCTCACGACCCTTGATATCTGGCAAGCCAACAACAACCTGACGGTCAAAACGGCCTGGACGAAGTAAAGCTTTATCCAGTACATCTGCACGGTTGGTTGCAGCAATGACGATAATACCTTCATTACCTTCGAAACCGTCCATTTCTACCAGCATCTGGTTGAGGGTCTGTTCACGTTCATCGTGACCACCACCAGTACCTGAACCACGATGACGACCGACTGCATCAATCTCATCAATAAAGATGATACATGGTGCATGGCGTTTTGCCTGTTCGAACATGTCACGCACACGTGATGCACCGACACCGACAAACATTTCAACGAAGTCGGAACCTGAAATACTAAAGAATGGAACTTTAGCTTCACCTGCAATGGCTTTAGCAAGTAGAGTCTTACCTGTACCTGGAGGCCCCACCATTAACACACCGCGTGGAATACTTGCACCCAGACGTTTAAATTTGGTTGGATCTTTGAGGAAATCTACGATTTCAACCACTTCCTGCTTGGCTTCATCACAACCAGCTACATCGGTAAAAGTGACTTTAATCTGGTCTTCAGACAGCATTTTGGCTTTAGATTTACCAAAACTCATTGGGCCGTTTTTACCACCTGCACCGCCACCCATGTTGCGCATAAAGAACATGAATAACAAAATGATTAAAAGTACAGGGAAACTTGCAATAAGCAACTGCATGAGCAAGCCTTGACGCTGTGGTGCTTCACCTTCGACCACAACATTATTTTTAATGAGGCTTGGCATCAGCTCAGGATCCTGAACTGCCGGACGAATACTTTCAAACTCTGAACCGTTTGTTTTTTCGCCACGGATTCTTTCGCCGTCAATCACAACTTGTTTAATTTGGCCAGCATTGACCGCGGCAACAAACTCTGAGTAGTTCATTGTAGTCGGTTGATTGCGGTCACTGACGTTGCTGAAGATTAACACCAGCACACCCAGTATCACGAGCCACAATACGGCATTCTTAAAAAGATCGCTCAAAGCTTTATTCCCATTCCAATCTAATTTGATCATGCCCTGTTCAGGGTGACCTTAATACTTAAGCTGTAAATCAACTTACAATTATATGAAAACTTACAAAATGCACAATTTTTAACGACTTGGCAAGTAGACTTATTTTAAAGCCTTCTTACGTCCCTGCCCAATCAGGAAAACTTCCTTGGAGCGAGCACGTGATGCCAAAGGTTTAGATGTTTTAAGAACATCAAAACTATCAACCACTTGCTTACGAAATTCGTCAAAACCTGAGCCTTGGAAAACTTTTACCACAAATTGACCTTTGGGGCCTAACACCTTATTGGCAAAATCCAGTGCAAGTTCACACAAGTAAATCTGACGCGGTTGATCTACAGCCTTATTACCTGATGTATTGGGGGCCATATCTGAAATTACAACGTCTACAGTACGACCATCTAAAATTTCTAACAGTTTCTGGAAGACTTCTTCCTCCCGAAAGTCGCCCTGCAAGAACGTTACATCCGGTAATGCATCCATTGGTAAAATATCAGATGCAATCAATAAACCCTTGTCACCGACTAGCTTACCGGCGATTTGCGACCAACTGCCGGGTGCGGCACCCAAGTCGACCACAGTCATACCCGGTTTGATGATTTTGTACTTTTCTTGCATCTCTAAGAGCTTATATGCTGCACGCGCACGATAGCCTTCCTTCTGTGCTTTTTTCACATAAGGATCGTCTAAATGCTCTCTCATCCAATCACGACTACTTTTAGATAACTTTTGGTTGGTAATGCGTGTAGCCATAACTCTCTAAATAAAAAAACGTCTAATTATTAATTGTACGTGAAAAAGACATATTTTGCAGTATACATGTGTATCTAAATCTAGGAGTTTTGCTCCTTATCAGGAGATATGCGCAGTGATTATTTCCTGATAATTTAAAGCGTTTGTTTTTTGATTTTGCTATACTAAGCCGTTTTAAAATTCAGGTTATCTCTCATGGCGTCTTTATCTATTCAGGAACGTAAGCGTTTACGTCAAATCGGACATGCTTTAAACCCGGTGGTTATGCTGGGTGACAAAGGCCTGACTGAAAATGTTATCGAAGAATTGGCACGTGCTTTAAACGACCACGAACTGATTAAAGTAAAAATCGTGGCCGAAGATCGCGAAGCACGTTCAGCACTGATTACTGAAATTGCAGAAGCAACTGGCGCTGAGGTGGTTCAAACTATTGGTAAGATTGCACTGCTTTACAAAAAAGCTGCAAAACAAAACCAAAAATTGTCCAACCTTGTCCGTTTCGCTCATCTTTCAAACTAAGTACAGGACTTATGGCAAGTTACGAACTTAGCGCATTTGATCGCCGTTTTCAGGCCATCTCTCTGGTTGCCGCCATTGAACAGCAAGGCCCATGCAGTTTAAATGTGGGCTTCTGGATTCGTGATCCCAATCAGTACATCCTGTGGCCCGACATGGTGACGGCTCATCCGCGTCAGGATTTTTTGTGGGAACAGACCTGCTTCGAAATTTTTATTGGGGTTCAGGGTGAAGATTTTTATCGTGAGATTAATCTCTCCCCTTCTCAGGCCTGGCAGGCTTATCAATTTGAAGAATACCGTTATCCTGAAGATATGCCACCGCAGGCTGCGAATGATATTGAGTTGAATCAGCTCAAACGTACGCATTATGGTCTCAATGTCAGTCTGGATCTGACTGATTTTATGGCAACCCATAAACTGAAATGGGAAAACTTGTTCCTGGGTTTATCTGCTGTTCTAAAAACCTCGCAAGGTGATCAGTTCTATGCCATGCAGCATAGTAGCCCTCAGGCAGATTTTCATAATAAACGCGACTGGCTGCACATATTTTAAACAGGTTGATGCCAGATGTTGGGTTAGCCACTAGAATGGGTAACAGGCGAATAAAACGTGAGACTTGAAGTCTCACGTTTTTTGTTTAAAACAATAAAATCATATTGATCGTGTATTTCATTATTATGGAGTTTAGATCATTTCCCGTGTACATGTTTTAATGATGCAGATGATGCTGTTCCTGAATAGATTTCACGGCAGCAAAGAGTATAAAAGCAAAAGTAATGATCATTAGAAGAATGCTCCCAAATACTGGTCCGAGTATTCCAAGACATAACAGGATTACACCCAGATAAAGTATGCGTCTCAATCCGCTTTCCAGATTCAGCAGCATGATCAATATCAGTAAAATAAGTACACCTATAAAATAATGCTGTGGCATCGTGACCCCCTCTAATTGTTATTGTGAGTCCGTTTTGCTGCATAAAGACAAAGGAGAACATATCATTGTTCTCCTTTTTAAATAGCGGCCTTTCAGCGCAGCCTAACTTTTCAGCTCAGGACTTTTGTCCGAGCTTTCCGTCTTTATGACGGGTTTAACTTTTTTCAATACTTCAATGGTACTGTCTTTAGAACGTTTAAACGTACCAGTCAAATGCTCTTTATGCTTGGTCGAAATCTGACTGACATCTTCTTTCAGCTCTTTACCCAGATTGGACAGGTCTTCAATGACCGCGCTGAATTCTGTCTTGATAAAGCTTTTTAATTCAGTTAATTCTTTCTGCGAACCGAAAATCTGCTCTTTTAAAGTATCAATACGCTGCAACACTTCCTGCTTTAATTGACGCAATTGTTCCTGCACAGTATCAGTTAACTGCTTCGCTTCGACCTCAAGCTTTTCTTTACTTTCTTCGATGGTTTCAATTGCCTGATCTTTAGCCTCAACCGCCACTTTTTCAAGCTTTTCGGCAGTTTCACTGACTACGCTTGGGGTAATTTTTTTAGATGTAGTAGATTTCGGGGCTGTAGTCATTTGTATTATTCCTATTGTTATGTTGACTTAAGCTATATTAGTAGATCTGATAAAAATTAAGATTTGATTTGTCTGACAATTATTAATTGCTTACATTTTTTCACATTGTCTACAAAACAGACTTCCATGCAAAAAGCAAGCCATTTATCTCATACTTTCGCTGCAAAGCCATTGGACTTCGAGGGTCATTCTGCGTATAATGCCGTGTTAAGTTCAAGCGAGCAGACATAGGAGGGTTGGTTAAAAAAATAGCCTTCCTTTTTTTTCGTCTTCTCGCTTTTTTACAGCCTAAATTTCAGGAGCTTTGGTTTGAGCACCCCAGCAATTTTAGCCCTAGCCGACGGAACTATCTTTAAAGGTACTTCGATTGGCGCACCGGGTAGTACGACTGGCGAAGTCGTTTTCAACACTGCCATGACTGGCTATCAAGAAATTTTGACTGATCCAAGTTATGCACAGCAACTTGTAACTTTAACTTACCCACATATCGGTAACACGGGTTGCAATGAAGAAGACACAGAATCAGGTCGTATTCATAAAGTATGGGCGAACGGTTTAATTATCCGTGACCTTCCTTTATTACACAGTAACTTCCGTGCTGAACAATCACTAGGTGAATATTTAGTACAGCACAATGTAGTTGCCATTGCTGACATCGACACGCGACGATTAACACGTATCTTACGTGATAAAGGTGCACAAAACGGCTGTATCCTTGCAGGCGAAAACATCACTGAAGAAGAAGCACTAGAAAAAGCACGCGCATTCGGTGGTTTGAATGGTTTAGACCTTGCAAAAGAATGTTGTGATCCTGACGGCTTCGAGTGGACTGAAGGTTCTTGGACACTTGGAAAAGGCTTCTCTCAACCTGAACTTAAATTCCATGTTGTTGCATACGATTACGGTGTCAAAACCAACATCTTACGTATGCTCGCAGACCGCGGTTGTAAATTGACTGTTGTGCCTGCGCAAACTCCTGCTGCTGACGTACTTGCACTGAATCCAGATGGCGTGTTCTTATCGAACGGCCCTGGCGATCCAGCTGCATGTGATTATGCAATTGAAGCTGTAAAAACAATTGTCGAAGATGCTCGCAACGTACCTGTATTTGGTATCTGCCTGGGTCATCAAATTCTTGCGCTTGCAAGCGGTGCTCAGACTGTGAAAATGCCTCACGGTCACCACGGTGCCAACCATCCTGTACAGAACATCGAAACTGGTACAGTGATGATTACTTCACAAAACCATGGCTTTGCAGTGGATGCAGATACACTGCCTGCAAACCTTAAAGCGACGCACAAATCACTGTTCGACCAAACCCTTCAAGGGATTCATCGTACAGACAAGCCTGCGTTCAGCTTCCAGGGTCACCCTGAAGCAAGCCCTGGTCCACATGACTGCGCACCATTGTTCGATCATTTCATCGAACTTATCGAAGCATCTAAGAAGTAATTAAGGAAGCATCATGGCTAAACGTACAGACATTAAAAGCATCTTAATTCTTGGTGCTGGTCCTATTGTGATTGGTCAGGCGTGTGAGTTTGACTATTCAGGCGCGCAAGCGTGTAAAGCTCTTCGTGAAGAAGGCTACCGTGTTATTTTGGTGAACTCGAACCCAGCGACCATTATGACCGACCCTGCAATGGCAGATGCAACGTATATCGAACCGATTACCTGGCAAACTGTTGCAGCGATCATTGAGAAAGAACGTCCAGACGCAGTTCTTCCGACAATGGGTGGTCAAACAGCATTGAACTGTGCCCTTGCCCTTGATGAGCACGGCATTTTAGAAAAATACAATGTTGAATTGATCGGTGCGACCAAAGAAGCAATCGAAAAAGCTGAAGACCGTAAACTGTTTGACCAGGCAATGCGTAAAATCGGTCTTGAATGTCCAAAAGCTGACATTGCCGAGTCAATGGAAGAAGCTTTAGAGATTCAAGCACGCTTCGGCTTCCCTGTAATTATCCGTCCATCATTCACCATGGGTGGTTCAGGCGGCGGTATCGCATACAACAAAGAAGAATTCATTGAAATCTGTGAACGCGGTTTCGATCTTTCTCCGACTAAACAATTATTGATCGATGAATCATTAATTGGTTGGAAAGAGTACGAAATGGAAGTTGTTCGTGACAAAAACGACAACTGTATCATTGTATGTACCATTGAAAACTTTGACCCAATGGGCGTGCACACAGGTGACTCAATCACTGTTGCGCCTGCTCAAACACTGACAGACAAAGAATTCCAGTTACTTCGTAACGCATCTTTAGCGGTTCTCCGTGAAATTGGTGTAGAAACTGGTGGTTCGAACGTTCAGTTCGGTATTAACCCGAAAGATGGCCGTATGGTTGTGATCGAGATGAACCCGCGTGTTTCTCGTTCTTCTGCCCTTGCGTCTAAAGCAACTGGTTTCCCGATTGCAAAAATTGCAGCGAAACTGGCAGTTGGTTACACCCTTGATGAGCTGAAAAACGACATCACTGGCGGCACGACTCCTGCATCATTCGAACCTGCAATCGACTACGTTGTAACCAAGATTCCTCGTTTTAACTTCGAGAAATTCCCACAAGCGGATGCGACTTTAACCACACAGATGAAATCTGTCGGTGAAGTCATGGCGATTGGTCGTAACTTCCAGGAATCTGTACAAAAAGCCCTTCGTGGTCTTGAAGTTGGTGCTTCTGGTTTTGACGAAAAAATTGAAGTGGGTGCTGAAGGCGCGCGCGATAAAATCTTGCAAGAACTTAAAGTACCAGGTCCAGAGCGTATCTGGTATGTGGGCGACGCATTCCGTCACGGCTTTACTTTAGATGAAGTATTCGCTGCAACGAACATTGACCGCTGGTTCTTGATTCAAATCGAAGACATCATCAAAACTGAAAACCAGATCAAAACTTTAGGTTTTGGCGATTTAAACGCGGATAATATCCGTAGCTTTAAACGTAAAGGTTTGTCAGATCTTCGTATTGCGGACTTGATGGGCATTTCACAAAAACAATTCCGTAAACACCGTTGGAACTTGGGTGTAACGCCAGTTTACAAACGCGTGGATACCTGTGCTGCAGAATTCGAATCTGATACAGCATACATGTACTCAACTTACGATGAAGAATGTGAAGCAAATCCATCTACTCGTGACAAGATCATGGTGATTGGTGGCGGTCCTAACCGTATTGGTCAAGGGATCGAGTTCGATTACTGCTGTGTACACGCGGCGCTTGCAATGCGTGAAGACGGTTATGAAACCATTATGGTGAACTGTAACCCTGAAACAGTTTCTACAGATTACGACACATCAGATCGTTTGTACTTCGAACCAATTACGTTGGAAGATGTACTTGAAATTGTACGTATTGAGAAGCCGAAAGGCATTATCGTTCAGTACGGTGGTCAAACACCTTTGAAATTGGCGCGTGCTTTAGAAGAAGCCGGTGCGCCAATTATCGGTACATCTCCTGACGCGATTGACCGTGCAGAAGACCGTGAACGTTTCCAGCAAATGATTCAACGCCTGCAACTTCGTCAACCAAACAACAGCATCGTAAAATCTGCTGAAGAAGGCATGGCTGAAGCATCTAAAGTCGGCTACCCGCTTGTTGTACGTCCGTCTTACGTCCTTGGTGGTCGTGCGATGGAAATCGTATACAACGACGAAGAATTAAAACGCTACTTACGTGATGCGGTTCAAGCATCTAACGAAGCGCCTGTTCTTCTTGACCGCTTCCTGGATGACGCAATCGAAGTTGACGTAGACTGCGTATCTGACGGTAAAGACGTGGTGATCGGTGGTATCATGCAGCACATTGAACAGGCAGGTATTCACTCAGGTGACTCAGCATGTTCTATTCCTCCTTACTCTCTATCTCAAGAAGTACAGGACGAAATGCGTCGTCAAACCGTTGCTATGGCGAAAGAGCTAGGCGTAATCGGTTTGATGAACGTACAGTTTGCAGTGAAAGGCGATGACGTTTACATCCTGGAAGTGAACCCACGTGCATCACGTACTGTACCGTTCGTTTCTAAGTGTATCGGCGAATCTTTAGCGAAAGTTGCTGCACGTTGTATGGCAGGTCAATCTCTTGAATCGCAAGGCTTTACAGCAGAGATTATTCCTGAACACTTCTCTGTAAAAGAAGCAGTGTTCCCATTCAACAAATTCCCTGGTGTTGATCCAATCCTTGGCCCTGAGATGAAATCTACAGGTGAAGTGATGGGTGTGGGTAAAACATTCGGCGAAGCATTCTATAAAGCTGTACTGGGTGCCAATGAGCGTTTACCTGGTCTTCCAACTGAAGGTGAAGTCAAACATGCTTTCATCTCTGTACGTGACTCAGATAAACCACGTGCTGCCGGCATTGCGAAACAATTAATTGACCTAGGCTTCAAGATTCTTGCGACTGATGGTACATTTAAAGTGATTAGCGAAGCTGGTCTGGAATGCGAACGTGTCAATAAAGTAACTGAAGGTCGTCCTAACATTGTGGACCGTATCAAAAACGGCGAAATCCACCTTGTGATTAACACGACTGAAGGCAAAAAGGCACAAGAAGACTCATTCTCGATCCGTCGTTCAGCGCTTCAAGGTAAAGTGTATAACACAACTACATTGAATGGTGCGGACGCTGTATGCCAAGCTTTAGCAATTAAATTGCCAATGGATGTATATCGTTTGCAAGACCTAACTAAAGGTTAATTCGCTTCCAAGAAGTCCCGCTACCTTCTTGGTGGCGGGCTTTTTTTTATTTATAGATTTTATATCTTTCAACTGACTTTTGAGGGACAACATGCAACGTTATCCTATGACACCTGAAGGCAAAATTGCCTTAGAGAAAGAATTACACCAACTGAAAACAGTTGATCGCCCACGTATCACCGCTTCGATTGCGGAAGCTCGTGAACACGGCGACTTAAAAGAAAATGCAGAATACCATGCAGCACGTGAACAGCAAGGTTTCTGTGAAGGCCGTATTCAGGACATCGAAGGCAAACTGGGTGCAGCTCAGGTGATCGATGTCAAAGAACTGGAACAGAATGGTCGTGTGGTTTTTGGTGTAACAGTCACGATTGAAAATCTGGATACTGAAGAACAGAAAACCTACAAAATTGTAGGCGATGACGAAGCAGACTTTAAGATTAACAAGATCTCTGTAAACTCGCCGATTGCACGTGGCCTTTTGGGTAAAGGCGAAGGCGACGATGTGAAAATCAATACACCAAACGGTGAAGTTGAATACGAAATTGTAAAAGTTGAATATATCTAAATATTAGATAGTTAAGCTTGAAAAACCCCTCAATTGAGGGGTTTTTTACCTTTGCACGCTTCCTACACACGAATTAGCGCTGTGCTTCTTTTAAAAACCCTGATGCAAATAAATTAAATGCATGTAAGGCCTCAGGCAGTACCTGCTCAGGATCTTCGCTGGAAGCCACCCAGAGTGCTGCATTCATTGCAGCACCATTTAAAAATACCGCAGCAGCTTCCGGATCAACTGTTTTAATTCGGTCTGCTACCAACAGTTGTTCAACACATTCACGCGTGGACTCCAAACATCTGTTTTGACTTGGCCAATGTGCAGGATCACCCAGTACGGCCGGGCCATCGCGCAGCACAATCCGTTGAAACTCAGCATTTAATGCATGTTCAATATAAGTGCGTCCTTCAAGCATCAATCCTTCCCAAAGATCATCAGGCTGCTCCAGATGTTGCTGGGCAGATGAAGCCATTTCTGAATCAATCTGATCGACCACCGCAGCAAATAAGCCCTTTTTATCACCAAAATGATGATATAGCGCACCACGGGTCAGCCCTGCTTCTGCCGTGAGTTTATCCATTGAAGTCTCTGCATAGCCATATTCCCCAAATGCACGGCGTGCCACTTGAATCAGTTTTTTACGGGTCTCGGCCATTTTTAATTCACGAACAGACATTTCTATTCTCACTTCAGCATTACAAAAATTTTAATTGACATACGCAGCGTATGTCAATTATGTTTACATACGAAGCGTATGTGAAACTGCCAAACGCTTTAAGAAAGGATTTTCATAGTAATTTTTTAAAGAGAATAGCCATGACTAGAACTGCAATATTTCCCCAAGACCGCCATGCCCTATATGAACAGCATGGTTATTCTGCTGCAATCAAATCGCAAGATTTACTCTTTGTTTCAGGTCAGGTCGGTAGCCGTGAAGATGGTTCTCCCGAACCAGATTTTGAAAAACAGGTAGAACGGGCTTTTGAAAATTTAGCTGCAACATTGGCAGCGGCTGGTTGTACTTTTGATGATATTGTCGATGTCACCACTTTTCACACTGATCCTCAACAGCAGTTTGAAAGCATTATGAAAGTTAAAAACCAGATTTTTACCCAAAAGCCTTATCCGAACTGGACGGCTGTGGGCGTGACTTGGCTGGCTGGTTTTGATTTTGAAATTAAAGTCATTGCACGTATCCCTCAAAGCACTTAAGCAAGGTCAGCACGTGCTTTAATATTCGATTCACTGGCTGAATTGAGATTGTTGATTCAGCTTAAAGGGCAATTCGGTATAATGGTGCACTCCTTGTGATTACAGCCTCCTCATGTCTGAAAAGTTAATTAATGCTCCTGTGAATCACTGGTGTGAATTCGAATTCATCTCAAAAACGGTGAAGAACCCCAATATTCACATTAAAGGGAATTACTCTTACTACTCAGCGTATTGGGATCAGGGTTTTGAGCGTTGTGTGGTGCGTTATTTACATGACAAGCCATCTACGCCTGAGAAACCGATTGATCAGCTTTATATCGGAAATTTCGTCTGCTTTGGCGCTGAGTGCGTGATCATGATGGGTGGCAACCAGTTGCACCGCACGGACTGGATTTCAGCGTTTCCTTTCGATACACGTGGCTTTGTGCCTGCGGGTGACACAACAATTGGTGATGGTTGCTGGATTGGCTCGCGTGCCATGATTATGCAAGGCGTAACTCTGGGTGAAGGTGCTGTGGTAGCTACGGGTGCAGTCGTGACCAAGAACGTACCCGCATATGCAGTAGTAGGTGGCGTTCCTGCAAAGATTATCAAATACCGCTTTCCACAGGAAGATATACACAAATTGCTTTCTTTAAAAATCTATGACATTGATGAAAAGCAGTTTTTGAAAATGCGTGAACAATTACAAACAGATGACATTCAGCAACTGGCACTTTATTTAACATAGAGGCAGTAAATTCTGCTCAGTCCGATATCGATAACTAGAAAGTTTTGATGCAGAGTGTGTAAAAATACCGCCAAGGTGTTCAATTATAATTAGAAAAGCCAAGTGCAGGATAGCGTATGCATACACCCAAAGAACTTGCCAGCACTGCAACGCATAAGATAGAAAGCTGGCAAAAACGCTCACCTTTTATCATTCTTATACTCGCCAGCATTGTGGGCGCTGCAACAGGTTTGCTTGGCTCCCTTTTTCATATTTGCATTAATTATACCGTTAGCTACCGTGAACAGTTCTCACAGCATGTTGAGCGTGCCTCACCCTATTTAAGCTTTTTTTTAATTTTCTGCATCACTGCTGCTATGGGTGCGTTTGCCTATTATCTTGTACAAAGGTTTGCTCCCGAAACAGGAGGATCAGGAATTCCCGAAGTCGAAGGAGCACTACTCAATTTACGTCCAGTACGCTGGTGGCGTGTCATTCCTGTTAAATTTTTTGGTGGTTTAGGCGCATTAGGTAGCGGAATGGTCTTAGGACGTGAAGGGCCTACTGTGCAAATAGGTGCCAATCTCGGAAAAATGACTGCTGACCTATGTAAAGTTAAAAATAATGAGTCTCTCCATACTCTCATTGCGACTGGTGCAGGTGCAGGTATTACTGCTGCATTTAATGCACCGCTGAGTGGCATCTTGTTTGTCATTGAAGAGATGAGACCTGAATTTACTTATACCAAGGCATCTATTAAGGCTGTTTTTGTTGGCTGTATTACTTCTTGCATGGTCTATCAGTTTATTATGGGGTCTAATCCCATTTTAGATATGGGGACTTTTTTGGCAGCCCCCTTAAAATCTGTCTGGATTTATATTTTTTTAGGCCTGTTCCTAGGCTTGATTGGTTCTTTATCCAATTCTCTTATTTTAACTTTACGTCGTATTCTGGGTTTATTTTATCAAAAGAAACAATATTTCTTTCCTTTAACGGGTGCTGTGCTTGCAGGTACTTTTGGGGTTTTAAGCGTGCTGAAACCTGAAATGACAGGGGGAGGTTTCGCTATTTTACCCAATCTTGTAGATGGCATGACCATGTTCTATCCGCTTTTGATACTTCTGTGTTTACGCTTTATTGCCACTATTTTATGTTTCGGCTCAGGTGCGCCTGGCGGTATTTTCGCACCAACAATTGCTTTAGGTGCAATTATTGGGGTGATGTTTGGCATGATCGCACAGCCCGTTTTTCCTCAATATGATATTGAATTACTGAACTGTGCAGTGCTGGGGATGGCTGGTCTTTTTGCTGCCACAATTCGCGCTCCACTGACAGGCATCATGGTTGTCATGGAAATGACGGGAAGTTTTATGCTCATTCTACCGCTGATTATTACCTGTCTGGCAGCGACATTTATGGCGCAAACTTTAGGTGCAACGCCTATCTATAGTGCAATTTTAAATAGTACTTTAGCCAGTTCGGAGAATGAACCAGATCAGTCTAAAGAAAAATAAAGTTAACTTTAAAAATAACTAACAATTATCCCTTTTGGGCTGACACTATGTTCAATAAAGCTCTATGATCTAGAGGAAAAGCAGTTTTTAAAAATACGGGAGCAGTTGCAGACGGATGATGTTGATAAATTAGTTCAATATTTTAAAAACTTATGACCTATTAAGAATATATTGCTCATATCTGCCTAAAAAAGCTTGTCGTTGCGGGCAATCACTTAATATCGCTAATTGTATTGCCATATATAACGACCAATTGATTTCCTCAACATCCTCCTCAGAAAATTTTGCTTCCTTAAAGACATCTCCACGTAAATTGTGTAACCGCCTAACCTCTTCGTTAGCAACCTCAGATGCTAATTCCTCTAAAAAATATTTCTTCCTTTTCTCTCCATTGCTTCCTGTCATAGGTAGAGAATTAATTATTGCTTCAAATGCTACCCACATTAATACAAAGCGTTCATGAGGGAACTTTTGCTGAAATGCTTTATCTAAAAGAATTAGTGCATCAATAGGTAATTCACGCAATTCAGAATATTCAATATTTTTATAAAGATTTAGACTTTGCACATCAAATTTTGAAGCATAGCCCAATTCAGAACTCATACCCACTTCTATAAACTTTTCCGTAGAAGCCAATGCAGTAAACATTAATTCTCGTGCGATAGGTACTCCGAATATAACTCTTAGACTATTTATAATATGAAGTGTTTTAGTCTGGTATTCTTGGTTTTTTAATTCACTTTCTAGTCCAACAGTTAGTTTTAAATTATTGCTATTCTTTGGAATAGAAATACCATAATTGGTACTAAAGCACTGACCAGGTTCATCATAATGAGTTCTAAACTTCATTTGCTCAGTCTTATTATTCGGTGGTCTAACAATACTAATATCGACATATTTAAAATTATTCTTAGATAAAAACTCTCTAATTCTATTCAAATCTTTTTGTTGAATCGTCGAACTCCAAATAGATTCCTCAATATAGGAGATACCACCACACCCCCAATCTTCTGCTAACTTTTTACGCGTTTCCAAAATCACTCAAATCCCCACTATATTTAATTTAATTATTAAAATTCATCTGCTTATTTTCCATCCATATTACCATTTTAATTTTCTTGAGGTATAAAAAAACCCACTCAATCGGAGTGGGTTTTTTCAGAATATGGTGGCTATGACGGGACTTGAACCTGTGACCCCCGCATTATGAGTGCGGTGCTCTAACCAACTGAGCTACATAGCCTTAAACTGTGCGCGCATTATGGGATTTTCTATAAATCACGTCAACCCCATATTGTGCTGTTTGATCAAAATTTGTTGAAGTGAGCCGATAAGCCGGGTTCTGTCGTGAACGATCATTCCTCTAGGCGCACAATCACTCATGCGCTCAAGCGACCTACCCGAATCCAGCATGGGCCATGCCTAATGGATTCCTATTTGGTCTTGCTTCCGGTGGGGTTTACCTCGCCATGAACTGTTACCAGCCATGCGGTGCGCTCTTACCGCACCCTTTCACCCTTACCTCCAATTCCGATTGCTCGAAAACATAATGAAGGCGGTCTTCTCTCTGCTGCACTTGCCGTCGGTTTGCACCGCCCAGGCGTTACCTGGCACCTTGCCCTATGAAGCCCGGACTTTCCTCCCCTGCTTCAATCACGGAGATTTCCACAGCAGCGATCGTCTGGCTCACTTCGAGCGGCATAGTACCAAATATCCAGACTAATTGCTTGATGTTTTTTGAGCAGTCAGTTTTTCATACTTGGCTTGCAGCTGTTCCTGCGTTTCAGCATGATTCGGATCTAGTGGAATACAATCCACCGGACAGAACAGCTGGCACTGCGGTTGATCATGATGTCCGACGCACTCCGTACACAGGTCCGGGTTAATTTCATAGATGACTTCACCCATGAAAATCGCCTCATTCGGGCATACAGGTTCACAGACATCACAGTTAATGCATTCATCGGTGATATATAAAGACACGCTACCAACCTTGTTGAAGTTTACGCTCGAAGGCAGCAACCACGTTTGGTGGTACAAACTTGGTTACATCACCTCTTAATCGAGCAATTTCACGCACTAAAGTGGATGAAATAAAAGAATATTGCTCTGAAGGGGTCAAAAACACTGCTTCAAAGTGGGAGTCCAGCTGACGGTTCATATTGGCCAGCTGAAATTCATACTCAAAATCAGACACTGCACGCAAACCACGCAATACAGCAGTCGCCTTTTGCTCACGAAAAAAATTGACGAGTAAACCATCAAAGCCTACAAATTCAACATTGTCCAAATGACTCAATGACTCTTTCGCCAATGCGACACGCTCTTCCAGACTGAATACCGGATTCTTATGATGACCAATGGCAATCGCCACCACTACTTCATCAAACATTCGCGCTGCGCGTGTCACCAAATCAATATGTCCATTGGTAATTGGATCAAAAGTCCCCGGATAAATCACACGAGTTTTAGACATCCATTTGTACTCTGTTTGTTATGTAGAATCTTATTTTAGCAAAAACTTGTTTTTTTGGTGAATAATCCTCATTAATTTAAAAAACTTCACCTTATTTCTAGTTGCGGTACAATAGCAGCACGTTTGGAAGTATCAGATTATGGCGAAAGCATCTATTGTAGTAAAAAAAAATAATGGCGGTACCATTGCACTGAATAAACGTGCCCGCCACGATTATTTTATTGAAGAGAAATTTGAAGCGGGGCTTTCATTAAAAGGCTGGGAAGTCAAATCAATGCGCGCTGGGCGTATGACCATTGTCGAAAGCTATATTACCTTTAAAAATGGTGAAGCTTTCCTGTTTGGTGCTCAGGTTCAACCTTTGTTAAGCGCCTCGACCCATGTAGTGCCTGAAGCAACCCGTACTCGCAAGCTGTTGCTGAACCGTCGTGAAATTGAAAAATTGCAAGGTGCAATTAATCAAAAAGGATATTCCTGCGTACCGTTGGCCTGCTACTGGAAAGGCCCGCATGCCAAGCTGGAAATTGCCCTGGTCAAAGGTAAGCAACTCCATGACAAACGTGCTACTGAAAAAGACCGTGACTGGCAACGTGATAAAGCGCGAATTTTCCATAAATAATGGATTAAAAGTTGCATATAAAAAAACCTCCGCATTTGGAGGTTTTTTTTATGATTTTAAGTATGACTATTTAGTCGCGCCAGCGTCAGGGCAATATATTCACCAAACCAGAACGCAGTTTTTAAATCACCTTCAGGCGGGGTCAACTCTACTGGCGCATTATCCGACTGGGTCATGAGTCCTAGGAAGCTCGACATCCGGTTCAGATCCGTGACGGCACGTCCTGTCGGCATTAATGGCAAGCCACTCCACAACATGCCATGCTGCATGGCAAACAGATTGATCTGCTGCAACACTGCCAGCTTGTCGCCACTGAGTCCACCACCATTGGTAAAGGCTGCTGCCAGCTTACCCTGCCAGCTACGTGCCAGCCAGCGCTTGGAAGACTGCTCCATAAACAGCTTCATGGCAGCGGTCAGACTTCCCATATAGGTCGGACAACCAAAGATAATCGCATCGGCAGCGTCCAGCACCTCCCAGTCTATATGTTCGACATTCATCATATGTACCTGAACACCGGTTTCCCGTGCACCATCGGCAATAAAATTTGCCACTTTAGCCGTGTGTCCATAAGGACTGTGATAAACAATCGCAACAGATTTGGAAGATAGGGACATAACGCTCAAAAGCCAAAAAATTCAGTTAAGTTTAACATTTTCATGTCATAAACACGAATGTCGCCATACGCCCTGTTTTAGCTTCGCGGCGATAAGAGAAATATTCCTCT
Source organism: Acinetobacter sp. SFD (assembly GCF_001647575.1). Lineage (NCBI taxonomy): Bacteria > Pseudomonadati > Pseudomonadota > Gammaproteobacteria > Moraxellales > Moraxellaceae > Acinetobacter > Acinetobacter sp. SFD. Next base: position 193,781 of record NZ_LSZJ01000013.1, read on the forward strand.
GGCTGGCGATAAGAACACTGATCTCCACCCAATACGGTATTTATGCCGTGTTGCTGCAAGATATAACGCGCAATTGCATACAGGTCAGCATAATATTTACCAGCCTGTACACCGGGCTGAAATGCACTGTCCAGTTCAGGATATTTGGAACAGAATGCAATTTTCACTTCTTCGCCAATTTCAAAACAGGGTTGACTAATGGCTGCACCGAGCCAAGCCCAAGTCGGCGGAGTCTGCATAGCTACAAGGGTATTTTCGATAATCCCACCCGCCAGACCGCGCCAGCCAGCATGCAAATTCGCAACTTCTGTACCTTCCGCATTGCCTAATACCACTGGCAAACAGTCTGCAGTCATCATCATTAAGGCATGCTGTTTACGCTGCGTCACCAGACCATCTCCGACCAGTGCCTCAAAAGGCATCTGCTCATTAATCGTATGACAGATGGTGCTATGCGTCTGCGTCATCCAGGTAATTTTATCTACGCCAAAGGCAGCGAAATCCTGCAGTAAAGCCATACGATGCTGTTGTACCCGTTGCGCATCATCCTGCACATGCAAGGCCAGATTAAAACCTGCAAGTTCAGGCTGTGTAGATGGCTGCACTTTCGCATGATAAACACGGGTCTGACCCACATACACACCTGGTGGAAGTCCTGGTACAAATTGCATCTCGATTCCTTGCTTTGACGCGAGCTAAATAAAAAGATTAATAGGCTTTGTTTTCGGTACGCAGCACTTCCACCAGATTGGCAAAGTCTTTCGGCCACGGTGCTTCAAAGGTCATTTCTTCTTTGGTACGCGGATGTTTCAGCCCCAGTTGCACGGCATGTAAAGCCTGACGCTTAAAGCCACGTAAAGTATCATCTAGCAATTGCGATGCGCCTGCAGGCATACGGACACGCGGCATATATACCTGATCACCCACCAGGCCATAGCCGATATAGCTAAAATGCACACGAATCTGATGGGTACGTCCGGTTTCCAGACGTGCCTGAACACGGGTGAAGTGCTGGAACCGCTCTTTAACATTGTAATGGGTTACTGCATCCTTGCCGCCTGGCAGAACTGCCATTTTTACACGATCCACCGGATGGCGTTTGATCGGCTCATCAATGGTGCCGCCAGCAATAATGTTGCCGTAAACCACCAGATCATAGAGACGATACACCGATTTCTTCTCAAGCTGTTTGCTTAAGGCAAACTGTGCTTCCAGATTTTTAGCAACCACCAATAAACCGCTGGTATCTTTATCGATACGATGTACCAGACCTGCTCGCGCCAGCTCAGAAGATTTTGGATAGTGGTGTAATAAAGCATTCACCAAGGTGCCCGAGGTATTGCCGGCACCCGGATGTACCACCATACCGACTGGTTTGTTGATGACGATAATATCTTCGTCTTCATAGATGATATCCAGTGGAATGTCTTCCGGCAGGCTGCGCGTTTGCGCTTCAAGCTCGACATTTAAGGTCAGGATTTCGAAACCATCACTTTTAAATTTAGGCTTGACCGGTTGGCCATTCACCAATAAATTACCTTCTTTGATCCATTGCTTTAATTTTTCTCGGGAAAAATCGCTCCAGACCATCGCTGCAATCTGGTCGATTCGTTGCCCGATATAAGTTTCATCCAGTTGAAATTGCAACGATAAACGTGTTGCAGTTGCTTCTGAAGTATGGTTATCTGCATCCTCAGAATCTTCAAGTAAATTGAAATCAGTATCAGGGATATTAGAATTGGAAGATTGTGCTTGACTCATTTGCTCATTCAGACAAAAGTGGTTTAATAGTGCAATTGTAGCTCATTGCCCGTATTAACAGAGGAATTTTTATGTCGCTACCACATTATAAAATGACAATGCTTGCTGTGACATTAGGCATTGCATCGGCAATGGTAGGCTGTAGCAGTAATCCAACAAAAAAAGACGTCGTGGATAAAGGTCCGGAATCTAGCGAACAGGTTTATATTCAAAAAGCACAGAAAGCGCTAGATCGTAATCAATATACCGATGCAGCAAAACAGCTAGAAGCGCTGGAAACTTATTTCCCGACCAGTCAGTACGCTCCACAAGCCCAGCTTGAGCTGTTGTATGTAAAATTCCAGCAAAAAGAATATGAAGCTGCAGTTACACTGGCAGAGCGTTTTATCCGTCTGAACCCGCAACATCCAAATGTCGACTACGCCTACTATGTACGTGGTGTCGCCAACATGGAACAGAATTATAACGGTCTGATGCGTTATACCTCACTGAAACAGTCACACCGTGATGTCAGCTACCTGAAATTGGCTTACCAGAATTTTGTCGATTTCATTCGCCGTTACCCATCTAGCACGTATGCAGTCGATGCAGCACAGCGTATGAAGTTTATCGGTCAGGAACTGGCTGAGCATGAAATGAATGCAGCACGTTTCAATATCAAGCGTAAGGCTTATCTGGCAGCAGTTGAGCGTGGCTTGTGGGTAATCGAACATTATCCTCAAACTCCGCAGATTCCGGAAGCTTTGGCAACAGTTGCCTATGGCTATGACAAACTGGGTGATAAAGCCACTTCACAGCAATATATTGAAGTGCTGAAACTGAACTATCCAGGCCTGGTGAATGCCAATGGTACGGTGAACCTGCGTGCAGCACGTAGTGAAGGCAGCTTCTTTAACCGTGCAACCTTGGGTATTTTTGGTAAAGAAGCCAAGACTGTAACGAATCCTTCTACCCAATCTCCAGAATCACAGGCAGAAAAACGCAGCCTGACCAATCGTATGACGTTTGGTTTACTCGACCGTCCAAAAAATACAACAACCGAGCAAGCTGAACCAACTGCTGAATAAGCCAACTGTTACAGGTGCATTTTTGCAAAGGGCAAGTTATCATACTTGCCCTTTTGCATTTTCTGAGCAATGCTTGAACAAATTGTGCAAAAAGGTTATACCAAGTAATTCATTTATAGGTTTGGAATAATCATCCGGCTCTTAATTTTTCAATGATTTAACCCCTAAATAACGCAGCACGAGAAGCTCAGCAGACCATGGCCATTCCTCAACATACGATTGATCAGATTCTCGATCGCACCGATATTGTCGATGTGATTGGTCAATACGTAAAACTAAAAAAAACTGGCCGTACTTATTCAGGCTGCTGTCCGTTTCATCAGGAAAAATCACCGTCTTTTCACGTCTATCGCGATAAACAGTATTTTCACTGTTTTGGCTGTCAGGCTAATGGTAATGCCATCCGTTTTTTGATGGACATTGGCAGTCGTAATTTCGTCGAAGTGATGAAAGACCTGTCCAGTCAGACCGGAATCGAACTGCCTAAAGACAATACCGATTCCAATAAATTAAAATATAAACGTGAAGCAGCCAAACCTAAAATTGCGCCTGCTCAAGCTGTTCCACAAGCTCAGCCGCAACAAAATAATGCAGCAACAAAAAATAATACTGCTGCATCTACGGCGAGTTTTGACCCATTTGCAGAGTTTCAGGCAGCCGAACAGGATTTTTATGGTGACCCTTTTGCTTCTTTTGAACATCTGCCCATGGCGGAAGTTCAGCAAGATGGCAATCTCTATGATCTGCTGGAAAATATCGCGCAGTTCTATGAGCGCCAACTCCCAAATAGCTCAAGTGCTCAGCAATATTTCAAGCAGCGTGGTCTGACTGCAGAGACCATTGCTTATTGGCGCTTAGGCTACGCGCCTGAAGACTGGCAACATCTGGAAAAAGCCTTTCCTCAGGATATTGAGGGCTTAAAACTTTTAGGTCTGATTCGCACCAGCGACAGTGGCCGTGATTTTGACCTGCTGCGTGAGCGGGTGATTTTCCCGATCCGTGATACCAAGGGGCGTGTAGTCGGCTTTGGCGGCCGTGCCCTGAATGACGAGATCAAGCCTAAATATATCAACTCGCCAGATTCTGAAGTCTTCCATAAAAACCAGTTGCTGTACGGCCTCTATGAGGGTCGCAAACAGAAAGCCCAAGAATGGCTGATGGTTGAAGGCTATATGGATGTCATTGCGCTCCAGCAATATGGCATTCATGGCGCAGTCGCCACTTTAGGTACAGCCAGTAATACGGATCATCTGAATATTCTGTTCAAGCAGAGCAACCGGCTGACCATTGCCTTTGATGGGGATGCTGCCGGCCAAAAAGCGGCACGCCGTACTCTGGATATTGCCCTGCCCCTGCTAAATGACGGCAGAGAGCTGAAGTTCTTTGTTTTGCCCGCTGACCATGACCCGGATTCATTGATCCGCCGTGAAGGGATAGAAAACTTCAGACGCTTGCTGGAACAGGCACCACTGATGTCGGACTTCGTGTTTGCCCATCTGACCCAAAATCAGGACATCACCACACCTGAAGGCAAGAGTCAGGTTATGGGTGAACTAAAAAATCTGACCGAGCTACTGCCCAAACACGGTTCCTTCCGTTATCTGCTGCAGCAATTTTTCCGGGAAAAACTGGGCTTTAACCGTAAATGGCAACCCAAGGTCAATACGGATGCATCCTTAAGCTTTAGTACCAAAATTGATGCCGAAGAATATGTAATTGCGATCTTGATGAATCACCCTTATCTGTATATTCATTTTGAACCGTTGCGCGCGCTGGTCTCTGAAGATCAGCTGCTGTTTAAAATTCTGAATATTCTGAATGTGATTTTTGATGACCTGCCGGATGACCCAGAACTGTCGATCTATTATGTGCTCGGTGCCTGTGCAGCCCATCATCATGAACTGCAGCATATTTTGCAGCATGCCAATGTCAGCGATTACACCTCATCGCCAGAACAGGCCGATAAGCTCGCGGCTGATTTTTCAACCAAGCTGCAATATCAGTGTTTAAAAAACAAGATTAAATCCAAGAAATTTAACAGCATCGCTGAAATGAAAAACCTGAAAATGCAGATTTATGAAATTGACCGCAAACGCTCGATGACCCTGTTAGAAGACTGATTTTTCAAATTATTGATTCTTTTGAATCAAATGAAGTCAGACTAGATCACAGTATTATTTATAATTTTCTCAAATAATCAGGCTGGGTTTTATGTTGAAGTACAAATCCGCAAAGAACCAAGCCTCTCATCATGCTGATTACAGTGAGTGCCTGGATTTACGACGCTTCGCAACTACATTGCCCAGTTCTTCCTGTAACAGCTCAAAATAGGCAGGATCTTCCGCTTTGGCTGCTTCACGCAACACAATAGAAGTTGGATGCAACAGTTTTTGGGTTAAGCGATGTGAAAAATCGGCCAGTACCGTTTCCGCCTTTTCGCCCTTGGCAATACGCTGCATTGCCAATGCCAGCTCTTCCTGACGTAATGTTTCCCCGTGGTCACGGTAAGCATGAATGGTCGCCCCGGCCTGTTTGACCTTTTGCTGGGTCAGCAGTTCTGTAGCCAACTGATTGACCATGATCTCGGCTTCAACCGCAGCCTGACGCCGCTGTGCCAGATTTTCCTCAATGACACTTTGCAGGTCATCGACCCCATACAGATAAACCCCGTCCAGGCTTTCTACTTTGGCATCAATATCGCGCGGTACGGCCAGATCGACCAGCAGCATCTGCTGGTAACGGCGTTTTTTCAGTGCAGCCTTCACATCGGCAAAATGGATCACCTGATGCAAACTGCCGGTACAACTGGAAATGACATCGGCACGATGCAGATTTTCTGCAAGCTGATCAAAATCTATAATTTCGACCTCAACCCGATGTGCAATTTCCTGTGCCAGAATATCCGCACGCTCGCGGGTACGGTTACAGATAATGATCTTGCCTACCCCCATCTCTGCGAGGTGTTTGGCCACCAGACTGTTCATTTCCCCGGCTGCCACGATCATAATGGTCAGCTTGTCAGGGTGACTAAATACTTGCAGAGCAAGTTGCGCCACCGCATATCCCATCGAGACGGCATGGCTGCCGACAGCCGTTTCCGAACGCACGCGTTTGGCGGCATAAAAGGCATATTCAAAAATCCGGTTGAGATCACGCGAAACTGTATGAGAGTCTTTGGCCAAAGAGAGGGCGGTTTTGACCTGTCCCAGAATTTGCGGTTCACCCAACATCAGTGAATCCAGACCACTGGCGACACGCATCAAGTGAGTTACTGCCTGCGCATTTTCGTAACGATAGACATGCTGCTGCAGTTGCTTGACATCCACCCCATTTTTTTGGGCGAGCCAGTTCAGCACCATGTCAGCGTTTTCTGACATGGCATAAACTTCGGTCCTGTTACATGTAGACACCACCACCATGTCATTCAGTTCAGGGTGCTGGCTTTGTTCGGCAAGAATGTCTCTTAACTTTTCAGGGTTAAAAGCCACCTGTTCCCGCAATTCTACAGAGGCAGTTTGATGGTTGACACCCAATGCAAAGAAAGACATATCAGGTCATCATTTCACTAAATTTATGCTATTGTGCAACATCGGTGTCATAAAAAGCATTACTTGGATCAAGAAAAAATTGCGTCAAACAATCAGCCGTATCAACGGCCCTACAATTAAGCAATATTCTACCACATTCCTACTGGTGGGTAGCATGGCTTCGACTGCACATCTCTATGCAGCGGAAGCAGTTTACCATGCAAATCATAATTATGATGCGATAAAACAAAGTATGATGGCCGAGTTTGCCATCGCTGCCCATGACATTCCCACTGCTTTGCACAACTATACGGTGCTGGCGATCAAGAGCAATTCCACTTCAGTCAAACAGCGCGCGTTAAATGTCGCACTAGAACATAATGACTTGCAGGCGGCTCTGGACATTTCCACACACTGGGTGGTACAAGAACCGCAAGATGTCCCTGCCCTATTTTATTTATCGCATATTGCTTTAAAAGCGCATGAGTATGAACTGGCTGCAGAGACCTTGGAAAAAATCCTGCAAATTGATGATAGCGCCGATCTGGAAGAAATTCTGGCAGGGATTTCACCCGAAGGAACAGAGGATCGTACTTATCTGATTCAGGCCTTAAGCACCACCAAGGCTCGGGACAATCCGTCTATTCTCGTCCTTGTGGCCGGCCTGGAAGCACAAAATGGCCAGCTGGAACAGGCGTTAAACACGATTAACCGTGCCTTGAAGAAACGTCCAAAGGCAACCGGTTATATTCTAATGAAGGCCAACCTGCTCAACGCGTTAGGCGATACCAATGCCACACGGGAATGGTATGCAAAATCCAGCCGCAAGCACCGCAATAATCTGGACGTGCGTCTGGCTGAGGTCAAATATCTGGTCAAACTGAATGAAGCAAGTTTGGCGCTGAAAAAACTGCAGGATATTCTAAAGAAATGGCCGACTGCTGAAGAAGCCCTGTTTATTGCCGGACTGACCAGCATTGATCTGGAAGAGTACGAAAAGGCCGAAAAATATCTGGTCGAACTGCGTTATTCTGCGCAGTATCAGAACGAAGCCTATTACTATCTGGCTGTCAATGCGGAACGCAAACAGCATTATGAAACGGCTAAAGCCTATTACCGTCTGGTCGATGGCAGTCTGTATACCGTATCACGTCGCAATATAATCTCAATTTTCGCCCAGCAGGATAAACTGCATGATGCACTGCGTTTCTTAACCCAGGAAAGGGTGAATTATCCGCAACATGCCAGCTTTCTCTATCTGGCCCAGGCAGATATCTTGACGCGTATGCAGAACAAAAAAGCCGCTATTCGCCTGCTGGAAGAAGCCAGCAAAAATCTGCCGGATGACCCTGAACTGGTTTACGCGCAAGTCCTGTTACTGGACCCGCACCAGGATCGCGTCAAGCTGGACGAACTACTCACTACTTTACTCAACATTGAACCGAATAGTCCGACCTATCTGAATGCCTATGCCTATACTCTGGCGATGCAGAACCGCCGTCTGGAAGAAGCACGTCGCTATGTCGAACAGGCACTGGAATATGCACCAGAACAGGCATCAATTTTGGATACCTATGGTTATATCTGTTATTTACAGAATGACTTTGCCACGGCTGCGGACGTGCTCTACAAAGCTTATCAGTTGAACCCGAATGTGAAGATTGGCGTGCGTTATGCCCGTGCGTTATACATGAAAGGTGATCTGCAACAATTTCATCAAGTGTTACAACAATTACAACAAAATCATCCAAATGACCCAGAATTGAAACAACTTAATTCGCTATTGTTAGCACCACAAACCCAAACGAGTTAATTTATTTATGCGCAATTTGAGCCAATTGGGTTGCTGTGCCTTTGCAGCAACTGCCTTATTCTTGACTGGCTGTCAGCAGATGATCAATCCACAAAAGCCCGTGACGCCTTCTGTCCAAGCAGACAATCAATTCCAGCTGCAAGGTAAAATTGGTGTTCGCACGCCTCAACAGACTGGCAGTGCATTCTTTACCTGGGTACAACAGCAGGAAGAATTTGATATTGAGCTCAGCGGTATCTTAGGCGTGGGTAAAACCCAGATTTCTGGCACCCCGGGGCAAGTAACCTTAAACAGTGCCAAAACAGGTCTGATTCAGGCAGCAAGCGCCGAAGAACTACTGCAACGGGCAACCGGCTGGCAAGCACCGATCAGTTATTTAGTGGACTGGGTACAGGCCCGCCCTGCAACTCCCTCTGCAAAATTACAAAAAGACGACACGCAACGGATTAGCCAGATTATGGAACAGGGCTGGACAGTCGATCTTAATTACAATGCGCAGGCCAGAATGCCAAACCGCTTGATTTTAAAGCAGTCACTTGAAAATGGCACGGAAAACCGTATTACAATGATCATTGAAAACCGTTAATTGACCTGATTCCAGCCCATGATAATTCGTGTTCCCTCGCCTGCTAAACTGAATTTGTTTTTACATATTACTGGTCGCCGTGAAAATGGCTATCATGAGCTGCAAAGTATTTTTCAGCTGATTGACCTGTATGACTGGCTGGAGTTTGAACCAAGCGCCGATAATGCGATTCAGATTGAAGGTCTGGCCTCTGTCGATCTGGAACAGAATTTAATCTATCGGGCAATACAGTTGTTGAAGCCTTATGCCAAAACGCCTTGCGGGCTAAAGATCCGTCTGGAAAAAAACATTCCGATGGGTGCAGGTCTGGGTGGAGGGTCTTCCAATGCAGCGACGACCCTGATTGTGATCAACCAGCTCTGGCAGTGCGGTTTAAATATTGAGCAACTTGCAGATCTCGGGGTTAAACTAGGTGCAGATGTCCCGATATTTGTGCATGGTAAAAATGCCTGGGCTGAAGGCATTGGTGAACACTTAACATTCATAGGCTTAGATCAAAAAAAATTCATTGTGTTAAAACCTGATTGTTTTATCAGCACTCAACTGCTTTTTTCGCAAAAAGCATTGACAAGAGACACGAAGAGCTCTAAATTTTGCGCCTATCAGGAAACGCCATCTGATTTTGGAAATAACTTTGAGCCACTGGCAAGAAGCTTATATCCTGAAGTCGATGAAGCAATGCAATATCTCGACCAGTTCGGAAAAGCAAAGCTTACAGGTACAGGTGCTTGTGTGTTTATTGAAGTCACTGAAAATCTGAATATCGAAGATATTCTTGCAAATGCACCATGTAAAGCTTACCTGGTCAACAGTTTACAAGAATCACCTTTAGTTCAGTTTAAAGTGTAGATAGGGGTATCGCCAAGTGGTAAGGCACCGGGTTTTGATCTCGGCATCCGTTGGTTCGAATCCAGCTACCCCTGCCATTCTTCACCTGTAGATGTACTGTATTAGGGGTATCGCCAAGTGGTAAGGCACCGGGTTTTGATCTCGGCATCCGTTGGTTCGAATCCAGCTACCCCTGCCATCTTACAGTTCATCAATTTAGGGGCGTCGCCAAGTGGTAAGGCACCGGGTTTTGATCTCGGCATCCGTTGGTTCGAATCCAGCCGCCCCTGCCATTTTCTCGAAAAAAGACAGAGCACTCATTTGCTGTAAGACTGTTAATTTACCTTGACACTTTACCGCAAAAATATTAAAGTTCTGCCGCATTAGGGGTATCGCCAAGTGGTAAGGCACCGGGTTTTGATCTCGGCATCCGTTGGTTCGAATCCAGCTACCCCTGCCATCTATTCCCATATATCCCAACCGCCAAGGGTGCTTCATGCCCAATCTTGTCGTTTTTAGTGGATCTGCGCATCCACAATTCGCTCAAAAAGTCGTAAGTCACTTACATATTCCTCTAGGCGCTGCCTCTGTAGGTCAGTTCTCTGACGGTGAAATTGCTGTCGAGATTACTGAAAACGTTCGTGGTAAAGACGTATTTATCGTACAGCCTACTTGTGCCCCAACCAATGATAACCTGATGGAAATCCTGGTGATGGCTGATGCTTTGCGTCGTGCAAGTGCTGGTCGTATTACTGCCGTGATTCCTTATTTTGGTTATGCTCGTCAAGACCGTCGTCCACGTTCAAGCCGTGTGCCAATTACCGCTAAAGTCGTTGCAGACATGCTGACTACTGTCGGGATTGACCGCGTTGTGATGATCGACTTGCACGCTGACCAGATCCAAGGCTTCTTCGATATCCCTGTAGACAACATCTACGGTACTCCTGCGCTTTTAGCTGATCTTCGTCAGCAATCGCATCACAACCTGATGGTGGTTTCACCTGACGTGGGTGGTGTAGTGCGCGCACGTGCTGTTGCGAAACAAATGGGTGATATCGATCTTGCAATCATCGATAAACGTCGTCAAAAAGCGAATGAATCACAAGTGATGCATTTGATTGGTGATGTTAAAGATCGTGATTGTGTCATTGTTGATGACATGGTAGATACGGCTGGTACGCTATGCAAAGCTGCTGATGCATTGAAAACCTTCGGTGCTCGCAAGGTGGTTGCATATGCAACACATCCAGTACTTTCTGGTAAAGCACTTGAAAACTTAAAGAATTCTGTAATTGATGAACTGGTTGTGACTGATACCATTCCTCTTTCAGATGAAGCTTTAGCACTGGGTAAGATTCGCCAGGTTTCAGTAGCCAGCATGGTTGCCGAAACAATTCGTCGTATCAACAACGAAGAATCTATTAGCGCAATGTTCGATTCTTATCTATAATAGAGCGCTGAATTTTCAAAGCCCTGCCATTTGGTAGGGCTTTTACTCACCAGACTGGTCGCAAGTCTGGTTCATTTAACTTAAATAGGATGTCTATCATGGCAAACTTCGTATTAAACGCAGCAGCACGTGAAGAAGCAGTTCAAGGGAAAGGTGCGAGCCGCCGCCTTCGTCTTCAAGCTAAAGTTCCTGCAATCATCTACGGTGGTGAAGCTGCTCCTGTAGCAATTACTGTTGAGCTTCGTCAGCTTGTTAAATTCTTAGAAAACAATTCATTCTTTGAAGAAGTTATCGAAATTGATGTAGACGGTAAAGTTGAAAGCGTGAAAATCCAAGCGTTACAACGTCACCCAGCTAAAAACACACCAATGCACGCTGACTTCAAACGCGCATAAGTGTTAATGGTGTAAATTAGTGTCAAATATTTCACTGATTGTAGGTTTGGGTAACCCAGGTTCTGAGTATGCCCAAACCCGCCATAATGCAGGCTTCTGGTTCGTAGAACGCCTTGCAGACCAATATGGCATTAATCTTAAAAAAGACCCGAAATTCAACGGATTTAGCGGTCGTGGCAATATTGAAGGTCAAGACGTCCGTCTCCTTCTCCCAACAACTTTTATGAATCTTTCCGGTAAAAGTGTTGTTCCTTTCGCCAAATTCTACAATATCGCACCTGAATCAATCCTGATTGCCCATGATGAACTGGATATGAATCCTGGCATCATTCGCCTGAAAACTGGCGGTGGTCACGGGGGTCATAATGGTCTACGCGATATCGTGCCGCATATCGGTCCAAACTTCCATCGCCTTCGCATTGGCATTGGTCATCCAGGTGCCAAAGACCGTGTTTCCGGCCATGTGCTCAGTAAAGCGCCTAGCAGCGAACAGCGTTTAATGGATGATGCGATTTCCCATGCCCTCGCCCGCACAAAAATGCTGGTGAACGGTGAAGTACAGCAAGCCATGAATCAAATCAACGCATATAAGCCGAACTGAACATTCAAAAATTGCTGGACAATTCCGCTTGCCAGAAAGTTTATTTAAGCGCAAAATGCGTTTGCTCGATTGTTCACCATACAGCAAGCAAGATTGATTTAACCAAATGATCAAACTCTTAGGTCAACTCAGGGGACGCTAGCCATGCTATCTCGTTTATTAAAATGCAAAATTCACCGCGCTCACGTTACACATGCAGAACTACACTATGAAGGTTCATGTGCAATTGATGGCGTTTTGATGGATTTGGCTGGCATTCGTGAATACGAAGAAATTCATGTGTGGAACGTGACCAATGGTAAACGTTTTGCAACTTATGCAATTCGTGGCGAAGACAATTCAGGGATTATTTCTGTGAATGGTGGTGCTGCGCATCAGGCTGATGTTGGTGATATCGTAATTATTGCTACATTCGGTGATTTCACTGAAGCTGAAGCAAATGCTCACAAGCCACGCTTAGTCTATGCCAATCCAGACAATACCGTGAATCACACAGCAAACTGCATTCCGGTACAAGTTGCCTGAGGTTTTAGATAAGATTCTAAAAAGTCCGCGAAAAGCGGACTTTTTTTTATGGATGAATAAAAATAGAATTAACTCCCCTGCCACCAGTTTTTACGGCTTTCACAATTTAAGGCTTTAAGCTGATCATCAACCAGATCTGCCAGCAAAGCCTTGCCATCATCTTGTACTTTTAATTCGGCAAATTTGGCATTGCGATAACAAGGCTCAAGGCCTTCGGCGAACATAAAACTGTTGGCAGCCGGATAAAGCCCGTCAAATGTATTGCGCGGATTTTTCAGAACTAATCGGGCTAAAGTTTTAGACTGATCCAGCTCAGTTCGATTAAAACTGGTTTTAATAACTCTGCGCTGCCGATCCAGCTGTACATAGCTCATCATATGCGATTGATTGTTAAAATCATTGATACTGATCTCAGGTACAGGCTGTTGTGTAGCATCTTCAGGTGCTGTCGCACTAAAGTGCAGATTATAGTTCAAAGCCATATAATCCCCCTGCAGAATTGATCGCGGATCCACAGGAGCCAGCTCTACATAAATACTCTGGCTATGACGTAAATGCCATTCATGTTGCAGAATCAACCCACAAAATAAGGCGATGCTAAAAATAGCCAAATGCAAAGGAAGCAACTTTTTCATATTGTCTCTCCTTGAGCATGTTGTGATTTTGGCTGTTTTAAAATATGGGCCAGCCCCAAGACTAATATTCCTGAGGCAAAAATGCTGATGCTTTTAAACAGGAAACTTAAACCCAGATTATAATACAGCATCCATAACCAGAAGATCAGCAGCAAGATGGATAAGGCCTGAATCAAAGACTGCCGATAGGCAATTGCCCAGGCCATTAACATCAAAATAACCAGAATTTCAAAATAGCCAAGCCAGATCAGGATTGTGCCCAAGACTGGTATCAGCCATAAATCATGCCGAGTAAATTGATGTCGCTGCACAAGTATAAAGCAGAATAACCAGATTGCCGGCAGAATATAGAAGACCATGACATTTTTAGCGCCATGTTCAGTTATCTGCCGATGATCCAAGTGGAATAGAGTTTGAAACACTGCCATGGCTGCCAGTACGCAAATGCTCCATAACTGGATACTTCGGCTATATTGAGACTGCAACCAGTACCCGGCAGTGACCAAAACCACAATCAGAACCAGCCAGTTGATTGACATGGCAATGGTCATCAGATGATCATTATGAAGCACTGAATATAAAGCTATAATGGTCAGAACATGTGTCAATAGTAATTGCAGAAAGACGATCCACCAGTGTATGCGGCTTAAGATTGTGACCAGCATCATTCCCAGCTGAATCAGCCAGATCAGCGGCCAACTTTCCGTTAGTAATTCGCCATGAATCAGGATAGCCGCCTGGCCACATACCCATAGACAATATGCAAACTGGCGCAGAAAAATAGAATTTTTGACACGAATCAGCCACCATGCAACCCCAATGAAGATAATCCCCATAAAAATGGAAAAACTTTCCCAATAAGTCAGCAGTAGAACCGCCAGGATTACACCGGCAATCCAGGCACCTAACGCCATTGGGATGAAAGAAAATTTGCTCTTAGGTAACAGTTTCATCAGCACAGTACTGATTCCTGCAAACCAGCCGAAAATGAGTATCGCCAGCACAAGTAAACTCAAGGCCGACTCTTGCAGGTATTGCTGGGTCAGATCAAAAATCAGCACACTAAAACTCAGCGCCACACCTGCGACCAGCAAACTGGTTTCAAGCTGTTGCTGGCGAGCATAAAAATAGCGACTGAATAAAATTGGCAGGATCAATACCGAACCTAAATACCAGATCGAGTTCGAGTCGATAAATCGAAACATACTCAATATTGAAATGAATACAATAAGCAGAATAAACAGATAACGTAAGACCGGATAATAGCGCAGAGCAAAGAGAAAGCTTAATCCTGTAAAAATATTCAACATCAAAAAATAAGCTGTTTCAGCACGTATCAGCCAAAAGCTTTGTTTGAAATAAAAATACAGCGCCAGCTGGCTTACCAGACAAAATAAGACAAATACACCAATATTAGGCCGATACAGCCAAGGCAATAGCAACACAGCCCAAAGTAGAAATAACTGATAGCTGTCAGCACCCGTCTGATAAATCTGTCCAATGACAGCCAGACTCAGCCCCAGCATCAGAGCAGAAACAGCATCCAGACTTTGCCGCAAGGCAGCCTGGGTATCCAAGCGTATGCTCAGTATCGCTGAAGCAAGCAGTAAAATCTGAGGAATAAACAGCTGCACAAATTTCGGCAACATCCACCAGTTTGCTGCCAGCAGATATATGATACTGATGGCGATTAGCGCAATGCCAATGATCTGCAGGTATTGAATGACAACAGGTTGAATGAATAACAACGGTGAAAATGGATTGTCTGACTTATGCAATATTTTAGACATTCTAATCTGTGCACTTTTATTTGATTTTACCTTAACATGATTTTTGGCCGTAATTCCAGCCTAGGCCATAGAACCTGTCTTATCATTCAGTGTATCAATCTTAATTTTTTTAATTAAATAAGAACCTGATATATCCCATAAATGGCAATAATGACCAGGACCATACCGCACAATGCCAGCAAGTGTGGATATAGACGAGAATGACGCAAACGGTTAAAGCCCAAATAAACCAAAGATAAAGTCAGAAAATCCAGTACGATCCAGCTCAGGGTTAGCATTATTAAACTTAAATCCAGAGTGGGCGTAATCCCGATAAACTGGGGGAAAAAAGCCGCAAAGAAAATAATGTCTTTCGGATTAGAAATTCCGACCAGAAAACCTTGCTGAAAGCCGCCACGTACCGGAGATAACTTTTCTTGAGTTATCTCTGCTTGCTCAAAGAAAACCTCCCGGAATATCTGCAGCCCCAGATAGCCGATATAGAGACAGCCCAGCAGCTTGATAGCATCTAGCCATTGCGCATTGATAACCAGTAAACCTTTCAAACTTAATACAGATAAAGCAATTAACACCAGGGAGGCAAAATTGGTACCAAAAATGGTTCTTAAAGCTGCAGCATAGCCACCTTTTAATCCTACGCTGGCAACCAGTAGCATCACCGGTCCCGGTGTGGCAATCATCAGGACGACGGCCAGACAATACAGGATATATTCACTGATATTCACGCCATTCCCTCAGCTGTTATTATTTTGCTGCATAAAAAAGAGGACTTAGTCCTCCTCTTGCATATGACTCAGATGTTGACTGATGCCATCTGCCCGTAGAAAAGCCAGATCATAGCTGGCGGTGGCCAAGGCCAAAATACGGCGTTCGAACTCATCCCAAAGTGGGCGCACCTGCTTATAATGAATACCCAATCCACTATCGTCAGTAAAATGCCGGTTTTTCTCACACAGCTTTAAAGCATGATACAGCTTGCGCCCTTTGGAAGCATCATTACGCAAACGTACCCGTTTTGAGAGCACAAAGGCCTGTACCCTGGCAAGATCGGCATGCGGCAACAGTGGTACCAGAATCTGGTCCAGTTGCGCATCCAGACGCTGCCACACGGCACGATGCTGCTCGGCACTATAAGTATTCCAGTGAATCACTTCATGATTAAAACGGCGACAACCACGACATACCGCATCACCAAATACGGTCGAGCAACGCCCTGCACATGGGGTTAATGACGCAATACGACGATCTGAACTCAAAACATACTCCAAAGATACTGCAACTTTCAGTATCTGCATTACTGCACAAAATCCTGGGTCGGGCATGACTATACACGCTCTCCTCCCTGAATTGAAGCCTGTTAAAAGCCTCGTGTTTTACTCGCTTATTCACTCGAATCAAGCTAAAATGTGCGCCTTTCAAATATCATGCTACGTTGGAGTATTCCATGAACGCTACTGTAGAACAGCTT
This sequence comes from Acinetobacter sp. SFD, assembly GCF_001647575.1. NCBI lineage: Bacteria > Pseudomonadati > Pseudomonadota > Gammaproteobacteria > Moraxellales > Moraxellaceae > Acinetobacter > Acinetobacter sp. SFD. The sequence continues at coordinate 210,227 of NZ_LSZJ01000013.1, forward strand.
GCACCTGTAGAACAGCAAGCGACGACTGGTTGGGTTGTTGCCGCACTTTATCAATTCAAAGAAGTTCAAGATCCTGCCGATCTTCAGCAACGTCTTTTGGACCTGGTAAAATCCATCAACCTTTGCGGTACTCTAATTGTGGCAGGTGAAGGCATCAACGGTACAGTTGCAGGCGACCGTGCATCGATTGATCAAATTCACCAGTTCCTTCTAAATGAAGGTTTTAACGAAATGGAATACAAAGAATCTGACAGTTCTGAAAAGCCATTCCGTAAAATGAAAATTAAATTAAAAAAAGAAATCGTGACTTTGGGTGTGGAAGTGAAACCGCGTGATCTGGTGGGCCACTATCTTGATCCGAAAGAATGGAATGAGCTGATTGCACGTGATGACGTGATTCTAGTTGATACCCGTAACGATTACGAATACAAGGCAGGGACTTTCAAAGGTGCGATTGATCCGAAAACTGAAAGCTTCCGCGAATTCCCTGAATATGTGAAAAATAATCTGGAACAGCACAAAGACAAGAAAATTGCCATGTTCTGTACTGGTGGTATTCGTTGTGAAAAATCTACTTCACTTCTACTGCAAGAAGGCTTTACAGAAGTGTATCACCTGAAAGGTGGCATTCTAAAATACCTGGAAGAAACCCCGGCTGAAGAAAGCATGTGGGAAGGTGAATGCTTCGTTTTTGACGGGCGTACTGCTGTAACACATGGTGTTGAAGAAGGTCAAAATACCAAATGTCATGCTTGTGGCTGGCCTTTACTTCCAGAAGAAGTGGCCTTACCAAGTTATGAACATGGCGTTTCTTGTGTGTACTGTATTGACAAGACCACGGAGAAACAAAAAGAGGGTTTCCGTATGCGTCAGTCACAAATTTTAGCGGCGAAACGTAAACGTCTTTAATTCTATCTTTTGTAATAAAATCATATAAAAACCCTCTTCGGAGGGTTTTTTGTTTACATAAAAATTACAACTGTAATAAAACTCTTACCAATCCTTTACCAAGAACCTCATTTTTTTTCAAACAAGATTGTTAGTCTAATGATACGGTGATTTACATGCTAAGTCTTTCATTATTAACTGAAATTTTTAAATGAAAAGGAATATAAAATGCCAGGCTCACTTGCTCAAGATTCAGAAAATCTGGTTCATTTCCAACCTCAAGAAAATATAAAGCTGCAACGACTTCATCAAATTACTGAGGAGCTTGAACATCAGTCACATTTATTTGTCGTTATTCTGGGAACGGTTATTGGCGCGATTTTGGCGCTGTTCATTGGTTACCATATCAATACCGGTATCATACATTTTATCCTGCTGAGTATTTTGCCGGTGTGCTTGGCCTATTTCTTACGTAAAGTTTATATTTATACGCTGACGCATAGCTGATTCTGTCTGAGCATTTATATTCCAAGACTTTACCGCACCAAAAATACTGCTTAGGATACAGGCAGTATTTTTTATTTTGCCAATCATATGAATCTGACCGAATGGATTATTTCCATCATGGAGCAACTGGGCTACTGGGGCATCGCCCTGCTCATGTTCCTGGACAATGTCTTCCCGCCCATCCCGTCTGAAATCATTATGCCTTCTGCGGGCTATTCAGCCTCTCAAGGTGAGCTGGTACTGGTTGGAGTAATCATAGCTGGCTGTATCGGCTCCTTACTAGCAGCTGCTTTGCTGTACTGGATTGGCTATAAATTCAACCATGACTCTATTTTTAAATTTGTCGATCGTTATGGCAAATATTTATTTATTAAATCAGAAGATGTAAAAAAATCATTGAACTGGTTTGAGCAGTACGGTCACCGGATTGTGTTTTTTGGCCGCATGATTCCTGCTGTTCGCTCCTTGATCAGTATTCCTGCAGGTATGAGTCATATGCCTTTCTGGAAATTCATGTTCTATAGCGCACTTGGAACCATCATCTGGACCACATTTCTGGCCTGTGTCGGGTTTTATTTTGGCGAAAACCAGCAGTTGATGCATCAGATTTTCAGTAAAGTCAGTTATGTGATTATTGCGATTGTTATCGTAATTATTGCCTGGGCTTTCTACCGTAGACAGCAGCGTAAAAATCGTCCATCCTGAATACACCTCAGCATAAGGAGGTCAAAACGATGTCGCATTATCTGAAATATTTTGCCACCGTTTATCTGATCTTGGTTCTATTGGTGGGCCTATTCGTCTATTTATTTGGTCTGGGCGCTATTCTCCTGATTCCTGCACTGATTGCTTCGGCCTTTCTCAGTGCCAGGTACTTCGTTAAACACCAACACCGCTTGCCAACCCAGAAGGAGAAAAAACCACTCATCTGGGGTTCTACGATTATTGCCATGACCTTTGAGTTTATATTTTTATTTGTGCTGATCTGGATGTCCCCTCAGACAGATGAAATTTATAGAACCATCGCCTATACAGGAAGAGGACCCAATTCATTTCTGGTGGCTGTCAGCATTGCCTTACATGCCTTGCTGTTCCATATCGCCTACAATGGTTATGCCCGCTATAGTTTGTCCAAACGCGCAGGCCTGGAGAAAAACCGGGATTGAATATCTTTGCCCATGTAAAAGTCCAAAGCTAAAAAAAGCACCGTACGGTGCTTTTTTTATGAATTATTCTGGCGTGTGGTACATCAGATACAATTCATTCAGGTTTTCTGGAATTTCTTCTGCAAGCTCATCCATTAACTGGCCGTTGCGACGGAAAGTTTCCATTTGTGGATCTTCATCATCGATGCCGCTGAAGACCATGATTGGCAAGGTTAAATCAACCAGTTGTTCTTCAAACTCTTCAGTAAACCAAGCCTCTTCGTTCAGGAACATGGCATCTACAAAGCCCACGCTCCAGTCACCCAAGCTTGATTCGGTATCTGCTTCTTCAATTTCAAATGGGAATGTAATCCCTTCTTCATTGGCTAAGCTTTGACGAATAGACTCTAACCATGCTTTCACCTGACTGATGATTTCTGCAGGCACTTTCTTTTGATTGTTATCAAAAAGTTCGTCTAACCATTTGTCAAATTTTGGGCCTACTGCAATAGCACATAAGAAACCATGGGTTGCTGCGAAATCTAGACCGTGTTCATTCTGGTCACCATCTAGATACTCACTCAACAGGTCTAAATCTAAAGCACTCATCTAACATCCAAACTTAGAAAACCGAAAGGTTTAGCATAGCATTTATTCAGGCGATGCTAAATCCGAATTCGTTAATCTTCGTCATCAAAGTCATCGTCATCGTCGAAGTCGTAGTCAAAATCTTTGAGTTCGCGTTCCAAGCGACGCTGTGAAAGTAAATCATCAATCAGACGACGTTTTTCCAACGACTCTTTGGCACTCAGCTTACTGGAAGCCTCATCGAAATTAACATCATCCTCACCGAAGTTATCATCTAGTTCAAAATCTGTAGAAGACACTAAAACTTCCTCATAGTGAAAAATGTAAATGGTTTTAGCGCTATTTATCTTGCCTATAATCACAAGTCAAGTTTTATTTAAATTTTCCTATGTTAAAATTGTAAATAGGGCTTTTTTTCTAGCTCCATTGTGTGGCATGATATAATCCACCCTGCGTCCTTATGTTTTTTGACTACACATTTTTTTGGTCAAATATACATATGCATGGGTTGGACTTGAAAATAACAAATTCATCCCCACCTTAAATTACTGAATTTCATTTTAAATATTTTATCAGTGAGCTTTAATGCTAATTACCCTGATGAAATAAGTAGGCTATTCACTAAATTTAATGAGCTTAAATCGTGCATACATAGTTGTACGATTTTTTTACTATCACAGATTCAACGAAGAGTAAGCAAAAGATGAGCGATATGACTTCCCCTACTTCTCAAGTAGCGGCTCTGATTAGCCGAGGCAAAGAACAAGGTTACTTAACCTTCGCTGAGGTTAACGATCATCTGCCGGACTCCATCACAGAAAGCGAGCAGATTGAAGACATTATTCAGATGCTGAATGATGTAGGTATTCCTGTACATGATCGCGCGCCTGAATCTGATGATACGATGTTCGAGGACACTGCAGAAGCTGCCGATGAAGTTGCGGAGGAAGAAGCTGCAGCAGTACTTGCATCTGTAGAAAATGAGCCAGGTCGTACAACTGACCCAGTGCGTATGTATATGCGTGAAATGGGTACCGTAGAGCTTTTAACACGTGAAGGCGAAATTAGCATTGCAAAACGCATCGAAGAAGGTATTCGTGATGTTTTGCATTCAATTGCTTACTGGCCAAATGCGGTTGAAGTAGTACTGCAAGAATACAAAGATTATGAAGCGGGTGAACGCCGTCTTGCTGACCTTTTATCCGGTTATTTAGATCCCGAGTCAGATGAAGAAATTCCTGAAGTTCTAGAAGAAGAAACCGTTATTGCTGATGAGACTGACTCGACCAAATCGACCAAAGACGTAAAACTGGACGATGATGAAGAGGAAGAAGAAGCTGAGTCAGATGACGAATCAGAAGCAGATTCTGGGCCAGATCCTGAAATTGCCAAAGCGCGTTTCACTGAACTCGAAAATGCGTGGCTGAATACCAAAGCAGCCATTGAAAAACATGGTCGTGACAGCAAACAGGCTGAAGAAGCCTTGCAGGCCCTTGCCACCGTATTTATGATGTTCAAATTCACTCCGCGTCTATTTGATATCATTTCTGAAATGATTCGTGGCACGCATGACCAGATTCGCGGTGCAGAACGTGAAGTGATGCGTTATGCGGTACGCCGTGGCCGCATGGACCGTACCCAGTTCCGTACCAGCTTCCCTGGTCAGGAATCGAATCCGGCATGGTTAGACGAACAGATCGCGAAAACACCTGCAGACCAGAGAGCCTATCTGGAAAAAGTACGTCCAGACGTATTGGCCTTCCAGCAAAAGATTGCCGATATCGAGAAAGAGCTAGGTCTTGATGTGAAAGGTATTAAAGACATTGCCAAACGCATGGCTGTGGGAGAAGCAAAAGCACGTCGTGCCAAGAAGGAAATGGTTGAAGCAAACTTGCGTCTGGTAATTTCGATTGCCAAGAAATACACCAACCGTGGCTTGCAGTTCCTGGATCTGATTCAGGAAGGTAACATCGGTCTGATGAAAGCGGTAGACAAGTTTGAATACCGTCGTGGTTACAAGTTCTCCACTTATGCTACCTGGTGGATTCGTCAGGCGATTACCCGTTCAATCGCGGATCAGGCACGTACCATCCGTATTCCGGTCCATATGATTGAAACCATTAACAAGATCAACCGTGTATCTCGTCAGCTTTTACAGGAAATGGGCCGTGAACCGACTCCTGAAGAACTGGGTGAACGTCTGGAAATGGACGAGGTCAAAGTACGTAAAGTTCTGAAGATTGCGAAAGAACCAATTTCGATGGAAACCCCAATCGGTGATGATGAAGATTCGCATCTGGGTGACTTCATTGAAGACAGCAATATCACCTCACCGATTGATGCGGCAACATCTGAAGGCCTGAAAGAAGCAACACGTGAAGTTCTGGAAAACCTCACTGAACGTGAAGCCAAAGTCCTGAAAATGCGTTTTGGTATCGACATGCCGACCGACCATACTTTGGAAGAAGTAGGTAAACAGTTTGACGTGACACGTGAACGTATTCGTCAGATTGAAGCGAAGGCGTTACGCAAGCTTCGTCATCCATCGCGTTCTGAACACTTACGTTCATTCCTTGAGAATGATTAAGATTTGATACGTGATGTGGAGACTTGAAATTTAATCATCAGTCTCCATTTTAAGTAGCTAAGACAGACCCAAACGCCTGCATCATTGCAGGCGTTTCAAATCAGGGGGACTACCATGTTAGACCGTACACCATCTCGCGAACTTCAAGAACATCTTTGGGTGTTCCCAATGGACTATCCAATTAAATTAATTGGTTTGGCTGGCGAAGAACTCCATCAGGCCGTGAATGATATTTTTGTAAAGCATTTTCCTGACTTTGATGGCAGCCAAATGACTGTAACGCCTTCACGTACTGGTAAATATCATTCGATCACTGCCCAGCTGCGCTTCCTGGAACTAGAACAGGTTCATGCAGTATATGCTGACTTGGCAGCATGTCCGTTGATTAAAACAGCACTTTAATCAAAAACACAAAAGACACGCTTCCGGGCGTGTTTATTTATGCCCATTCAAAGCTGAGCTATGGCTTAAATATTGTTGATCTCACCCCTATTTCATGCCGAAATCATTATAATTATTGGCAGTATTTTTCATTATCAAGGACCCTCCCTGTGACTGATGCGCTGCAAAAGCCCGAGCTGATCATTCGTCAATATCATGATCTTACCCTGTATGAAGATCGTTTTCTGGAAATGAAAGCATTTACGGAAACGCGTGACGAAAATAGCCCTGATCAATTGTGGATTCTGCAGCATCATGATGTCCTTACCCAAGGTCAGGCAGGTAAACCAGAACATATTCTAATACCGAGCAGTATTCCGGTAATTCAGACCGATCGTGGTGGTCAGGTCACTTGGCATGGTCCAGGCCAGTTGGTGGCTTATTTCATGTTTGACCTGAATCGCCTGGGCTGGAATGTGCGCACACTAGTGTCTTATGCTGAAAACCTGATGATTGATCTACTAAAAAAATATGGCATCGATGCCTATGCCAAACCAGATGCACCCGGGGTATATGTGGCTGAGCGCAAAATAGGTTCTCTCGGTTTTAAAATTCGTAAAGGCCGCAGTTATCATGGTCTTTCCTTGAATCTGGATTGTGACCTGAGCGGATTCAATACCATTAATCCTTGTGGATATGCAGGACTAGAAATGGTACGCATGAGTGACCTCCTAGACCAGCCGCCCCAATTCAATCAGTTGTGCACTGAAATTATTGAAACTTTGCACCACAGCGGTTACTTTAATCAGGTAACTGTCGAGCAAAGATAAAGCCTTTGCATTTCACCCTTAAATAAATTAGAGTATTTACTCTAAACCAATAATATTGAGATAGGGATCATCACGTGATTGCAACTAAATCCGTAAAACCCGCTTTGCAGCTTGCCTATGTCAAACTCATGATGGATGTGATTGGCCGAGGTCTGGTCATGGCAAGTCAGGTGGATGAAGAAATAAAACAGGAAGTGTCTAATTTTCCAGTGAAGTTTAGTCTTTCCATGAAAGTTTTTCCGCACGGCCCGGCCTTTGTGGCGCGGGTCACTCAGGATAAACAACTGGAACTGGTGAAAAATCTGGAAAAAGCGCCCGATCTGACCATTACCTTTAAGCACCTGCACCATGCCTTTTTAGTATTTTCTTTTCAGGAAAGTACCTCTCAAGCTTTTGCCAATGACCGCATGATTGCTGATGGCGATATTTCCAATGCCATTCGTCTGGTTCGCTGCCTGAATAAAATGGAAGCCCTGATTTTGCCGAAAATGGTGGCTCAACTGGCTGTTAAAGAATATCCAAACAATCTGAGCCTAAAAGAAAAACTAAGTGAAGCGAGCAGCATTTATCTGAAAATCGCTCAATCCTATTTGAAACGGAGTGTATAACATGGCTAAACCTTATTATGAATTTTTCTGTCCGGTCAAAATAATTGCCGGCCATGCCGCGTTAGAACATATTCCGTTTGAACTTGCAACCTTGGGAGCAAAACGTCCGCTGATCATTACTGATAAAGGTGTGCGCGCCAACAATCTGCTGGCACCGATTGAAGCTGCATTTGAAATGGCAGATGCTGCAATTGTCGCCATTTTTGATGATGTACCACCCGACTCCAGTTTGGGTACAGTTCGCAGTGCGGCAAAGCTATACCGTGAAAATTACTGTGATGCGATCATTGCCGTGGGCGGTGGTTCAGTTATTGACACCTCCAAAGCGACCAATATTCTGGTCTCTGAAGGGGGTGATGATCTGCTGAAATACTCAGGTGCACATAACCTGCCCAAACCGCTGAAACCGTTCTTTGTAATTCCAACCACTTCAGGTACAGGTTCAGAAGTGACCATGGTCGCTGTCGTGTCGGATACTGAAAAGAATGTCAAAATGCCGTTCGCTTCTTATTATCTGATGCCGCATGCCGCGATTCTAGATCCACGCATGACCCAGACCTTGCCGCCGCATTTAACTGCCATGACTGCGATGGACGCCATGACCCATGCAGTCGAAGCTTATACTTGTATGGCAGCCAATCCGATTTCGGATGCCTATGCGACCGCTGCCGTCAAGAAGATCAGCACCCACCTATTTAATGTATTGGACAATCCTACCGATGCACAAGGCCGTCTGGAACTGGCTCAGGCATCGACCATGGCGGGCATTGCATTTTCCAACTCAATGGTGGGCATTGTACATTCTCTCGGTCACTCATTAGGTGCAGTGGCTCACTTGCCGCATGGTTTATGCATGAACCTATTCCTGCCTTATGTGCTGGAATACAACAAAGATGTCAATGGTGACAAAATTGCAGATCTACTCTTACCTTTGGCTGGTGCAGATATTTATGCACAAACACCGGCGCATCTACGTGCTGACAAAACCATTGCAACGATTATGACCATGCGTGACCGGATTTACAGTCTGACCAAATTACCACGTACATTACGTGAAACCGGTAAGATTTCTGAAGCCCAGCTCGATGAAGTTGCTGAAAAAGCACTAAATGATGGTTCCATCATTTACAACCCGAAAGAAGCCAACCTGGAAGATTTAAAATCAATCTTAAAAAAGGCTTGGTAATTACTGAAAAATAAGCCAATATAGCAAAAATTTAAAGCCTGATGTTTTTTTAGACATCGGGCTTTTATCTTGCAGGAAATAGCCGTTTTTTGCTACGAATGGCACACTTCGTGCAAATCTAAATTTAAAAAATAGCTAGCAAAAGCCGTAATTTTAAAGTAGATTGGCGCGCTTTTATAGAAAATTGTAGGGGGGATCGTTCGTCTCAAACGATCCTTATTAAATATGACTGATCCTTGATCAACGATTAAGAGGATAACGCCGTTGACAAATTTCTCTGGGACTCAATCGGCAGCTAAACTGCAAAAAACGCTAGGACTCTGGCACATCATTATTATTGGTTTAGCTTACATTCAACCCATGACCTTATTTGATACCTTTGGTTTGGTATCTGAAGAAAGTCATTTGCATGTTCCTACTTCTTACATCATTGCCCTCATTGCAATTTTGTTTACATCGATCAGCTATGGTCACATGATTCGTCGCTATCCTTCTTCGGGTTCGGCCTATACCTATGCGCAAAAATCGATTCACCCGAATATTGGCTTTATGGTGGGATGGTCTTCATGGCTTGATTATCTGTTATCACCAATGGTCAACATTATCTTGGCGGTGATCTATCTTGAGGCTTTGTTCCCGGATGTCAACCACTGGGTCTGGGTCGTCGTATTGACTGCCTTCATGACCGGGGTAAACTTGCGCGGTGCACGCTTCGTGGCCAACTTTAACAGTCTGATCGTACTGGTACAGTTACTGGTTATCGGCATCTTTACCTGGATGGTGTTTACCAAACTGCAGGCAGGCTTCAATGCCGATGGTCCGATCACGGCTGAACAGCGTTACCAGCTTTGGAGTCTCGAGCCTTTCTGGAATGAACTGACATCAGTCGGTGCACTGATTACCGGTGCAACTTTACTATGCTTCTCATTCACTGGTTTTGACTCTTTAAGTTCTCTGGCAGAAGAAACCAAAGACACTGAAAAAACTTTGCCTAAAGCAATTTTCCTGACTGCTTTAATCGCCGGGATTATTTTCATTATTAGCACGTATTTCATGCAGCTGTACTTCCCTTCTAATCCAGGTTCTTATTTTAAGAATATTGCTGAAACTCAGCCAGAAATCCTATTACTCGTAGGCGGTTCATTGTTCCAGTCTTATGTTCTGACTTTTGCAATCATTACAGTAATGGCATCAGGGATCTCAGCACATGCAGGTGTATCTCGTCTGATGTATGTAATGGGTCGTGATGGCGTGATCAATAAGAAGATCTTTGGTCATATTAGCCCGAAAAGCTACACGCCAAACTACAATATTCTGATTGTCGGTGCTGTGGCCTTAACGGCAGGCTTCATGGATCTGGATATCGTCATTTCAATGATCAGCTTCGGTGCCTTGACAGCGTTTACTTTCGTTAACCTGTCGGTGATTTCACGTTATGCACTGCGAGATGGCCGCACTAAAACTGCGAAAGACATTTTCAGCTTCGTGGTCATTCCAATGCTTGGTTTTTTCAGTATCTTTGCAATGTGGCTGGAAATTGAAGAAACTGCGCTGAAATACGGTTTATGGTGGGCGATGTTCGGTATTCTGTACTTGGGCTACAAAACCAAGGGCTTTAAGCACCCTGCTCCACAACATAACGAATTTGAATAATCGGTATTGTTCATCCTTAAAAAAGGCGCTTCATGCGCCTTTTTTATTTTTTTGCTTTTTTCAAGCTGACTAATTTAGAAGGCAATCAAAACCCATTTGAGTATCGACCCGATTATTTTTGTAGCCCAGTTTTTCAATAAACAGGCGACGGTTAGACAACATCTTCTGCTCTTCCGGAGCTAAACGGGCTTTATTCTGGACAGCCAGTTGATACATTTCATCCACAACACCCTGGAAGATATCACAAACTTCTTGGCGCTTGGCCTGTTTTAGTTTACGTCCCTGCCAGGTCCATTGAAAATCATCTGCATCCAGGCTCTGTCCCCATTTTTCAATACGGGCATCCAGGCGTTTCTGCATGTCGCGAAGGCTCTGCTGGATTTCCGCTTGAGTAATAGGCCGATTTTCAGTTGTCAGGGTTGCAGCACTACCGTCTTCCGCACTCACAGAAGCAGCAATGATGCTAAAGCAACATGTGATGACAAGTTTTACTAGAGGCTTCAAGGCAGTACCTTTTGCTATATTTGATGACGTTTCAAACCTAAGCATACAATGAAGTGCAAAACCTTTTATCTATTTGTTACACAAAATAAAAAAGCCACCCGAAGGTGGCTTTTTAAATTATTGTAGATTTCAGTTAAAGCGCTTTAAAACCCTGTTGACGCCAAGCCTCATACACAATCACTGCAGTCGCATTTGAAAGGTTCAGACTGCGCGAGTTCTCTGCCATGGGTAAACGAATCCATTGCTTTTGCGGGAACAGCATACGCACCTGCTCCGGTAGGCCACGAGTTTCCGGCCCCATTAACAAGGCCACAGGACGGTTTAAGTCCGAGGTATGTGGCGTTGCAGAACCTTTAGTAGTGAGTGGATAGACTGCATCCGGACCAATGCCTTTACTTGCCAGATCAGCCAGACAGTCTTCGATATTTTCCCAAATCTGCATATTGGCATATTCGTGATAATCAAGGCCGGCACGTTTCAGCTTTTTGTCATCCAGTTCAAAACCCAGCGGCTTGACCAGATGCAACTGCGCTCCGGTATTGGCACACAGACGAATGATATTGCCTGTATTTGCAGGAATTTCAGGCTCATATAAAACAACGTGGATCACAGAATTTCTCTACTTGGGTTTAAGTGACAGCTTATTGCCACTTTAATTGTTCACGCAAACGCACAACTTCACCAATAATGGTCAAAGTCGGAGCTTGAATCTGATGTTCGGCCACCTTGGATGCAATGTCCGTCAGGGTGCCCACTACGACTTTTTGCTCAGGGGTCGTACCTTTAGAAATTAGCGCTACCGGCATATCGGTGCGTTGACCATGAGCAATCAACTGCGCACAGATTTTTTCCAGTCCCACCAAGCCCATATACAGCACCAAGGTCTGGTTTTCATAGACCAGTTCACTCCAAGGCAGTTCAGGCGAACCTTCTTTTAAGTGACCGGTCAGGAAACGTACACTTTGTGCATAATCACGATGGGTCAAGGGAATACCGGCATAGGCTGAACAGCCTGAAGCTGCAGTAATCCCTGGAACCACCTGAAAAGTAATGCCTGCAGCGAACAGTTCTTCAATCTCTTCACCACCACGCCCGAAGATAAAGGGATCACCACCTTTCAGACGACAAACCCGCTTTCCTTCACTGGCATATTTGACCAACAAGGCATTAATTCCATCCTGCGGCACCGCATGGTTGGAACGCGCCTTACCGACATAGATCTTTTCCGCATCACGACGACATAGATCCATGATGGGTGCTGAAACCAGACGGTCGTAAATCACCACATCGGCTTGCTGCATCAAACGTAAGGCTTTTAATGTCAGCAGTTCTGGATCACCAGGACCGGCGCCCACCAGATAGACTTCACCTTTCGGCTGTTGCCATTCTTGTAATGCTTGCTCGATCAGGCGATCTGCTTCTGCAATATTGTCGTTAAACACCTGTTCTTTTAGCGGACTGGCATATAAGTCTTCCCAAAAAATACGGCGTTCATCCGGATTGATTATTTTAGCCTTAACCGCACTGCGCCATTTTCCTGAAAACTCGGCTAGCTTGCCCATTTCATGCGGAATAGTGGTTTCCAGTTGAGTACGAATCTGCCGCGACAACACGGGCGACGTACCATTCGATGCGACTGAAATTACCAAAGGTGAACGGTCAATAATCGCTGGCACCATAAACCGGCAATGCGGTGGATCATCGACGCTATTGACTAGGACATTTTCCGCTTCACACAGTTCAAAGACCTGACGATTGGTCTCGGCATCATCAGTCGCCGCAATCACCAGTCGATATTGGCGTAATGCAACTTCAGGATAAAAAGCTGCCTGCACATAGTGTCCTTGGCTATTTTGCACAATTCGCAGCAGACTCTCTTCGATTTCAGGTGCAATCACATGAATGATCGCACCTGCTTTTTGAAGTAAAAGTGCTTTACGGTATGCAATATGCCCACCACCGACAATCAGACAAGGTTGCTGCTGCAACTTTAACGAGATTGGAAAAATATCCACGAACTACCTCAAAATTTTAAATCTGACTGTCTATGCAATTTTCATGCACATTTATAGGGATGCAAAGATCGACAATTAGTCGATATAAGTCGCACCACCCATATATGGACGTAATACTTCAGGAATCTCAATCGAGCCATCGGCGCGCTGATAGTTTTCCATCACTGCAAGTAAAGTACGACCCACGGCCAGACCTGAACCATTCAAGGTATGCACAAATTCAGTTTTCTTCTGATCAGCACGGTAACGCGCTTTCATGCGACGCGCCTGGAAGTCCCCCATGTTTGAGCATGAAGAAATTTCACGATAGGTACTTTGGCTTGGTACCCAAACTTCTAGGTCATAAGTCTTGGTCGCGCCAAAGCCCATATCACCACCACACAGGATGATCTTACGGTATGGAAGACCTAATGCCTGCAAAATACCTTCTGCATGACCAGTTAATTCTTCTAGTGCCTGCATCGAGGTTTCAGGTTTTACAATCTGAACCATTTCCACTTTGTCAAATTGATGCTGACGGATTAAACCACGCGTATCACGACCATAAGAACCAGCTTCACTGCGGAAACATGGCGTATGCGCCGCATATTTCAGTGGCAGACGGTCTGCATCAATAATTTCATCACGCACAAAATTCGTTACTGGCACTTCAGCAGTCGGAATCAGATAAAATTCTTTTTCGCCCTGCAGTTTAAACAGATCTTCTTCAAATTTTGGCAGCTGACCAGTCCCACGCAATGAATCTGCATTGACCAGATAAGGCACATAGGCTTCGGTATAGCCATTTTGGTCTGTGTGTGTATTCAGCATGAACTGGGTAAGAGCACGCTGTAAACGTGCCAATGGACCTTTCAGTACGCTAAAACGTGAACCGGTCAATTTGGTAGCGGTTTCAAATTCCAGACCGCCCATCATTTCGCCAAGATCAGTATGGTCTTTGATTTCGAAATCAAATTCACGTGGCGTACCCCATTTCAGGATTTCCACGTTATCGCTTTCATCTTTACCTGCCGGTACAGATTCGTCTGGCAAGTTTGGAATAGACAATGATTTTTCTTCAAGCTCAGCTTGCAGTTCAGCCAGTGCAGCTTCAGCAGCTTTGATTTCATCACCAATCGCTGACATACGTGCCATGATTTCAGATGCGTCACCGCCGGCTTTTTTAATTTGACCAACTTGTTTCGCACCCGCATTACGCTCAGCTTGTAGCGATTCAGTTTTGGATTGAATTTCTTTGCGGCGAGCTTCAAGTGCAGCCCACTCTTCGACATTCAGTTGAACACCACGTTTTGCCAAGGCTAAATTTACAGCCTCAATATTATTTCTGAGTAATTTCGGGTCGATCATAGCCAATCTTTTGTTAAGAAAAAAACTGGCTATAGTGTAAGCTCTTAACGTCAAAAAATACAGCGACCAGAACCCAAGCTTCGCCCTATTAGCACAATATTTAGGAAGTTGTCTGCTGCAAAATGGCCCAATATTCTGGCCGAATCACTTTTTTTAAATCTGCATAGGGTACTTTTAATTCAGGCATGCCTGCAGCTGTCGGAGCCAACTCACCCGCCGGATACACTATCACCAGACCAGAGCTGTCAAAATAATAGTTATCACTCAGCTTTAACTGTTGCAGTTGAATCCCTTGTTTATTCAACCATGGGGCATTGGCACGATACATCACCTCAAGCAGTTTCTGTTCGCTGCCATTGAACAAAAATTGATGTAAAGCCAGACGTTTTTTCTGCTGTAAATCAAAATTGATATATTCAGTATGAGTCATCGGTTGAGCATGATTCCGAGGTAAATTGGAACTTTTTAAGGCAAAAGTCGCCAGATGAGCGCGCTGAGCCATAAATTCCACCTTGATCGTCCGCTGATCCAGATAATGCGTTTCATGGGCTTTTTTAGGATTTTTCTGGATAACTTTAATGAATGCAACAGGTTCGGTATGCTGAATGCGCTCAACAAAATATTGATTAATCCAGTCAATATTGGTGTCTACCGTCTGCAAATCAAAGCGTATACACCCCTCTATTTCACACACCACTTTGGCCGCCCCCTTGAGTGGAACTGCTTCAGTTTCAATCTGCACATTCTGGTCTGTTTCAGGAATAGCAACTGAACTGGATTGAGGCTGACAACCCAGTATGCCCAGACCAATCAAGAACACTAGATACACCCTGAAAATTTTAAACCGATTGATCTTCATACTGAGCTCCTAAAATTTTGCAATTTCATTGACTCGACTTTTATTTATTTTAAGATGCGCTGCCATCCAGATATAGCTAAACCTTGTATCCAGTCCAACCTTATCCTGATCTCTGGCAATAAAAAAGCAACCTGAATAGGTTGCTTTTATCGGTTCATTTTAAAGTTTATTGATCAATGATGTCTGTACCCTTGGGGGGGATAAAGTTAAAAGTAGAAGCAGGAATGCTGCTATTCACTTTTACATTGTTAAATTTGATTGTGGTGGTTTGCCCCAATGAATCCTGCAAGATCATCAAATTTGGTGCTTTATTCATTCCAAAACTGATCGTCAAGCTTTCAAATACCCCATCGGTATTTTTAGGATAAAGCGTGTAATAGGTTTTACCCTTATTTGGCTGAGTGACCCGGTAAGACTGCATAATCTGGCTGGTGTTTCCTGACAGCAATAATGCCGGTGTGTTGGCCACCTGTTCATCTAGACTTTGACGAACCGCCTGCTGCAAATCAGGATCATAAATCCACACAGTTTTACCCGTAGTTGCAATTACCTGCTTGGATGGTGCAGTTGTTTCCCAATAGAATTTACCCGGACGCTCGACTTTCATCACCCCTTTAAAGGTTTGATTCATATGCTGTGCAGTCAGACCTTTCTTCTGAGTTGCTCTCGGGTTAGTCACCTTGGAGCTTTGTTCGAAGTTTGCCGTCATACTACGCACATGATTAAGCTGTTTCACCAGACTTGCAGTTGCCTGCTGCTCCGAAGCTGCTACAGGGGCAGCAAACACGGTTGTACTCATCACCGGAGCTAAAGTCACTGCACCCAGCGCCATCGCACAGACGGTTTTACGAAGCATATTCATAATTTCACCCTTATATTTTGCGTCATCGCAATTTATTTGATAACTCATCTTAAACGAAAATTAAAAGCTAAAATGATAGAAAATAAGAACTTTTGTATTGTTATTAATTCGAAACCGGTTTTTTTGTTCATCATCATGAAGATTTCAGAACAATTTTTACATTATGGAATGTCACTTAACCTGAACATTAATTTTCAGGCATAAAAAAACCCACAAAAATTGTGGGCTTTTTTTCTATCTCAGCGGATTACGCGTCAACAGATACGTAGCGACGGCCAAATTGACCTTTCACTTCGAATTTTACTACGCCATCAGCAGTAGCAAATAATGTATGGTCACGGCCCATACCTACGTTTTGACCAGCGTGGAATTCAGTACCACGTTGACGCACGATGATGTTACCTGCAGTTACAGTTTGACCACCGTAAACTTTAACACCTAACATCTTAGGATTCGAATCACGACCGTTCTTAGTCGAACCACCGGCTTTTTTAGTTGCCATGTCTATTTACTCCTCGTAATTAGCCTGAAATAGCTGTAATTTTCAACTCAGTGAACCATTGACGGTGACCTTGTTGTTTACGGTAGTGTTTACGACGACGCATTTTAACAATACGGATTTTGTCGTGACGACCATGGCTAACTACTTCAGCAGTTACAGTAGCACCAGCAACAACTGGAGCACCGATTTGAATGCTTTCACCGTTAACAAGCATCAATACGTCATCAAACGTAATAGTCGCGCCAGTTTCAGCTTTCAATAATTCTACTTTAAGGGTTTCACCCTCAACTACACGGTGCTGTTTACCACCGCTTTGGATTACTGCGTACATAATGTACTCCAAACTAACCCGTGTCGTCGTGCCGATAAAGGAATATATCGAACTTAAGACGTACGCCACTGGGGGGATATCTAAGGGCGAGGATTTTAAGGGATATTCAAAAAAACAACAAGCCATTTTACTGAAATAATAATGACCCGTTTACGCTAATTATTTAACTATTAAATATTTTCTATCAAATCAAGCACTCAAGATATATTCAGCAACAAAATACTACAGCAGAAATCTGGCACATTTGATTAATATACTCAGCCGAATGAATGGGGTGCGTCCTGACCTTTTGTGATTTTTTATGGCTCGAAATAGGGAGCAATTTCTCTTAAGATCTATAAAAAGCTGATTTTTAGTGGAGTTTATGCATTTCTTAGGTTTCACTCATGTTATAAATTGTTAAACTACGTCCAGCGATTTACCAGACCAGAGGTTTTCTTTCACATGACCATCGACTTTAAGCAAGACATTCTCGCTCCTGTTGCTAACGACTTTGCTGCGATGGACACATTCATTAATGAAGGAATTACCTCAAAAGTTGCGTTGGTGATGGCCGTCAGCAAACACGTGGTAGAAGCCGGTGGCAAACGTATGCGCCCGATTATGTGTCTTCTGGCTGCCAAGGCGTGTGGTGCTGAAAATTTGGAACCGCACCGTAAACTGGCTGCAATCATTGAAATGCTGCATACCGCAACACTGGTGCATGATGATGTAGTCGATGAATCAGGTCTGCGTCGCGGTCGCCCAACTGCAAATGCGACCTGGAATAACCAGACTGCTGTTCTAGTCGGTGACTTTCTGATTTCACGTGCTTTTGATTTGCTGGTCGATCTGAACAATATGGTATTGCTCAAGGATTTCTCGACCGGTACCTGTGAAATTGCTGAGGGTGAAGTGCTGCAACTGCAATCCCAGCATCAGCCGGAAACCACTGAAGCGACTTATTTGAATATTATTCATGGCAAGACCTCGCGTCTGTTTGAACTGGCCACCGAAGGGGCTGCCATTTTGTCGGATAAAAGTGAATTCCGTCAGCCTTTAAAAACCTTTGCCGGACATTTCGGTAATGCTTTCCAGATTATAGATGACATTTTGGACTACACCTCCGATGCGGACACGCTCGGTAAAAATATCGGTGATGATCTGATGGAGGGCAAGCCCACCCTGCCATTGATTGCGGCACTGAAAAACACCACCGGTGAGCAACATGAAATCATCCGTCGCAGTATTGCAACTGGTGGCACAGAACATCTGGAGCAGGTCATTCATATTGTTAATGAATCTGGTGCACTGGATTATTGCCGTCAACGTGCGACTGAAGAAACTGAAATCGCAATCAATGCCCTGCAGGCCTTACCTGACTCTGAATACCGTCAAGCCCTGATTAATCTGGCCAAACTGGCCCTACACCGAATTCAGTAATTTTTAAATTTGCCTATGCATATTAATTTTCTTGATCTTTTCCAAAACATGCAGCATCAGCTTGAACAACCTCAGGCAGTTCTGGATGAAAATCTTCTGATTGAGCTGGTTGAAAGAATCAGACCGGAAGACAGCAGAAATACCGAGGAGATCGAAGCAAAATTCAATGCATTTATTCGGGCTTTATTACTTACCCCGAATGCTGTTGCGACGCTTCAGACCTTTACCCTTCGGATCATTAATCGTTATAAACAGACGGGACTGTTTTCCGATACTGGCATTTTATCCCTGGATGGTTTCTGGAACCAGCTGAACCAGCGTATTGGCGCGCATATTTTGCCGCTTATTCCTGACCCTCAGCAGCTACAGGAATTGTTCCGCAAGGTTTTTTATCATCGTACCGATAAATACTGGCTGGATTATTTTGATGCGGCAGACTGGCAGCGTTTGTTTTCGATCCTGAATCAGGGACATTCCAACCAGCCTGAAAAAACCCGGATTAAGGATGAGCTGATCAAGGCCCTGACTATTCTGTCTTATCGAATCAGCGGTATCGGTCTGCATCCCGAATTTATTAATGCCCAACCTGAACTGATGGAATATGAATCTCCTTTTCTGGTACAGAACCGTGAGATCAACGAATTTATTCAGGAATACAAGAAACGTTATAACACGGTAGCACTGGTCGATTCGATTACCCCACCGGATGCCTCACAAGCGCTGGTGATGCTGGAGCAATGTCATGATGTAGCGGCCAAGGTGCGCCGCTCTACCAGACGGATTGGAGTCAGTGTCAGTCTGACCTATATGCTTGCTCTGCTGGAACAGTGTCTGGAACGAGTCGAAATCCTGCTGAATATGGTCATGGATGATGATGACCTTCGTTATAAGTCCATTGGCCTTTTTATTGCGGATATCACTGAAGCAATTTACAGTGAACGCAGTGTCCGTGCCTTACTGGCAACCAATAGTGAACTTTTAGCTTTGCAAGTCACCGAAAATGCCAGCAAGACCGGTGAGCATTATGTCAGTACGGACAAGCAGGGCTTTCTCGCCATGTATAAGTCGGCTGCAGGTGCAGGCGTAATCATTGCCATTATGGCCACGCTAAAAACATTAATGGCACGTGTTTCTATGGCGCCCCTGATGCAGGCCTTTAGCTACAGCATGAATTATTCGCTAGGCTTTATGCTGATTCATGTCCTGCATTTTACCGTTGCGACCAAACAGCCGGCGATGACGGCTGCCGCGCTGGCTGCGACCGTACAACAGCGCAAAGGCACAAAAATGGCTCAGATTGCCGAGCTGGCTGCGCTGATTGTGAACATTATCCGCACCCAGTTTGTTGCCATTTTAGGTAATATTTCGATCGCGATTCCGGTAGCCGCTCTGATTGCCTTAACTTGGGATTATGCCCTGCATGAACCCTTAATGACCCATGCCAAGGCAGCCAAAATCCTGCATGACCTGAATCCCTTTACTTCTTTAGCTATTCCGCATGCTGCAATTGCCGGAGTCTGTTTGTTCCTGTCCGGATTATTAGCAGGTTATTTTGACAATATGGCAGTTTATCGCAAGGTAGGACCTCGCCTGAAAGCGGATGTGCGTTTAGCCCAGCTTATGGGGCAGCAACGCTTGCTGCGCTTTGCTGACTATATCGAGCGTAATCTAGGGGCACTGGCGGGTAATTTTATGTTTGGTATTATGCTGGGAAGCATGGGGACACTCGGTTTCATTTTGGGTCTACCACTGGATATTCGTCACATTGCCTTTGCATCAGCTAACTTTATTCAGGGTCTGATCAATATTAATGGTCCTGATGTCGGTTTGATTGTCGTATCTTTCCTCGGTGTCTTGCTGATTGGCCTGACCAACCTCTTTGTCAGCTTCAGCCTGACTATTATTGTAGCATTGCGTGCGCGACGGGTTCGTTTTGAACAGTGGAAACCGCTAGCAAAACTGGTCATGACTCACTTTCTGACCCGCCCCAGTGATTTCTTCTGGCCCCCTAAGCAAACACTTGAAATTGACGAAAATCATACATCTACAAAGTCCTAAAACTGTGATAATTTCGACATATTTGCTTCCAAATTCCTTACTAAGATAATGGAATTCGCATAAAATACACACACTTGAAAAAAAGTGTACTGACAAGTACACTTCACTTCAGACAATGAGCCGATCCTTTATCGGTGAGAGGGACAGAGATTCTCGGTATGCCTTACTTGTTGCTTTTTGTCGGAATTTTGCTTTTATTTTTCAGTGTTTTATTCCTTAACATTCCAGTCTTGAGCCAGTTTGACTTGCTCAGTGTACAGTGGATGAGCGAGCATCGCACCGGAACTTTAAATCAGATTGCAACATACTTATCAGCAATAGGTGGCATGCCATTTGTATTATTTTTATCCACACTATGGTGTATTTATTTACTGTGGTATAAAAAGCGTACAAACATAACTTTTATATGTATCGGAATTATCGGAGGAATACTCCTAGCTTGGCTGTTGAAATTTGCGATTGCCCGACCAAGACCACCAGCATCCCTCCATCTGGTGGAAAGCTTTGGAAGTTCTTTTCCAAGTGCCCATAGTCTGTATGCAGCCTGTCTGGGATGTCTGGCAATTTATATCTATCGGCAACATTCCCGGTATTACATTATTGTGATGGGCGCAGTGTTATGGATGCTGATGATGGGAATTTCAAGAGTTTATCTGGGCGTACATTTTCCTTCAGATGTCATTTCTGGCTGGAGTATCAGTTTTATTTGGATTTCGTTGTGGTATATGGTGTGGATCAAATATTGCACGGCGCACAAATAAAAAAATATTTAGATAAAAATCTAATTGAGGTGGAATAATGATGTCTGCAAAGCTTTGGGCACCGGCCCTGACTGCTTGCGCATTAGCAACAAGTCTTGCACTTGTTGGTTGTAGCAAAGATCCCAAAGAGGGCCAGCAAGCTGGCGCTCAACAAAAAATGCCACCGACTGAAGTCGGTGTTCTTGTTGCACAACCGCAAAGTGTAGAGCAGTCTGTAGAGCTCTCGGGTCGTACAACTGCATTTGAAATTTCAGAAGTACGCCCGCAAGCCAGTGGCGTCGTTCTAAAACGCTTGTTCACTGAAGGCAGTTATGTACGTGAAGGTCAGGCGCTGTATGAAATCGATTCAAGCTCCAGCCGTACTACAGTAGACAACGCCCGTGCAGCGATTGCCAGTGCTGAAGCAAATCTGGGTGTATTGCGGGTCAAAGAAGGACGCTACCGTCAACTGGTCGGTACAAATGCCATTTCGAAGCAAGAGTATGATGACATCGTGGCACAGGTAAAACTAGCTGAAGCCGAGTTGAATGCCAATCGTGCCAGCCTGCGTAATGCTGAAATCAACCTGGGTTATTCAACGGTACGTGCCCCGATCTCGGGTCAGACCAACCGTTCGTCTGTGACTGCAGGCGCATTAGTCACGGCCAACCAGCCAGATCCGTTAGTGACAATTCAGCGTCTGGATCCGATCTATGTCGATATTAACCAGTCTAGTACTGAACTTTTGCGTTTACGTCAGCAATTGAGTAAAGGCGACCTGAACAGTTCAAACAATACCAAAGTCAAGCTAAAGCTTGAAGATGGCAGCACCTACCCGGTAGAAGGCCGTCTTGCATTCTCGGATGCCAGCGTGAATCCTGAAACAGGTACAGTCACCTTACGTGCAGTATTCCCGAATAAAAACCACCTGCTTCTTCCTGGCATGTTTGCAACTGCACAAATTGTGCAGGGTGAAATCCCGAATGCTTACCTCATCCCTTTGGCAGCCCTCACTCGTACCCCTACAGGTCAGGCGATGGCAATGCTGGTCGGTGCTGATGGTAAAGTGGCATCGCGTCCAGTGACTACAGTCGGCACACAAGGCGCTGACTGGATTGTGACAGAAGGTCTAAACCCAGGTGATAGAGTGATTGTAGACGGTATTGCGAAAGTTAAGCCTGAACAACAAGTCATTGCTAAACCTTATCAACCTCAAGCTGCTGCTCCACAAGGTGCTGCACCGAAACAGCCTGCAGCGAGCGAGAAAAAGGCAGATGATGCTAAAGAGAAACCTGAACAAAAACCTGCTGCAAATGCATAAGGAGTAATGGTTCATGGCTCAATTCTTTATTCATCGCCCGATTTTTGCATGGGTGATCGCATTGGTAATTATGCTGGCGGGTATTCTAACCATCAGCAAAATGCCGATTGCGCAATATCCGACTATCGCTCC
Source organism: Acinetobacter sp. SFD (assembly GCF_001647575.1). Taxonomy (NCBI): domain Bacteria; kingdom Pseudomonadati; phylum Pseudomonadota; class Gammaproteobacteria; order Moraxellales; family Moraxellaceae; genus Acinetobacter; species Acinetobacter sp. SFD. The sequence continues at coordinate 232,693 of NZ_LSZJ01000013.1, forward strand.
GCCAACCATCACCATTTCTGCAACTTATCCAGGTGCATCTGCTGAAACTGTTGAAAATACAGTAACTCAGATCATTGAGCAGCAGATGAATGGTATGGACGGATTACGTTATATTTCGTCCACCAGTGCGGGTAATGGCTCTTCGTCTATTGCTGTAAACTTTGAACAGGGTATAGACCCTGACCTGGCGCAAGTTCAGGTTCAAAACAAATTACAGTCTGCTACCGCACTACTTCCTGAAGATGTACAGCGTCAGGGTGTACGTGTTACCAAGTCTGGTGCCAGCTTCTTACAGGTTCTGGCTTTCTATTCGCCAGATGGCACCCTGACTGCAGATGACATTAAAGACTATGTGAACTCCAATATTTCTGAACCTTTAAGCCGTGTCGAAGGCGTTGGTGAAGTTCAGGTCTTTGGTGGTTCATATGCCATGCGTATCTGGCTCGATCCAGCCAAAATGGCAAGTCTGCAAGTCACTCCAAGTGATATTGCCACCGCAATTCGTACCCAGAATGCACAGGTTGCCGTGGGTCAGCTCGGTGGAGCACCTGCAGTAAAAGGTCAAGTACTGAATGCGACAGTCACAGCACAAAGCCTGTTACAAACCCCGGAACAGTTCAGCAATATTTTCCTGAAAAATACCACGTCAGGTGCACAGGTTCGCCTGGGCGATGTAGCACGTGTAGAACTAGGTGCGGACAACTACCAGTTTGATTCCAAATTTAATGGTAAACCGGCCGGTGGTGTAGCCATTAAGCTAGCTACAGGCGCCAATGCCCTAGATACTGCAAAAGCAGTTGAAGAGCGCTTAAAACAGTTACGTCCAAATTATCCTGAAGGGATGGTGGATACGCTGGCTTTCGATACCACGCCTTTCATTCAGTTATCGATTGAATCTGTGGTTCATACCCTCATTGAAGCGATTATTCTGGTCTTCATCGTCATGTTCCTATTCTTGCAGAACTGGCGTGCGACCATCATTCCAACCATGGCGGTTCCAGTCGTGGTATTGGGGACCTTTGCTGTTATTAATGTCTTCGGCTTCTCGATTAACACCCTGACCATGTTTGCCATGGTATTGGCGATTGGTCTTCTGGTCGATGATGCGATTGTCGTAGTCGAAAACGTGGAACGGGTAATGACGGAGGAACACCTCGATCCGGTTTCTGCAACTGAAAAGTCAATGAAACAGATTTCTGGTGCATTGATTGGTATTACTTCGGTACTTTCTGCAGTATTCGTGCCTATGGCATTCTTCGGTGGTACGACCGGGGTTATTTATCGCCAGTTCTCGATTACCCTTGTGACTGCAATGGTTTTATCACTCATTGTGGCGCTCACCTTTACCCCTGCCCTGTGTGCGACCCTGCTGAAACAGCATGATCCTAACAAACCGGAAAGTAATGGTGTGTTTGCACGCTTCTTCCGCTGGTTTAACAGCAGCTTTGAAAAGATGTCGGTGAAATATCAGGGCGGCGTTAACCGCATGACTCACAGCAAAATTTTTTCGGGCATCATTTACGCTGTAGTACTGGGTATTATTGTTCTTATTTTCCAGAAACTGCCTTCTTCGTTCCTGCCGGATGAAGATCAGGGTGTAGTAATTGCACTGGTACAACTACCACCGAACGCAACGCTGCAAAGAACTGATAGTGTAGTCAATACCATGACTAACTATTTCCTGGAAAACGAGAAAGATACGGTTCAGTCCGTATTTAGTGTGGCAGGTTTCTCCTTTACCGGTGTAGGTCAAAACGCAGGTCTGGCTTTCATTAAACTGAAAGACTGGTCTGAACGTACCAATCCGGAAGCTCAGGTCGGTGCGATCATTCAACGTGGTATGGCATTAAACATGATTGTGCAGGATGCTTCTTACATCATGCCGCTACAGTTACCTGCAATGCCAGAACTGGGTGTATCCGCTGGCTTTAACCTGCAGCTCCAGGCAGCAGGTGGCCAGACTCATGAACAGCTTCTTGCAGCCCGTAATGCAATTTTGGGCATGGCGGCAAAAGATCCACGTCTGGCGGGTGTACGTCCGAATGGTCAGGAAGATACACCTCAGTACCATGTGATTATCGATCAGGCACAAGCGGGTGCCATGGGTGTGAGCATCGCTGAAATTAACACCACCATGGGCATGGCTTGGGGCGGTTCGTATATCAACGATTTCGTAGATCGCGGTCGTGTCAAGAAAGTCTATGTACAGGGTGAAGCAGATGCGCGCATGATGCCGCAAGATCTGGATAAATGGTATGTCCGTAATAATCGCGGTGAAATGGTTCCTTTCTCGGCATTTGCAACAGGTGAATGGACCTATGGTTCACCACGACTAGAACGTTACAATGGCGTATCGTCTATGAACATCCAGGGTACTCCGGCGCCAGGTGTCAGCTCGGGTGCAGCCATGCAGGCCATGGAAGAAATTATCGCGAAGTTACCGGAAATGGGCTTGCCAGGTTTCGACTATGAATGGACAGGTTTATCTCTGGAAGAACGTGAATCTGGTGATCAGGCTCCATTCCTGTATGCCCTGTCGTTATTGATTGTATTCCTGTGTCTGGCAGCCTTGTATGAAAGCTGGTCAATTCCGTTCTCGGTGCTGCTGGTGGTGCCATTGGGTATTGTGGGTGCGTTATTACTGACCTTTGGTGGGATGATGCTGTTCCAGAATCCAAACCTGTCCAATAACATCTACTTCCAGGTAGCGCTTATTGCAGTCATTGGTCTTTCTGCGAAAAATGCCATCTTGATTGTCGAATTCGCTAAAGAGCTGCAAGAACAAGGTGAAGAATTATTCGATGCTACCTTGCATGCGGCAAAAATGCGTTTACGCCCGATTATCATGACCACTTTAGCCTTTGGTTTTGGTGTATTGCCGCTTGCCCTGTCTTCAGGTGCTGGTGCTGGTAGCCAGCACTCGGTAGGTTATGGTGTACTCGGTGGTGTTATCAGCTCGACCTTATTAGGTATCTTCTTTATCCCGGTATTCTATGTATGGATTCGAAGTGTCTTTAAATACAAACCAAAAACACAAAATCAGGAGTATAAGTCGTAATGCAAAATCTATGGTCTATTACAGGTCGTAGCATTGCGGTATCTGCCCTTGCGCTGGCTTTGACTGCCTGTCAAAGCATGCGCAGTCCAGAACCCGTTGCGCAGGCAAATATCCCGAGCAGCTATACCAATGCGTCTGGTACTTCTGTAGCAGAACAGGGTTATAAAGAGTTTTTTGCTGACCCGCGTTTACTGCAGGTGTTGGATTTAGCGCTGAATAATAACCGCGACCTGCGTACTGCAGCACTCAATATTCAACGTGCCCAGCAGCAGTATCAGATTAGCGAAAATAACCAGTTACCTACGATTGGTGCCAGTGGCAGTGTACTGCGTCAGGACACTTTAAATAACAGTGCCCAGAACCGCGGTCCTATCACCAGTTATAACGTGGGGCTAGGCGTAACCGCATACGAACTGGATTTCTGGGGCCGTGTCCGTAGTCTGCGTGATAATGCGCTTGATACATTCTTTGCGACCCAGAGTGCACGTGATGCGACCCAGATCTCCCTGATTGGTCAGGTTGCACAAGCATGGCTCAGCTATTCGTTTGCCAATGCCAATCTGGCATTAGCGCAACAGACGCTGCAAACCCAACTTGAGTCATACAATCTGAACAGGAAACGTTTTGACGTTGGGATCGACAGTGAGCTTCCTGTACGTCAGGCACAAATTTCAGTAGAAACAGCGCGTAACGATGTTGCCAACTACCGGACTCAGGTGGCACAGGCGCAAAACCTGTTAAACCTTCTGGTGGGCGAGCCAGTGCCAACCAGCTTATTACCGGCACAACGTGTTACCCGTATTACTTCCAATACTGCACTAGGTGCGGGATTGCCAAGTGATCTGCTGATTAACCGTCCGGATATCCGTGCAGCAGAATATCGTCTGTCTGCAGCAGGTGCCAATATTGCGGCAGCTCGCGCACGTCTGTACCCGACCATCAGCCTGACCGGCTCTGCAGGTCTGGCGTCAACTGATCTGGGTGATCTGTTTAAGTCTGGTAGCTTTGTCTGGTCAGTAGGCCCAAGTCTGGATATTCCAATTTTTGATTGGGGTACCCGTCAGGCCAATATCCGCATTTCTGAAACTGATCAGCAAATTGCCTTGTCAGATTACGAAAAGTCGATTCAAACTGCTTTCCGTGAAGTCAGTGATGCCCTGGCAGTTCGCCAGAATATTGGTGATCGTCTTGCAGCTCAGCGCCGTCTGGTTGAAGCAACTAATACGACCTATCGTTTGTCACTTGCACGTTTCCGTGCCGGGATTGACAGCTATCTGAGCGTACTGGATGCACAACGTGCTTCTTATGCTGCAGAACAGGGTTTATTATTGCTTGAACAGGCCAATCTGAACAATCAGGTTGAAGTCTATAAAACCCTGGGTGGCGGCTTAAAAGTCAATACAACCGACATCGTGCCGAACCCGCCGTCTGTGTCTGAACAACGCCGCGCGGCCGAACAGCAAGCGCAATAAATTCCAGACAGATCAAGAAAAGCTCACTTCGGTGGGCTTTTTTTATTGTATTTTCAAGGCAGTTTTCCTATTGTCATAGGCTAGCGATTTATTTAGAAAACATACACATGTTACTTAGCAATCTGGAATCTGTACCGGGACATACCATTCGTCAGCAAATAGATGTCGTTTATGGAAGTACCGTACGCAGCAAGCATGTCGGACGTGACCTACTGGCCGGGCTAAAAAATATTGTGGGTGGTGAACTTACTGCCTATACCGAACTACTGGAAGAATCCCGTCAGGAAGCGATGAACCGTATGATTGAAAAAGCTCGCAGTATGGGGGCCAATGCAGTTGTCGGCATTCGCTTCTCGACTTCTAATATTGCCCAGGGTGCTTCTGAGCTCTTTGTTTATGGTACAGCCGTAGTGGTTGATCCGGTCATGCCAAAATTACCCGATCCTTTTCCGCAGGCAGATTAAAGCATGGACGGTTTAATTTTCCAGGTCATCATTTTTGCCATCCTGTTTAGTGTCGGGTTTGGATTTGGCCGTTATAACGAACGTAAACATTTTCGCTATCTGGATGAACAGGAACAACGTCTGGCATATATTCAGATGAACAGTAGTCGCTTTATCATGTCTGAATATTCTGGACAAATGATCAGTAGCAATGTGGTTATTTCCCATGATTATTTTAAATATGCCATTGCCAATGTCCAGAATATGCTGGGGGGCCGTCTGACCAGCTATGAAAGCGTGGTAGAGCGCGCACGGCGTGAAGCAATTGTACGTTTAAAACTTGAGGCTGAAAAAATCGGGGCGACCCAGATTATGGGAATTCGTCTCAGCACCACTGAACTCGGCATGCAAGGCGGTATGGTGGAAGTCTTTGCTTATGGTACTGCACTAAAACAGCCTTCTTGACCGAACTGAATGTCTACCCAGAAACTCTGCCGAGCTGATCCAGCCCTGCTACACGATCCTGGTAGTAAAATGACTAAACCTGAATCGATACCGCTTTAAAGAGGAAATAGAGCGATAGGCAGTCATTGAGTCCGACTTCAAACCGCTGGAATCATCTTTATTCCCTATTATTCTGTGCTAGGATATTAAGTAATCAGCAGAATAAATATAAATAAGATGATGCAGTTTCTCGACTATATAAAAACTACACTTCAATTCCATCTGTATTTCTTTATTATTTTCCCAGCCATCTTGGTATTTTATCTGATCTTACAGACCCTCACTCCTTTAAGCTGGTCCAGCTGCCTATTAAGCAGCTGGAATATCGCGATCTATGCTTATTTGTTTTTTACTATAAAAAAGCTTTGGCACATTGACCATGCTCATATTCTGCAACGTGCCATGCAACAGGATGCCGGTAAATGGATCATTCTATTTCTGGTGATCATTACGCTGGTCATTTGTTTTATTGCAATTATTATTGAAATTAACCATTTACCCAAAACTCCCCTGATTCGAACCGGCCATTTAATCCTGTCTGTTATCACTATTATCTCAGCCTGGTTCCTGATGCATACGATTTTTGCCATTCACTATGCACATGATTTTTATTTGGCTCTGGAAAAACAGCAACAAGGCGGACTGGATTTTCCCAACACCGCGAATCCGACTTATCCGGACTTTCTATATTTTAGCTATATCATCGGAACTTCTGCGCAAACGGCAGACGTCTCCATTACTTGCCAATCTATGCGAGTGTTAAACACCCTACATCTACTTTTGGCTTATGGATTTAATACCACCATTCTGGCTATCAGTATTAACGTCACGGCAAACTTTATCAGCAATTAAAAAGTGTCCTGAAAGAGGCAGTACACTGAAAATAGCCATCTACTGCCTCCATCTACTAGCATTCTCTAGTCTCTATATGACCGGTTTTAAAGTTAATTATCTTGCTTCATAATTTCAGGCAGTCAGGTTTTTACGCAATTCATCTTCAACAATGCTAAGTTCAATTTCACTAAATTTACGAATCTCACCTTCGGCATGCTTTTCTAACATTCCACCCAGCAAAGGCACTTTAACTTTCACCGTCCAGTTTAACTGAAACTGGATCTGGTCTTCATCCCCAGTGACTGCACGCTGACAGGTAGCCTCGATCGGCAAATTGGCCCCAAGTTGTACCGTCGAGGTCATTTCATCCAGATTACTGACATCGGTACGCTGCAAACGGAATGCATCTTTAAGTAGTTTTTTTGCCATATCCGGAATATTGACATCCAGGTTGTAAGCACGTTTCAGGGTATACATATGCCCCTGCTTTTCCGAAACCAGAATCTCCAGATTTTGAGCAGGAATTCGATGGCAGACTGCCTCATGTAAACGGATATCATTGGCTAAACGCTTAAACTCATCAATGGACACGCCATTGATAATTGCTTTTACGGTAAACTGATGTGCCATGCTATTTTTCCTTATTTTTATTAAGTTATTTACTAACGCCACTTTTGACAGCGGCGAATAAAAACCAAACACAGAGATGACTCTGCAATTTATATCAACTCTACAGTAGATGTCATTATTCTTTTATCGGGAAACAGCGGCAATCCGGTCAATGTTTGCAACATAGTTTTGCAGAGAACTGTGCCTGACCACAGCTGATCCGTAGCTGCATTTCACCATAACAGATCACCGCATAAAACTCTTCGGCACCATCGTCCAAACCTGAAGCAAAATATTCAGTCCCAGAGGGAAAAGCCTGCAACCAGTCAGCCTTATAAAAATCCGAAACTGATTCAAACTGCAAATACAATTCAGGCTCAGCCTCGATTTTCATCGCCAGAGCCATAAATTTCTGTAATTGTGCTTGATGAAAATCAATAATCATGAACTTCCTGCTTCACTCCCCAGATTGTTCTTAAATAACTGTGCCACGGCTATGCATGAAAAAGACAGAAAGTTTTGCGGTTTTTTTCTCTAGCACCATGGCATAAAAGAAATGGGTTATATGGGATATTCTCGCCCAGATAAAGACAAAGCTGGTAAAAAGTTCCATCTGATTTCATCAAGTTAAATCGACTGAGGTACACGGCTTGAGATCTTTAATATTAGAGAGCGAATAAAAGTTGTCTACCTAGGCACAGTCTGGATGCAAAAGGTCAGTACGGATTTCCTGCCGGTGCTCTTCTCCAAAACGGTCAACATGCACGTAAAATATTCCATAGCGGCCGACATAATATTCTAGTGATTGATCATAGAAATTCCAAAAAATTGACCATTCCCCTAAATCCATCTGACGGATCTGGGTACTACAGTGCATTGGCATCTTTTGTAATACTTCCTGCTGTAACTGTTCGGCCTGTGCTCGATTCCCAATATGCACCTGCCGTTGAAAGAATAGCTGTGCCACATCATCAAACAGTTCCAGCTCATATGCATCCACTAGATACACCTGCTGCTCTTGCTCGATGACTTCTTGCTCTGTAATGCTCGAAATCTGTACCTGTTTTTTTAGGCACTTATGAGCCAGATGACGCTGAGCCTTATACATTTTCCTGCCCACAATCCAAGCAGCATTCAAAATGAATAAAACACATAACAGGAGGAGTAATTTCAGCATAATTGATCATCTCATGTGACTGATTCTTTTTTATTTTATTTTATCGCAGCAGGCGCAGCATTTACTGGAATAGCCCACGTGGATCCAGAATACGTCTATTTTTTAGACAGTGCAAATTTACGGCTTATTTTTATAATTTATCTTCTTTTCTGGAGCATTTTCACCCCCTTCTCGAGTTCATTTTTATTTTAAGATTTAATTTACTTTGATTTTTATCTTTAGCTTCATCATGAAACTTAGGCACTTGAGATAATAAAAAAGGACAAATCCATAACAGACCTGTTCTTCAGGCGTATGGATATCAGCAAAAATTCTCAAAATCACTACAATATTGTTCTGTTTTTTACCTAGTGTTTTTTTATCAAATAAACCCTTCCTATAAATATTTGAGAAAATGAATAAGATTATGATTCGGGAAGGGAAGATCGAAGATATACCTCAGATTATTCAGGTGATTCATGACAGTATTCAGTCCTGTGTTCTGGATCATCAGCGTGAAGCCAGCAAAATTCAAACCTGGCTAGAAAAATTTGATCATGCCAGCCTGATTGTCGACATGCTTTATAACGATTGCTGGGTTTACCTTGTACATGACAAGGTGGTCGGGTTCTTATTGGTCAGTGATACTGGAGAAATCCGGATGCATTATATCGCCCCTAACTACCAGAGACTGGGATTTGGTACCCAGTTGTTTCACCAGATGCATCACACATTATTAAAGAAAAAAATTCATCAGATTGAAATACAGTCCACCCAGACTGCTTTAAGTTATTATCAACGCTGTGGCTTTCATCTGCATTCTGCCGGGTCAGAAGATGAGGTATGCCTTCTTTATAAATATGTTTTTTAATCAGTCTCTTTCTTAATTTTTAACTGATCACGCCCTGCCTGTTTGGCGGCATAGAGTTGCACATCTGCAGCTTTCATCAGTTCATGAATATCTGCATATATATGTGTTTGTGCAGTCCATGCTGCCCCCATACTGACCGTAATATATTTTTTTGCATCTGGCCGGTTCAGATGTTCCATACGTTGTTCCCGAATCTGCTCTAATACATTTTCCAGATTTTTCAAGGCAGTTTGAACCGGTATATCTGTGAGCAGAATCGCAAACTCTTCGCCACCATAACGTGCCAGATAACCCGACGGCGGCAAGGCTTGCTGGATAATCCTGACCAGATTTTTCAGGACGTCATCCCCCTTTAAATGGCCATAATAGTCATTATAGTTTTTGAAATAGTCGACATCGAGCATGGCAAAAACCAGCGTATGTTGCAGCTGCTGCCGGGTCTGCAAAAACTGCTGCTGGATTTCATGATTTAAAGCGCGCCGGTTAAAGGCACCTGTCAGTGCATCAGTATTCATCTGCTGCTCTAATTTAGCATTCAGTTCATGCAGTTGCTGGGTACGTTCTTTGACTTTTTGATCGAGTGAATTGTTGAGAGCAATCAGATTCAGGTTCAACTGTTCGGTCTCATAAGTTTGATGCGCATAATGCCTCGACTGCCGGAACATGATTAATAACGCGTAGATACTGGTTGAGATAAAGAACAGATGCGTCGTTTTAATTACATTGATCAGCAATAGATAATCATTCAAAAACGTCAGACAGAGGAAAATAATCGCAATCAGATTCAAACGCGAATAATGTTCTTTATAGCGTAGAGTCTGATAAAAGCCGTACATAAAATTGGCAAGGATGACTAAAGCATAGATCGCACTAAACAGAGCCAGACGCTCAAATATTTCCGGAGATGAAAAAAGGGTAATAATAATATTAAAGACCAACAATATAACTGCAATATAATAAATCACCGGATTCAAATAGCGCCGGTTAAACAGATGCATATAGCTGAGAAAAAAGAATGCCGCAAAAAAAGTAAACAGATACTCTAATCGGCTTCCCCACAACCAGTTGATATTGGTAAACACTGAATAAGCATAAGGTGCAGAAAACAGGTTATGCATGGCCAAAAAGACAATAAACCAGCCAAAAACAAAGATACTTTTACTGTTGCGTTCTCGAGATCCTCTGAATATCGAAAACAGAATGGTAAACACCCCTACCCCAAATACTGCACCGCACACCATGGCAATACTCATCATGAGCTGCTGGAATTGGCGATTGATTGTCGCCGCAATGCCGATCTGCATCGGTCGTTCGAGGCCGCCATGCAAATGGGTATAATTCGAGGCCTGAATACTTAAGGTAATATATTCAGTGTCTGGAACAAAATAGCCAATCCGCGGTGCTTTTTCAGTCACCTGTTTTTCAGGTGTGGTACTGATTTCTCCGAGTCGAACGATAAACTGTCCATTGACATACATTCGATAGGCGCCGTACTGGGTTGGAATCCGGATCGCAATCCGTCGTCCGAGAAACTCTTTTGGAATTTTAAAATGACCAATGAAAGTCCCATAACCCGCATTTGAGCCTGCCAAGGTTTTAAAAGAAGCTGGCAATTGAACGGTTTTTGACTGGAGTATGGAGCTGGGCTGAACTATAAACTGGTTCGGGTAGAACCACCATTTTCCCTGCAAAGAACTACTGCTATGTTCGGTAAAATGGACTTCTGTAACCTCATTTTGAGATTGCTGCTGAAATGATGGCGATGTGAGTTCGTTCTGAGCGATCGCTGGACTAGTTATGCAAGTCAGCCAGCTAAAGGTCCAGATAAATACGATAAAAAAGACATTCCTTATCAATTTATGCAAATACGTTATATCTCAAGATAATTGTTTATTATTCTTATAATTTACAAGGAATATTTATGATTTCAAATGTTTTTTGTATTTAGTCCGGTACAACCTGTATTGGGTTGACTGCACCGGAAAAGCTCAAATATTTTAATTAGAGAAAACTATTTATGTCTCGCTAATTATATTGTTTTAATCACGTGTTTTTACATCAAACAATTCAATTTCAAAAATCAGGTTGGAATTGGCTGGAATGACCTTCCCCATTTTACGTTCGCCATAAGCCAAATGTGCAGGTACCATCAGTTTACGTTTACCACCAACTTTCATTCCCAGAATGCCCTGATCCCAGCCTTTAATCACACGCCCTGTACCAATGACAGTTTCAAAATAATTGCCTCGGTCAATGGATGAATCAAACTTGGTTCCATCTTCCAGCCATCCAGTGTAATGCGTGGTAATTAAAGCGCCTTTTACCGCTTCTTTCCCTTCACCTACTTTTAAATCAATAATTTCAAGTTCGTTTATCATCGTCATTTACCTGAGATTAGCACTAAATTTAGAGTTCAGTATAAACTGGATTGAGCTAAATTCCTTGGCCTTTAGCTTCAATAGGTCAAAAGCTGAGTTTCTGAATCTTCTTATCCTGTAATAAATACTGGGTTAATTTCTGATGATTTTTAGCTGACCCCATCAGGATCCAGCGGCTTGTAATCTGCTGGTCGATTTTTTGCTGGCTGGAATGAATCACTTTTAATTTGTATCGTTTAAACAGTTTTTCATAATGTTCCGGCTCATGCTGCTCGAAAGGACAGACAATTTCGTAGTTACGTTCATGATTCAGATGCTCGATACCACGTTGCACATAGACCAATAGGACCAGTACGATCAACACGATCACCGTTGTCCAAATACTTAACAGTTCATAACCCGCACCGACTGCCATGCCCAGTGCCGCTGTCATCCAGATCGTGGTTGCAGTGGTAATACCAGAAACCCGGTTATCATCTTTTAAAATTACTCCGGCTCCCAGAAAACCCAAACCGGTTAAAACATTGGCTGCCAGACGGTCAGGGTTGTCCACGCCGATTTTTAAAGAAATAATGGTAAACAGACAGGAACTCAGACTGACTATGATCATGGTGCGCAGTCCGGCAGATTTACTGTGATATTCCCGTTCTGCCCCAATGATTGCACCAATCACGACTGCTAATAGCAACTCATAAAGTTCATGATACATGCTTCGTCCAGAGAACTTATTTTTCTCTCCAGATATACGAAATAGTGAGGCAAGGATACAAGTTGAAACTTGCATCCTTGTGAATTCTTATTGTAACTGTTCCCACTCTACAATCACTTGACCCTGATCACCAATCAAGGTCCATTCCCCATCCATCACATTTAACTGTAACTGCATGGTGCGTGCACACAATTGTGGTAATGCATCAGTGGTTGCAGTGGATAATTTCCATACTTCCACATTTTTTAAGGTTTTTAACTTGCTGCTACGCTTATACCATTCATCTACCGCAGAACCATAGGTCACGACTGCGACCTGCTTGCAACGCGCACTGGCCTTTTTGACTTTATCTTCGTCCGGACTGCCCACTTCAATCCATTTGACCAGTTGCCCGGTCAGATCCTTTTCCCAGAGTGCCGGCTCATCCGTTTCGAACAGATCCTTGGTAAATTCCAGTGCTTCATCGGCATAGCGCGCATAGGCCAGAATACGCACCATCAAGCGTTCAATGGTTTCCGAAGGATGCAGTGCCATCGTCAGTTGATAGTCTTCATAACGATGCGTATCCATATCCGCAATATTCAAATCAACTTTATAAATCGTCGCTTTTAACGCCATCACACAATCCTCAAATTTGGCGCTTAGCATATAAGATTTAGCACAATTTTGCTGAACAGATTTAGGTCAAAGATTCATTCAGCGTACTAGAAATAGTGCTGTTATTTTTCTGGATCGATACGGCATTGCATCAGGGCAGTTTCAAATGCCAGCCAATCGCGTGACTGTTGATAAATCACTTCCACCCGGTTATCAATACCTTCATCTGCCGACTGATAATTGAACTGTTCCGGATTGAAATTAAAACTTTTCCAGCCCTGATCGGTATGGAAAATCCCCTTGATTCTAAGCCAGTCTTTTTGTTCACACAGCAGATCCAGCAGATCATAAAAATTAAACTGCCAGCGTTTTGGCAATTTCCAGCCCGCAACCTGATAACCCTGCGCACTTTCTACATAATGATAAGGCATCTGCTGAATCACTAAGGGAGTATCATCTGAAAGGATGGTCTGTTGCTGTTTTAACAAAGGCTGGATCTGACGGGCGGAACCCCGATAGTCCTGTTTGATCTGTTCGATATCGAGTTGTCCGTGCTCGGTAAACAGCCACTGTTGGGCATAAGGTTGATATTCCGCCTGAAGTTGTGCGAGCGCTGCGTGATCTGCGGCTGTCATCAAATCAGTATGTGAAATTACCACGATCTGCGCTGCCTTAAGTTGGTCTGCATACAGGTTTTGCTGAGTCCAGTTTTGGTCATGCAAGCGCGAACCATCCACTACAGTAACTAAGGCCTGCATGTTTAAGTGGTTATGCCAGTGTGGCTCGGTCAGCTGTTCCAGTAATTGTCCCGGGTGCCCCAGCCCGGTAGGTTCGATAAACAGGCGATCCGGTTTCACTTCTGACAGCAAGCGCGACAAGGCGATCTGCATCGGCAATTGGCTACTGCAACATAGACAGCCACCCAATAGCTCTTTGACTGCATAACCCTGATCTTGCGGCAGTAACTGCTGATCTACCCCAATCTGGCCAAATTCATTCATCAATACTGCCCAGATTTCCTGTTCCGGTTTCTGTTGTAGTAAATATTTGAGTAGTGTGGTTTTACCTGCACCTAAAAATCCGGAAATGATATGAACAGGAATAGCCTGTGACGCTGACAGAATTTTCAAAATCGGCTCTCAAGAGATTGAATAGAAATAGCAATGCACTGCATTATAAAGTACATCCAGATTATAAAATGCGTCTTCTTAGTAAACACATGATGAAATTACAGAGACCAAAATTAATGGAATGATCCAGAATCATCAATTTGCTATGTTAACTTTTATTGCAAATTTAATTTTTGAAATATTCATACACATTTTTATTGAATAAAAATCTGTATAATTAACAGAAATAAAACAACTTTCTAAGTTTTGTATTGCTTCGGTTATTGCTTACGTGTCGCTTTTGTTAATTGATTTGCTCCGCAAAAATTCAGTGCTTAGGATGAGCATCTGTCGAATTGATGTGATGGTCAATTCCGCAGATTAATAACCTGAATAAAAGGATGCCAAAAATGAACTATGCACAAATCTTACTCGCCACGACTCTTACTGCTGCTGCAGCTACCAGTTTTGCAGACAGCAAAACCACAGATGCAAAAACCACCACTGAAGAAAAAGTGGTCGTGAGCACCCAAGAATTACCTGAATCAAATGCGCCGGTTGCAGGTGCATCTGCAGAGCAGCCTGCTGCATCTGAAGCAACTGCATCTGAAGCTACTGCAGAAAGTACAACACCAGCAAAACCTGCTGCACGTTAAGTTATTAGATGACTCGTTTAACCCTATAAGGATATTCGTGACAGTATTTCTCCAGTAGGCTGTGTCCTAGGCTGTCCGATATTTTTCGATGCTGAATCATGCTTGATGCTGGTTCAGCATTTTTATTGCACAGAATCTATTTAGAGCCATAGTCAAAACTAATCACAGAATTAATAGCAGCTATCAAATTTATATTAATTTTATTTTTAAATTCAATTGATTAACTAAAAATAATCTATCAAATTCAATATTAATCATATCCTTCAGCTACTATCGCATAACTTGTTTCTGGTGTTCAGCTGTTCCTTAATAGCCTTAAATGCAAGTCGATTGAATGGACATTCGCTATGAGCAATACCAATTACACTACTGAAGTGGCAATCCTGGGTGCCGGACCCGTAGGCTTAACCCTTGCCAACTATCTGAGCAAACAAGGCGTAGTTGTCACGATTGTCGAGCAACTGGATAGTTTGATTGATTACCCACGTGCGATTGGAATCGATGATGAATCCTTGCGTACTATTCAGTCTTTGGGTTTAGTCGAGCAAGTTTTACCACATACCACCCCAAATCATGCAATGCGTTTCTTGACCCCGAAAGGACGCTGTTTTGCAGATATTCAGCCTTTGACGCGTGAGTTTGGCTTCCCGCGCCGTAATGCTTTTATTCAGCCACAAGTCGACAACGTGCTGCTGCAGGGCTTGAAACAATATAAAAACACCCAAGTGCTATTCTCACGTCAATTGACCCATTTTAGTCAGGATGCTGAAGGCGTGACACTCAATCTGCAAAATAAGGAGGGCGTTGCAGAAACCGTACGCGCTCAATATCTGATTGCCTGTGATGGCGGTAATTCTTATATACGCCGTAACCTGGGTATTGCATTTGAAGGTGAAACCGCACCGAATCAATGGATTGTAATCGACCTTGAGAATGACCCTCTCGCTACACCGCATATCTATTTATGTTGTGATCCGGTACGTCCTTATGTATCGGCAGCATTGCCACACGGTATTCGACGTTTTGAATTTATGGTCATGCCAGGTGAAACCCAGGAAGAACTGAGCAAACCGGAAAATATTGCCAAACTTCTGTCCAAGGTTTTACCAAGCACGGATGGTATTGAAGTAATCCGTCAGCGTGTTTATACCCATAATGCCCGTATTGCCGACAAGTTCCGTGTCGACCGAATTCTGCTTGCCGGTGATGCTGCGCACATCATGCCAGTATGGCAGGGTCAGGGTTATAATAGCGGTATGCGTGATGCCTTTAACCTGGCTTGGAAAATGGCAATGGTCATTCAGGGCAAAGCGACAGCTGAACTGTTGGATTCTTACCAGATCGAGCGGAAAGACCATGCCAAAGCCATGATTGATCTCTCCGTTATGGCCGGCCATGTACTGGCACCACCGAAAAAATGGCAGGGTTTTGTCCGTGACGGTATTGCCTATGCCCTGAACTATATCAAACCCATCAAACAGTACCTGCTGGAAATGCGCTTTAAACCGATGCCTAAATATCATGACGGTGCACTTTTGAGTAACGGTGCCAAGAACTCTCCAGTCGGCAAGATGTTTATCCAGCCACAGGTTAGACTTGAGTCGGGTGAAAAAGTTTTACTGGATGACGTAATTGCTAATGATTTTGCAATTATTGCCTGGGGTGTAGACCCGCAATGGGGTATTTCGGATGCCACCATGCAAGTCTGGAAAAAATTAGGCGTCAAATTTATTCAGGTCATTCCCGAAGTTCAACTGGGCAATAAAAACCGCAAGCAATTTGAAGGCGTGATTACCGTTGGTGACATCGGCACTGATATTCGCAGCTGGTTCGGTAAAACCACTGAGTCAGTCGTTATTTTACGACCTGACCGTTTTGTGGCAGCCCTGGCGATTCCACAAACACTGGATCATATCAGCCAGCAGCTGTTTAAAAAGCTGCATGTAAAATAATTACGAGCATAAAATACACTTACTGAATTACATTCAGAGACCTGACCACGTGAAAACGTGGTCTTTTTTTATGTGTATTTTTTTTTGCATAGGGCTTGTTTATAAGTTGCTTTCTTGAATGTCTCATTATTCAAGAAAAAGAAAAGAGCATGTCAGTCAGGAAATATATGAAACACTCTCTTGTTTACATGAAATCAGGTATTGATTTTCTGTAACCAGGGTATATCTTTCATTGAGTCACGCTGCGCCAGCAACTGAATAAAGGGCTTGAACTCATCCAGATAGGGCAATATTTTCAAAGAAATGGCAAAAATCAGCCAGTACCCCAGAAATACATCTGCAGCTGAAATTTTCTCACCCAGCAGATATGGATTGGCTTCTTGCATACCTTTTTTGAGAAAGGCTAATAGGCTCTGTGCATGACCAAAGCTCAAGCTCCGTGTTCTTTGCTCAATCTGTTCATCCGGTACGCCCAATCCTTTTAAATCCATAAATTCCGTTAAAGGGCCATGAGCAAAGAACATCCATTTCAGATAAGCGCCGCGTTTGGGATCATCCAGAGTCGGTGCCAAACCTTTTTCTATATATTTATCGGCCAGATAGGTAAAGATGGCCGCAACTTCAGTAATTATCACGTCCTGATCGACCAGACAAGGTACTTTGCCCATGGGATTAATCGCTAAATATTCGGCCTGATGCATGTTTTCATAAGGTACGTTTATAATTTCAACCTGGTCTGTAATGCCCAACTCCTGTAATAAAAGCATTACAGTCATGCCACGGGACTGGGGATTGCTATATAACTTCATCATTTTTATTCACCCTCTGCTGTTATTTTAATTTTTTAATGCAACTTTTTTTTATTGGCTGCCTTTGATTTCTCTCAATGCAAGAAAAATCAAAGATATCATGTTAAAAAAATCTAGTATAAAGTGCTTCGATAGCCTGTGAAGAACGATTATCTGACAGATTTATCTGCCGAAGCCTTTTTGCTGTTTAAAAACCTGCGGTGCTATCAGGTCTTTCTTTTTTAAAAGAAACCCATATAAAACTGTTCTTTCAGGATTTTTAAAATGAGTTCAAGCAGCTCGTTTTTCTGTCCTTTACGATAACTGGCATACAGATTAATCATCGGCAAGGGTTCAATGGTATTTTTGACGATAATTTTATCCCCCAATAACGGGATCACATAAGCCGGAACCAGGCTCCAGCCCACGCCCATCCCGACCAGATTGACATTGAGCAGGATATTGGTGGAGTGCTGGACCACATTCACATTCAGTTTGGATTGCTTGAAAAAGTCAGTGATGATTTTATGGAGTTGTGGTGAAGCATCTTCATCACTAATTACAAAATCCTGATGATTAAAGCTCTTGATACTCACATGGCGCTGCTCAGCAAGCGGTGAATCCTTGGGCATAATCAAGGCCAGCGGCTCACTAAAAATTTGCACATGTTCCAGCTCATCAGACTCATCGACATAGCGGGTAAAGGCAATATCAATCTCGCCTTTTTTTAAGGCCTTTAACTGGCTGGCATCGGTCAGGCTATGAAAATGAATTTTAATATTCGGGAAATGTGCGCGTATATTCGGCATGATATAAGGGAAGATTTTCATTTCCGCGACCGGCACGAAACCAATATTCAACTGATCCTGCTGTGCATTTGCGATCTGTCTGGCGCTCTGTATAGCACGCTCTGCATGTTCAATACTCAATAAGGCTTCTGTCAAAAATGCCTGCCCAGCCTCAGTCAGCCCGACCTTACGGTTATTGCGCTCTAGCAACTGTACGCCTACCTCACGCTCAAGATCCTTGATTTGCTGGCTGAGCGAAGGTTGTACCGTATTTAATTTTTCTGCGGCACGGGTGAAGTTCAGCTCCTGTGCCACAGTCACGAAATAGCGTAAATGTCTTAATTCCATCTTATCACTCCAAGCCTGCCGGGCGCTTATGTCTCTTTTTGGCAACATATTGACGATATACCCATATTGTCATCATGACGAGTACAGCACTTAATATATAGGTGGTTTCAAAGCCCCAAGAGGCAATCAATATCCCGATGACTACTGAACCAATCGCCAAACCCAGATCAAACAGGGTAAAGAAAGTTGAAATTGCATGTCCCATACGCTGCGTATCAACCGACTGAATCGCTAGCGTCTGCAGACATGGGAACAGCGAACCGTAACCAATGCCGATAAATACTGCCGATAACCACAATATCCATTGATTGGAAATCAGACTGACGATCACCAGACCAATAGCAAAAAACACAAAAGAAGGATAAATAACAGCACTTGGTCCCTTACGATCATAAATCTTCCCGACCCAAGGTCTAACCAGTAGCATAGAGGCAGCAAAGACAATAAAGAATACACTGGTATAATCCAATAGCTGCTTGGTTTCACTAAATGCGGTAATAAAGCTCATAATACCTGAGTAGGCAAAAGCCGTCAGCAAGGCGACAAAACTCACTGCCAGAACTTTGACTTCCAGAATATCCCTCAAGCTCAAGCTATTTATTTCTTTACTTATGGCATCACGTTTAGGTAACTCTGTAATTTTCAGCATCCAGCAGAAAATAAGCCCGAGAGAAATAATAACGGCGAGAACGCCAAATAACACCTTGAAACTGGTGATCTGAATGACAGTCAATGCCAGCAAGGGCCCAAACACCACCCCCAGATTGGTCGACATGACGAAATAGCCCATGCCCTCACCTTTGCGCTGATCAGGAATAAACTCATTGGCGACGGGTACTGCTACCGTAGTCAGAATACTGAACCAGATGCCATGTAAAAAACGCACCACTAACAGCGACCACATACTGTCCACCAGCAAATAGCTAAAGGCAAATAAGGCAAAAACTATGCCTGCACTACGCATAGTGATTTTTTTGCCGAACTTTTCAATGATCATGCCGGAAAATGGCCGAATGGCAATCGATGAAGCCAGGAATAACGTCAGTGCCAGACCAGCTTCTTTTACTGAGCCACCCAGATCTTTCATGATGTAAATCGGTAAAACCGTCAGCAAGGCAAAGTAATAAACGAACAGGAAAAAATTATTAAATAAACACAGGATAAATGAGCGATTCCATAAACGCTCAGCATTAACTGACATAATCACCAACTTTTAGGAAATGAGATCAAACTCAGGCTTGAACAGCAGCAGGATTTAACGCCAACTCGACCAGATTCTGGATATAGTGTTCATCTGGAATGCGGTTGAAAAAAATGATCTGGTAATGAATCGGGCCGTACAAGGTATCCAGCATCAAATCAAAAGGATAATCCGCACGGATTTCTCCGCGTTCAATCGCTTGCTGAATCAGTTGATGAATCTGTTGTCGCCGAGGTAAAAGATATTGCTGAAAGAATCCACCTGCCAGTTCCCGGTGATTGGCAATGACCACCAGTAAAGCCCGCCCTACTGGATGATTCAGTGCCTCTGATAAAAAAACGAGTTGTTGAATAAGATTGCTTTTCAAGCTTTTGGAGGTATCCAGTTCAAATACTGAAGCGGTATGTTGCTTGAAAGTATCCAATACCAGTTCCGATTTATGCTTCCACCAGCGATAAATCGTGGACTTGCCTACGCCGGCGCGTGCAGCCACATCTTCAATGGTCAGCTGATGATATTCACATTCTGCCAGTGCATCTGCGACTGCCTGTAAAATGCATTGCTGTCGTCGGGAACTTCTCTCGTCATTGCTCATATTTTTCTGCTTAAGCCTTAAAACCTTAAAAAACGAAACGATACGTATCGTTTTATACTAGAGCAAAATGTTATAAAGCTCCAGCCATAAACTAAAATTGATGCAAAAAAAGAGCTTCAAAGGAAGAAGGAAGAAAAGAAAAGAAAAGAAAAGAAAAGAAATTGACTGATTTTTATTATTTTAATTGCTGATAGAAATTAGATATATGGAAACGTCATTTCCGTGTTTGAGACAGGACTTAATCAGAAAATAGAGGTTTTCACGACAGATTAAAAAAACTGAATGTTAGCAAACCAGTTTTTTAGCGAAGAGTATTGCTCCGCAAGACAGGTTTCTTGCGAAGCTCCATTTTTTATTTTGCCGAAACAAAAGTAGCATCTAGACTGCATCAATTGAATTTGAAAAGAAAAACAACGTTATTCACTATAAATGATTAAGAGGTTATTTCTATATTTAACTTTGTGCGGTCTTTTTATAAATGCTGCATGAGGGATGATGGTTCTCTTGTAAACGCGCTATTTTGCGCTGTTCGGCTGCCTCAAAACGGCAACGCTTCCAGTCATTGTTCAAGTTTAAAGCTGGAATCTGTTTGGGTTTACCATGCTCATCTACTGCCACCATCGTGAAATAACAGCTATTGGTATGACGCACGGTTCTCTTTTGAATATTCTGTGCTTCTACACGAATACCAATTTCCATTGAGGTACGACCAACATGGTTAACACTGGCCAAAAATGTTACCAGTTCACCGACATGAATTGGCTCTTTAAAATTCACCTTGTCTACAGATAAGGTCACAACATAACTACCCGAATAGCGACTTGCACACGCATACGCCACCTGATCCAATAATTTCAGAATGGTTCCACCATGAACATTACCTGAAAAATTTGCCATATCTGGCGTCATGAGAACTGACATCGTTAACTCTGACTGGTCATCTGCTAATGCTGCAATTTGATCTAAAGGGGCCATCGTTTTCTTTGAACTCTTTGAATGATAAGGTTATCATTTATTATTATAGCGTTTTTAACGTGAATAAAATGTTCAATTCGGCAAATCGGGCATCATAATTATTGATATAGAAAATGTATTCATACAGAAAAAAATATATTTAATTGCTTAAAATGTGAATTAAAAACAAAGTATAAATTATTCAATACCTGTTTAACTGGGGGCTGACAGGCCTAAAATTGAATAATCCATACTCCCCCTCTATCAAACCAAATACTTAAAAAATAGAGGGAAATTATTAGAAATTTAAAGCTTTAGTGGTCTGAGCATTTCCTGAACTACATTTTGATAACTCAAAATTTGTTGGCCATCCAAGATGGTTTCAACAGTGAAAGAACCGTCCTGATGGGCAGCTGTTACTGTAAAAATATAATGTTCGAATTGTGCCAGTTTGACCTGATGTCCAATTTCTATATGTGTCATGCTGTCTACATCTGCTGAGTGTTCTGTTTTAACTACATTCTGGCATGAACGGGGGAATTTTTGAATCTTTGATCAACTTAAGTATACGAATAATAATGTTAAAATTAGAAATCAGGATTAATAAAGCTTATATCTTAAAGTAATAAATTTATAATTCAATAGCTTATATTTCAAATTAGTTTTGTATTTGATAAAAAGTTAAAGCTACTTATAGACATCAGCACTTATCTCATCTTTCATAACAATTACTAAGCTGTTAAAGCTGATAATGTTTAATCCTCGTACTGAATATCACTACCTTCTCCTTTGAGAAAATGGCAATATTCAGAAAATTCTTGTAAGAGATTTTTATTGGGAGTAATGATCCTTAACCACAAACTGCGGAATACGGTGCCCTCGGGCATAGTCGTGTTTTTGATAGGCCTGTGAAATTTCCATCAGCTTTAATTGAGCTGCCTCAATACCAGCCTGCATGGTCAACTCTCTGCCACGCACATCAAAAATATGGCCTTTTTCACGCAGATCTGGCTGAATCACCACATCTGCATGCTTTAATTCTTCATGCGCCAGATGTTGCTGCATAATATTAATGTTCTGATTAAACAGCCCCCAGACATTGCTGGTTTCGGTATGAATAGGCTGTGCCAGAATATCCACCGCAATCACAATATCAGCTCCCAGGTCACGCGCCACATCTACGGGTACCGGGCTGACCAGCCCCCCATCTACATATTCTTTACCTTGAATAACGGTTGGAATAAACATACTTGGAATCGACACTGAAGCACGTACTGCCTGTCCAGTATTGCCATAATTAAAAACGACTTTCTTGCCTTCTTTTAGTGCTGTGGCCACCACAAACATCGGGATTTTCATGGCTTCTAGTGGAGTTTGATCGACCTGCAAATTGACATAATCTTCAACTTTCTTGCCATCAAAAAATCCTTTTCTGGCCAGTTTGATATCACGGACATCATTCGGTCGCATGCTGAGAGCAATATTGCGCAGTTCAATCGCCGGTTTGCCACTCGCATAAATAGATCCAACGATACTACCGGCACTGGTTCCGACAATAAAATCTGGTTGAATACCCGCCTGCTCTAGTACTTCCAGCGCACCAATATGCGCATAGCCACGCGCACCACCACTGCCTAGGACTAAAGCAACTACGGGACGCTGTTGGGTTTGCTTGATCTTTTGAAAATCAATTTGATTCAGACGTGCCTGAGCTTCTCCGCGTTGTGCAGCAGGTTGCAAATGACTGGTTGCCGCTTGGGCTGTCATTGGAGTCGTTTGGCAAGCACTTAGGCCAAATGTACCCAGTATCACCATACTCAACACATATTTCTGCATGCAGAGAATGTCCTCATTAATCTAAAGCAGCATAGTGTATAAACACATGCATAAATAGTCTGTAGAATTTCGTAAAACTGTCATACAGTTCAGCTACTTTATCTTCATTTTTCCCCATAACAGTATGCCTTCAATCTCACTGTACCGGATTTTCCTGATTTTTCTGCAACTGGGCTGCATTTCATTTGGCGGTCCGGCAGCACATTTGGTGTTTTTTCACCGAAAATTTGTGACCCAACTGCAATGGCTGAATGACACCCAGTACAGTCAACTGGTCGCTTTGGCGCAACTTTTACCCGGGCCGAGCACCAGTCAGGTGGGGCTTTCGATCGGTTATCTACAACGGGGCTATACTGGTGCCGTGATCGCATGGCTGGGTTTTACCCTGCCCTCAATGATTCTGATGGGCTTGGTAGCGTTATTGGGTCAAAGCTATTTTCATATTTTAAACTCAAACAGCTTTCATACCATCCAGCTAATTGTATTTTCTGTAATCGCTTGGGCATTCTGGCAAATGCTGAGAAGCTTCTGTAAAACGGCCTGGCAATATGCGGTCTTAATACTCTCAGCAGTATTACTGATGGTGGTTTCAGCGAGTTTTAACCAAATTCTGGTGATTATGCTGGGCGCAATCTGTGGACTCTTGGCTGGACATTTTTCTCAATCAGATTCGAAACCCAAAGAAATTAACAAAACGGCAATCAGCTCGCCTTATATTCGATCTGCCGCTGCACCCTATTGGTTACTGGCATTTATCTTGCCGTTTATTCTACTCCCCTTAGCGGGGAAATTATGGGGTGAATCAGACCTGCAATTTTTTGCCAATTTCTATCAGACTGGCTCGCTGGTGTTTGGTGGCGGTCATGTGATTTTACCTTTGTTGCATCAGGACTTTGTCACAACCGGTTTGGTGAGTGCACAATCTTTTGATCTTGGCTATGCATTTGTCCAGCTCATGCCAGGACCTTTGTTCAGTTTTGCCAGTTATATCGGGGCCTTGCTGCCTTGGACGCCTTATGTCTGGCTGAATGCAGTTTTAGCGACCTGTGCAATCTTTTTACCTTCATTTTTCCTGATCTTTGCCAACTTGCCCTACTGGTCATGGTTGATGCAGCAGCGCCATATTCATCAGGCGGTGATGGGCATCAATGCTGCGGTGGTGGGTCTGTTACTGTATTTATTGCTGGATCTTTCACAACGCTATTTTAGTTATGGCTCCGACCTGGTCTTTGTCGCGGTGATGATTGCCCTGCTACGTTCAAAATTACCGGTCTGGTTCAGCCTGATTTTCGGCTTCGTGCTTTATCAAAGTTATTTAAATTTCTTCTAAATAAAACATTGGCACAAAAAAGCCCCGAATGATCGGGGCTTTTTATTTCAAGTCTTACCAGATATCTGATTTAACCTTGTCTTTAAATTTAGGATGGTTATCCAGTTTAAATTCAGGCTCTTTCACACCGCGCTTCAACTGACCGGTATAGTCTTTAAGTAGCATCAGCAGGAATGGCATCAGCAACAGGATCGCAATCAAGTTGATACTTGCCATCACACCCATGAACAGATCCGCCATATTCCAGATCAATGGCACGCTGGCGATGGAACCGAAATACACCATCACCAATACAAATAAACGGAAAATCAACATAACCCGGCTATTGTTATTGATGAACTGGACGTTTCCTTCGGCATAAGCATAGTTACCAATAATCGAAGAATAGGCAAACAGGAACAGAATTAGTGCCAGGAAATCATCACCCCAGGCACCAATCTGGCTTTCAAGTGCCATCTGGGTCAAAGTCACCCCTTCAAAGCCTGCATTTTCATATACACCTGAAACCAGAATAATAATGGCGGTACATGTGCAGACCACAAAGGTATCAACAAATACACCCAGCATTTGGATCAGACCCTGATTCACTGGATGCTTGGCATCAGATGCCGCAGCAGCATTCGGTGCTGAACCCATACCGGCTTCGTTAGAGAACAGACCACGCTTAATGCCCATCATCATCGCCATAGATACCATAGCACCAAAGAAACCGCCAGCAGCAGCTTCAAACTCAAAGGCTTTAGTGAAAATAAGCTGGAAAATCGATGGCAAGATATCGTAATTGATTACTGCAATATACAGGGCCACTGCCAGATAGAGTACCGCCATGAGCGGTACAAAGCGTTCAGCGACTTTAGCAATCCGTTTGATTCCACCAAAAATGATCAGGGCTGTCATTACGACCAGAACCAATCCAATCCAGGAAATTTCAAAATCAAATCCGCCCAATGGTAAAATGACATTGGCCTGATTCCAGCCCCAGGCATGAGAGGTTGCCCCAATAATCGCATTGGCCTGAACGGCATTGAATACAAAGCCATAAGTGGTGATCAATGCAATCGCAAAGACAATCCCCAGCCATTTCTGCTTCAAACCTTGGGTAATATAATAGGCAGGCCCACCACGGAATTGCTGGGTCTTACTATCCCTGACTTTAAACAGCTGTGCCAGTGAGGATTCAACTAAAGCAGAGCTCATGCCCAGAAAGGCAGTAAACCACATCCAGAACACGGCACCCGGCCCGCCAATCGCAATTGCAATTGCAACACCCGCGACATTACCTACCCCGACCCGGCTAGCAAGACCAGTAACAAAGGCCTGGAATGGCGTAATACCATGCGCATCTCTGACCTTGCCACGGCTGCCCTTCATCACTTTCATACTGTGCCAGAACAAACGAATTTGTACTGCACCCGTCATGATTGTGTAGAAAATACCGACTGCAACCAGGAACACCACCAGAAAGTCCCATAAAGGACCATTCAGGGCATTAATCCAGCCCAGCAAGGTTTCATTTAACTGATCATTCATGTCACATCCTTATGAGCCGATGACTCATCGTATCAGGCATAAAAATCATGCAAAAAACTTCAAAATCATCTGAATAACAGTGGCATTGATCAAGTCAACAAAGAATGCGCCACATAATGGTACGATCAGGAAAGCCTTATGCGAAGCACCATACATATTGGTAATCGCCTGCATATTGGCAACCGCTGTTGGCGTTGCACCCATACCAAAACCACAATGACCCGCTGCAAGTACCGCAGCATCATAGTTTTTGCCCATGATACGGAAAGTGACGAAAGCTGCATACAAAGCCATGGTGATGGTTTGCGCACCCAGAATCACCATGAGTGGTCCTGCAAGGTCAGCCAACTGCCATAACTTTAACGACAATAATGCCATCGCCAAATACAGTGACAATGACGCATTACCAAACACATCAATCGCGCGATCAAAAATCTGAACCTTGAAAATGCCTTCCAGTACATTACGCAGGAGTACACCGCCGCCCAATGCCCAGACAAATGTTGGCAGTTCAAAAGCAGTACCTTTACTGAAACCTGTCATAAACTCTGCAAAAGCCAAACAGCCTGCAAACAGGCCCAATGTGGTAATAGCATTATCGGCAGTGATCAGACGCAGACGATGTGGATATTCAAATTGTACGTATTCCTCTGAAGTGCTATCCATTGGGGTGTTGTCACGCTTTTCGATCTGCTGATCGGTACGTGCAGTAGCCAGGTTATAACGGTTGATCAGCAACTTGGCCAAAGGTCCACCAATGATCCCGCCGATGATTAGACCGAAAGTCGCACTGGCCATACCCAATGCCAAAGCACCCTGAATGCCATGTTCAACTTCAAAAATCTCCCCCCATGCACCCGCAGTACCATGACCGCCGGTTAAGGTAACTGAGCCTGCAATCAGGCCAATCAGTGGGTCGATACCAAGCAGTGTTGCCAGACTCATACCGACTGCATTTTGCAAAACAATAAAAATCGATATAGCAAACAGGAAAATTACCAGACCGACACCGCCTTCACGCAACTTGGAAAAGTTGGCACTCAGACCGATCGAGGCAAAGAAGATCAACATAAAACTGGTTTGTAGCTCTGAACTGGTGGTGATGCTGTATCCCCACAGTGAATGCACCAGTAATGAGATAATCGCAGCAACCAAACCACCTGCAACCGGCTCAGGAATGTTGTAGCGCTTTAAAAAATCGATTTTATTCACCAGGAACCGCCCAAGTAATAAAACAATCACTGCGGCAATCAGGGTATAAAATGCGTTAAAAGTAAAATCCATAATTTTTTGCCCAAGATGATTCTGAATTTTTTATTATTCTAAAAGTCGTAGAGTCGACTATATGTCTAGCTCTCTCATTAGATATGCATCCGTTACCTCCGGATTTAATCTATGACCTTTAGAAAACAAAACGTTTATCATCTCTTTCAAACTTATGAATATCATCGTCACGATCATATTCAACAAATGAGAGATTTATAAAAGCAACACCATTTCTATTCCGATACTCAGTCTTTTGGAAAATTGCAGGCAATCTTCAAACAGACATACATGCTAATAAAAAAACTGTGTTTTAAGCTCAAAAAACATTCACTGCTTGATGAGTGCTTTCAACCTAAAGGCTTCGTTCAAGCCATCTGGAATAGCGTTATTTCAAACAGATCTTGATCATGCAAAGCATGAATTAAGATGAAAAGTCGTACATTATGCTGTTTCTTTGTATAACGTTATATTGTTTTTTATTAGCAATAGTTAATAAAACTATAAAAAATAATTATAAGTTCTCATTTTTTATATGAAGATTAAACTATCTTTTAATTCAAAAAAAATATTAGTCTCTTACTCAAAACAGAATAACATCGGAATCTTGAAATTAAATTAACTCGATTTTCAGGCAAAATAAATGTGTTCTCTGTGTGAAATTGTTATTGTTAA
The DNA here is from genome assembly GCF_001647575.1 of Acinetobacter sp. SFD. Lineage (NCBI taxonomy): Bacteria > Pseudomonadati > Pseudomonadota > Gammaproteobacteria > Moraxellales > Moraxellaceae > Acinetobacter > Acinetobacter sp. SFD. The sequence goes on from NZ_LSZJ01000013.1 coordinate 260,349, forward strand.
ATTGTTCAAACACTTGGGATTTAAGCTATTTTTTTCACTTAAAGACAATTTTCATAACGATCTTTATTCTAATCATTTAGAGGACTAAACTCGTATTTTGGAAGGCCAAATAAGTGCTCTTTGGCCATTTTTTGGATAAATCATTTTTATCAGCCGGTAAACAATGAATTTTTCCTATCCCCCCTTCTATTTGTTTAGTTTATAGTCATTGCCAACTCAATAAGGATATTTGACTGGACTTTACAATGGATCAAAATTTTGTTCATGCGGTAGATCACACCATTACCTCTCGTCATTCAGTACGTGCTTTTTTAAATACACCCGTGAATACCGACACCTTAAAAGAGATTTTGGCCGTTGCCAGCCGTGCCCCTTCAGGCACCAATACCCAACCCTGGAAAGTGTATGTGGTAACTGGCAAAAAGCGCGATGAAATCGTGCAACGTGTCTGTCAGGCACAAATGCAAATCTATGCAAATCCGGAATTGTCACAGCAGTATCAGGAAACTTTTGCCTATTATCCTGAACAATGGATCTCGCCATTTATTGAACGTCGTCGTGAAAATGGCTGGGGTTTATATGGCTTGCTTAACATTCAAAAAGGCGAAAAGGAAAAAATGGCACGTCAGCAGTTACGCAATTTTGAACTATTTGATGCGCCTGTCGGCCTGTTCTTTACTGTCCATCGTTCTTTGGCGATTGGTTCCAAAATGGATGTTTCAATGATGATCCAGAATGTCATGCTGGCCGCAAAAGCCCGCGGTCTGGACACTTGCCCGCAGGCTGCCTGGAATCATTTTCACCCGATCGTACTTGATCTGGTGGGTGCTCCAGCCGATGAAGAGCTGGTCTGCGGTATGGCACTGGGCTATGCCGATCCAGAGCAGATTGTTAACAGCTTTATTACCCCGCGCGTTCCCGTAGAGGAATTTGCCGTGTTTATCGAAGAGTGAGGCAGGCAGGGCTAAGTTAATTGACTTAGCCCTCTGTCCGGATCAGTATTTTTATTGCCTGAGAGAACAGCCAGCATCTATGCATTTTTTAGGCTGGGCATTTTTATTTTAAAAATTGTCCAAGCAGAAATACAGACAAAAACCAGCATGATCAATGCCATATTCAGTAAAGCCTGCCAGAGCATAAAATTCAGTAATACGCCGCCCAGTAATCCACAGACAAATTGCATACTTCCCATAATGGCACTGGCGGTTCCTGCCCGTTCGCCCTGTTCAGCCATTGCCAGAGCCATGGCATTCGGACCAGTAAAACCGATGGCTGCCACTATGACAAACATGCCTGGCAGTACCCAGAGCACAGAGTTTACGTCCAGCCAGCCCAGCAGGATTAAAGCTGACACACCGGCAAACTGCAGATAGCTGCCGATCTTCAGGCGCTGCAATATCGAGAAACGTCCGGCCAGCCGCTTATTCAATGTCGAAAAAAGCATGATACCGACCGCATTTGCACCAAAAGCATAGGCAAACTGCTGCTCGGTGAAATGATAACGATCCATCAAAATGGCCGAAGAAGCACTGATATAACAGAACATCACCGCACCGGAAAAACAGCCGGCATAAAGCGGGCACCGAAAGCTGGGATCCTGAAAAATGCTACGGTATAGGCTTAATACCTGTTGAAAATTCAGCTTGAGACGGCGTTCTGGTTCCAAGGTTTCTTTAAAAAGAAAGTGCACACAAGCCAGACTCAGCAAACCACAGCCCATCAATACCAGAAATATCGTGTTCCATTCATAAAACTTGAGTATCCAGGCCCCCAGACTCGGGGCAATAATTGGTGCAATAGCGGTCACAATCATCATGCTGGCAAAGGCCTGAGCTGCTGAGTGCATATCCAGACGGTCACGAATTGCAGCACGTGCCATGACCACGCCAACACAGCCACCGAGAGCTTGTAAAACCCGGGCAGCAATCAGACTCCATTCATCCTGTGCAAAGACACACAGCAAACTTGCCCCAATGTATAAACACAGCCCAAAATACAGCGGTGGTTTACGTCCAATCCGGTCACTGATCGGTCCATAGATCAACTGTCCGACAGCCAGACCGAAGAAATAAGCTGGCAGGCTATTGGAAACCATTTGAGTACTGACGCCAAAATCTGCTGCCATGGCCGGCAAGGCAGAAAGATACATATCAATGGATAAAGGCCCGAGTGCACTCAGTGCTGCCAGCAACACAATCCAGGACATGGCATAAGGTTGTTGTACTATTTTATTCGATGTCATAAGCATGAAGATTTAAAGCGCTAATATGCAGACAAATTAACACAGTGCATAGTATGATTTAGCCTGAAATGAAGATTTATAAATCTACTATTTTCATTAGTATATTCAGATTCAGCTGTAAAACTGCAGCATAAAGGACGACCTTTGAAATCTTGGCTCACTCGTCTCAAGCAAACTACCTATAACACGACCTTAATGTATAACCTGCGCATGATGACGGCATTTGCAGGTACTGCCTTTGTTCCCTATTTTATGGGACAACAATTATTGACCATTCCACTGACTTTAGGGGTGGTTGCAGCCGGTTTAAGCGATATTGATGACCGCTTTTCTGTGCGGATTTTAAATCTGCTCTACACCTATATTGGCTTCTTTATTACGGCGGTTGGGGTATATCTGCTGTATCCACATCCAGTCCTGTTTGCCTTGGCATTGATTGTGTCCTGTATTGCACTGATTCTGCTGGGTTCTCTTGGCAGGCGCTATGCCACGATTTCCTATGGTTGTCTGGTCATTTCCGTTTACTCGATGCTCGGGGTGGAGCTGTTTGATGAATGGTATAAGCAGGCTGGCCTGCTGGTGATCGGCGCAATGTGGTATGGCTTGCTGTCAACGCTGAGTTTCCTGGTCTTCCCTACCCGACTGGCGCAAGACAAGCTTGCCATCTCCTATTCTGCGCTCGGTGACTTCTTATATGCCAAATCCAATCTTTTTGATGTGGATATGACTCCTAAAAGCTATCAGCAGAGCATGATTGAACTGTCGATGGAAAATGGTAAGCTGATTACCATTTTTAACGAAATGAAAACCGCCCTTCTGACCCGTCTGAAAGGTGACCGTGGGCAAAAAGATACCCGTCGCAGTTTGCAGTATTATTTTGTTGCGCAGGATATTCATGAACGTGCCGATTCGGCACATATTGACTATCAAAAACTGGCCAAGATTTTCCAGCATAGCGATATCCTGTTCCGCTTCCAGCGTATCATGTCAATCCAGGGCAAGGCCTGTAAGGATCTGAGTGAAAGTTTGCTGCAGCGCAAACCTTATGTGCATAATCAGCGTTTTAAGCATGCATTCGATAACCTGAGACTGTCGCTAGATAAATTACGTCAGGATCAGCATTATGACCAGGCTTGGATCAACGCCCTATTTTCGCTGTTTCAGAACCTTAAATCGATTGATGCCCAGCTACGCAACCTGGAAACCGAACAGAGTATCAAGTCTGAACGTTTCAAACATATTGAAAACCAGCTCAAAGATGATGACCTGAAAGGCTGGGATGACATCAAGGTTCGAATTAAACAGCATCTGACCCCAGAATCGGTGCTGTTCCGGCATGCCATCCGCCTGTCGATTGTTCTGCTGATCAGCTATATCTTCGTACAGGTCAGTAATATTGAATATGGTTACTGGATTTTATTGACCGCCCTTTTTGTCAGCCAGCCAAACTTTAACGCGACCAAACGCCGTTTACGTCTGCGCATTATCGGTACTTTGGTCGGGATTATTCTCGGTTATGCCATTCTGTATTTTGTGCCCTCCATCGAAGGACAGTTATTACTTCTGGTACTGAGCGGGATTCTGTTCTTTGAATTGCGCAGTAAACAGTATGCACAAGCCACTGCCTTTATCACAATTTTAGCGCTGATCAACTTCAATCTGGATGGCATGGGCTTTGCTGCGGCCATTCCACGGATGATTGACACCTTAATTGGCTGTGCGATTGCCTGGTTCGGTGTCAGCTTTATTTTTCCGGACTGGAAGTTCCGACGGTTACCGCGCAGTATTAAACGCAGCTTGCAGGCAGAAGTCGATTATTTGAATGAAGTCATCGAGCAGTATAAATCGGGACGTAATAATGGCCTGCAATATCGGATTGTCCGCCGTGCTGCCCACAATACCGATGCCGAGGTGGCTTCACTGATTTCAACACTGGCCACAGAGCCCGATATTGATCCGGTACAAAAATCACTGGCCTTTGAATTCCTGTGTCTGAACCATACTTTTATCAGTTATATTGCTGCACTGGGAGCGCATCGGGAAAAAATTGAAGATCAGGACATCCTGAATCTACTGGACCACGCGCTAGATAATATTCGTGACGCACTGCTGCGAGATGAAATGCCCGATTCGAGTACACAGAATATGATTGTCAATATTCGACAGCGTCTGTCTCATGAACGGGAGCAGGATCAGAAATCCCTGATCATTTTGCAGCAACTGTCTTTAATGTTTAGCATTTTAAATCAGTTAAGCCAGCTCAAACAAAGTTTAAGTCATGAGTGGGATGAACAGGCAACAGAATTAGGTTCATTATAATTTGGCTGATTTTGGAACAATATACTCACTGAATTGGTACAATTAATGCTAAACTTTTTACAGTTTAAAATCTGCTAGTTTCCCTATGACCGCGAAAAATTTATACGCTTATACCCTCCAGCCTGTGAACTATGAAATTTCAGAAGCCGAGCAACGTCATGCTCAGCTGGTGATCTGGCGTAGTACCAATAAAATTGGCATGAAAGCATGGCTGATCATGGGTGCTGTTGTTGCACTTTCTATTCTGGGCATTCTGCTTCTGAAGAACTACTCTACTGTGTTCTGCTGGGTAGCGATTGTCTGTGTGGTGTTGTATTACCTGATCCGTACCTTTGGTCTGGAATGGTATGTTAAACGCAAGATGAATGAATTTCCGGTACAGGAAATCAAGGGCGTTCGCTTGGGCGTGCAACCGCATGGCATCGTGATGCGCCAGAAAATGGGTATGCAAGAAGGTGTTGGCGCGATTAGCTGGAAAGACATCTATGAATGGTACAACACACCAGAATTTATGTTGGTCAATTTCAAGGTTAAAGGCCAGCAAGGTGCATACATCCTGCCTAAACGTCTGGACAGCAAAAACTTTTCTTTTGCCACGATTCGCAAACATCTTGAAGCAGAAGTCGGTCCGGCAAAACAAATTTAACCGCTTCATTCTTTCATAAAAAACCTCCTGCCTCGGCATGGAGGTTTTTTTAATCACACAACATTGAATGATAATGAGAATAAATATTATCTTCAACATCTATAATTTAGGCTTAAATTTCAGTTATAATTTTGGCATTATTTTTATCGCTTACCCTTAATCTGACCACCATGATTAAAAAGACATTTTTCCAAATCCACTGGTTTCTGGGGATTACAGCAGGTTTAATCCTCTCGATAATAGGGGTCACTGGCGCAATCTATTCCTATGAACAACAAATATTAAAATGGATAAATAGCGACAGTTATACGGTTCAGGTTCAACAACGTGAAAAACTTACGCCTGCCCAGCTATATCAGCACTTTAACCATACTGCACCTGACATGAAGATCAACAGTATTACCGTGGCACAAGACCCAAGTGCTTCAAGTACTGTAAATGTTGCTAAAGAAGGTGCGCGGCGTGGCCAGAACATCATGGTCAATCCATATACCGCAGAAGTATTGCCAGAGATTAAGGGCCGGGAATTTTTCCAGTTTGTTCAGCAGTTGCACCGTAATTTAACAGTGGGCCCGGTGGGTAAACAGATTACCGGCGCCTGTACCCTGATGCTGATCTTTTTCGTACTGTCAGGTCTTTATCTGCGTTGGCCGAAACGTCATTCGATCAAGCAATGGCTGTTTATAAAGCCTCAGCTGAAAGGCCGTAATTTTATCTGGGATCTGCATGCTGTCGTGGGGACCTGGGTAGTGATTTTCTACCTGATTCTGGCCTGTACCGGCCTGTACTGGTCTTATGACTGGTGGCGCAACGGCATGTTTAAGGTGCTAGGTGTGGAACGCCCGCAACCGGAAATGCAGACCAATGCCGGCAATAACCGTGGTGAAGGCCGTCAAGGTGGCGACCGTGGCCCACGTGCTGAAGGTGAGGCACGAGGTGAAGGCCGTCAGGGTGGCGAACGCGGTGCTCGTGGTGAAGGACGTGAAGAAACTGGCATGAATCCAGAAAATATCTCTCGCGCACTGGATCTGAGCTGGGCTGGTTTTAATACTCAATTTGCTCACAAATACTCGACTGTGACATTTAACCTGCCGAAAAAACCGGATGGCGAAATGCAGCTGAGCTTTGTCGACCCTGTAGTACAGCATGAACGCGCCCGGAACAATGCTACTTATAATTACCGGACGGCTGAATTCACCAAAGTTGAAATGTACGAAGATAAAAAGCTCAATGAAAAAATCATGAGCAGCATGTTACCGGTGCATCGAGGCAGTTTCTTTGGTCCGATCTACCAGTTCTTTGTCATGGTCGCAGCCTTGTTGATGCCCTTGTTCTTTGTGACCGGCTGGATGCTCTATCTGAAACGTCGCAAGCAGAAAAAATTAACCTTGGCTGCACGTCAAGCTACAATAATTCAGCCTTTAGATCCAAATGCCAAACCGTGGCTCATTGCTTATGCCACACAAACAGGAGTTTCCGAGCAGCTGGCCTGGCGTACAGCGACTGCCCTGCAGGAGGCGCGGCAACCTGTAACCGTCAAGCCGGTGCAGCAACTCACACTAGACGAGTTACAGAAAACCGAACAGGTATTATTTGTTGCCAGTACGTATGGCACGGGTGAAGCACCGGACCTGGCCTCTTCTTTCGAGAAAAAAATCCTGTCTGCAAAAGCTGATCTTAGTCATTTAAGCTATGCGGTATTGGCCTTGGGCTCTCGGGAATATCCGGACACCTACTGCAGCTTTGGTCTTCGAATTGACCAGTGGCTACACCAGAATGGTGCGCACCAGCTTTTCAAGACCATTGAAGTAGATAATGCCAATAATGAGCATATTCAGCAGTGGAATACTGCACTTGCACGGGTGACTCGACTTGAACTGCAAGCAATGAATATTGATAAGACTTTTGATCAGTGGATCTTGAGCAAACGTGAACTGCTGAATCCGGGTAGTCTGGGTGCCCCTGCCTTCAATATCGAACTGGTTCCCGAGCATGAAGCAGTCTGGCAGGCAGGTGATATTGCCGAGATCCAGCCAGGAAATAGCCCGGAACGTATTCGTGTATTTATGCAAAAATACCAGATTGCTGCCGGTACACAGATCCCATCTCTGCAACAAAGCATTGAACAGGTGCTTTGGGATCGTGATCTGACTCAGGCTGAACCTTTTGATTCTCTGGATCAGCTTCTCATTCAATTACCGACCTTGCCAACGCGCGAATACTCGATTGCCAGCATTCCAAGCCAGCAGGTTTTGCGGCTGGTAGTGCGTCAGAAAACCGATGCCGAGGGCAATCTGGGATTGGGCTCCGGCTGGTTGACTCAACATGCAGCGCTGAATGCACCCGTTGCACTACGTATTCGCAGCAATGACTCTTTCCACCTGATTAATGACAACCGTCCGATTATCTGTATTGGTAATGGTACCGGTATTGCGGGACTATTAAGTCTGCTCAGTGCACGTAACCGTCAGGACTATACCCAGAACTGGCTGATCTTCGGTGAACGTCAGCGTGAACATGATTTCTTCTTTAAAGAAACCATTCAGGCCTGGCTGCAAATGGGAACTCTGAAACGTCTCGATCTGGCCTTCTCTCGTGACCAGGAGCAAAAAGTTTATGTACACCATAAACTGCGTGAACAGGCTGAAGAACTGAAAGCCTGGATTGCTCAAGGTGCAGTAATCTATGTCTGTGGTAGCATCAATGGTATGGCCAGCGATGTAGATCAGGCGCTGACTGATATTCTCGGTGAAAGCGTGCTAGATCAATTACGTCTGGATGGCCGTTATCGCCGTGATGTATATTAATATAAGCTGATATATAATAAAAACCGGGCTATTGAGCCCGGTTTTTATTTGAAGATACAGAAGTAATAATAAAAATATTGATAAGAAAAAGGAAACGTAGATGCTCAAGCAACTGAAACGAAGTCTCAGCCTGATTTCTGGCTTGGTTCTCTGCATATATAGTATCTGGTTAATGAACCAGGGGCAGAGGCATTTTGCCATCCCCCTGTTTCTCATGATTGGTGGAGCACTTATCCTGTACACCCTGCTTTTTTCATCTATTCAGCGCTGGAAACAGAATTCCCGGTTCAGGACATGGTTCTGGAACTGTCTCTGGGGCGGTTTTTTTTGTTGGATCATCAGTGTCGCGGCCTTCTTCGCCTATATCCAGATGTCGATCAACTCCAATATTCCAACACAACCCGCTACAGCAATTCTGGTATTAGGCAGTGGCATTGACCAGGGTCAGCCTTCCCCCATTCTGAAAAATCGTCTGGACACTGCAGCAAAGTATGCAGAACGCTATCCCAATATTTTGATGATCATGACCGGTGGACGAAATCTCTGGGAAAGACAGAGCGAAGCTGAAGTCATGCAAAATTATATTCATAGGACCTATCCGCGGCTCAAAAATCCGATCAGTTTAGAAGATCAAAGCAGAAGTACCCAACAGAACCTGCAATATTCTCAAGTGATCTTGAAACAACAGAATATAGGACAACATGAACCCATTGCGATTGTCACCAGCGATTTTCATAGCCCTCGCGCGCGGGCCATTGCCAGACATCAGGGTTATCAACACGTCATCAGTCTGAGTGCCAGCACTCCCCAGAATATCCGCTACAATTCCTGGCTCCGTGAATATTTTGCTTTGATTAGTGGCTGGCTGCTAAATGAATATTCATTATTTCAATAAAAAAAATATTGAAAAACAGGAAAGTTAATTTAAACGAATCTGTCTGGGCAAAGGCATGTCCGGATTTTTAAACAGTTCCGGCTTTTGCATATAGATCTGATACAGATAGTTCTTAATATCAAGTAATAGTTTTTCTGGTGCCACCAGAATATTCTGCCCTTCTGGCGTCAGGTCAAGCGAGACAATGGTACTTTCCTGGCGTAAAAAAGGAATGACTTTTTCTACAAAATCCTTGAGGCTAATTTCCTGAATATCGTAATTCACCCAATTATCTTTAATGAGCAGTCGCGCCAGACTTTTACTGTGCCAGCTGGCAAATGCACGTTGTCCGGTAGGCGTGGCACACAAAGCCCAGCCATCCTGATAAAGCGCAAAAATGCCAGCATTGGCAACAATGGCTTCAATATATTGCTTATAAAGTTGTTGAGGGTCGTATACCGTATGTTGAAATTTGGACGCTGCCTTGCGCTGATAGGGATTTCTCATGGTCGTGAAATCTTAATATTATTATAATAGAATCAGATTCTAAGGAAAAAACAGAATTGAGGCAAGAAGATATGGTGGGCGCTGACGGGATCGAACCGCCGACATTCTGCTTGTAAGGCAGACGCTCTACCAACTGAGCTAAGCGCCCTGAGAAAAACAACAGCGTTGTTTTTAATGACGCAAGACTAACAAGGAATGTTGTCTTGGTATCTGGAAAACTTAGATCTCAGGAATCCAAGCTTCTCATCTTAAGATGGCGCAGCGGACGGGGCTCGAACCCGCGACCCCCGGCGTGACAGGCCGGTATTCTAACCAACTGAACTACCGCTGCATCGTAAGAATCTGGTGGGCGCTGACGGGATCGAACCGCCGACATTCTGCTTGTAAGGCAGACGCTCTACCAACTGAGCTAAGCGCCCTGATAAAGATTGTCAATCTTTAGTTTATTAAATTCAGGCTCAGGGACCTCAATTTAATTTCTCTTGAAATGGCGCAGCGGACGGGGCTCGAACCCGCGACCCCCGGCGTGACAGGCCGGTATTCTAACCAACTGAACTACCGCTGCATCGTAAGAATCTGGTGGGCGCTGACGGGATCGAACCGCCGACATTCTGCTTGTAAGGCAGACGCTCTACCAACTGAGCTAAGCGCCCTGATAAAGATTGTCAATCTTTAGTTTATTAAATTCAGGCTCAGGGACCTCAATTTAATTTCTCTTGAAATGGCGCAGCGGACGGGGCTCGAACCCGCGACCCCCGGCGTGACAGGCCGGTATTCTAACCAACTGAACTACCGCTGCATCGTAAGAATCTGGTGGGCGCTGACGGGATCGAACCGCCGACATTCTGCTTGTAAGGCAGACGCTCTACCAACTGAGCTAAGCGCCCTCAAAAGGTCTATCGTATAAATGGCGCAGCGGACGGGACTCGAACCCGCGACCCCCGGCGTGACAGGCCGGTATTCTAACCAACTGAACTACCGCTGCACTTACACAATGTCGCTAATGTGGCAAACGAAAATCAAGATCTTAAAGTGGCGCAGCGGACGGGGCTCGAACCCGCGACCCCCGGCGTGACAGGCCGGTATTCTAACCAACTGAACTACCGCTGCAACTATAAGGTCTCAACTTGAAAGAGCTTGGTGGGCGCTGACGGGATCGAACCGCCGACATTCTGCTTGTAAGGCAGACGCTCTACCAACTGAGCTAAGCGCCCTTTCTAAACGTCTATCATCGTTTGATGGGTGCATTATAGAGAATCTGCACAGCCTGTCAAACGCTTTTCGGAATGTTTTCCACTTTTTAGGTGTGAGTGATTAAAAAATAGGTTGTTTGTTAAAAAAAACAACACTTTTTGTTTATTTTTTAAGTCTCTACCGAAATTTTTTAATTTTCAAAATGAAAGTTGAAGCAAAATTTTGTGTCTTACCCTGCGAAGTTTCAGTCTTAGCGATGCCATGTGCTGCGATTCTGATTAAGGATTATACAAAGCTTTAAAATACTCGACGTTGTGTTCATGTAATCTTTCAGCTGTCATTTATTTTTATTCAGAACATGACAGAAAACCTAATCTGCAACTCATGATTTAATCCGTTTCATGCGAGGAAAATACCAGCTGGGTCAGATTGATGAATTTCTTCTGCTGTCTCAAACAAGCAGATTCAACCCATAAAAATAAAATCATTTTCACATGATCTTAAAATCTACATTTTATTCGCTCTTCGAAAAATCCAGCAAATTTAGATCCAATGGCTGCTCTGAAATATAAACCAGTGCATCCTCACTGATCAGGTCAAATAGTTCAGCGATCTCTGGATTACGCATGCGGATACAGCCATGCGACAGTGGCTCCCCCATCTTTTCAGTTTCTGGAGTGCCATGAATATAGATATATCGTTGATAGGTATCACAGCCCGGGCCTTGATTAAAACCAGCTTCAAGGCCACTCAGCCATAAAATGCGTGTCAGAATCCAGTCCCGCTGCGGGAATTCTGCCGCCAATTCGGCATTATAAATTTCACCTGTCGCCTGACGTGCCACAAATACACTATTTAAGGGAGCATCCTGACCAAATTTTTCGGCGACCTTGTGCCAGCCACGAGGAGTCTGGCCACTGTTTTCAGTTTCGCCAATTCCATTTTTACCCGTAGAGATCAGATATTGCCTGTCTAGACGTGGCAGATACAGTTTTTGTTGAGCAAGGTCAATCAGGATGTCGGCTTGATCCAGCTGTAAGTTATTCATGACTTGTTATTCTCTGACTCTACTTTCTTTAATTCTGCTTTGTTTGACTTTTCTGGATTTAACTGGCTCTCTGCAGACTGCGCTGCCGGCATATCTGTCTTTTCTAGGTCGACTGCATTTTGCTGAATGATGACCGGATTGGGTTCAGGGCGTCGCCATAACCAGATCGCGACAATGAGCATGGTAATATCAGTAAATGCTTTGACTGCCAACGGCGCCGTGGTAAACAGCATGATAATTCCACTGATCAGCATCATAATACTGGCTAACCATTTGGCCTTACGCGGCACAGTACCATGGGCACGCCAATCTCTTAAGGTCGGGCCATATTTAGGATGATTCAATAACCAGGCATCCATTTGTGGCCAGCCTTTGGATGAGGCCCAGGCGGCCAGAATCAAAAAGACCGTTGTTGGCATACCCGGCAGGATTGCACCGATAAAGCCCAGGATCACAAACAGCACCACCAGACTTCGCCAAAACAACACTTTCATACATCAACCCTAACCGCAGAATTCAGGTAGTATAAAGCGTTTTCCGATACTGTCCGTTGTATTTCTGCACTTTTCACAGGTTGTACTATGCCCTTTTCCAGTTTAAACCAAAATCTTGTAGAAGTATGGCAACGTTATCAACATCCTCTGGTGCGTCAGCTGGCATTCGCTGTCGGCAGTCCGAATATCTTGTCCGGTATTCCGGATAAACTTGAGCTTATGCATCACTTTGAACTGCATGACAGCCAGACCTGGCAGCACTATCTCAGCCGTTACCATCCACGTTTAGAATTTCTTGATCAGCATCCAGAAGAATTAATCGAATTTGTGCAGCAACTGAAAAGTACACGTTTAGGGCTGCGCTTTGAAATGCTGATCTGGTTCTGGTTACTGGATGATGCCTATCATCCGTATCAGCTGCTTGCTCATAGTCTGCAAAAGATTGAAGGCGCAAAAACCCTGGGGGAGCTGGATTTTCTGTTATTAAATACTGATACAGGACAGATTGAACATTGGGAAGTGGCATTAAAATATTATCTGGCCGAAGCAGATTTTAGCCTGCCACATTGGTATGGCCTGAACCGTACCGATACTCTGATCAGAAAAATGAAACATTTCACACAAAAACAATTCCAGTTTGATGAGGCTTTGCAGTATTCCATTCAAAGACGATATTGCGTCCTGAAAGGACAGTTATATCTGCCTACACATCGTGCTGACCAGCCGATTCCTGCGTGGATCAATACCGAACGTCGTCTGGGTTTATGGGGACAGTATATTCCTGCAGCCCGGCACGGTTTCTACCGTCTGCAACGACATGAATGGATTTATCCGCAAGCCCAGCCAAGTAGTTTGACTGCGCGCTGGTGGACGAATGGACTTTATAAAAAAGCCGACAGCAACGATTTTTATATGTACCGACAACCGGTGCTGATTCTGAACTCATCGCATAAGCCCCTATAAAGCATTACATTTATTAACCGAAGCACTATGAAAACCACATATTTTTTAGAGCGTATATTTTTTACTCTAAGTCCCACATCATAATAATTTTATTATTGATTATACGGAGATGATGATGAAAAAAATTCTTGCTGCTTCATTAATGATGGCTTTTGTATTGACTGGCTGTAACACCGTAAAAGGCATGGGCAAAGATGTGTCTAAAGCGGGGAATGCAGTAACCAACACTGCTGAAAAAACTTCTGATGAAATTCGTCAAAACTAGTTTTTTCCTGATCGTTCACAGAACCCTATCTTAGATAGGGTTTTTTTTATCTCATTCATTCACATTCAAGCTCATATTCGCCTATCATAGGGCCGAGAAAATTATCGACTGTTGAAAACTGCATGAGCTCTTCCGCTACCCTCGATTTAAGTCTGCAACTATTACGCCAGCCTTCCGTTACCCCTATCGATCATGACTGCCAAAATATTATGGCTGAACGTCTAGAGAAGGTTGGTTTCAATATTGAATCCATGCGTTTTGAAGATGTAGATAACATCTGGGCACGCAAAGGTACAGAAGGCCCGGTATTCTGTTTTGCTGGCCATACCGATGTCGTTCCAACAGGGAATCTTGATGCCTGGAACTCAGATCCATTTTTACCTGAGATCCGTGATGGCAAGCTTTATGGTCGTGGCAGTGCCGACATGAAGACCGCTTTGGCAGCTATGGTGGTTGCAACAGAACGTTTTGTAGAAAAACATCCAGACCATAAAGGCTCGATTGCCTACCTGATCACTTCAGATGAAGAAGGTCCGTCGATTAATGGTACGGTGAAAGTGATTGAAACACTCGAAGCGCGTAATGAAAAAATCACCTGGTGTCTGGTTGGTGAGCCGTCTAGTACCAATACGTTGGGTGATATTGTCAAAAATGGCCGTCGTGGTTCGTTAAATGCCAATCTCACAGTCAAAGGCAAACAGGGTCATGTGGCCTATCCCCATCTGGCGGTAAATCCGATTCATACTGCCTCTAAAGCGATTGCCGAGTTATGTGACACAGTCTGGGATCATGGCAATGAATATTTCCCGGCAACCTCTTTCCAGATTTCCAATATCAATGCAGGTACAGGCGCAACCAATGTTGTTCCCGGTACCATGAACCTATTGTGCAACTGGCGCTATTCAACCGAAGTGACTGCCGAAGAACTCAAATCACGTACCTTGGAAATTCTGGATCGTCATGGTGTGGACTATGATGTTTCCTGGACTTTGTCGGGCTTGCCCTTCCTGACTCCTGTCGGCGAACTGGTGAATGCAGCTAAAAATGCCATTCTGAATGTAACAGGCACTGAAACCGAACTATCCACTTCAGGTGGTACTTCTGATGGCCGCTTTATTGCACCTACCGGTGCACAAGTACTGGAACTTGGCGTGTTAAATGCTACGATCCACCAGATCAATGAGCATGTCGATATTACCGACCTAGAGCCACTGGCTGAAATTTATGAGCAGATCCTGGTCAACTTACTTGCGAATTAAATAAATAGATAACGTAATAAAAAAGGAACTCTATAGAGTTCCTTTTTTAGTTGTTGCTTTTAGTTACAGTCCAATTGCAGCCTGAATATGGGTCATATTTGGAATATGGAACAGCCGCTCATCCATGCGCACATATTGAAAGATGGCAGGATCATTTACCTGCTGATCGACATCGACTACTTCGGAAATACGAATCCGGATGGTGTTCGGCATTTCATTGCACATCAGGGCAAAGCGCTGATTGATTTCATCGCCTTCAATCACCAATGCCACCCCATTTTGACGTAACGGGTCATTTACTGCATAGACCGGCAACTGTGCCTCGTGCCATTCCACTGTCTTGACCTGGGTATTGCTATCCAGGGCTGACAGGACAATGTTTTGTGGCAACAGCATCGGTTCTTTACCATGACAGTCAATAATATAGGCATCAATAAATCCGGTCGAAACCGTAATCAGATGCTGAAGTTCCTGCTGGCTAATCTGATCAGCCAGTTTTCCGCTTGAATTGGTCTGACTCATGTATTACCCCTGTTTTTCAGCAATCAGTTGTTGAATATTGGCCAGCAGTTCCGCTTCCTGGAACGGTTTACCCATATAGTGCGTTACGCCTAGGCTAAATGCACGTTCACGATGTTTCTCACCGGTACGTGAGGTAATCATGATAATCGGCAAGTCACGGTGAATATCATGGTGACGGACCAGATTGGTCACTTCAAAACCGTCCATGCGCGGCATTTCGATATCCAGCAACATTAGATCCGGTCTGACGTTTTCAAGCTGCTCGATCGCATCCACACCATCTTTGGCAGTGACAATATCATAGCCTTGACGTTCAAGCAGACGCGACGTTACCTTACGTACAGTCACCGAGTCATCGACAATCATTACCAGACGGCGTGCATTGGAATAACGTGATCCATCACGCTGATCATGCAGCTGTTTGACACGCTGTGTCGCCTGAATCTGACGGGCAATATTCTGTCCATCAAGAATCAGACAAACCTGACCATCACCCAGAATCGTAGCACCCGCCACTACACCGATAGTGGCAAACTGATGTCCAATCGGTTTCACTACAATTTGCGCTCGTGAACCGACCAGCTGATCGACCAGCAAGGCAATGGTTTGACCACTATTGCCTTTGATCAACAGCACCGGCAATGAATGTCCAACATTATTCAGACGTGGAATCGGCTGGTTACCCACAAATTCAGATAAATAACGCAGCTTATATTTTTCGCCATCGATCTTGAAATAGTCGTCGTTACTGTTGAAGTACGTTTCCAATGTGATCGGCGCAATACGCACAATTCGGTCAATCTGAGCCAGAGAAATCGCGTATTGCTGATCGCCTACTTTCACCATCAAGGCATCGCTGACTGCTACGGTAGTCGGTACACGAATGGTAAAGATAGTGCCTTGGCCCAGTTGTGAACTGACCGACACATGACCACCCAACAATTTGATTTCACTTTGTACTACGTCCAGACCGACTCCACGACCGGAAATCTGGGTCACTGCTTTCGCGGTACTGAATCCCGGATGGAAAATAAACTGTAACAGCTCTTCCGAATCCAGTGTCTGGTCTTCTTTGATCAGGCCTTGACTTAAGGCCTTCTCACGAATTTTCTCTGCATCAATCCCCTTACCATCATCACTAAAGGACACGATCACATCGGTTCCCTGACGGCTGATATTCAAGACAATCGAACCGACTTCCGGCTTGTTCAGTGCGATACGATCTGCAGTATCTTCCAGACCGTGATCAATTGCATTACGCAGCATATGCTCGAATGGGGTGACCAGACGCTCCAGAATATTCCGGTCCAGTTCACCTTCGGTATTTTGCACGATCAGTTCTGCAGGACGGTTCAAGGTGGTCGAGGTTTGACGCACGATACGCTGTAAACGCGGCAGCATCCGGTCAAACGGAACCAGACGGGTACGCATCAGGCTTTCCTGAATTTCGGCCTGAATACGGGATTGTTGTAATAACAGCCCTTCAGTTTCGCGAATTTTGTCGGCTAAGGTACTCTTGAAGTCGACCAAATCCGATGCAGATTCTGCCAGTGATTTAGACAGCTGGTTGAGCGACGAATACTGGTCCATTTCCAGCGGGTCAAAGTCAGCATAGCGCGAATTCTCTGAACCATGTTTGGCAATAATCTGTGATTCCAGCTCGCCTTCCATTCGACGCAACTGATCGGCAAGACGCTTGATCGCCAGTTCCATTTCGTTCAGTGTATTGCCAAGCTGGCCCAGATCCATCTCGATACGTGAACGGTTAATCGAGTTCTCACCAGACAGGTCAATCATCTTCTCGACCAGATCGGCAGAGATACGGATCATCTCGTTATTGGTATCGCTGGCTCCACTATCCGCCCATTCACCCATCATGTGTGGTGGTTCAGTACCATCGCCTTCAACAAAGCCAAAGTCGCTGACCACCAGATTGTCTGTTTTCGCCAGACGCTCAGGCAATTGTGCCGTGACATCTACAAAGGCGATCTTCTTCAGACTGCTGTGCAGCTGCTCAAAACCGCTATAGTCGCGCTGGAAAATCGCCTGTCTTAACCAGGTCAGGGTTTTCTGCAACAGACCATCATAAGCATTCGAGTTAAACTGATAGACGGCAAACTGCTCGAAAGACGTTTCCAGCTCATAGGCAACGCTGGCCACTTCTTCAACATCTACCATACGTGCGCCACCCTTAATACTGTGGGCAGCACGCTGTAATTGCAGCAATAAACTACGGTCACTACGCTGGTCAAACCATTGATTGAGCAGCTTCTCGGCATTTGCCAGAATCTCTTCGGCTTCTTCGAGGAAAGATTCTTCTACAATAGATTTCAGTTCATCTTCTTCAGAACGTTCCACTAAACTATCATTAAATGCATCAGCAGAAGGTTGCGAAATTGCCGGTAATTCTTCAGTTTCAGCCAGATCAGCAACTGGTTGCTCCGTCGTTGCTAATTCTGCCAGTTGCGGTTCAGAAATTGCTGTAGCTTCAATCTCTGCCACTTCAATTGCAGCAGCTGCGCTTTCAACAGCAGTCCCAGCCTGTCCGGAAACTAGCGACTGAATATTCTGCAGAATTGAAATAGCTTCCGTTGCAGGATAGTCAATGCCTTCATCACGAATGGATTGAATACGATCCGAAACGTTGTCCTGTACCAGACGGATAACCTGGATTAAAGCAGGGGTCACGGCAATTTGCTGGCGGATTACACGTTCATAAATGCTTTCCAGTTCATGCGCAATCAAGCCGATATGTGAAGCTGAGATCATGTTTGCACCACCTTTTAAGGTATGCAAATGACGCATCAGGTTGTTCAGCGAAGCTGTATCATCCTGCTTTTTGCTCCAGGTATTCAGATCTTCATCAATGCCTGCAAGCAATTCATCCGCTTCTTCCAGGAAGATACTTAATAATTCTTCATCAAAATCACGATTGGTTTCAGCACTTTGCTGCTGCTGACGATCCAAAGCAATACGCTGGCTCAAGCCTGCAAAATCGACATTGCCTGTTGCCACAGATTCGGCTGACTGGGTAACTTCTATCGTTACCTGAACATGCTGAATTGCATGATCTTCAGCAGGTATTTCAATATCCTGCTGCACAAATGCAGACAATTCACTGAGTATTTTTTGAATTTCTTCATTCAGAATGACACGCTGCCCTGCGGCCAAGGTATCAAACAAATGAATAAACTCTTGATGCGCCTGTGCAAACAGCTCATAGGCATAATTGCTCTGCAGTAACACTGGCTTTTCAAGCAATGCATCATAAGCCGATTTCAGATCACTGGTAAATTCATGAATACCCTGGGCTGCCCGGCTCTCTGTATGGGCCAGCAATTCTGCAGCCTGCTGACTGAGTGCCTGAATATATTCCGGATAATCAACCTGGGCGCGTTTATCAAATTCAAACTCGGCATCCAGCAACAGATCAATATCCAGTTCAACCAGTTTGGACACCAGACCCTGGGTCTGAATGCTATTTTCAGTAGCGGCAAAGCCATAATCATGCCAGACACGTTCAAAGGTCGCATAAACCGTATCCAGTTTTGCGGTATTGCCCTGACGTAGCAGGTGCAGATAGTCACTCACGAACTCCGCATACTGAATCAGCAAAGCAGTTTCTTTTGAAGTGGAAGCAATTTCATCCTGTAGCAAAGTTTTGAACAGATGTTCCACCTTGGAGCTGGCTTCAAAAATCTGCTCAATTTGCGCCATGGATGAACTGCCGCGCAGGGTATGAATCGCACGGATCAGGGCATTATAATCTTGTGATTTTTCATCTTCAGTACGAAGGAAAGTCGCAATCGTATCCAGATGCTCTTCTGCTTCTTCAATAAAAATTGCCACTGTCTCTTCAATATCACTGCGAACAGGGATTTCTACTTGAGCTAGAGCTGGCTCAGCTTCACCTAACCCATTGTCTGCATTATCTGCAAATTCAAGACCTGTTATTTGACCTTCTGCAGTTAAATGATCTGCCAATATCAATAATTCCTGCAGCGCAGGTTCAGGTGAAATTTGTTGTTGTAATTGTTGCCCCAACAGCACCATTGGACGCAGATCGAGATCAAGCGGCTGGACTTGTTTGAATTTCGGATATAAAGCATATTGATAGATATTCAATACTGCTTGAGCAAATTTCTGCACGGTCGGTGTCAGTGGAATTGAACCCGACAAAACCCGATTCAGGGTATCTTCAACTGCCCAGGCCATTTCTCCTGCCGATTTGGCACCGACCATACGGCCTGAACCTTTCAAGGTATGAAAATGGCGACGAATAGTCTTCAGATTTTCTTGATGATCTGGATGACTTAACCATTCTGGAAATAAAGCATTTAACTCAACGAAGATTTCTTCAATTTCTTCAACAAAAATTTCAAGAATTTCTGCATCTTGGTCAAGATAACTATCTTCAGGAAGCGTTGTCGTTTCAACTAAATTTTTTAATATTTCTTTCATAGCTCATGCTTCTTACGTTATGCCGCCAAGAAGGGCGCTCAAACTTAATTGTGACCGTCACGCGATACCTAACGTATGAAGTTAAGTACATCTTGTCGAGGCTTTATCTGTATTTCTTGAATGTGTCTCAACCGCAGTCAAGACACATTTCCCCATCATTTCTGACTTTATTCTGGCAGTTTAAAGTCAGCTACAGATTCACGTAATGCATCGGCCATGTTTGCCAGTTCGGATACCGAACGCGCTGTATCGAAGGTCGCACTGGTGGTTTGCGAGGTAATTTCTTGTACAACATTCATCGTGGTCGCAATATGACCCGCAGAAGCCGACTGCAGTTTTGCAGCATCAGAAATGTTCGCAATCAGTTTTGCCAGGTTATTCGATACCGTTTGAATCTCATCCAGTGCCACACCGGCATCTTTAGACAAGTTCGCACCACGCACAACCTCAGCCGTGGTTTGTTCCATCGAGATTACGGCTTCGTTTGTATCCGTCTGAATGGTTTTTACCAGACCTTCAATCTGTTTGGTTGCAGAGGCAGAACGTTCCGCAAGACGCTGTACTTCATCGGCAACGACCGCGAAACCACGACCTGCTTCACCCGCCATCGAGGCCTGAATCGCTGCGTTTAATGCCAGGATGTTGGTCTGGTCGGCAATATCGTTAATCAGGGCTACGATGTTACCAATTTCCTGAGAAGATTCACCCAGACGTTTAATACGTTTCGAAGTTTCCTGAATCTGTTCACGAATCGTGTCCATACCCTCAATCGAGCGATGTACAACATCAGCACCATTTGCAGCAATTTGTACCGAACGCTCTGCTACCACTGCTGATTCATCGGCATTGGCAGATACCTGGTCAATCGACATCGCCATTTCGTTAATCGCTGCAGAAGCACCAGCAATTTCTTGTGCCTGATGTTCAGATGCTTCAGCTAACTGGTTGGTAATGCTTTGTGTGGTCGCGGTATATTGCGCAACTTCTTGTGAAGTTTCAGTAATACGCGATACCAGGTCACGTAACTGGTCGATCGCAAAGTTAATCGAGTCGGCAATCGCACCGGTAAAATCTTCAGATACCGTTGCATATGAACGCAAATCACCATCTGCAAGGTCGGCGATCTCATCGAGTAAACGTAAAATCGCATTCTGGTTACGGTCATATTCTTCTTGTAAACGGCCTACACGCTGCTTATCTGACAAGCCACGCAGAGAAAGTAACTTGAATACACACAGCAAGAAACCGACTAATAATGCAATCAGCAGGACAGCTGGAACTACCGTTTTAAGACCTGAGTTACCTGATAATTTATTCAGGTTGTCTAAAAGCACATCAGACTGGGAAAAAATTGATGCAGCGGCCTGACGAACTTTGACGATCTGTGCAGAGTTTTTAAGAATAATTGCTGATGCAGATTCGAGTACGTCATCATATTCAGCCTTGATTCCTTCCAGAGATTCACGCAGGGTTGGATCATCAATACGCTGTACACCCAGTTCAGCAGAACCATTTAACTGAGCGTTTAAATATGAGCCGAAAGTTTCGGTATCGGCACTGAAGTCATCTGCAGATTCACGTGAACCATCAGTACCCGTCAGTACCAGACTGATCGAACGCAAGATACGTTCCGCAATAAATACCTGGTTTTTGGCAATAACAACCTGGTTCGACGGCATGTCTTGACGTGCCATCTGGTCAACCATCAAGTTATATTCAGCCTGAATCCCCGGAATTGCCTCACCAATCGCGATGTTGGTGTCGTATAACTGGTTAATAATCTTTTGTTGCGAGGTAATCAGATCAATACTGCTGGAAACTTCTGTCCACTGTTTATCAACCGCCTGCAACGCATCATTATTGGAGTGAATACTTTTAACTGTCTCAAGATTTTCAGCAAAGGCTTTTTGCGAGTCAGTCAGGTTTTTCATAGCTTCTGGCGTACCTGAAGCGGTCGCCTCAGTCGCCTGGCGCGAAATGGTTTGCGAGAGGAGACGCAGGTCACCCAGACTCTGAGTGAGTTCGTTGGTACGTGGTACACTATAAAAAAGATACAATAAAGTGATCAGTGCGGCTAAAAGACAGCCTGCTGCTCCATAGATCAGCGGTTTTGATTTCTCACTATCACCGAAGACACGTGATAACTGATCTATTTGCGTTTGAATCTTAGCTAAAAAAGCATTACCGCCCTTGCGGCCAGTGCTCTCACCTGTATTTTTCTTTTTAAGTTTAAAGCCCATGCAGCCTCTCCCCGGTTGACGCCTTGCTTACTTTCGAGCGCGACATTTAATTTATAAATTTTATAGATGCGTTCATAAATTTTGGATTTTGCAACAGACGACTGAATAAAAACACATGCCACTGCTGGTTGTGCTGATGGAAAAACCCCTGACAATATTCTTGTAAGTTTTTATCCAATTCAGATTTCTTCGAAAAGAAACTTTTCTTATTGAAATGTTGTATACCCAAAACTTGATCTACGACCAAACCCACATACTGGTCATTATGGTTGATGCATAATACTTTTTGAGTCGGTGAAAATTTGCTGCTTTGCCCTGATACATATTGCGTCAGATCAGAAACAGACAACAGTCTTCCCCGGATATTCGCCAAACCCAATACCCAGGCTTGTGTCTTGGGTACCGGCGTATATTTTGGGGGATAAATCACTTCTGATACTTCCCCCAGCGGAGCAACAAAATATTGCCCCATCATCTCAAAAGCAATGCCCGACCATCGGTTAACTTCATTGCCATTGGAAACGTAGTTTTTATTTCCACGTTTCGCAATGCGAAGCAATTCGATAAATCCATTTGCTGCCATAGAGCTTATCCTGCATTGAGGTGCTGCTTAATTACATCTATTAATTGTTTTTCATCGACTGGTTTTGTTAGATAGTCCGCTGCGCCTTGACGCTTGCCCCATACGCGGTCAGTAGCCTGATCCTTGGTACTCACAATCACGATTGGAATGTGTTTGGTTGTTGCCCCACGTGCAATCTGGCGGGTCGCCTGAAATCCATTCACGCCCGGCATCACTACATCCATCAGAACCAGATCCGGCAGTTCTGCCTGTGCCATGGTGACCCCATCTGCCCCATTAGCTGCTTCAATCACATCAAAGCCATGTTTAGAAAGAATCTCTCTAAAGCGAAAAGTTTCTGTCGGTGAGTCATCCACAATTAGGATACGTGCCATGCCAATTCCCCAAAAAATCAAATATATTAAGCACTAATATGGTTACGGATTGCAGTTAGCAATTCATCTTTACTAAAAGGTTTGGTCAGGTATTCATCGGAACCCACGACACGACCTTTGGCCTGATCAAATAAGCCATCTTTACTTGATAGCATAATCACAGGAATATTCTGGTAATTCTGAGAGTTTTTGATTAAGGCGCAGGTCTGATAACCATCTAGGCGCGGCATCATAATATCTACAAAAACGATATCCGGATTTGCTTCGGCAATTTTTGATAAAGCCTCAAAACCATCTACCGCAGTAATGACTTCATAACCTTCACGCTGAAGAAGAGTTTCTGCAGTACGACGAATGGTCTTTGAGTCATCAATAACCATAATTTTTAGATTTTGGAATTTATCGTCCATTTGTTTAACCCTTCCCATTTTAGAAACTATATGCCATAAGGCTCATAGGATTATTTTATTACGATCGATAAACATTTTTAACATAAAGTCACTTGTATTATCAATGAACATTTTCTACACAAGTAGACAAAATCATTTATTTTTAACAACAGCTTCACATTTTATTATGGTTATTGGTTTTTTTTTGACTAACGGTAGTTTTTTATTGATAAATTTAAGTCTAATATAACAATATTATTACTTTAAAATAAGTAATTTAGCCAACTTTAAATTCGGGGAGCCAATGATGAGTCAGTTTTCAATAAAACTTGCTGTCATTGATAAAAATAAAATGACTGGTCAATTCATTGTTGCTGTATTGTTGCTCTTGCAGCTCAGCTTAACTTGTGCGAGCAGTAACCAGCTCCCACAAAAAGCCACCTGGTACCGTTATTACGACAGTAAAGGTGTGGCCAATATCAGCACCAATGTTACGCCCAATCATATCCGTTATGGTTATGAGGCACTTGACCAGAATATGCAGGTCATTAAACGTGCCCGTCCTTATAACGCTGAAGCCGATATCAGACAAGCCCCGCAACGTGCTCAACAGGCGCAGCGGATTGCGGAAGACCATAAACTTAAGCGAGCCTATAACAATAGTCAGACTGCCTTGCAAAAAAAGAATGACAGCCTGACCCAGTTAAAAAAGCAGATTGATTTTCAGCAAGAGCAAATTAAGCAATTGCAAAAAGATCGGATCATGTTCGTTCGCCAGGAACGGGAATATTTACGTAAAGGTCAAACTCCACCGGCGCACCTCAAAACCATGCTGGAAAATAATCAGAAAAATCTCATTTCCCAAAAAGAGAATATTCAATCTTTACAAAGTCGCTATCGAAATCTGGAAGCAGAATACGACAAAATTATCGCCCGTTTAAAAGCACTTGAATAAATGCAAATAGCTGGCCAAGGCTTTGATTCATAGCCAGCTAAAAGGACTCATATGCAACCTGCACCGCACTCTCATGATTTAAATATGCTTTCGCCGCGCTCTGTGCTAATCGTGAGTGCACTTTGCTTAAATATGTTTTTAGTGGCTTGCGACAAAAATGAACCTGCAGTGCAAGCCGAAACCCCAAAATCTATTGAAGTCATTTCACAGGATTTAGTTACGGTTCAATCTGGCAATTCAGTTCAAAAAACCGCATTTACCGGCACCATCCGTGCAGTCAATCAAAGCAGCATACAGGCACAGGTCTCTGCCACTGCTACCAGCGTAAACGCGCAGGTAGGTCAATCAGTTAACAAGGGACAGGTACTGGTACTCCTGAATAACCAGGACAATGCAGCCCGTCTGGCACAAGCACGTGCCAACCTGGCCTCCACTCAAGCGCAAGCCAATCAGGCCCGCAATATGATGCAGCGTAAAAAGCGCCTGCTCGATCAGGGTTTTATTTCAAAAGTAGAATATGAACAAAGTCAGGTGGACTATCAGGCACAGCTGGAAAATGTCCGTGCCCAGCAAGCCAATGTTGATATTGCCCAAAAAGCAGATCGTGATGGCATCATGACCAGCCCGATCAGTGGTGTAATTACCCAGCGCCAGGTTGAGCCTGGCCAAACCGTTGCAATTGGACAAACCCTGTTTGAAATCGTCGATCCGAAACGGCTGGAAATTCAGGCACGCGTACCCAGTGATCTGCAATCAGGTTTAAGGCTGGGCAGTAAAATCGAATACACTATTCAAGGTAATCCAAACCGGCTCACTGCCGTAATTAGCCGGATTTCCCCTATCGCAGATCAGGCCAGTCGCCAGATCGAATTCTTTGCCACGCCGAATGAAACCATTCCCTCGCTAAGTATCGGCTCCTTCGTTGAAGGCAACATTCTGAGTTCACAACAGATTTCCGGACAGCTGATTCCATTGGATACCATTCAGGATATCCAGAACAAACCCTATGTCTGGGTAGTTCGCCAGAATAAAATTATCAAGGTCAACATACAGGTTTTGGAACAGCGTTATAGTGATAACATTGCCGTGGTTCAAGGACTGGAAAATGGTGATCAGGTCAGCCGGGTTAAGTTTAGCGAAGCCGATCTGCAAAAAACTGTCACCCTTCGCGCCAATTAAAGCCATTCATACAGGATCATTGATATGTGGTTTACCCGAATTAGTGTGAAGTATCCGGTTTTCACCATCATGATGATGTTCTGCCTGATGGTGCTGGGGCTGGCTTCATGGCAGCGGATGGGCGTTGAAGAATTCCCTGATGTCGATTTCCCTTTTGTGGTGATCTATACCAATTATCCAGGCGCTTCTCCGGAAACGGTTGAATCGGAAATCACCAAGAAACTCGAAGATCAGATCAATACCATTTCCGGTTTGAAACAGGTGATTTCCCAGTCTAGTGAAGGCCTGTCCATCATTACCACCGAATTTAATCTGGATGTGACATCTACCACAGCAGCTCAGGACGTGCGGGATAAAATCGCCTCTGTGACTGCTGAATTCCGGGATGAAATTCAGGAACCGATTGTCGAACGTTATGATCCGACAGCAAATGCAGTGATGTCGATTGTATTTGAATCTGACAATATGGACGTAAAAACACTGAGTTCATATCTGGACCAGCGGATTGTGCCACAACTGCGTACAATCCCAGGGGTCGGTACGGTCAATCTGTTAGGTGATGCACAACGCCAGATCCGGATCCAGGTAGAGCCGCAAAAACTGCAAGCTTTTGGTATCGGTGTAGATAGTGTCATTAATACCTTAAAGGCAGAAAATATTGAAGTCCCGGGAGGCACTCTCAAGTCTGGGAATTCGGAACTGGTCATTGAAATCAATTCCAAAGTGCTGCATCCCCTTGCCTTCGGAGATCTGGTCATTGCCAATAAAAACGGCGTACCGATTTTTCTCAGACAAGTGGCCAATATTCAAGACAGCCAGGCAGAGCTGGAATCCGCTGCTTTTTTGAATGGTAAAGCTGCAGTTGCGATTGATATTTTGCGCAGTTCAGATGCAAACGTTATTGAAGTAGTAGACAAGACCTACGCAGCTTTAAAAAATATTGAAGCGCAGCTTCCACAAGGCACTACCTTACAGGTGGTGGTGGACGCCTCCAAAAGTATCCGTGGTACCATTGGCGATGTAGCCCGCACTATTGTGGAGGGTGCAGTGCTGGCTGTGCTGATTGTCCTGCTGTTCCTGGGTTCTTTCCGTTCAACCGTAATTACCGGTTTGACTCTGCCCATTGCACTCTTGGGCACGCTGACCTTTATCTGGGCCTTTGGCTTTAGCATCAATATGATGACTTTGCTGGCACTGTCCTTGAGTATTGGTCTGTTGATCGACGATGCGATTGTGGTGCGTGAAAATATTGTCCGGCATGCCGATATGGGCAAAGATCATGTGACTGCTGCACTCGATGGCACCAAAGAAATTGGACTCGCTGTACTGGCCACCACGCTGACCATTGTTGCCGTATTCCTGCCTGTGGCCTTCATGGGCGGTATTATTGGCCGCTTTTTCTACCAGTTCGGGGTCACGGTAAGTATAGCCGTGCTGATCTCAATGTTTGTCAGCTTTACCTTGGACCCGATGCTCTCTGCACACTGGGCAGAAAAGAAAAATGATCCGAACAGAAAACCAGGCCGGATACAACGTTTTTTTAACTGGATTTCCGGCAAACTGGATAATTTAAGCCATGTCTATGAAAAACTGCTAAAACTGGCACTGCGGTTCAGATTTATCACCCTGCTGATTGCCGTTGCTTCATTATTTGGTGCCTTGGGGTTATCCAAGCTGATTGGTACCGAATTTGTACCGGTCCCGGATAAAGGCGAAATCAGGATCAAGTTTGAAACACCAGTGGATTCATCGCTTGAATATTCACAAGCCAAACTGCAGCAGGTGGATCAGATTATTCGTCAACATCCGGAGGTCAAAGCCACCTATGGGGTGATTAATGGTGCAACCGACCGCGGTAAAAACCATGTCAGTTTACGGGTGACCGTGACACCGCGTACCGAGCGTGAAAAAACCCTGAATGAGCTGAATAATGAATTCCGCCAGCGTCTGCAATCGGTTGCCGGAATCAGCATTACCTCGGTGGCATCCGCTGATGAAACCGTATCAGGTGGTCAGAAACCGATCATGATTTCAATCAAAGGACCTGATCTGGATGAACTGCAAAAAATTTCCGATCGTTTTATGACGGAGATGGCTAAAATTGATGGCATTGTTGATCTGGAAACTTCATTGAAAGAGCCCAAGCCGACGCTTGGTGTCCAGATCAATCGTGTCCTGGCCAGTGATCTAGGCTTATCGGTGAATCAGATTGCCAATGTGGTCCGTCCACTGATTGCCGGTGATGATGTCACCACCTGGCAGGATGAAAAAGGTGAAACCTATGATGTAAATCTGCGCCTGACCGAAAACCAGCGTAGCTTGCCAAGCGATTTACAGAATATGTATATCACCTCGAATAAAACCACTGCCAGCAATCAACCAATTCTGGTTCCTCTTTCAAGCGTGGCCAAATTTGAAGAAAAGCTCGGCGCTTCGCAGATTAACCGACGTGATCTGGCTCGTGAAGTACTCGTAGAAGCGAATACGTCTGGACGCCCTGCAGGCGACATCGGAACGGATATCAGCCGCCTGCAAGAAAATTTCGATATGCCACCGGGCTATAGTTTTGACACTCAGGGTTCTAATGCCGATATGGCAGAATCTGCAGGTTACGCCTTGACCGCGATTACCCTATCAATTGTATTTATCTATATTGTACTCGGTTCGCAGTTCAACAGCTTTATTCACCCCGCGGCAATTATGGCTTCATTGCCATTGTCGCTCATTGGGGTATTTCTGGCCTTGTTCCTGTTTAATTCGACCATGAACCTGTTTTCAATTATCGGGATCATCATGCTGATGGGACTGGTGACCAAGAATGCCATTCTGCTAATCGACTTTATCAAGAAAGCCATGGACCGCGGTGAAGACCGTTATGATGCGATTATTGAAGCAGGTAAAACCCGTCTGCGTCCTATTCTGATGACCACCAGTGCCATGGTGATGGGGATGGTTCCGCTGGCCTTGGGACTAGGCGAAGGGGGGGAGCAAAGTGCACCCATGGCACACGCCGTGATTGGTGGCGTGATTACCTCTACCCTGCTGACTTTGGTGGTGGTCCCGGTGATCTTTACCTATCTGGATGACTTTAAGAATTTTATGCTGCGTCAGGCACGTAAAATCATGGCATAATTTAATGCAACACAATGAGGTGACATTCCCAAATGCTCACCTCATTTTTTATTGTATAATCCCTGCTTTAACGCTTAATTTTTTAGGACAGTTTCCATGCGCGCGAGTCGCTTTTTATTTGCAACTTTGAGAGAAACCCCGAACGACGCTGAAGTTATTTCGCATCAGCTCATGCTTCGTGCCGGTATGATTCGTAAGTTGGCTTCAGGTTTATACACCTGGTTGCCGATGGGCGTTCGCGTATTAAATAAAGTTGCAGCGATCGTTCGCGAAGAAATGAACAATGCCGGTTCTCTTGAAGTATTGATGCCTGTAACTCAACCGGCATCACTTTGGGAAGAGTCTGGGCGTTATGTACAGTATGGCCCTGAACTGCTGCGTTTCAAAGACCGTCATAACAATGATTTCGTGCTTGGCCCGACACATGAAGAGGTCATTACTGATCTTGCACGTAACGAGTTGAAAAGTTACAAGCAATTGCCTGCCAATTTCTACCAGGTACAAACCAAGTTCCGTGATGAAATCCGTCCGCGTTTTGGTGTGATGCGTTCACGTGAATTCATCATGAAAGATGCCTATTCTTTCCACGCTGATCAGGAATCTTTGCAAGAAACTTACGACAAAATGTACGAAGCCTACTGCAAAATCTTTACCCGCTTAGGTTTAGATTTCCGTCCAGTACAAGCGGACACTGGCTCGATTGGCGGTTCAGGTTCACATGAATTCCACGTCCTGGCTTCAAGTGGTGAAGATGATATCGCGTTTTCGACTGAATCTGACTATGCCGCCAACATTGAAATGGCTGAAGCGGTGCTTGTCGGTGAACGTGCAGCACCCACACAAGAACTCAAACTGGTAGATACGCCAAATCAGAAAACCATTGCTGATGTATCTGCTTTCTTAGGTACAGATCCTGCCCATTCAGTAAAAGCGTTGCTTGTACAAGGTGTTGCGGCTGAAGAAGGTCAAGATGCACCCGTGGTTGCGCTGTTCCTTCGTGGCGATCATGAACTGAATGAAATTAAAGCTGAAAAACATCCTTTGATTGCAGCGCCACTGACTTTTGCAACCGAAGAGCAAATTCAGGCTTTAGGTCTAACTGCTGGTTTCGTTGGTCCTCAAGGTCTGGTAGAAAAAGGTTTAACTGTCATTGTGGATCGTGCAGCATCTGTATTGTCTGATTTTGTTGCTGGTGCAAACCAAGCAGATCAACACGCAACTGGCGTAAACTGGGAACGTGATGCACAGTTCACTGAAGCTTATGATCTGCGTAACGTGGTTGAAGGCGACCCTTCTCCAGATGGCAAAGGTACACTTCAGATCAAACGTGGTATTGAAGTGGGTCACATCTTCCAGTTAGGTCAGAAATATTCTGAGGCTTTGGGCTGTAAAGTTCTTGGTAAAGATGGCAAACCATTTACTGTAACCATGGGCTGCTACGGGATTGGTGTGACACGTGTGGTAGCTTCTGCAATCGAGCAAAACTTCGATGAGAAAGGTATTATCTGGCCTGAAGCGATTGCGCCTTTTGAAGTTGCGATTGTGCCAATGAATGCGCATAAGTCACCACGTACCATGGAAGCAGCTGAAGCACTGTATGCAGAATTGACTGCTGCGGGTTATGACGTCATTCTTGATGACCGGGATGAACGCCCAGGCGTAAAGTTCTCCGATCTTGAAATTACCGGTATTCCACACCGTATTGTAATTGGTGAAAAAGGTCTGGATGCGGGTACGTTTGAGTATAAAGGCCGTCGTGATACTGAATCTGTAAATATTTCTAAAGAAGAGTTATTAGCGAAAATCGCAAAGTAATTCCTTCTTACCATAAAAAATCCCGCTTCATACGGGATTTTTTATGGTTATCTCAGTCTCAACAGAATTTATGACCACCAAAGCAGTTCGGCTTAAAATCTTGACCTTGTAATTTTAAATTGTTTAGAGGGAAATCAATTAAAGTCGGATTTTTAATTTCACTTACATCCAGTGAACCGCCAACAATACAACCACTGATAATGCCTCCACAAATTCGGACATTATTAGTCAAGTCATGGTTAATTCCTGCAATCGTTTGTTGTAAAACCTCATTTGTAATTTGTACTTTATCTGAGGGAGAGATACTGCCTAAATCTACCTCATCCTCCATTGCCAGCCACCATCCTTGATTCGCAGCGACTGCTGCACCTGGCCAAAGAATTTTTTGTGATTGTAATGATAAGGATGCCGGGTTATTTAAATATAGAGCATGGATTAAGCCAAGATTTTGATTTACTGTAATATCAGTCTTGAGACCTGTTAAATAGCCCGTAATTTGCTTATCTAGGGTCAGAGCACCATTTAACAACTGCGCTTTTAATGGACCACTGAAATCTATACGCTCCACTGTGCCTGTTCCTTTCAAGACAATTTCCTTCATACGTGTTCCTGAAACAATAGTAGAAGGAATAGCAAATGGGGCTGTTGATTCCTGCAAAGTGAAGGAATAATCATTTGATTTATAATGCAAATCAAGAGGCAAGGTTAAATTCCCTAATTTACCCCTCACAGTACCTTCAATATATTGGCCCGTAGATGCATAGTCCATAACCCGAGAAGCTGTGTTTGCTACACCTGATGCTGCTTTAGTCTTCATATAACCACTAAAACTGTTAATCCCATTGGGCGTATTGCTATTTTCAGCACCCAAAGTCAAAAGACCCTGAATTTTTTCGGCGCTTAGACGAAAGCCCAGGACTTCACGAGTAGATGCCTGATTTGGATTTTTAATCGCAAATTGAAGAAATGGATTGGTGATCAATGCTGAACTACTTGCGCGATCATCGGCGGTATAGTTCGAATTCGCGGGCAGACCACTTAATGCGATATTATCAATATCAATATCACAGCCTGTCGCCCCATTCACGCCACCGCAACCCAGTTGTAGCTTTTTAATATTGGTATTGATCTCCATCTCGGCTTCTAAACCTAATTTATAGAAAGAAATATTGGACTGATCATAGTTATTACCAAGATTATCTATTTGTTTAAAACCTTTTTGTACTTCCATCGAAAGAAGTGCCTGACCCTCTACCGTAGACAACTCTTCATCATTTAGGCTGGTCATTGCAAAACTTTGTTGTGTAATCGCACACATTGCTACAACCAGACTATTTAAAAGTATTTTTTTCATTTTAATGTCCTTATATTCTTATTAGCGTGGCGTAATACCCATCGTGCTACGAATCGTCCCGCCAGTCAGCGCAATATTTGCTATGTTTTGCATATTGCCATTGGTGGCCATTGCAAAATTGCTTTTAAATGGTGTCGCAATATTATTTGTATAATTCAGTTTGACCTGATTATCTAAAGTTACTGTATCGGCACTGACACGGATTTTTCCTTTAACACCCAAATGACCTTCCATCCGGTTAAAGTTAATTGAAGAAGTTTTTAATGCGCCGGTTGAATCCATATCTTCATTGACGATACTAAAATAGCTCCCCAGATTATTTTTGTCTGCATTTTCTTCTGCAGTAAGGGGTCTGAATTTAAAGTTTGCATCAAAAGATAAAAAATTAGTATCTGGTGAATCGCTGGTCGGATCCACTCCTGGAATGATGAGGAGCTCGCCATTTCCATCGAGTTTAAAAGCAATATTGGTCAAAACATCATCACGTTTAGAAAAATTATTGTACGGCACATAGCCCCCGCACTTAGCGACCGATGCATTGGTACAATTGTATTTAGAGCCTGGTAATTGACCAATCGCAAGCTCAGCTTTAGCCCCTATCAGCAGTTTATCGGCACGAATATAAATACCTTCATCTTCATAGCCAATAATACCTTCCGACTTGATCAGGGCATCGATATTCCTAAAACCAGCATAATAGTTAACTGCCTCACCATGATCGCCATTCTTGCCATCAATCAATATAATTGAGGTTGTGCTTGGCAAACCGGTTTTTTTATCAATTCCGTAACCTTCTGTAGATACCATCATGTTATAAGCAATTGCCTGCTTATTATCTGCTCCATAAGTCGTTCCCGACAAGGCAACATTGGCATTCAAATTATAGATAGGAATACCGATTCCCCAAGAACCTCCGTCCCCACCAATTTCCGCCAAAGAGTTATCTGATATAAAGCGTGCTTTCGCAGCAATGGATTGAAAATCCATTCCACGCACGGCGATAAAGGCAAAATCTTCTCCATTCGCGGTAGTACTGAGTATTTGTTTAAGCACATTACTACTACTGCCTAGCGTCTTTTGCATATTTTCATTGATTATAAAATCGAGACTTTTTGCAGTAATGGTATTTATATATAAATTGCCAAAGTCGATATAAGCATTTTTACCATGTAAGGTTCCGTCAGCATTACGTGTAGTCAATGGTCTGATATTAGAAAATTGCACAGCATGACTTCCCTTACCAGTATGCCCAATCTCAAATGTTGTTGGGGCCATAGTGGCTGGACGTCCGGTACTATTAGCACCAGTAAAATCCGCAGATAATCCCAGGTTCAACCCGCCTTCCCCAACCAGGCTACTGTATCCTGTGGCAGTTTTGTCCTGACGCTCCAGTACCCCATTTACTTTATTACTCACATCAAAAGTACCGATCTGGGTTTGATCAGCATTCATGGATAACCTTGCATTGGTCACAGCACCCGAAGCACCTAAACGCATAATATTTTTACGTTCGTTATTTGGCGTGTTATAACGCAAGTCTATATTGACCCCAGGATTGGTCGGATTAACCCGACCGGCCACGAGATCAGTTGTATCTTCAGCACGCTTAAGATCCACATAATGATCTTGATTACCGTTTCTCGTAGTGAGCACCACACCTTCAGCCGGGTCAATATACATATATCCCTGACCCGCGAAATTAAAATTAAAGTCATTTAGAATTAAGCTATTTTCACCTAATTTATGACTAATCGTGGCATTTTTAAGCTGAAAATCGATACTGGCAATTGAGTCCTTATTAAATAAACCTGCACTGGTTTGTAATAGAACACTCAGCGGTGTAGAAGTACTCATCCCCAATACACCTAAGCTTTGATTAGATTGTTCCCCAGCAGTCCGAATACTATTCGCAGATTGGCTACATGGATTAGTGGTACAGGCTACCTTTACCAACTTTAAATCTGCAGTGGCTTGAAATGGGGAAATACTTGCTGCAAGCCGGAGACCAGCTCCCTGTTGTGTGGCACCTACATCTATTTCAAGTTGACTAATAATTGGTTTATTATTTTTTCCAGTAATTTCAAAATTATGTAAACCTAAACCCATTTTAGTACTGGGGTTTAAGTTTGGATCGTACCAATTCACTTGGGCAATAGTGGCTTTAGAAATTTCATGGGTAATGACCATACCGTCTTGTCCAGTCACCTCACTCAATTCCTGCTCTTCGATAATTTCAAGTGCATAACTTTGTTGTATAAGACACATGCATACCGTCAGCAACTTCAACTTTATTGTTGTTTTTTTCATTTCTATATCCTTATGCTGTACTTGGCGTTGTTACTAACAACGGCTTTGTGCTCCACCTGTACAGTTATAACCAAATATTTTCAAATTGCCTGACATATGCAGATTTCCATGCACGTTCAACCCCATAAATCCTTTTTCAGCCCCTTTATCAAACGAAGGAACATCTTGGGGCGCGGTTGTATAAGTTCCATCAGCATTATAAATACGGCCAGTATAGGTACTATAAACACCTGTATTGGCATAACCTTCTAAGGCGCCAGCACCTGTGCCCGTTTCAATCGAAACCGTATTAAAACCCAAGTTCCTGATTTTTAAAGGCTTGTTATCATAAAAGGTTATTTGCATCGCCGTCTGTGGTTCATTACGGTGATTAATAATGGTTGTACCATCAATTGAAAACTTATCAATCTGAATTGTGCCTTGAATGCCTTTAAAGACTAACCACTTCTTATTTCCATTGGCATCAACATGGTTATTTGGCGCTATTGCCAGACGGCAAAATTGTTTTGTTGCTCCACAAGCGGTGGGATCTAGAACATAAAATACTTCGAGCGGATTACCACTTCCGTTAAGCCGGGAAATTTGAGCCTTACTTAAATCTGTTGCATAGATATGGTTCAAGGATAAAGTCCAGCTAAGGTCAGCTCCACCCTGCCCCACTGTATCGGTTAACTCTTGCTGATCAAGGGTTTCCAATCCGGCAAAACTGATCATAGAAGTACACAATAATGTACAGAATATGGTTAATTTGGACATTTTATACTCCTTTATAGACCAGTTGTTTTAATTTTCAGATGCTGAATCAGGACACCATCAATGACAGCAGATCCAAAATTCTTACTTACACCATCAGTATTTTTAAATACGATTCCTGTTGAATTCACACCATCCTTGGCTCGCAGCATATTGGTCCCCGGGACACGCTCTGTAGTCCCTATCGAGATGCTACTGTGAGTCGCATTGCGCCCCTGATAAAGTGCGCTAGTATCTGCAGCATTATTTTTAATTGGTGTACCACAACTATAGACATTACAGGTTGAACCCTTTAGATCGGTGGTTCCCAGTCCGCCTCCATAATTCTGATAGATTTGATTATAGATAGCAGGAATTTTAGGAATACGTGTCACTTCTAAAATAATATTATTACCTTCTGAACCGACTACAAAAGGCTGGTACATATTACCGAGCACCAAGTTAATATTAGGACTATAGAGATATAAACCTTCAGAATCATGAAATATCGGAGCAACACTGCCGTTCAAAGCCGGAGTCGGTCCATCACCATCAAGTGCATTGGTTTTTGCTGCAGTACTGAGACGAATACCTTTACTGTTAAGATTAGCATCGCTACTGCTGAGCGTTTCTGGCCGGTCATTAGTATTTAGCCGGATTATACTTGTCATACCTAAGGTTTGGCTGTAATCCTTATTATCAGATTCCAGGGTTTGAAATAAACGAACTTGCGAGCCATTGAAACTCAAACCATTGGCAACAAATTGGGTTCTTAATCGGTAATCCGTATCAAGCCCTGATGTTGGCCCACCTGTTATAGGATCTACCAGATTAGAGGAGTCAAGCGCGCGAGCAAAAATATCACTCCAGAAGCCCAGCTTGATATTATTATCACTTTCGACGCCTGCGATGGGGCTTAATGGGGCTTCCAAAGCAATATAACCTACATCTTTAGCAGCATCCTTAAACTGTTTGACATTCTCAGTTCCTGCCCGGAATAACCAGGGATTATCTGCCGATCCCCAACTAAAACCCTGATTACTATATCGCGTGCTTAGAGAACCATCACTTTTTGATAATGCCAGACCATAAATAAATACATCTGCTTTGGTTCTTAGGGAACTGACGGGAGTATTTTTCGCCTCTAGCAAAGCAGCTGTTCTCGCATCTCTAAGGATGCTTGTATAAAGTTCTTCTGTTAGTCTTTTAGCCTCTGCTTCTGCAAGTTGTCCTGCTTCAAATTTAGCGCGGATAGTTGCTGCTGCATATGATGCATCGCTAAGTCGCTGTACTAAAGTAGTAATTTCTGCCCCAATAGTATTATTACGCGTGAAACTATTCAAACTTTTATAAAAAGTAGAATTGGTTAAATTTGTATTTGCTTCACCCGCACGACCACCATACAGTAACTGAATCATTTCATAGGTATTTGTAGTGGCATATTCCAGGGCTTTTGCAGCATATTTCAAAACCCCTGTGGGATCCTCACTAACAGGACGTGTTTTATAAATGGTTGTACCATCATTTATAACTTTTGCATCATCATCACCACCCAGAAATCCCCCATTAGTACCCGCTCGATAGTAATTATGTCGCTCATTAAAATAGCGTTGAATAATTGTATCTGAATTAAAATAACGGTCAGGAATTTCAGATTGTAATTTGGTTCTTTCAGCAGTTAATTTATCAGGAATAGGCTGAGTATAAGTGCTGTATAAACTTCTATAATTCGTGTCATAAGTGGAATTATAGGTAGAAGTATATAAGGTGTTATACCCTCTATCGATTTTGCCTTGGAGAACATTGCTGTCATAAGAGGTTTTATAAATTTTATCGTAAGCACGCTGACCAAGTTGGTTATAGTTTTCGCCGGTTGGAATAATCCGAATAAAACCGGTATCAGCCTGCCCCGGATTTTGAATTCCTCTCGCGTAACTGGAACCATCAGAAAGATCTTTGGGTCCCTGAAACACCATTTTAAAATCATCAAGTACCAGTGCAACACCCTCACCAGTGGTGTCAGAAAGAGAAGAGTCTGATAATTCCTGCATCGCATGTGCAGAAGGCAACAGGCTGAAACCGATGGTCATCGCCAAATAACTTTTGCGAAATTTTAATATAGCTTTGATCTGAGTCATCTCGCTCTTTCCTTTTTATCTGATGCTCCGCACCTTTATACTTCAGCTTCCCAGCCGCGTCTTTTTTTATGGTTATGCGGAATCCATTATGCTGATTTTTAACACAGATGCCAAAGCCAATTAGGCGAAAAATAGCAGTTTCCGATGAATGAAAATCTCAAAAAAATAAACGGGACATAAAGTCCCGTCATTCAATAGCTTAAAGCAATTAGGTCTTTGGTAAAGTAACACCTGTCTGACCTTGATATTTACCGCCACGATCTTTATATGAGGTTTCACAGACTTCATCAGATTCAAAAAACAGCATCTGCGCTACACCCTCACCTGCATAAATACGCGCAGGAAGATTGGTAGTATTTGAAAACTCTAAAGTTACGTGTCCTTCCCACTCTGGCTCAAGCGGCGTCACGTTGACAATGATGCCACAACGCGCATAAGTAGATTTGCCCAAGCACACGGTCAAAACATTACGGGGAATGCGGAAATATTCGATGGTACGCGCCAAAGCAAACGAGTTCGGCGGAATGATACAAACATCCGACTCGATATCAATAAAGCTGCGTTCATCAAAGTTCTTCGGATCGACAATTGCAGAATGCACATTGGTGAATACTTTAAATTCACGTGCACAACGCACGTCATAGCCGTAGCTGGATACGCCATACGAAATCAGCTTTTGACCATTTTCATCCAAACGTACCTGGTTTTCTGCATACGGTTCAATCATGCCGTGTTTTTCGCTCATTTCGCGAATCCAACGATCAGACTTAATTGCCATTGATATAATCCAAAAATCTTAAGAACAAGTTATTGCGACGTACTTTAACTGAAATTGCCACTAATGAAAATAAGTGAAAGTCTGAGAGCTCATGTTGCCCAAAAATTGCTGATCGAGATCAGCTTATAAACTTAAAAGTGCAGAATAACTTAAAGGAATAGAAAAGCTCATTAGCACCAGCGAAGCCGTTTTCTGCAGGTTTTTCTGATTGAGCCAGCGGCTATTTTTTCTGGCTAGGATTGAGCCTAAAAAAGTCCAGAAGAATGCAATCGGGATCAGTAAAAGCAAGAAAACGAGCATATGAGCCACATAATGTTGGCTGCTTTTCCAGACAATCACAGGAAAAATGGCTGAGGCAAACAAAAGTGCCTTGGGATTAAGTAAGGTTGCTAAAAACAATTCACGTGCGCGAATTGAGACCTTATCAAAATTTTCACTCAGCTCTGCAGTCCGCCATAATTTCACAGCAAGGAACAGAATATAGCCAGCACTAAAAAGTTTGAGAATGGTCGGTAACAGCGGAAGATGAACGGAAATTTTCCCGATCAGAATACCCCAAAAACTGATAGCAATCAGATAACCAAAGGCTTCAGCAGGAATTAAACGAAATGTTTTTTTAAATCCGACCTGAATGCCTGAAGATGCCAATAAGGTATTGGTTGGGCCTGGTGTTAAAAGAATGGTTGCCACTAAACCAATAAAAAACCATGAAATCATAGTTTGACCTCGCTCTAATCCGCGTAGCATAGAATAGTTAAGTCAAAGCTGCAAAAAAATAATTGTAAGAGAAGATATAAACCCAACCAAAATCTATTTTTATTCAATAAATTCAAATATCTATATAATAATTTAGAGTAAAAACCAGACAGTCATTTCAGTCAATTTCAATCATTTAAATCGAGCTATTTTAAAAATGAATAATAAAAAAGCCCTAACTTTTAGTTAAGGCTTAATGATTTTAATTTTCTGTCTTTTAATTAAAATATCCGGCTATGATCTTTTTCCGCTTTTGGTAACTGTGCTGCGATTTTCTCTGCAATTAACATATAGCTATCTGCTGCCTCGTCCCCTGCAATCACGGAAGGTTTCCCTGCATCGGCATTTTCACGAATTTTAGCGTCCAGAGGTAAGCGGCCCAGTAATGGAATTTGATATTGCTCAGACAGTTTATCGCCACCACCTGTACCAAAAATCTGTTCCTCAAAACCACAATTTGAGCAGATATGGGTCGACATGTTTTCAATCACGCCCATGACTGGAATCTGTACACGGTTAAACAGCTCAATGCCTTTGGTCGCATCCAGCAAGGCCACGTTTTGTGGTGTTGTCACAATTACAGCACCCGTCACCGGAATACGCTGTGCTAAGGTCAACTGGATATCGCCCGTGCCAGGCGGCATGTCGATCATCAATACATCCAGATCTGGCCATAGAGTCTGATTAAAGAGCTGCATTAATGCTCCCGTAGCTTTTGGACCACGCCAAGCAACCGGTGTATTGTGATCACCGGTTAAATGTCCAATCGATAACACTGCCATTCCATAGGCATCAAGAGGTACAAACTGCTCTGCTTCGATCATCGGTGTTTTACCGGCATTGCCGAGCATGGTCGGAATACTTGGACCATAAATATCGGCATCTAGTACACCTACCCGCAGGCCCATTTGCTTTAGAGCCAAGGCCAGATTGACAGTAGTAGTCGATTTACCCACCCCACCTTTGCCAGATGACACCAGAATCACATTCTGAATACGAGGATGTTTCGGGACATCACGCTGTTGTGGTGCAGCTTTTTGAATCGGTGGATTATTCGGATCAGCATCTTCTGCCTTTTCAGGTTGAGCCGAAGCATCCACCACAGGAGGAAGATCTGGTTTTACTGGTGCTGCAGGTTGGCTTGAACAGCTTTCTCCTGCAGCATGGTTATGGCCGCAATCACCCGAATTTTTACTTTTAGGCCCGGTTTTTTGCTGAATCACATGCATATTTAACTCTTGAATACCACATTTTTGCAAAGCTTCTGCCAGCTCATCATGAATCTGTTGCAGTTGTTCTTTTTCTTCTGGATAGGTATTCAGGGTAATTTGCAGAATCTCACCCTGTACATTGACCTGTGTAATGCGATCTTTCAAGGCATTGCTGGAATTTGGCAAAATATAGTTTTGCAGTACGTTCTGCACAGCTTCTTCGTTCACCTCCTTGGAAGGCGAAAAAACCGATTTAAGCGAAGAAAGCCACGACATAGGTTACTCCAAAAATGTAGATCGACATCTGAATGGCGTAGTTTAACGGGGTTTTAGGCGAAGGTTAAGCACTGTATTGGAGAAGATGAAACAGATATGTTCAATTTCCAACTATTTCACTTGGTTTTATAAAATGTTTCATGAAATCTTGGCATATATAAATAATGAAAAATGAATGAGAAAGAAGTAAATGAAGACATATTATTTTTGATGTGAACATTATTTTTTATATTAGGTTTCTATATTTTAAGCCACTCTAACCTGCTGTGATTAAAGTGGCTCTATGATCATAAATTACTTATGATTTTTACTGTTTTCAGACTTGCCCTGTTGTTCCTTGGTGTTTTTATCCTGATCCTGTTTTGATTCATCTTTTTTGGATTCGGAATTATTTGCTGAATCTGTATCTTTCGCGTCTTTCTGCTGATCAGCATCATTGTCTTTAGCTTGAGTATCCTTCATCTTGTTCATGGTATCCGTCGCCATCTGTTTCAGCTCGGCGAATTTAACAGAAGCTTCACTTACTAATTCCGTGATTTTTTGTTTAGTATCTTCAAACTTATGCATGGCTTCGTCTTTCAAATTTGCCATACCGGCCTGCTGATCGTTCTGATCATCTTTAGAATTCTGTTTATCTGACTTATCCGATGATTTGTCTTGAGATTTATGATCGGCTTTGGCCTTTTTCGCGTGATCTGTCTCTTGCTCACCATTTTTCTGGCTGTCAGATTTGCCATGTTTTAGCTCATTCAGAAGCTTTTCACCTTTTTGCAAAAGCTCCTCACCAATTGCAATTGCTTTGGCTTTTAAGTCATCCATTTTGAAACTTTCAGTTTTTTGATCTGACTCATTCTCTTTAGAACTGTCTTTTTGCTCAGTATTTACATTTTTGCTGCTATGCTGAGTATCAGACTTCTCCTCGGCATTGGTCTGGGCATTTTGTCCATTCTTGTGTTCCTGATTATGCTGTTTATCGATCTCGTTCTGCTTTTGCTCTTTTGAAACCTGATCATTCATTTCACGTGCATGTTGTTCTTTATCTTGGTTCTGCTTTGAAGTACTTGTCTGGTTATTCTGAGTCATGAGTACCCTCCTAAGGTGTCATAAATAAATTATCAGACAATTTTTTAGCACAAAGCATGCAATGAAGTAGCTGAATTAAGCAAACTGCAACAAAGCCTGTACATGTTGTTGCTGATCATTGCATCAGATAGCACAAACCTCACGATCTCAAACTTTAATCACTGCCAGCCGCAAAAAATCGTGATTTGTGTTTTGAACATTCTGTTCATCTTCATTCTTTACACTTCTGCTAAAACATTTTTCTGTCATTCTGACATCGCATTTCCTGTAGCTCGCCCATTCAAATACTGTTATAGCCTGATTGTTAAAGCTAAAGGATGCTTGGTGTTAATCTACATTAAACCTTTACAGGATGATTAAAACTACTGGTAACCAG
Source organism: Acinetobacter sp. SFD (assembly GCF_001647575.1). NCBI lineage: Bacteria > Pseudomonadati > Pseudomonadota > Gammaproteobacteria > Moraxellales > Moraxellaceae > Acinetobacter > Acinetobacter sp. SFD. The sequence goes on from NZ_LSZJ01000013.1 coordinate 301,628, forward strand.
AGATCTTAGCTTAAGCACGCACGGTACTCATAAAACTTAATACCGAGAACAGCCAGATAAACAGGATAAAACTACGCGCTTGGGTGAAATGTGCCACATCTGTGCCATGCAAAATGTTATGACGACTTGCGGTCACATTCGAGCTTGAATCCATCTTATAGGCTGCCAGTTCGGCAAAGTATGGATTCATTTCCGTGGCAATTTTCGATTTATGCCACAGACTCTTAATTTCATTGCCTTTTAAACCGGGAACAATTTTATAGACATCAACAAACTTGGTTCCATTTTGTTTTAAGTAGCCTTGTTGAATCAGCACATCGGTCAATAAGCCTTCAAGCTGTGCATAGAGCAAAGGCACACAACCTGCATAACAGCCCAATTTATACATTTTAAAGGCTTCAATGATCACTGGACGGCGTAAGGCTTTATGGGCTTCATCTATCTGCATCGCATCAAAAGCCGTGAGCAGCTCTTTTTGAAAGTCTTCGCTATTGATGACATCAAATAAATGAAAGGTTTGGACATCTTCATGACGATGCCTCTGTTGCCAGAAGTGCATCAGGTTCAAGGCATCATTGGCGACTTTTGAACCGACAGGTTGATCGAGCTGATCTGCCCACACATTAAAGTATTCATCTTGCTGTGCCAGATCACGCAAGGTTTCGATTAAAAATGTATGTTCGCCTTGCGAGATTTGTTCTAAATAGCTTTGAGCATCTTCAAGAATGCGTTTGCCTAAAGTCTGTTGTTTGATATTCGATTTAATCCGCGTGACGGGTTGATCGTCTTCATAGTCGTCGTAATCGTCATACATGGTCAAGCACTCAAGCAAATAGCGGATGAGCTATTATCCCCGATAATTTTGCCATAAAGTAGCATTTCATCTCGATGCAACTTTGTTATTGAAAAAGAATTCACCAAAAGCCTTATGCAAGTCTTCTCCATCTCATGTAAAATTATCGCCCATTGCATAAAATACGAATGAGAGAGTGAATCCGTGCGTAAAATTTTAGTCACCAATGCCCTTCCTTACGCCAATGGCCCGATTCATATGGGTCACTTACTTGGCTATATCCAAGCAGATATTTGGGTACGTGCCATGCGCGCGATGGGTCATGACGTGACTTATGTCTGTGCGGATGATGCTCATGGTACAGCGATCATGCTGCGTGCCGAAGCGAATGGCATTTCACCTGAAGCACAAATTGCCAATGTGCAAAAAGAACATATCCGTGATTTTGACGGTTTCGGTGTGCATTTCGATCATTATGATTCTACGCATAGTGATACCAACCGCGCCCGTGCTTCAGAAATCTATATCAAAAACCGTGAAGCTGGCAATATTGCTGTGCGTCCTGTAACGCAGTTATTTGATCCTGAAAAAGGCATGTTTCTGTCAGACCGGTTCATTAAAGGTACCTGTCCGAAATGTAAGGCTGAAGATCAATATGGCGATTCATGTGAAGTGTGTGGTACGACTTATAACGCAACTGAACTACTGAATCCAAAATCGACTTTAAGTGGCGCAACACCTGTTGAGAAATCATCAGACCATTACTTCTTTAAATTGCCAAATTTTGGTGAATACCTGCAAAAATGGACCCGTGACGAAGGTCGCCTGCCGGTATCGATTGCCAACAAACTGGACGAATGGTTTGATAATGGTTTAAACGACTGGGATATCTCGCGTGATGCGCCTTACTTTGGTTTTGAAATTCCTGATGCGCCAAACAAATACTTCTATGTGTGGGTCGATGCGCCAATTGGCTATATGTCGAGTTTTGAAAATTACATCAAGACTAAACGTCCTGATTTAAGCTTTGACGACTTCTGGAAAAAAGATTCTGAAAATGAGGTCTATCACTTCATTGGTAAAGACATCGTGTATTTCCACGCCCTGTTCTGGCCGGCAATGCTGGAAGGTGCAAATTACCGTACGCCATCAGGCTTATTCGTAAATGGCTTCCTGACAGTCAACGGTCAGAAGATGTCTAAATCTCGTGGTACCTTCATTAAAGCTGAAACATATTTAGAGCATTTAAACCCTGAATATCTACGTTATTACTTCGCGTCGAAACTTTCAGACAAAGTTGAAGATTCGGACTTGAACCTGGATGACTTTGTACAAAAAGTGAACTCCGACCTGGTTGGTAAAGTAGTCAACATTGCCAGCCGCTGTGCAAAATTCATCAATACCAAATTTGATAACAAATTAAGTGCAACATGTGCAGAGCCTCAACTGGTTCAAAGCTTTATTGATGCGGGTGATTCTATTGCAAAAGCATACGAAGACCGTGAGTTCTCGGCAGCGATTCGTGAAATCATGGCACTTGCGGACAAAGCCAACCAGTATATTGATGAGAAAAAGCCTTGGGTACTTGCGAAGATTGAAGGCGAAGAACAACAAGTACATGACGTATGTTCTGTGGGTATTAACCTGTTCCGTCAATTGGCAGTGTATTTAGCACCTGTATTGCCGACACTGGCTCAACAGGTTCAAGATTTCTTGCAACTTGAAAGCTTCGATTTTGCTTCTCGTGAAACAATTCTAGTGGGTCATGAAATTGCCTTGTTCCAGCCGTTGATGCAACGTGTAGATCCAAAAGCTGTTGCTGCTATGGTGGATGCATCTAAAGATTCTTTAGCGGCTCCTGCTGAAGCACCAAAAGTAGAAAAGAAAAAAGAGAAGAAGGCTGAGAAAAAACCTGAGCCTAAAGTTGGCGAAGCTGAAATTATTGGCATCGAAGACTTTATGAAAGTTGACCTGCGTGTGGCTGAAGTTCTTGAAGCTGCAATGGTTGAAGGTTCTGACAAACTGCTTCAACTCACTTTAAACGTTGGTGAAGCTGAACCACGTAACGTGTTCAGTGGTATTCGTGAGTTTTACCAACCTGAAGACCTGAAAGGCAAATTGGTGGTGATGGTGGCTAACCTTGCGCCACGTAAGATGCGTTTTGGTATTTCAAATGGTATGGTTTTAGCTGCCGGTAATGGCGAAGGGGTTTGGGTGATTTCACCTGAATCTGGTGCTAAACCGGGTGATAAGGTTTCTTAAGATTTAGACCTAAATATAAAAATCCCCTCAATTGAGGGGATTTTTTACTGCTGAGGACTTATCGAATTCTGTGAAAAATTCGGAGATCTTGGTCCATATAACAAACCTTTTTGCTGATTTAACCGTGGCGAATACAACAATTGACTTACCGTACCTGATAGTACATACGCCTTATCACTTAAATGATTCGAGATTTGATCCACCAAAGCACCAACCAGCATCCCAACTAAACCAGCATTATTATTACTGTTAGCAAGGATCTGCTTTTCTGAACCTTCCCAAAGAAGCTGACCAGTTTTTAAATCGACCAATTTAGCTTCTACAGCTACCGTAGCTACCGTTTGAATCACTTGATACTTCGAACCATACTCTTTTACTTTCACATATAGAGCGGCATCAGCGCCAAAAATTTCTTGTAGCTTTTGGGCACTTACTGTTTGAGCATCAGAACCGTTATAAACACCATTTTCCTTAAACATTGTGTCGACAACGCTAATAGGGAAAACGTAATAACCTGCTTCTGCAACAGGAACAGTTACTGTTGACCAATAACTATAAGTTGCACGTGTATCAGGAGATTCATTCACAGGTGGCATCACCAAAATAGACTTTGGCATATGCGTGGTATAGCTGCTTAAATCACGGGTATTTTTAGGTGCAACCGCACACCCTGCAAATAACAATGTTACTGTACTTAAAGCGAATAAACGTTTTAACTGTTTCATTTTTTCGCTACTGCAACAGTAGTTTGACCTGTCATTTTTTTCAGTAAACGATCCATCAATACAGTTGATTCTGGATAAACTTGGCGCTCTAACTCAAAATACTCTACTGCTCGCGGACCATTATTAAGATTTAAATTTAATAGCCCTAAATGTGCATATAAACCTGGTGGCACAGCCGCATTTTTAGCTTTAGCCTTTTCTATATCTTTTTCCAGTTTAGCAATCTGCTCTTGAGGAGAAGTTTTTTCAGGAACACTTAACAACAAATAAGTTTGTTGTGGATATGTACCCCAACTATATAAAGATTGAGGACCACTTGCACAACCAACCAAGCTTAGTGACATCACAGCACCAAGTAATAAAAATATCTTTTTCATGGAATAATCCTATTACTTGCTCGACCATTTACCAGTCTGTAAATCAAGCACAAGATTATTCACTGCTTCACGTACAGCTAAATCTAAAACCTTACCGTTTAATGTTGAGTCATAAGAGGCGGTTGAACCAAAACCAAGTACTTCACGCTCACTTAACGCATACTCACCTGCACCTTGTACTGAATGAACCACTTCTGCAGTTTTCACATCAACTACGTTAAGATTAACTTTTGCATAAGCAATTTGCGTTTTACCACGACCTAATACACCAAATAATTGATGATCACCTACTTCTTTACGACCAAATTCAGAAACATCTCCTGTTAATACAAAACGTGCGCCTTTAATTGATTGCGTTGATTTTCCAAATCCTGCTTCTTGTTGCAATTCAGATAAATTATCACGATTTAAAACAGAGAAATAACCCGTTTGCTGCAAATGGGTTTCTAAAATTGTTTTTGCTTGTCCCCCCAGACGATCTACATTGTCAGAAAAAATCCCGCGCATATAACTTGACCGGTTATCAAATTTTCCAATAGAAACTGCAGTTTTAGCGCCCGTATACTTTACTTGTGCAGTTGCGGCCGTTACTTGTGGGGCTTGTATTGTTTTTGAAGTCTCAGTTGTTGAACACGCTGTTAAAGCTAAGCAGGTTAAAGAACAAACGAGTGCTGTTTTTTTCAAAATACTAATCCTTTTGACTTAAAGAAATTTTTATTAATTCAAAAACAATATTAACAATAAATAAACAATATCTCCACATAATAAACAAATTAACAATATTGTTTTTATAATTAGCATGCATTCAAATAATTAACTTTATTCTTCTTTTATAATCAACAAATACACCTATATAACTGAGTAAACCTTGGTAATAGCAGGTATTTTTTCTATAAAATAATTATAAAAACACTGAGTAAAGTCCTGATAAGCTAAGTCTCAAAAAATTCATGTATACGCTCTATTATTAAATTGAGAATTTTTTATTTATTGCCTATAAGCCTCCCTCAGAAACATGCTAAAAAAGATACATCTTTGTAATAGATAAAATAACGATGAAATATTCAATCAAGAAAACGTCATAACTGCATTAACGCTTAGCTTATTTATAGCTTTACCCTAAGCTCAAGAAATCGAATCAATCCCCTAAGAAAAATAAGTTGCTGGTTACCACCACCAAATCACTGCACTACTTGATGATACAAACTATTTAAATCCATCTATGCTTTAAGACTTAATCAATACATAAAAAAAGCCCCTATCTCTAGAGGCTTTTTTATTGCTGGGTTTACTTAGCCTTGCAGGATAAATTCCCAGATGACATACCCTAGTCCGAAACCAATCAGCCCATACAAGGTAATGATAAAAAATACAAAGCTGGCATTGTTTTTTCTTTTCCAAAAACTCATATTGATACCCAAAGCTGTTCGTGATATCTCATGTTAACGGGCTTTTTTAAAAAAGTGAAACTTATCTAAGTAATTTATTTATAAAAATATTTTAAAATAAAGACATTTTATTTTTAGAAAAAAATCAATATACAGTTTTCAACTTAATGCTTAGTACAGATGTTCAATTCGTTATCTCTCTTTAAAAAAAAGTAAATGTTTTTATATTCTTTTTCCGTAGTTTACATGCTAATACATAGAACAAACTCCACAACATAAGAATTGTCATGAATATTTTAAAAACTTCCCTCTTCACCTCTCTATTTTCATTGTCTGTTTTAGGGGTGAGTATCCACAGTCAAGCTGCTGAACCTGTATCTCCTGCTCAACAGAAACAGGTGGCCGGTTATTATCAATATCCATTTGGAAATTTACAGATCACCGCCCTGCTGGATGGCACAAATTATCTGCCCAAAGCTTTATTTAAGGATATTCCGCCAGTCCAGGCGGATCAGATTTTAAAAAAATACTATATCGATCAGGCTAAAGGCATTCAAACTTCTGTAAATGCTTTTCTGGTCAATACCGGCTCAACACTTGTGTTGGTAGATAGCGGTGCCTCTAGCTGTAACGGTCCCAATTTTGGTTCGGTTCTAACCAATCTGAAAGCAGCAGGTTATCGTCCTGAACAGGTCGGGGCAATTTTATTAACCCATTTACATGCTGATCATGTCTGTGGCATTAGCAATAATGGCGTGGCAAATTTTCCAAATGCGACCATCTATATTTCCCAACCTGAAATGGATTTCTGGATGAATCCGAAAAGCGTAGAAAGTTTGCCGCAGCAAAGACGAGCAAGCTTTACTAACACAGTCGATAAAATTAAAAATGCCATTGCTCCCTACCAAAGCAAGAATCAGCTAAAAACCTTCAAAGTTGGCGACAAGATTCAGAATTTCAATGTAGTCAGTTCGGCTGGACATACACCGGGACATTTTGGTTTTAGCTTAAAATCACAAGGTCAGGAAATGGTGTTTATTGGGGACATCGTGCATTCGCACAGTATTCAGTTTGACCGTCCACAGACTGCGGTAGATTTTGATATAGATCCCAAAAAAGCAGTAGATACCCGTTTAAAGTATTTTGCTGAATATGCAAAACAGGGCCAGACCATTGCAGCACCACATTTACCTTTCCCGGGCATTGGTCATATCTATTCTACGGACAGTAAAAGCTATCAGTGGATTCCGGTACATTTTAAAGATTAATTGAATACTTCAATAATTTGATCTAAACATGAAACCCTAATTTTCTAGGGTTTCATTTATTTTTAAATTTTTTCTTAAAATCTTTCACTTTTCATGTGCACCTTTAGCACGCTTTTTTAGCACCGTTTTTCTTACGATAAATATAAACATCTAAAAATATAATATAAATTTCAACTTTATGAATTTTTGCCATGGCTTAGTTTGGTGCACAAAAATTGTATTGTGCTTTATATCGAGTCTTATCAATTTCAAGAAATTCTTCATCAAAATTTCCCTTGTTCCTGCCTCTTTTCGAATCAGTTTGCCTCTATATACTGGGTTTTTTTTGTGATTCTACGCACTAAATTGGAACGCACAATGCAAAATGTAGACTTATTATTTCTTCTTCTGGGTGCAGTTCTAGTGCTTGCCATGCATGCAGGATTTGCTTTTTTAGAACTAGGGACAGTTCGGCATAAGAATCAGGTGAATGCCTTAAGTAAAATTTTAACTGACTTTGCCATCTCCGCCATCGCTTATTTTTTAGTGGGTTACTATATTGCCTATGGTCAGCATTTCTTCCACGATGCCCATACGCTGGCAGCCGATCATGGCTATAACCTGATGCACTGTTTCTTCCTGCTCACCTTTGCTGCTGCCATTCCAGCGATCATTTCAGGAGGAATTGCAGAACGTGCCAACATGCGTGCTCAAGCTTTAGCGACATTATTTCTGGTTGCACTGATCTATCCATTTTTTGAGGGCATGATCTGGAATGGTAATTTAGGCTTTCAGGACTGGTTGGCTCATACATTCGGTGCCAGCTTTCATGATTTTGCAGGTTCAGTGGTGGTGCATGCCATGGGCGGCTGGATCGCATTGGCTGCAGTAATTCTGCTCGGTGCACGTCATGGCCGCTATAAAAATGATGGCCGGATTACTGCACATCCGCCCTCTTCAATTCCTTTTTTGGCCTTGGGTTCATGGATTCTGATTGTCGGCTGGTTTGGTTTTAATGTCATGAGCGCACAACGCCTCGATGCTATTTCCGGACTGGTTGCGATTAATTCCTTAATGGCAATGGTAGGGGGAACTATTGCTGCCAAAATAGCAGGTAAAGATGACCCGGGCTTTCTGCATAATGGACCATTGGCCGGACTAGTAGCGATCTGTGCAGGCTCTGATGTGGTACATCCGCTTGGTGCTCTTTTCATCGGCATCAGTGCCGGCATAATTTTTGTGAAACTCTTTACCTATACCCAAAATAAACTCAAGATCGATGACGTATTAGGAGTCTGGCCTTTGCATGGGGTATGTGGTGCTTTTGGGGGTCTTGCAGTTGGTATTTTCGGTCAGCAATGGCTAGGCGGCATCGGAGGTGTTTCTATTCTTTCACAACTATTTGGTACAGCTCTGGCGATTATTACTGCTTTGGCAGGTGGCTTCTTGGTTTATGGTTTGCTTAAATTTTGCATCGGTATTCGTCTGAGTCAGGAAGATGAATTTATGGGTGCAGACTTGTCTATTCACCGGATTTCTGCCAACTCCGACGATAATATTTTTTAACGACCAAATTAAAATAGCCCCAACAATAGGGGCTTTTTTTATATCTATAAGCTGAACTTATAAGAAATAATTACTTCATCCCAAAAATCAGCTTCAAACCTAATACGGTCATCACTGCTCCTGCTGCGCGGTCAAAGATGGCCTTAAATTTCAAATAAACACGACGCGGCTTTTCTGCAGACAATGCCACTGCCACCAGAGAACACCAGCCTGCATCAATAAAAAAACACAAGATGGGTAAAACAAAATAAAAATGGGTTGGAATCTCTTTAGGTAATAGCGCAGTAAAAATACTGGCTAATACAATGGCAATTTTGGGATTGGACAATTGTGTAATCAAACCGGTGGTAAACGCACGGCGTAACGACATCTGCTTGGTAATGGCAGCATCTGCCTCAATCGGATCTTTGGCATGTCTAATAATTTTAAAAGCCAGCCAGAGCAGATATAAACCACCACAAATTTTTAAGGCCAGATAGGCGGAAGGTACAGCCAGTAAAAATGCCTGTAAGCCCAGCACTGCCAACAGACCAAAAATGGCAGCCCCAGTCCCCGTACCTAAAGCGGTGAATAAGCCATGCTTACGTGAAATCGCAATTGAATTTTTTGCCACATATATAGAAGTCGGCCCTGGACTCATCGCACCTAACATCAGGGCGAAAGCAATAGAACCTAAAATCCAGAATGATTCCACGTGACTATCCCAGCTTAAAAATGAATGCGTTATTTTAAGTAAAAATAATTAATTTTGCTTTAATATTTCTACACAAATCTCTTAATATTTCATGAGGTCATCTTATTGTTTCAGTTGATCTCGTGCGGTCACCGAGGAGTCTATCATCTTATAATCCCGATCATGGACAGGCACACCACCGATGATCATTGTGCGGCTTTCGGTTTTAGGCTTATTCATCGCATCATCACAGCCCGATAAACCAAGCAGTACACCGGCTAGAACAGCATAGGATAATATTTTCATTATTCTACCCTCCTCAAGGGAGTTCCTATTTCTAGATTAACATTCCTGCTCAAATAATCAGCAAAATATTTGTGACATTCTGCATCAAAACCGATGTCTAGCTATAAGAAATAACCTATCCTAAGCCTCTAATTCTTTTATTACCTTCGTCATACGGGTAAAACAACCTACTGTCTTGATTTTTATGTTTGAAACGATTGCTCAAAATATCCCCGATCAACAGATTTTTATTAGAGATATTTCTGTGACCATACGGCGTCTGGATCTGGTGCATCCCCAGATCTCGGGAAATAAGTTCTTTAAATTAAAATATAATTTTCTTGAAGCGCAAAGACAAGGTTATCAGCATATCCTGAGTTTTGGAGGCGCTTACTCCAATCATATTGCGGCAACTGCATTTTCTGCGCAGCACTTTGGCTTTAAATCTGTCGGAATTATTCGAGGGGAAGAACTGGCTGATCGACCATTGAATCCAACATTAGCCACCGCCCAAAAATTCGGGATGCAACTGCATTTTGTCAGTCGTGAACAATATCGACGTAAGCATGAGGCTGATTATTTATTGGAATTGGGACAAAAATTTCCTAGGCATTTTGTCATTCCTGAAGGTGGAACCAATGCATTGGCCATTCAAGGTTGTCAGGAAATTCTAAAAGAAGATGATACTCAATTTGATGTCATTTGCTGTGCGGCAGGAACTGGCGGAACGATTACAGGTTTGATTGAAGCCAGTCAGGCCCATCAGCAGGTTTTGGGATTTTCAGCACTCAAAGGTTCATTCTTAAAAGATGAAGTCGCCCGACTCACCAGCAAAACCAACTGGAATATTCTCGATGACTACTGTTGTGGGGGTTATGCTAAAACCTCACCAGAACTGATGCTGTTTATTCAGAACTTTGAATCCCGGTTTTCAATTCCACTGGAGCAGGTCTATACCGCCAAAATGCTGATGGGGATTTTAGATTTGATCGATAAAAATTATTTTCCGATTGGATCAAGACTGCTGGTGATTCATAGCGGTGGTCTGCAAGGCCGTAATGTTCCCTTTGCTCCGAGTCAGGCCTGAACCGGCTGATTATTATTCAAGGCAATTAACCCTTTGACCAAGCGGTAAATATGCCAGATAAAGACTACAAACACGATCAGGAAACCAATCAGAATCATGGTCAACAAGCCTCCGATGATATAGCCTAGCAAACTGATCCAGAAGGTTTTAATCTGCCAATCGACATGACTTTCCAGCCAGGTTCCGCGCATTTCATCACGCTTGATATAATTCATCACAATCGCGATAAATGGTGTAACACCAATAATAAATCCTAAAATATACAGGATATAAGTAATCAGATTATATTGTTTTAAATCATCTGCACTTGCCATTCGCTTTTTCCTTCTTATTATGCTTTTTATGGAGTTGGTAAAAAAACTATGCATGAGTTTTAAGCAGCTTTCAAATATTTTATGTTTAAAATCGGGTGCACATCTGCAATCCAGGGACTGTTTTTTCTGGAATAGAGAAAGCTGAAATAAAATTGTCTATAATGCTCTCCTTTTGTTCTCCCATGAGTGTGTGATGTCTTCCAAGCAATATGATGTTCTCGTCATAGGCGCCGGTGCCTCAGGTTTAATGACAGCGTATATGGCTGCGCAACGTGGGCGTAGAGTCGTAGTGGTAGAAAAAGCCAATAAAGTAGGCAAAAAAATCCTGATGTCAGGTGGCGGAAAATGTAATTTTACGAATCTGTATGTCGAACCTGAAAATTACATTTCACACAACCCGCATTTTGTCATTTCAGCCCTGACTCGCTATACCAACTGGGATTTTATTGGACTAGTGTGCGAATATGGCATCGAATATGAGGAACGCAAACATGGACAGTTGTTTACCTTAAATGGTGCCAAAGATATCCTGTCAATGCTATTGGCAGAATGCGATAAAACCGGTCTGGTCGAAATTAAAACCAGTTGTGAAGTCAAAGCAGTCAATGCGGTAGATGATCAAGGTTTCCAGGTTGCAACGTCTTTGGGGTATTTTGAAGTTGAGTCGGTCGTGGTGGCATCTGGCGGTTTATCGATTCCTACTTTAGGCGGTTCAGGAATTGGCTATGAAATCGCAAAACAGTTTGGACATCATGTCTATCCAACCCGTGCCGGACTGGTCCCCTTTACTTTCTCTGATGGATTTAAAGAAGTTACCACGCGTTTGAGTGGTAATGCGGTAGAAGCAACGCTTTCTAATGAGCTTAATAGTTTTACCGAAGCGCTGCTATTTACCCATCGCGGCTTAAGTGGACCAAGTTCCCTGCAGCTTTCCAACTATTGGGATGTTGGTCAGAGTTTTAAGGTAGATTTCCTTCCAAGTGTTGATCTGTTGGATTTTTTCAAATCCAAAAAACAAAGCCAGCCGAAAGTCGTGCTACGTACGCTACTGAATGAATATTTACCGAAAAGTGTGGTTCTGGAATTGCAGAATTTGATCTGGGTGGATGTTGCAGAAACTTCAATCGGTAACATCAGTGATGATAAGCTGGAACAGATTACGGCGCGTCTGCATGGTTTTGAAGTGAAACCCTCCGGAACTGAAGGTTACCGGACTGCTGAAGTGACTTTGGGTGGTGTAGATACCACTGAAATATCCTCAAAAACCATGGAAAGTAAAAAGCAGAAAGGCTTGTATTTTATTGGTGAAGTTCTGGATGTCACCGGACATTTAGGTGGCTATAACTTCCAATGGGCATGGTCATCTGCGCATGCCGCATCGGAATATGTTTAATCAATAGATGATCTGGATTAATACTTTATTCATTCCAGATAATCTGTTTTAAACAGGTTGAGATTGGCCGTACTTTCTAAACGGTTAATCGCAAGCTGCATTTTTCGCGTTGCTTCTCGCAGATGTAATGGCAGTTCATCTGCTGTAGATGCAATGAATGTATGCTGTAGTGCTTTCCACATATTGTTGATCTCCTTGTCCTTATATTTTTAATGCAAGAAGAATACCAAAATCATTTTAGTATTCACTTGAATATTATATATATTTTAAAGACCATATTCTATTTTTAAGTACGAAGCTGGATTTCACTTTTAGTTAAATTCATCAGTTTCAGGAAGTTCCTTTTCCAGCTCTTGCTCAGACTGTTCGTCCTGTTTGCTCTTCACAAAAATAAATCGGTAGGCAGCAGTAAAAAAACCAATGGTAATTCCTGCGATGACTAAAGGCGCCAGGACCTTGTTGGGTTTCTTGGTATTCATGCAATTTTCCTTAGGACTGAAAAAAATCGACCACATAAGCGTGGTCGATTTCTCTTAGAAATAACAGGTTATTTCAGGTCATCTTTGTTTTGGGTAGAACGGTCAATATCAACATTCGGCTCTTTTTCTCCGGTTGAACCAAATGGATTATTGGCTGGCGGATGAGTCGGATCGACTTTTACTGAATCCGGTACAGCTTGATCCTCGTCCGAGACTGGATCAATCCCCAAAGACTCATCATCCTGTGGTGCAGTCGTAAGGATTGCTGGTGTCGTATGAGATAAATCGTCATCTATAGGGGTATTATCTGAGTCTTGATTTGGCACGATACCTGCTCCTGGAGTTGTGATTGAAGAATCATTAGTACCTGTTCCGGTAGTACGGTTTTTGCCACCTAAGCCAGAGAATATACTGTTTTCAGCTTTGTCTTTGACCGGATTTGGATGTTTAGCTTCTCGTTTGGCTTTATCAATCAGATCTGTAAGTACACGCTCAGCAGGTTGACGGCCGCCCAGACCAAATGCCAAGGCAAATGCCACTGCTACAGCACCTAGAGTTAAACCGAATGCCAGGTTAACAATTGAATCGGCAATACCCATGGCACGCAGACCCATTGCTACAACCAGACCCATGATCAGAACACGAACCAGATTCCCTAACCAGTGTGAACTCTTGTATTCGCCGCGCTGTACGATATTGGCGACGATATTGGCCAACCAGAAACCGATAACCAGAATTACCGCACCTAGCAGGATGTTGGCACCAAAGTAGATGAACATCGCAATCAGGCCACTGATCTGTTCAAAGCCAAGGCGATTCGCTGCTTCGGACACTGCAAATAGCATGGTGAAGAAAACGATCAGGTAACCGACTACACTTGAAAGTTTAGTCGTTCCTAAAAAGCGCTGGAGGTCCAGTTTGGCAGGAACTTCATCAACACCTGTACCGGCGATTACTTCAACTACCAGAGCAGCAACCAGTTTAGACACCACATAAGCCAGTATCAGAATCAACGCAGCAGCGATGATATTTGGAATGGCATTCATGATTTCATACAGCATGGCTGTAGCAGGCTGAGAAATTGCCTCGATACCCAGTGCTTCAAATGCAACGATGAGCGCAGTAATAATGACCACGGCGAAGATGAATGTACCAATTACCTGGGCGACATTCGAGTTTTTAAAAATTCCTACTTTTTCAGCATGCTGTTGTAAATTAAAACTATTTACCAGTCCTTCCACGATACCACGTAAAATTTTAGCCAGGATATAACCGACAAAAATGATCACTGCAGCAATAAAGATATTTGGTAAATAACTTACGACATCAGTCAGCATATTTTCAACCGGTAACAACAGACCGTTGAGACCTAGAATCGAGAGTACGATTGGCAAAAATAGCAACAGGATTAACCAGTAAACAATTTGACTGATGTTTTGGCTGATCGGACTGACACCTACTTCCGCACTGAGTTTTTCATCCAGTTGCGTTCGGTCAAGTACCTTCTGCAATCCCATCTTGACCAGATTGGCTACAATCCAGCCTATGAATCCAATTGCAATTGCACCTAGTAACTGCGGGATAAATAACAGGAACTGCTCGATCATATTACTGAATGGACCACTGACACCAGTAAGATTCAGTACATTCAGTGCACCAATCACGGCAATAATCAGAATAATCCAGAATACGACACGGGCAACAATACTTTCTACATTAGAGTGATGGCCTGTCGCCGTATTTAAGTGTGTATTGGTCCCCAGTTTCTGCAAGAGCTTTTTAACAGCTGCCGAAACCAGTAACGCAATGATCCAGCCAATTACTAAGATGGCAATTGCACTAAGAATGGGATAAAACTGATCCCAATAGTACATTGCATCGAAGCCACCACGCGGGCTTCTCATATAATCATTCATGTTGTTCTACCCTCATTGTTATTAAGCTATTTATCTGAAATCGGGGCATGTCCCTGAAGCAATCAGCCCCTTCTTCTTCCGGATTCATATTTGGATTTGATGTTTTCAGACTTACACCAGGTAGATGGCACTACCTTCAAACATCATGCTCCATTGCAAAAAAGCCCCAGTGGTTCACTAGAGCTTTTCAGGTATTTTTAGTTATTGGGTGGCCTGCCCATCAGTCGCGGTTGCAGTTGCTTCTGTACCATCAGTTGCAGTTGCTTCAGTTCCATTATTCGTGGTAGCAGTGCCTTGTGTAGGCTCACCGACTGGGGTCGAATTATTTGGGGTAGCAGGCTGCACATTTGGATTTGGATGCCCAGCAGGCGCATCACTTGCATCTGGCTTCATGTCAGAAAACATATAAAACAGTAGGGCAAGTAAAAAAATACCGACCAAAATCAAGATATAAACAGGGATACGCTTTTTCTGCGTCACGTCTGCCTGATGATTCAAAGGTGGTTTTTTATTGAAATCATCGACCATAACCATCCTCACTCTTTGTTATTCATAAGTAGATTTTTAGAATAACAAGCTGTGAATAAGGCTTCTGTGACAAAACATGGTGAGATGGTGACGAGATGTAAGTCACTAATCCCTCAGAATTCTCTCATTGATGCCTTGGTTAAAATAGCCGTTTTACTGAGGTATGTTGCATATCGACTGGGGTTTGGTGTTCATCTTTCAACTGCACCCCTGAAAGCTTAAGTTCGCAGGATTTACGCATCAATGCCACCAGTCGCTGAATGGCAATTGGATATGCCAGACCTGCAGGCCGCACATTGGAAATACAGTTACGCAAGGCATCATGACAGCCTTTAAAAGCATTATAAGTATAGTAAATACCCATACTGTCTGGTGAGCTTAAGCCTGGCCGCTCACCAATCAGCATAACCAGCATTTTGGCTTTCAGGATTTCTGCGACTTCATCCCCTAAAGCGACCCGACTGCCTTGTGCAATTACCATGGGCGCAACCTTCCAGCCTCCCTCCTTGCAAGCGTCTATCAAGGCTGGAACAAAATAAGGTGCATTTTCCTCAATAGCACGCGCCGACAGCCCATCTCCCAGCACAATGGCTACATCCCAATGTTGCTGATGTTCGGCCCGGTATTGCTGCAACATCGTTTTGGATTGTTGTGAAAGCACACGCCCGAGATCGGGACGTTTAAGATAAAGATCTTTCTCTACCGCCTGACTGTCAATTTCCAGAATGGCTAGTCCTGTTTTACTCAAACCCGCTTTTAACGATTCAACATCAAGTGGCTTCAGTACGGCATCTTTGGCCTGGGCATGCGCTAGCTGAAATTCCAGACTTGGTCGAGTCGGCAAGCTGCCACCAGTTCGGCCTAAGGCAATCCGTGCATCAGTAAAAGCTTTCAATTTCTGCCAGGGATTATCCTGTAATTGGGACTCAAATTTCACATCGGCAATCAGTTTCATAGTACTTCCTCAAGACAGGATTAGACGTGAAAATTGCTTCGGTAGCTCGGTCGGCCAGTGCAGCTGATTGGACTGTTGCGCCAAAATTCCCTGCTGCTCCAGCCAGTGGTCAAATTCGGGGGCCGCTTTTAATCCCAGTAATTGCCGGATGTAGAGCGCATCATGAAAGGAGGTCGTCTGATAATTCAGCATCACATCATCTGAACCGGGAATACCCATGATAAAATTCAGTCCGGCATTGGCAAGCAAGGTCAGCAGTACATCCATATCATCCTGATCGGCATCGGCATGGTTGGTGTAGCAAATATCGCAGCCCATTGGCACACCGAGCAGCTTGCCACAAAAATGGTCTTCCAGTCCGGCCCGGATAATCTGCTTGCCGTTATACAGATATTCCGGCCCGATAAAGCCGACTACAGTATTGACCAGCAAGGGATTAAACTTACGTGCCACGGCGTAGGCACGCGCTTCCACAGTCTGTTGATCCACGCCATGATGGCCATTGCTAGACAAGGCACTGCCCTGTCCGGTTTCAAAATACATGACATTTTGGCCCACGGTGCCGCGTTGCAGGCTTAAGGTCGCCTCATAACCTTCCTGCAACAGCGCCAGATTGATGCCGAAACCGGTATTGGCTTTTTCGGTTCCCGCAATGGACTGGAACATTAAATCAATCGGAACATTTTTATTTGCCAGCTGAATGCCGGACGTGATATGGGTCAAAACACAAGACTGGGTCGGAATCTTATATTCCTGGATAATATGATCGAGCAGTTTGAGCAGCTCAGTCAAATTCTGCAGATTATCTGTCGCCGGGTTGATTCCGATGACCGCATCTCCATTGCCATACATCAGTCCATCCAGAATCGAAGCTGAGATTCCCATCAAATCATCAGTCGGATGGTTCGGCTGCAAGCGGGTGGAAAGATGCCCTTTCAGACCAATGGTATTTCTAAAACGTGTGATTACACGACATTTTTTTGCCACTAGAATCAGATCCTGATTGCGCATAATCTTGCTCACTGCCGCGACCATTTCCGGAATCAGACCCATTTTTAAAGCAGCAAGTTTTTCTGTGGTGGCATCTGCACTGAGCAGCCAGTTACGAAAATCTCCAACAGTAAAATGCGAGATCGGATAAAAGGCATCAGCATCATGTTCATCCATGATCAGGCGGGTGACCTCGTCCTTTTCATAAGGAACCACTGCTTCTTGCAAAAACTGCTGTAACGGCACTTCTGCCAGACACATTTGTGCAGCGACCCGCTCGGTTGCATCAGTGGCCGCAATCCCTGCCAGCTGATCACCAGAACGTTCAGGCGTAGCCTTGGCCAACAGGGTTTTTAAATCCTCAAAAACATAATACTGACTGGCCACATTGATCTGATACAGCATAAGCGTGTTCTCCATGCTAGATAATTTATTTCAATTCCTTTTCTGCTGCCTCGATACGGGCAAATTCTTCTTCCGGTGTACCTGCCACTAGATGATGACGGCTATACAGCAGGAAATAGAGAATCAGTGCCACGTAAATGGCAGCTGCCATTAACCAGACTTTTGGATCAACCAGAAAGCCTGCGACCACTGCAATGGCTGCAAGCACTAAAGCAATCGATGCCGTGACAATACCACCTGGTGCCTGATAAGGACGTGCCAGATTCGGCCGGGACAGTTTAAGTTTGATATAAGCCATCATCATCAGCACATAGGAAATAGTGGCACCAAAGACTGCCATCAGAATCAGCAGATCACCTTCACCCGAAAGGGACAACAGGAAGCCAATAATCCCCGGAATAATGATGGCCAAATAAGGTGCATGATTGCTGTTGGTCAAGGACAGTTTTTTCGGTAAATAACCGGCACGTGAGAGTGCAAAAATTTGACGGGAATAGGCATAGATAATCGAGAAGAAACTGGCGATCAGACCCGCCAGCCCGACAAAATTCACGAAACTTGCCATCCAGGTATTGGCGCCATACACTGCAACCAAGGCATCCACCAGTGGTGCACCAGAATCTTTCAGCGTATCTGCACCTGCTGCGCCAGGACCGAGCAGCAAAATACTCAGGGCAAAGAATGCCAGAATCAGCATGGAACCAATCAGGCCACGCGGCAAAGATTTGGCTGGCTCTTTGGCCTCCTCGGCTGCCAGTGGCACCCCTTCAACTGCCAGAAAAAACCAGATCGCATAAGGCACTGCTGCCCAGATACCCAGATAACCCAATGGCAGGAAACTGCTTGCACCAACTGCTTTCGTACTGACTGCAATATCAAACAGGTTTGCACTATCAAAATAGGGCAACATGCCAAAGATAAACACCATCAAGGCAATCGCGGCAATGGCGGTGATCACAAACATGATTTTGAGTGCTTCACCTGCACCTTTCAGATGCAAGCCCATAAAAACCAGATAGCTCACCAGATAAATGATCCAGCCGCCAATACCAAACAAGGCCTCGCAATAGGCGCCAATAAAACAGGCAATTGCTGCCGGAGCGATGGCATACTCAATCAGGATGGCACTTCCGGTCAGATAGCCGCCAAAGGGACCAAAAGCAGTCCGGGCAAAACTGTATCCCCCACCGGCGGTAGGCAGCATGGTGGACATTTCAGACATGGCCAAGCACATACACAGATACATGAATGCCACTACAATGGTCGCAATAAACATACCTCCCCAGCCCGCCTGTGCCAGACCGAAATTCCAGCCGGCAAAATCACCGGAAATCACATACGCGACCCCCAGACCAACAAGAAGCAACCAGCCTACAGCACCTTTCTTGAGCTGTCGCAAGGCAAAATAATCTTCCTGTACTGCTGTTTCAGTCACACCGGTATCAATCACACTTTTTGATTCTGACATAGCAACCTCGTTATTTTTATCGTTGTTCCCTGAAAATATGCATAAGTCGTACCAGTTACGGGAGCTACAGCGAAGACATCCGGAACGCTGCCTTTCAGCGATGAAATGCGTTATAATTATCCACCTTTTCATTTATACACCCGAGTTATATGGCGTATCGTCAACAAAGTGTATCGCTTGATCTTGATACTGACGTCACACATCAATGCATGCTGCACTACAGCCGCGATCAGCATCTGATTGGAATTATTGAATTCAGCAAGCCAAGCTTCCTGCTTCGCTGGCAGGATCTGGAATATTTCCGTCGTCGTACCGAGGAATTTTCCGTGATGCCTTTTCCGGACTGTGTCAATGCAATGATTATCGATATTCGAGATGTAACGGCATGGCTGGATAATGAAGTGCCAATTATTCCGTGGCGCTTACTGGAAGAAGACTGTCCAGTGCGTCTGGTCGTGCCTGCAGACCGTATTGAGCACTATGCAGGATTCTTTGAACCGACCTGGCTCAGCTCCGATGTCGAAACCGCCATTCAGGAAATCCGTGAATCCATGGATATGTTTGTACATTAAGCTTGAAACAAAAAACCTCCGCAATGGAGGTTTTTTATGACTTATTGTTTTTTCGTCTTTTGAAACTCAGCCTCATCCCTATTTGCATCTTGTCCCTGATCCACCAGGTTTTCTTTTTAAGTCAGTAACATTTCAGCAATAAATTCAGCTTGAGTCCTGCTGGAATTATCCACTAAGATGAATATAAACGAGCATTTAGACTTTATAGCAATAATCTTAATACAGTCTTAGCACAAAAATAGGCTCGATCATAATAATGGAAAAATGGAGTTTCACGATGAAATTAAAATCTCAATTGGCTACCTTGCTGTGTGCCACCCCGCTGATCTTGGGACTGAGTGCCTGTAGTGATAATCAGGCGCCAAATACTCAGCAAAGCGGCGAGAAGGCTTCCGGCACACTCAATAAAATCAAACAGTCCGGCACCATTGTTTTAGGTTATCGCGACTCCTCGATTCCATTTTCCTATATTGCCGACAACCCGAATCAACCCGTCGGCTATGCGCATGATCTGCAACTAAAAGTGGTCGAAGCCGTCAAACAGAAGCTGAACATGCCTGATCTAAAAATCCGTTATAACCTGGTAACCAGCCAGAATCGGATTCCTCTGGTTTCCAATGGTACGGTTGATCTGGAATGTGGATCGACAACTAACAACAAAGAACGTCAGCAACAGGTCGATTTCTCAGTCGGCTTCTTTGAAGTGGGTTCCCGCCTGTTAACCGCAACCGATTCCGGAATCAAGGACTTTAGCGATCTTAAAGGTAAAAAGGTCGTCACCACTGCCGGCACCACATCTGAACGTTATATCCGCCAGCACGAAAAAGAACTGGGTATTGGTGAAATTATTTCTGCCAAAGATCATGCAGAATCCTTTTTGATGCTGCAAAATGGCCGTGCTGCAGCCTTCATGATGGATGACATTCTGCTGGCCGGAGAAAAATCCAAGGCCAAAAATCCGGAGAAGTGGCACATTGTTGGCACTGCACCGATTCATGAGATTTATGGCTGTATGATGCGTAAGGGTGACCCCGAGTTTAAGCAGGTTGTGGATGATGCTATTAAAGCCACGTATAGCTCCGGTGAAATCAACAATATGTATAAAAAATGGTTCCAGTCGCCTATCCCACCTAAGAATATCAACTTGAACTATGCCATGTCCGATGCGTTAAAAAATTTGATCAGCAATCCGCATGACCGTGATCAATAAGCGTTGAATCTTATCCACCTTACTTAAGCCTAATAGGTTTAGGGATCTTTGTTGGAGTTGCGATGAATTATAGCTGGAATTGGGGTGTCTTATTGCAACCGACCGGGATTGGGGATACCACCTATCTGAACTGGATCATGACGGGTATCGGTTGGTTGGCTGTGATTGCGATTGTCGCCTGGTCAATTGCTATGCTGCTGGGTAGCCTCTTAGGCATCATGCGGACCTTACCCAGTCCTACAGCTCGGGCTATTGGAACGGCCTATGTGACCATTTTCCGTAATGTGCCTTTACTGATCCAGTTATTTATCTGGTTTTATGTGGTGCCCAACTTTCTGCCCAGCTATATTCATAACTGGTGGATCAATGATTTAGGCGCCAATACCACGGCACTAATTTCTGCCAGTATCGGCTTGGGGCTGTTTACCGCAGCGCGGGTTTGCGAACAGGTACGTACCGGGATTGAAGCTATTCCAAGCGGACAGGTCAATGCCGGCTATGCCATGGGTTTTAGCACTGCACAATTATATCGCTATGTGATCTTACCGCAGTCTTTCCGTTTGATTTTGCCACCGCTCAGTTCTGAACTGACCAACTGCGTCAAGAATACCTCGGTGGCTTCATTGGTCGGGGTTGCAGAAATCATTTCCCAGATGAAAACCATCAGTGAATACACCCAGAATACCATCGAGATTTACACCTACGTCACCCTGATTTTTATCCTGATTAATGTCTGCTTAATCAGTTTCATGAATTTTCTGGAAAAGCGCTTTCAGGTACCTGGACTAATTGCAGGAGTGAAATAATGGAAGGGTTCACTGCATTTTTTCAGGATTTACAGCTTTCCGCACCAGCACTCTGGCATGGTTTCAGTATCACTTTAAAAGTTGTATGTTTTGCCACGGTTGGCGGGATTCTGATTGGTACCTTGCTTGCTTTGATGCGGCTGTCATCAATCCGGGTATTGAAATGGCTTGCCAAAGGCTATGTGAATCTGTTTCGCTCCATTCCCCTGCTGCTGGTGCTGATGTGGTTCTATTTTGCTGTGCCCTTTATCTATACCGGGCTGACTGGCAAATACCTGACTATGGATACAGCCCTGGTATCCAGTATTGTCGCCTTTATGCTGTTTGAAGCCGCCTATTTTTCGGAAATTGTCCGTGCCGGGATTCAGTCCATTCCGAAGGGTCAAACCGATGCTGCCTCTGCACTGGGGATGAGTTATGGCCAGTCCATGCGACTGATTGTTCTGCCTCAAGCCTTTCGCAAGATGACACCGCTGTTATTACAACAGACTATTATTCTGTTTCAGGACTCGACCATGGTCTATGCCATTGGCCTGCTGGACTTTTTCCGTACCAGCTATGTCCGGGGGGACCTGATGTCTTTACTGACCCAATATATTCTTTTTGCCGGCTTGGTGTATTTCACCGTTAGCCTGATTGCCACGTATATCGTGAAAAAATTACAGCGGAGGTTAACTGTATGAACGAAGCCAAAGTCATGATTGACCTCCAGCATGTCAGTAAATGGTATAAAGATTTTCAAGTACTGACTGACTGCACGACGCAGATCCGGCAAGGTGAAGTTGTCGTTGTCTGCGGTCCTTCAGGCTCAGGAAAATCCACCCTGATTAAAACCGTCAATGGCCTAGAACCTATCCAGCAAGGCAATATTCTGGTCGATGGGATTAAAATTAATGATCCGAAAACCAATTTGAATAAATTACGCAGTCGCGTCGGCATGGTCTTCCAACATTTTGAATTGTTCCCGCATCTCAGCATTACCGAGAACCTGAGCATTGCCCAGATCAAGGTATTGGGCCGTTCTGAAGCCGAAGCCAAACAGAAAGGTCTTGCCTATTTGGATCGTGTCGGCCTAAGTGCGCAAGCCAATAAATATCCGGCACAACTTTCTGGAGGACAGCAGCAACGTGTTGCGATTGCCCGTGCATTGAGTATGGATCCGATTGCCATGTTATTTGATGAACCGACTTCTGCACTTGATCCTGAGATGATTAATGAAGTGCTCGATGTCATGGTCGGACTGGCCCAAGAAGGTATGACCATGATGTGTGTCACGCATGAAATGGGCTTTGCACGACAAGTCGCCAATCGGGTGATCTTTATGGATCAGGGAAAAATTGTGGAAGATTGCAGTAAAGACGACTTCTTCAATACACCGCGTGGTGAGCGTGCCCAGCAATTCCTGAACAAGATTCTGCATTAAGCTTTATTCGTCATCTTTCATCTCAAAGCTCCTTCAATTTTCAGAAGGAGCTTTGAGTCTAAGCTTTTTGCTTACCAGTAATTTTCTACTGCAATATTTCCTTCACCACGGCGGTTCATGGTTAGGCCACGGGCCTTTAAAGCTTCTTTGGTGTCGTTCACCATCTCCGGATTACCGCAAAGCATGACATGGGTCGTTTCCGGATTAAACGTTAAACCCGCTACCTTTTCCAGTTCACCATTGGCAATCAGGACCGGCAAACGGTCGTGCAAAGGTGCATCAGGTTCACGGGTAATCACCGGGATAAATTTAAAACCGCTATGCCCTTCGCCAAAGGTCTGGGCAATTTCCTGAATCCGCTCTATATAAGCAAGTTCATCCCGGGTGCGTACACTATAAACCAGATTGATCTTTTCGTATTTGCTCCAGGTTTCAAAGTCTTGCAACATGCAGATAAATGGTGCCAGACCCGTCCCAGTACCCATTAGCCACAGGTCTTTCGGTAAAGGCAACTGATAACGTGCCAGAGTCAGATAGCCATAAGAAATTTTTTCCAGAAACAGCTCATCCCCGACTTTGAGATGCTGTAAATTGGAAGTAAATTTACCTTCGGGTACGACTACCGAGAAAAACTCCAGGATTTCATCAAAAGGTGATGAAACCACTGAATAGGCACGAACGACCAGTTCATCTCCCACCTGCAGGCCAATACGCGCAAACTGTCCGGCCGTAAACTTGAAATGTGCCGGGCGCGTCATCGTAAAACTAAATAATGTATTGGTCCAACGATGTACAGATAAAACTTTTTCTTGGGTAAATTTTTCAATTGACATGATTTCAACGTGGCATGAAAGACTGTGCTCATGGTAGCATGGCAGCATAATTTATTAATATTTTTTAAATGTTAAGGCTCTACTCATGCGCATGACTTTACGCCAATTGGCTGTTTTTGTAGCAGTGGCACAAGAGGGTACCGTAACGAAGGCTAGCGATGCCGTCAAGCTTACACAAAGTGCGGCTAGTATGGCGTTAGCAGATCTGGAAGATGGTCTGGGTGCTCCACTATTTGACCGTCTGGGCAAACGCTTACAGCTGAATGATCTAGGGCGCTTTCTTCTCCCTCAAGCCCTGGAAATTTTAGGTCGTTGTGAATCGTTTGAACAAGTCGCCAAAGGCGAGCTGCAAAGTATCGATTTACGTTTAGGCGCAACTCTGACGATTTCAGATTATCTGATTCCTGACCTGATGGCCGATTTCCTGAAAATTCAGCCGCAAACCCATTTACAGCTTCAGGTTGGCAATACCCGTCAAATGATTGAAGCGGTAAATCAGTTCCAGCTGGATCTTGCCCTGATCGAAGGCTCCTGTCATCTTCCGCAGTTACAATGTATCCATTGGCGTGATGATGAGCTGGCTGTATGCTGTGCACCGGATCATCCCCTTGCACAATTGAACCGTGAGCTGACCGCTGAAGACTTCAAATCTGTGGAATGGATTTTGCGTGAAGAAGGTTCAGGTACCCGTGAAGTGTTTGACAATGCCATTTTAAAAGATGTGCCGGATGCCAGCATTCGTCTCACTCTCGGTCATAATGAAGCCATCTTGAAAATTGTAGCAGGTGGAATCGGCATGTCCTGTATTTCCAAACTTGCGATTGAACCATTACGTGAAAAAGGTCAATTGGTGATTCTGGATACCCCGTTCTGGTCGTTGACTCGTCCGCTGTTCATGCTGGTGCATCGCCAGAAATATCAGGGCCCAGGGCTAAAAGCCTTTATGAATTTTTGTGAAAGCTAACAATAAAAAAAGCACCTGAAGGTGCTTTTTTTTATGACTCATTAAAACTGACTTTCACATGGAATACCATCGCCGTCGCCATCCATTTTAGTATTTGCGCAGTTACGAATAAAAAATAATGCTTCCTCATAAGAACTCATCTGACTACAGTGTTCTCGACCATCGCATTTAAATTGAGAAACAGATGGCGAAGTCATTTCTGAAGTTTTCAGATTGACGGAGTTGACTTGACTTCGTAGATCAGTCCCGTGATTTTCCAAGTTCTTCCGGCCCTGCTCCGATAATCCTTGTATTGGCAGATCGCCTTGCGCTGCTCGCTGCTCAGCGACAATTCGTTGCTGCTCTAATATCAATTCTTCCAGCTTTTGCTGTTTTTGAATTTGGTAGCTTTGGTATTGGTTATAAACAAGACCAGCAAGGGTCAAAATAACAAACAGCCCTGATAGTGTAATTATTTTTGATGTAGTCGATGATTTTGCCTTTTCATAATGTGGGGAAGTATGTATTTCAGGATCTTCATACTGATCATCATTCTGCTCAACAGCTACCTTTGATTTAATATCCAGTCGAGCAATATGGTCTGCCTTAAACTTTCCATTATCTTCTACAATCAGAAACTTTAATTTTTCCCCAATTCTTGGTGGAATATTTTTATTAGGAAAGTCTGCGACATGAAAAAATAAATCTTTAGATTGCCCTTCGATCTGAATAAAACCAAAACCACGCTCTTCGTGAAAAGTTTTAATTTTCCCCTCTTGAAACATAATTCACTCTTATCTTTAATATTTTTAATAATTGTAATGAAAAAGAGACTATAAAGCTTTCTTGATTTTTTTGATGCTGAAACAAAAAAGCACCGCAAGGTGCCTGTTAAAATTGAAGAATAGATAAATTCCAAGTTAAAAATAGAAAATAGGCACTCTCTAGCGTAACTTTAAACTTCACCAAAAATCATAAAACCAACAGCTGATACCAATGCCAGCCATAATGTTGGACTAAAGAAAATTGAATTGCGTAGCGGAACAGACACTGTTGGTGCCAAGGACTGTAAGGCAACAATATCTGGCACAAACTCATCCTGCACTTTAATATCAAGGCGCACCATATTGTCCAGTTTCATCTGACCTTGGTCGACAATGACTCTAAATTTAAGTCGCTCTCCGATTTGTGGTTCAATTTCAGGCGAAGGTAAATCCTGTAGCTTAAAACCTAATTCTTTAGCTTCTCCTGTGATCTCCAGAATACCTAAAGCACCTTCGCAATCATAAGCTTTAATTTTTCCATCCTTAAACATGACATTTATCTCTATTAATCAACAAATGTATTTTAATTGAGGAGAAATAGGGAGGATTGTAGAGCTTTGGTGGAAATTTTATTGTTTGCGTAAAGAAAAGCAGGCTTTAGGTTACAAAGCCTGCTTTAAACCTACCACTGACAAATTCTTATATAAATAAAGAGGCACGAATGCCTCTTTATTTAGCCCTACCCATCGCAGACTAGCGCTTAAGGTTTGATAATAATGCAGAAGTAATTGACTGGTTATGTGCAGCAACCTTAGATTTTTTAGCTTTCTTTGATTTGTCTTCGACACGTTCAATCTTGATCGCTTTATATTTGTCGCCATTTTCAACCACATTAAATTTCACGCGTTCATTGCGTTTTGGTTCCCCTTCTGCTGCAGGGAAGTCTGAAATATGGAAGAAGACATCTCCTTCAGTGCAGCCAATAAAACCGAAACCTTTGGCAGAATCATACTTCTTGATTTTGCCCTGATACAATTCATCTTTCATGCTGTTGTCCTATTCTGAAAATGCCTTTTCTACATTATATAAAAAAGAGGCTGTAGTAGCCCCTTTTTTCATTCTATTCAAAAATTAGTCTTTTTGAACTGAACCGAAGATTTTATCGCCAGCATCGCCAAGACCCGGAACGATATAACCATTTTCATTTAAACCGCTGTCAATGGATGCAGTAAACATAATGACATCCGGGTGTGCAGCTTCTACACGTTTAATCCCTTCCGGCGCAGCCACCAGAACCATCACACGAATGTCTTTACAACCGCTGGCTTTCAGCACGTCAATTGCCGCTACAAGAGAAGAACCTGTCGCCAACATTGGATCAATGATCATTGCGATACGGTTTTGTACGTCTGGAACCAGTTTTTTATAGTAAGTACGTGCTTCCAGAGTTTCTTCATCACGCTCTAAACCAAGTACAGATACTTTTGCGCTTGGGATCAGGTTAAGGAAACCATCGAGCATGCCAATACCGGCCCGTAGAATCGGCACAACCGTGATTTTTTTACCGGCAATACGATCAACCGTTACAGCCCCATTCCAGCCGTTAATGTCGTGTTCAACCATTGGCAGGTCTTTGGTCGCTTCATAAGTCAGAAGCATCGTCACTTCTTGAGCTAACTCACGGAAGTTCTTGGTACTGATATCTGCACGACGGAGTAAACCAAGTTTATGTCGGATGAGCGGATGACGGATTTCATGGATTGCCACGGGAGAACACCTAAAAGGTTAAAGATAAATTTCCGCTATTATAAAGGCATTTATTCGTTTGTATAAATAAAAAAGCCCCCAATCATGGAGGCTTTTTTTGTAATAACATTAATCTTTGCAGATATTAGTTAAAACCACTTTGTACCAGAGTAAAAATGAACTGCTGTAATTCAGGTGACATTGCAAAGAACGCATACTTAGATACTGCAATCACTGGATCTGGGTAGACACCAATCACAAGTACCGCAAGCGCAGCAAGAAGCACCATAATACCGCCAACTTTTTGACCCCAATGATTCACCGCATCTAGACGTGGTGTTTCAGGCGGTGTCATATAAAGTACAACCATTACACGCAGATAATAATACAAACCGATACCAGAGCCCAGGATAACCATTGCACTCAGGAACCATGCTTCGCCTGCAACTGCAGTTTTAATCACCAGGAATTTACCGATAAAACCGGCAGTTAAAGGAATACCTGCAAGAGACAACATCATGACGGTTAATACAGCAGTCAATACCGGACGGCGCCAGAACAGACCACGGTATTCAGCCAGACTACCCGCTTCATCCGTATTGTTATACGGACTAGACATCAGAGTCACGACACCGAACGCACCGATCGTGGTTAATACATAAGTAATTACGTAGACGTTTACACTTTCAAAAGTCGCAAAACCTTGAACCTGCAAGAAATCGGTATTACGCGAAGTAACGATGGCAACCAGCAAATAACCAAAGTGTGCAATTGAAGAGTATGCCAGGATACGTTTCAAGTTCACCTGACGAACCGCCAGCAAGTTACCTGCAAGGATAGACAGAACCGCAATAATCGAAATAATAGTGACGAAGCTGTCCGCCAGGATTAGGCCTGAAGACAATGCATAACGAACAAACAGACCAATCATTGCCACTTTCGCTACTGTCGCAAGGAAAGTCGCGATTGGCGCTGGCGCACCCGCGTATACGTCTGGTGTCCATTTGTGGAATGGTGCCAGCGATAATTTAAATGCCACAGCAAATACAATTAATGCCAGACCAATCACGACAGCCGGTTGGCTGAATGCCGTAAACAGCTTGCCCGGTTCTGCAACGAAACTTAAGCTGCCGGTATAAGCATAAACATAGGCCATACCCATCAACAGCATTGCAGATGCCGTTGCTGAAAGCACCAGATATTTCACACCTGCTTCAAGCGATTGAGAACGTTGATGTGTATATGCCAACAAGCCGTATACAGGAATCGACATCAATTCAAGGCTGATAAAGAATGATGCGTAGTGCGAGCTTGCTACCATCAGCATGGCACCCGCAACGGATATCAGCATCAAGATATACAGCTCTTCACGGTTATCTTTATAAGTTTCGATGTAGGCATGTGACAGAGTGCTACATGCAAGTGCAGCAATCAGGATCACAAACTGGTACAGCATCGTAAACGGATCTACGAGGAACAGATTCATCACATTGGCAGGTGCAAATACGCCCGCCAACAAAACGAAAATGATATAAATCGCAGCAAGGTTTAAACCAATCACTGTGGTTGTAGCCACCAGATTATGGTTACGCTTGATTGCGGTCAGCAACATCACGACGATCGCAGTTAACGACACGATCATCACAGGTGCTAGAGGCATAAGCTCAGAAAAAGACATTGTGAAGTTCATGGCTTATTGGATCTCCACATTTTCAAGTTGAGTCGTTACTTGATTAGTAACTTCAACCACTTCTTGAACTGGAATGTAGCTATTCGCTAACCACGCCATGCTTGAGTTTGAAATATCAAGGAAGCTTTGTGGATATAGACCAAGCCAAAGTAGACCAAACGCACAGATCAGCAATAATACAGTTTCACGTGCATTTAGATCTTTTAACGGATTTGTATAGTGCTGCTTTTGTGCTTCACTTGGTACACCAAACAGGGCTTTGTGAATCAGGATCAAACCGTACAGACCCGCAAACACCAAGCTGATCGCAGCAAGAATGGTAAACGCCGGGAATTGTGCATAAGCACCCATTAGGATCAGGAACTCGCCAATGAAGTTACCTAGACCTGGAATACCCACCAATGCCGCAACGAAGAACATCAGGAAGAATGCAAGATACGGGAACTGACCACGCATACCACCCATCAAACGCATATCACGCGTATGCACACGCTCGTATACCTGACCACACATAATGAACAGTGCAGCAGATGAAATACCATGTGCCAACATCATGATCATCAGACCCTGGAAGGTCAGGATGTTACCTGCGTAAATCGCAAGTAAAACAAAGCCCATGTGTGAAATAGAGGTATAAGCCAACAGGCGTTTCATGTCTGTTTGCTGGAAAGCACACCAAGCACCGTAGAAGATACCAATTAAACCCAGGATGATCGCGAAGTCTGCAAACTGTGCAGATGCTGCCGGGAAGAATGGAATCACAAAACGAAGCAGGCCGTATGCAGCTGTCTTAATCAAGATACCTGCAAGATCGACAGAACCCGCTGTTGGTGCTTGTGCATGTGCATCTGGCAACCAGCCGTGTAATGGGAAAACTGGAAGTTTTACCGCAAAACCGATGAATAAACAGATCATGAATGCATAAGCAACTGCTGGAGCCTGAGCATCAAGCGTATTCGCCACACCTAATAAATAGTTGTAGTCGAAACGGATTTCGCCAGTCAGGGTGTAGCCTACTGTGACCAGACCCAGGATACCAATCAGCATCACCAGACCTGCGACCTGCGTGTAGATGAAGAACTTGGTTGCTGCATATACGCGTGACTTGCCTGCTGCCCCTTTATGACCCCAAAGGGCAATCAGGAAGTAGATTGGCACCAGCATCATCTCCCAGAAGAAGAAGAACAGGAACAGGTCAATCGCGAGGAATACACCAATTACACCACCCAAAGACCATAACAGGTTGAGGTGGAAGAAACCCACATTCTTTTGAATCTCACCCCATGAACAGCCGACTGCCAAAACACCTAGAAGTGCAGTCAAACCAACCATAAGAAGTGATAAACCATCCACTGCAAGGTGAATGTTAATGCCCAGAGTTTGAATCCAAGGCAGTTTGAATTCGGCAGCCCACGAAGGTGTAGCACCGCCTAATTCATAGTTATAAGTACCAGTCTGCCAAAGGACGATAGTCAAGACCAACGTCACCAGCATACCGATCAACGCGATATAACGCGGCAAGTGCTGGTCGAGTTTATCGACCAACCAGCATATGAAACCTGCAATGAACGGAATGAGGATCAGAGCCGGCAAAATAATATTGTTTGGAGCTTCCATTTTATTTCCCCACAACCTGAATCACGATCAAGATCATCAGTAGGACAACGACACCGAGCCCCATACTAGATGCATATTCACGCACTAAACCGGTTTGACGTGAACTTGTAAAGCTGTTACCACCTTTAACAAGTGCAGGAAGTACCAGCCACAGGCCATCAATCGGATCACGACCAAAGATCTTCGCGAACAATAAGTATGGCTTCACGAAAATGATGTCATAAAGCGTATCGAAACCTAATGCATTACGGCAGATATTGACCAGACCAGCACCCACAGAAGTAGCTGCAAAACGTTTTACTGCACTGTAAGCAAAAGCGAACAGTACTACACCGACTACCAGTCCTGTCAAAGCAACAGCGATTGCGATGTATTCAGCACCATGTGCACCTGCTTCAAGCGCTTCAGGAATAATAAAGGCTGGAATGCGTGCAGCATCAAGAATGCTCATTACCGGTGCTTTCAGAACGATCGCAAGACCTGTAGAAAGTACAGCAAGAATCGCCAATGGCGCCCAGTATGTTGCACCTTTGATTTCGTGATAAGGCGTGTTTTCTTTGCCGAAGAATACAACCCAGATTAAGCGGAATGTATAAATAGACGTTAAGAATGCACCTGCAACACCAACCCAGTACAGCGTGTTATATACCGGCAAACCGGCAACATGACTTTGCGTCCAGACTGCAGCAAGAATCGCGTCTTTTGAGAAGAAACCAATGGTCAGGAATGGGATCGCTGCCAATGCACCGCCACCAATCGCGAAACATGCAAACAGGAATTTGTTCTTGTAGAACAGACCGCCCATCTTGAAGATGTTTTGTTCGTGATGGTAAGCCAGAATCACCGCACCAGACGACAAGAACAAGAGTGCCTTGAAGAATGCGTGTGTCAGCATGTGGAATAGGCCTGCCTGATACGCTTCAGCACCTACAGCCATAAACATATAACCCAGCTGACTCATAGTTGAGTAAGCCAGAATACGT
This sequence comes from Acinetobacter sp. SFD, assembly GCF_001647575.1. Lineage (NCBI taxonomy): Bacteria > Pseudomonadati > Pseudomonadota > Gammaproteobacteria > Moraxellales > Moraxellaceae > Acinetobacter > Acinetobacter sp. SFD. The sequence continues at coordinate 333,066 of NZ_LSZJ01000013.1, forward strand.
TTGATGTCGGTTTGAACCAGTGCAGCAAAACCAGCTACAAGCAATGTCACCGCACCTGTGATCGAAATAAATACCATCACTTCTGGTGCAAGTTCAAATACTGCGAACATACGGCAGCACAGGTAAACACCTGCGGTTACCATGGTCGCAGCATGGATCAATGCAGAAACAGGTGTCGGACCTGCCATCGCATCGGCTAACCATGTTTGTAACGGGATCTGTGCAGATTTACCCGCCGCACCCAAGAACAATAACAATGCTGTCCAGATGGTCAAAGATGAACTTTGGGTCATTACAGTCGCTGCATTTTCAACGATGTACTGAATGTTCAAGGTACCAAATTGTTGGAAGATCAGGAACATGGCAATCAGCAGGAATACGTCACCGATACGGGTCACGGTAAATGCCTTGATTGCCGCCAGACCGTTTGCCGGGTTCTGGTAATAATAACCGATCAGCAGGTATGAACACAGACCTACGCCTTCCCAACCCAGGAATAACAACGCCAGGTTGTCACCCAATACCAGCAACAACATGCTAGCAACGAACAGGTTGAAGTAAGAGAAGAAACGTGCAAAGTCTTCTTCACCGCGCATGTACCATGATGCAAAGATGTGAATCAAGAAACCCACACCTGTCACCATACCCAGCATCAATAAAGATAGACCATCCAGTTGCAAGCTGATGCCCGGTGCAAAACCACCAACACTGAACCAGGTCCAGAGATGTTGTACTACTGCAGTTGAACCATTGTTAACAAAGTCCATACCTGCAATCAATGCGAACAGCGCAGATAAACCGACGGCACCAACACCAATAATGGCTGCAACAGATTCCGGAAGCTTGTTGCGCCCCGCCGCTAACAGGACAAAACCAATGAGCGGAAATAAAATTGTTAGATATAAATAACTCATCCGCGCATCTCACTAGCAGCATCCACATCCAGGTGATGGAAGCGATGATAGAACTGAAGGACGATCGCAAGACCAATACAAGCCTCTGCCGCAGCAAGTGTCAAAATCAGGATAAACATGATCTGACCGTCTGGCTGTGCCCATGCACTGCCTGCCAAGACGAACGCCAGAGCAGCAGCATTCATCATGATTTCAAGGCTCATTAAAATAAATAGTAGGTTGCGTCGCACCATTACACCGTAAAAACCCAGTGCAAAGAGAATAGATGCAACGATCAAACCATGCTCTAAAGGGATGTTGCCCATTATTCTTTTTCCTCTTCTGCATCTGGTTCACGTTTACCTAAATGGAATGCAGCTACTAATGCAGCAAGCAATAACATCGCGGCAACTTCAACCAACAACAAGTACTGCGTAAAGAGTGCTTGACCCACTGCTTTCGGGCCCACCATTTCTGTACCCATCACCAGTGAAGCTTGCGTGTAGTCAGAACTTAATACCCACACCAGCACCAGACCGATCAGGAAGCTCATCAACGCAGGATAAGCCCAGGCTGATGAAGTCAACCATTTACGTTCTTGTTCAACAGTCTGCTCACCCAGGTTCAGCATCATTACGACGAATACGAACAATACCATGATCGCGCCCGCATAAACGATGACTTCCAGTGCACCCGCAAAAGGCGCACCGACAATCAGGAACATGCCTGCGACTGCAAGCAGGGATACGATCAGGCTTAATAAAGCATGTACCGGATTCGCGTTAGTGACCACGCGAACCGTAGAGACAATGGCCACAAGGGCCATTAAATAAAATGGCCACATCATGGTAATAGACTCCGTACATCAACAGGTGCACTTTCACGCTGTGCCTGACCTTTGTCCTTGCCTGCAATTGCCATACCGGCTACACGGTAGAAGTTATAGTCAGGATATTTACCAGGACCAGAAATCAGCAGGTGTTCTTTTTCATAAACCAAGTCCTGACGAACATATTCGCCAAGCTCGAAGTCAGGCGTCATTTGAATTGCAGTGGTTGGACACGCTTCTTCACACATACCGCAGAAAATACAGCGCGAGAAGTTGATACGGAAAAATTCCGGATACCAACGACCGTCTTCACGTTCTGCTTTTTGTAATGAAATACAGCCTACCGGACAGGCAACCGCACACAGGTTACATGCCACGCAGCGTTCTTCGCCATCAGGGTCGCGTGTCAATACGATACGACCACGAAAACGTGGTGGCACGATTTCTTCGGCTGGTACTTCTGGGTAAAGAATAGTGTCACGTTTACGCGTTGCATGGCTGAACACCATCCAAAGCGAACGAACAATCGATCCAAACCCGGCTAGAAATTTAAACATTTTGTTCTCCCTGCCCTTACCACAAGATAACCGCGCCAGTTACCAACAGGTTAACTAGAGCTAATGGCAAGCAAATTTTCCAACCAAAGTTCATTACCTGGTCATAACGTGGACGCATTAATGAACCACGCGCCAGTACAAACATCATTACAAAGAAAGCTGTTTTGATAATGAACCAGAATGCTGCTGGAAGGAACGGAATATCAAGGTTGAATGGCGCAAGCCAGCCACCAAAGAATAGAGTCACGATCAATGCAGAGATCAGTACCACGTTAACGTATTCCGCAACGAAGAACATCCCCCATTTCATACCGCCATATTCGACATGGTAACCTTCCGCCAGTTCCTGTTCCGCTTCTGGTTGGTCAAATGGATGACGATGCGTTACCGCCACACCCGCAACCACAAAAATCAGGAAGCCAAGGAACTGAGGAATCACAAACCAGACGTCTTTTTGTGCTTCAACGATTTCACGCATGTTGAATGAGCCGGCAATTGCCACCACACCCATGAGTGAGATACCTAGGAACACTTCGTACGAAATAGTTTGAGCTGCAGAACGCAAACCGCCCAGTAAGGCATATTTGTTGTTGGATGACCAGCCACCGAACAGGACTGCATAGACTGCAATCCCTGCCATTGCCATAAAGAACAACAGGCCGATGTTCATGTCTGCAACACCCAAATACGGTGAAACAGGAATAACCATGAACGACAGCACCGCAGTTGCCATCGCAACTGCTGGCGCCATCCGGAAAGTCAATTTGTCAGCAAATTTGGGGGTCCAGTCTTCCTTGAACATGATTTTCAGCATGTCGGCAACAATCTGGAACATACCGCCCGGACCAACACGGTTCGGACCGTAACGGTCTTGCCACAAGCCGAGTAAACGACGTTCAATAAAAGACATCAACGCAGCGATCAGTACCACAACCAGCAAGATCACGATCGCTTGAATGACTGAATAGGCGATTGGCCAGTTTTCAGCCCACAGCGGCGTTTGACGGATTAATTCTTGTTCCATGAATTACGCTCCTACCGCGACTGAAACAGGCTCTGCAAGAGATACCGTCGGTGCAAGACCGATTGGGTAACCAATATAACCTGTTGGTAAGTATTCGATTACTTGTACAGGAAGAACAATCGACGTTTCACCTGCTTTAACTGTAATCCGCTGACCATCTTGAACATTCAAGCGAGCAGCATCCTGTTCACCTACTGCAAATACCGGTTCAGGAATACGGGTTTCCATCGCTGGTGTTTTTACGGTGAATTCACCTGAACCAAAGATATGGTGCATTGGTACCAAACGGAAGCTCTCAGCATTCACCAAAACAGGTGCCGGTGCAACAAAACTGCGCGCTGGACGTTTTGGTAAACGGTCGAATAGACGAACACCTGAATCACCACCTTTCAAGTGACCACCCACTTCATTCTGGTACTTGTTCCAAGCTTGTGGAGAGTTCCAGCCTGCAGACCAGGCAAATGGAATCAGTGGAGATGGTGTTTCATTACCCACATAACCTTCCATAGAGAATGTTAATGCAGAATCGATATCGGTTGGCTGTTTCGGCTCGTGGACAGACAATGGCGCACGCATCGAAGTACGGCCTGAGTAACGACGTGGTTCACGTGCCACTTTCAGACCATGTACACGGAAGCCCGCATCAGGTGCAACATCCAGAATGCCTTCCAGCGCTGGAATGTTTTTTGCCACTGACTCGATCACGTCATCCAGCAAAGTCCAAGAAATCGCTTTGCCTTTCACGCCTGTTTCCAGAGCGTGTAACCAGCGCCAAGATTCTTTAATCGCCAGCTCAGGATTGTAGTAGCTTGGGTCATACACTTGGTAGAAACGTTGTGCACGGCCTTCTTGCGATACAACCGTACCATCACCTTCCGCGAAGCTTGCAGCAGAAAGCACAATGTCGGCTTTTTTCACTGTTTCAGTTTCAGAGTGATCCAGTACGATCACTTCTTTACCTGCAAGTGCAGCATCGACCTGTGCAGCAGGAAGACGACGGTAAAGGTCATTTTCAACTACGATGACAGTATCGTAATCTTGTGCAAATGCTTGCTCCAGGCTTTGACCACCAAAGATTGCCATACCCATCGAGTTCACTTCAGGAACCGTCAAGGTCAAACCGGCATTACCCAGATTCTGTGCAACTTGTGCCGCAGCTTCCATAATGGCAGGATCTTGCAGGCTTGTACCCGAAATGATCAGTGGTTTCTTGGCAGCTTTTAAAGTGTCTGCAATCGTTTGTGCAAATGCTTTCGCGTCATCGTCTAAACCAAGAATGCTCTCACCTTTCACGCCTGCCGCAATCGCAAAACCTAAACGCGCGATGTCGTTTGGAGACGCAACCACTTCCCCTTCAGCAACATCAGACAAACGGGTTTGAGTCGCAGCCAGAATGTAAATCGGAGATTTGGCATCTTGCGCAATACGTTGTACCGGTTCAGCTAACCATTCTTGGGTACGGCGCTCTGCTGCCATCTCTTTGCCTTTATTTTTCGCAGCCTGGCGAACAGATAAAGCCATACGAGGTGCAGTTTGAGTCAGGTCTTCACCCAGAATCAGTACCGCATCATAGCTCTCAATTTCACGCATGTTAGGGTTGTATACACCCTCGGTTTGCATGATAGAAGCAGCCAGTTCAACCAGGTTGTGCTCTTTTTGAGACAGACCGGTTGAGAAGCGATCTTGACCAACCAGCTCAAGAAGTGCGTAGTTCGATTCAAGAGACGCTCGCGGCGAACCAATACCCAGTACTTTTTTGCCTTGGATATTTGCAATAACCGTATCGAGTGCTGCATCAACTGAAACAGTTTCAACAGTAGCACCATTACGGAATTGTGGCTGACGTGGACGGTCTGCACGGTTCACATAACCAGTACCGAAACGGCCTTTGTCGCATAGGAAGTATTGGTTCACTTCACCGTTAAAACGGTTTTCTACACGACGAAGTTCGCCATAACGTTCACCCGGAGAGATGTTACAGCCTGAAGAACAGCCCTGGCATACGCTTGGTGCATACTGCATGTCCCACTTACGGTTGTAGCGTTCAGAGTGAGTCTTATCTGTGAATACACCAGTCGGACACACTTCAGTCAGGTTACCCGAGAATTCAGACTCTAAGGTGCCTGATTCTGGACGACCGAAGTACACGCGTGATGCGTTGGCATACACGCCAAAGTCGGTACCACCTGCGTAGTCTTTGTAGTAACGCACACAACGGTAGCATGCAATACAACGGTTCATCTCGTGCGCAATAAACGAACCAAGTTCCTGGTTGTAATGCGTACGTTTGGTGAAACGGTAGCGACGACGGTCATGCTGTGTCATTACAGTCATATCTTGTAAATGACAGTGACCACCCTCTTCACAGACGGGACAGTCGTGCGGGTGGTTGGTCATCAAGAATTCAACAATCGAAGCGCGGAAATCCTTGGCTTCTTTGTCTTCAATCGAGATGTAGGTATTGTCTGCTGCAGGTGTCATACATGACATGACCAAACGACCACGCGTATCTTCTGGATTCGCGTACTGGGTCACGGCACATTGACGGCAAGAGCCGACAGAACCTAAGGATGGATGCCAACAAAAGTATGGGATATCAATGCCAAGACTCAAACATGCTTGTAGCAAGTTTTCCGAGCCGTTGACTTCATACGATTTGCCATCGACATGAATTGTAGCCATAGTCGAATTCCTTAAGCTTGTTCTACGGAGCTAACTTGAGCGGCGGCATTGATGACCTTCGCTTCAAATTCACCACGGAAATGTTTGAGTGCACCCATAAGCGGCTCCATTGCACCAGGAGCATGCGCACAGAAAGTTTTACCAATCCAAAGCTTACGAGTCAGTTCTTGTAAGTGATCGATATCTTCTTTCTTACCTGTGCCATCTTCGAGTGCTTTTAGTGCTTTCACAGCCCAAGGCAAGCCATCACGACAAGGTGTACAGAAACCACATGATTCACGTGCAAAGAATTCTTCGAGGTTACGTGTCGCTGAAACCATACACTGGGTTTCATCAACCACCATGAGCAGACAGGTACCTAAACGTGAACCTGCTTTCATGATGCTTTCCGCATCCATAGGAAGATCAATATGCTCGGCAGCCAGGAAGTCAGTTGATGCACCGCCTGGTAACCATGCTTTCAGTTTCAAACCGTCGCGCATACCACCAGCGTGTTCTTCAATCACTTCACGCGCTGTTGTACCAAATGGCAGTTCCCATAAACCCGGGAATTTCACCTTACCTGATGCACCATAAATCTTGGTGCCCGGATCTTTCGACTTACCCGCAGACAGGTTGATATACCATTCAGGACCGCGCAGCATAATAGCTGGCAAGTTATTGTAGGTCTCTACGTTGTTGACAATCGTAGGACGACCCCAAGCACCTGCAACCTGTGGAAATGGCGGTTTAGTACGCGGGTTGGCACGGCGGCCCTCAAGCGAGTTAATCAATGCAGTTTCTTCACCACAGATATAACGGCCCGCACCGGTATGCACATGCAACTCGAAGTTCCAGCCAGTACCGAGGATGTTGTCCCCTAAGTAGCCTTTGGCACGAACTTGCTCAAGTGCTTCATTTAAGTATTTTGCAGCTTCGATGTACTCGCCACGGATAAAGATATAACCATGGGTCGCTTCCAGCGTATAGCCTGCAATCAGCATACCTTCGATCAATTGATGAGGAAGATCTTCCATCAGCAAACGGTCTTTGAAGGTACCTGGTTCCATCTCATCGGCATTACAAATCAGGTAACGTGGACCCGAGTTGTCATTTGGCGCCATCAATGACCATTTGATGCCTGCCGGGAAGCCTGCACCACCACGACCTTTTACAGTCGCTGCCTTAACCACTTCCAATACATCTTTAGGCGACATAGACAGGGCTTTTTTAAAGCCTGCATAACCTTCCAGCGCTTCGTAATCATCAGCATTACGAACGTTGGCCTGCTTGCTTAAACGCCAGGTAAGCGGATGAGTTTCCGGGTTACCGTCACCATAAATTGGTTTTGGTTCAGTATTCATACATACTTCTCCAACAGCTGTTTCACCGAAGTCACTTCAACCAGACCGTGCGTGTCTTCATCAATCATTAAGGTTGGACCTTTGTCACAGTTGCCCAGACAACAAATTGGCAACAAAGTGAAACGACCATCTGCAGTCGTTTGACCAAACTGAATGCCTAATTCGCGCTGGAATGCTTCTGCCAAAGTTTCCGCACCCATCAGGAAACACGCAATCGAGTCACATAACAAAATTACGTGACGACCGACCGGCTGACGGTAAATACGGTTATAGAACGTCGCTACACCTTCCAGATCTGCAACGCTCATGCTCAGCATTTGTGCGATGGCATTCATTTGCGCATCATCTACCCAGCCATTACGGCGTTGTACACACTTCAGCGCATCCAGACACGCTGCACGTGGGTATGGATAGTGCCCCATGTGATGTTCAATATCGTGAATTTCGTCCGCAGTCAAAATTCCTTCAACATTCACACGTGGCTTTTTATCAGTCAAAATCATCATAATGCGTTTACCCCTTAGCGATCCACGTCAGCCATTACGACGTCAATGGTCGCTAAATAAATGATTAAGTCAGACATTAGGCTGCCGTTAATCACAGAAGGCATTTGCTGTAAATGCGTGAAGGTTGGTGTACGGATACGGGTACGGTAACTCATGGTTGACTTGTCTGAAGTCAAGTAGTAGTTCGACGCGCCTTTTACCACTTCTGCCATCACAGATGCTTCACCTGCCGGCATTACAGGACCCCAAGACACGCTCAGGAAGTGCGTAATCAAGGTTTCAATATCTTGTAATGTCTTGTCTTTTGGTGGTGGAACAGCCAGTGGATGGTCTGCTTTATATGCACCAGACGGCATGTTGTCTAAGCATTGCTTGACAATTTTCAGTGATTCTTCGATTTCACGGAAATGCACCATAACACGTGCATAGGCATCGCCTTCGTACTCTAAAGGCACTTCGAAGTCGTAGTTTTCATAGCCGCTATATGGACGGTATTTACGAACGTCGAAATCAATACCTGTAGCACGCAGACCTGTACCCGTTACACCCCAAGCCAATGCCGATTTCGCATCGTATTGCGCCACACCCTGGGTACGCCCCATAAATACCGAGTTGCGTAAAGCAGCCTTGTAGTATTCATTCATACGTTTTGGCATCCAGTCAAGTAAATCTCGAACCAGCTTGTCCCAACCATTTGGCAGGTCGTGGGCAGTACCGCCAATACGGAACCATGCCGGGTGCATACGATAACCCGTAATCGCTTCTACGATATCGTAGACTTTCTGACGGTCGGCGAACATGTAGAACACTGGCGTCATACCGCCGGCATCCTGAATCGCGGTACCAATAAACAGCAAGTGGTTATTGATACGGAACAACTCCGACAACATGACACGGATACACTGGGCACGGTCAGGTACAGTAATACCCGCCATTTGTTCCACGCCCATCACATAAGGCATGTTCTGTGCACAGCCACCGAGGTAGTCGACACGGTCTGTATATGGAATGAATGAATGCCAGGTTTGACGTTCAGCCATCTTTTCCACACCACGGTGGTGATAACCGATGTCAGGCACACAGTCTTTAACTTCTTCACCGTCCAGCTGCAAGATCACACGGAAAGCACCATGCGCAGATGGATGGTTCGGACCCAGGTTCAGGAACATGAAGTCTTCGTCAGCATTGCCGCGCTTCATACCCCAATCTTCAGGAACGAAACGAAGATGTTCCTGTTCGTAGTCCTGTTTGGCTTTATCTTGCAGATACGGCGTATATTCAGTCGCACGCGCAGAATATTCTTTACGTAGCGGATGACCTTCCCAATAGGTTGGCAACAAGATACGACGGAGCATTGGATGCCCTTCGAAATTGATCCCGAACATATCGTAAGCTTCACGTTCGTACCAGTTGGCATTTGGCCAGATATTGGTTGCCGTTGGAAGATTCAAATCGCTTTCTGCTAAGGCAACTTTAATACGAATGTCAGTATTACGCTCGAGCGACAACAGGTGATAGAACACGGTGAAGTCAGACGCAGGTAAACCGTCGCGGTGCGTACGCAGACGCTCATCTACCGCTGACAGGTCGAACAACATCACGTAAGGACGTGACACTGTACGCAAGAACATTAAAACTTCTTGTACACGTGCGCGCTCAACCCAGACTGTCGGAAAATCCTCGAAAGTCGTTTGCACAAAGAAGTTCTCACCAAATTTGGTTTTGAGCTCTTCAATGATCGCAAATGCTGGGCGTGAATCAACAGGCGTTGATTCTGGCATAGCAATGTCAGTTTCAGCCATTGGCTTGGCTTCCTATTTAATACAAATTCAGTCAACCTAAACGACAACTACACCCATAGCGGGTGCACAACAAAAAAACCTGTCGTTTAAATTATTTAATTTCATCCATAGAGCGTAAGTTTTTCACAGCAACACGCTGGTCTTTCTTACGGTCACGTTCCGGCATCATCTTTGGCTTATACACTGGCTTAAGATCATCACCGATTACCGCAGAAAGCGGACGTCGCTCTAGTTGAATCTGGTCTTGCAACAGCATCAATGCCTGAATTAAAGCTTCAGGACGTGGTGGGCAGCCTGGAACATACACATCCACAGGGATGATTTTATCCACACCTTGTACAACCGAATAGATGTCGTACATACCACCTGAGTTGGCACATGCACCCATAGAAATAACCCATTTCGGCTCAAGCATTTGTTCATACAAACGTTGAATTACTGGTGCCATTTTTACGAAGCAGGTACCGGCAACGATCATCAAATCGGCCTGACGCGGTGAAGCACGAATAACCTCTGCACCGAAACGTGACAGGTCATGTACGCCTGTTAAAGTCGTCGCATACTCTACGTAGCAGCAAGATGTACCAAAGTTAAATGGCCAAACTGAGTTTTTACGCCCCCAGTTGACTGCTGTATGTACTACATCCTCTAAGCGAGTCATGAATACATTTTTATTCACTTCTTCTTCTAGCAACGGATCTTCTACAACAATGCGTTCCTGAAGTGGATATTGATCAGCATTCGGATTCGCACGGGTTAATGTATATTTCATCCCGTATTACTCCTTATCAGATAATTGAGCTTGTGATTTTTTCACAAAACCAGATGATTGAGCCGGGATTTGACCCGTAGGATCCATCACCAATTCTTCAACCGAGTTGAAACGCGTAATTTCTGCAAGATCCATATTTGGCGAACCAATCTTAGCTTTAATTCCTGCTGCCTTACGTCTGTCCGAAGGTGCCCAATTGAGTGCGCCTGTCGATAATTCGTAAATCAAACCAACAAGTAAAACTAAAATAAAGATAGCTGCAGTTGCAAAACCAATCCAACCCACTTCACGAACAGAAACTGCCCATGCATATAGATAAAGTGCTTCCAAATCAAACACTACGAAGAATATTGCAACTAAATAGAATTTTGCAGACAAGCGGATACGAGCTCCACCTGCACTAACTACACCTGACTCAAACTGCTCCTGCTTGGCACGGCCCCATGATTTACCCCCAAGGAGTAACGGGACAGTCAGCATAAAGACGCATAAAAATGTAACGCCGATCACGAAGGCAATAATTGCCCATTCGTATGGAGTAATAGCACTCATGCGGGGATAACTCCTGGCAGGCCTATTTGTTAACAAAGAATGTATGTATTGGCCTTCAAATACACCATACACAAAATTAATCCCGCCAATTGTACCTGATTTATGATTTCACTTGCTAGTTTATAAGCCTTAGTCTTTGGGATGATTTTTTAAGCATTTCAGCATTTAATTTCACTTTCATCACCCAGAACCCGCTTTTATCGTTTTATTGAATAAAATTTTAAATTTTTATTTATTTTTCTATAAAAGGGGATGCAAAACCACTCGCATTCCGATTTGCAGCACTCCTAGCCATTTGTTTAGATATAGTCCTTTTATCAACCAAATCCAAGTCCAATCTGATTAAAACTTATTACAGGGTTCCAAAATCCCGACCAAGCTTTAACTCTCTTACAGGCTCTTTAGCTGAATATGCAGGTTTAACATCTATTTAACGTTCATCTGCTCTATCGTAATGTTAAACAAGCATTTGTGTCTTTTTGCAACACACTCAACAGACTGATTCAGAATATGTTATTTGTATTTCTTAGTTCCCAATGACTTTATAAAGTAACAATAAAGGAGTCCCTGCATGTCTCTGCATTATGCCCATAAACCAAATTATTTTTTATATGCTCAATTAATCGTTCGACATATCCAAAATTACGTCCAGAAAAACCAGAACACCAGCCAGCTTGTTTTTGAATTAAATGAGATTAATGCACTATTTCAGGATGATTTTGCGTCTGTCAGCGTCAATCTGGATGGGATTATGAATATCGCTGATGAATATAAAGTCGAAACCCTATCAGGCGACCAGAAATTGATTCAGCACTATAACGTCGATGTGAAAAATGCCCAACTGCTGATCGATTGCAACCCTGAAGCATTACAAAGCTTAAGAGATGGAAAGCCACTCATTGAACCAGATGCCACCATCCAAGAGTAAATTACTACTTATAAAAAACGATGCATCAGCATCGTTTTTTATGGGCAATACATTATTTACATCGTATTAAACTGAATGATCACTGCTTTCCTCAGTCTTTTTTTCCAGCAACTTGCGTTTATTCTTTTTCACATAACGCTGTGCCGGCCAGGTCATGATAAAACGCGCACCGCCCAAGGTTGGACTTTGATCCACCTGAATGGAACCACCAAACCAGTAGGCAATCCGGCTGACAATGGATAGACCCAAGCCATAACCACCTGAAGCTCGGGTGCGGCTATCATCCAAACGGGCGAAGGCTTCAAAAATACGGGCACGATCTACTTCCGGAATTCCGGGACCATCATCTTCCACACACACATAGGCTTGGCCGTCCTGATCCAGACCACCGCTGATTAATACCTTATTATCACAATAACGGATGGCATTCCCTACCAGATTCTGAATCACGCGATGCAGATAACGACGCTCCGCCTCGACTACCACAGCCACAGGCATTGGGTGTAATTCAATAATTTTATGGGTTTTCAGTGCTTGGGTTTCCACCATCACCTGATTCAGCACGTCATACAGATCAATCTGCTCAAACTCAATCGATGGCATACCCTGTTCCAGTTTGGCATAGGTCATGATCTCATCAATCAAGGTATTCAGCGCTTCAATATCCTTATCAATCTGCTCAACCTGTTGCAGACGATACTCGTAGTCATCTTCATCTGCCATCATTTCCACACCAAAACGGATCCGTGCCACCGGTGTACGCAATTCATGCGAAACCGCACGCATCAACTCCCGCTGCGCTTCGATCAAGCGCTGGATATGGTCTGACATATTGTTATAACTGGAAGCCAGTGTAGACATCTCATCACTACCATCCACCGGAAGACGCAATGACATATTCCCCGTCTTCATCTTGTTTAAGGCATAGCTCACTTCACGCAGCTTACGCTGCATCGGAACCAGAAGGCCATAAACACCCAAACTCAGTACAAACAGGCTTAATAAGGTAATACCGGTCGCCAACTGGAATGGCATCCAGTTAAATAACGGTACTGGCCCCATGACCAAGACCTGGGAGGTCGAGCCTGGAATTGGCGAAATAATTGAAATGGTCGTACCACGAATAGAAGCATTATCGCGGTATAAAATAATACTGTGATCCAGACGCAAACGTCCGATCTGCTCGGAGTCCAAAGGCAGAGATTGAACATTTTCAATGGAAACCGGATAGGAGAAATAATCCTGAATACGCGCAAGGTATTCTTTTTCCTGACCCGGATAATAAACCAGATAATCCAGAATAAAGACCGCCAAGGCCTTCATCTGGCGTTCAGTGATGTTGTCAGCCTTTATATAAAGGTAATGATCCGGATCATCACGCAGTCCCACCACAATATAAGCGATACCGGACTCAGCATCCCAGCGCACTACAGCCTTTCGATCAGCAATACGTCTCGCTTCAGCACGGGTAATATCTACCTTGCTGGCATCTACATAATGAATGGGTAACTCCAGAAGATCGGAGGCATCAGAAATCCAATCCATCTTCTGCTGGAGATTTGGCTGGCGCGCAACTCCCTCACTGATGATATATGCCATGCCATCAGTCAGGGATTCGCGATATTCTTGCGCACGCTGATAGTTGATAATCTGTACCAACAAATAGCCGAACACCGCCACCAAGACGACAAGGATGACGAGTCCTGCATAGATACGCAAAAATATACTGTGTTTAAACACCTATAATTTATCCTGCTTGTTCAAGCAAAAAACCACATTTGCTTAAAGTCCATTAGTCTCTTTAACGAAAAGATAACCTTTACTACGTACTGTTTTAATACGCTTCGGATTTTCTGGATCGTCACCAATTTTTGGACGGATACGCGAAATACGTACATCGATTGAACGGTCTTGACCGTCATATTCAATACCGCGCAAACGTTCGAAAATATCTTCGCGGGAAAGGATACGACCCGCATTCGATGCGAGCAACCACAACAGGTCATATTCTGCGCTGGTAAAATCAACCAGATCGCCATTTAGGGTTACCGAACGCCCGCCATTGTCGATCACCAGATCATCAAATTCGATACGCTGTGCCACTTCATCTTCAGGCACCTTGTCCGTACGACGCAGCAATGCGCGGATACGCGCCAGCAATACACGCGGCTGAACCGGTTTAGCAACGTAGTCATCTGCACCCATCTCCAGGCCCAGAACCTGATCCATGTCTTCAGTACGTGCCGTCAACATCAAAATCGGTTGATGATAATGTGGACGTACTTCACGGCAAATGGTCAAGCCATCCGCACCTGGCAACATCACATCCAGCACCACCATATCTGGCTGTTCAGCAATAATCCGACGAATGGCACGGTTGCCATCCGGCTCTACCCCCACCTCAAGTCCGTTACGGATGAGGTATTCTTGCGTTAAACGGGCAAGACGCTCGTCATCTTCAACAATTAAAATCTTGGGTAACTTTTCTTCTTGGCTCATGTATTGCCCCTTATATGGTGGATCTACGCTATAGGCGTATCCTTTTGAAATCCAATAGATACGTTTTTAATATGCTTGCAATATACACACGTTTACATTGTAAACAAGATGGCGTTCACCAAACTGATACATCAAGATAGCATTTTGTAATATTTTATCGTGCATTTTTTGGGCAGTTGTGCTTGAAACAGTGGCTTAGATCTGAATTGGGGCTTACACAACTATTACATGAACAAAATATGACTGCTTGATTGAGCGCTTTTTAGTTATCCACAATGTTATCTATAAGCACTTTCTTTGGACTTTGTTATGCTATGCCTTGCCTGATAAGGCTTATACAAAAATCAATAAAAATAGCGATATTTTTGCAATGATTAAAGCACAACTAAAGAAAAATATTTAGCTGAATGTCAATATTGATCTACCCTAAATTTTCCCGTATCTTGTGTTCAATTAATTTTAAAACCACTAGGTCTTGTGTTTATTCCTCAAATACTGTGGCACGAATTTTGCCCGGTTCAAACGGTCCATAAACATAAAAATAGATGACAATGGAGCTATGCTAACATGAGCGTAATCACTTCAACTCCTGGTCAACTTCAGGTGATTAAACGCACCGGTGATGTTGCCGCTTTTGATGCAGAAAAAATTTCTGTCGCAATTGGTAAAGCATTTTTGGCGGTTGAAGGCCAACAAAGCGCTGACTCGAGCCGAATTCATGATCGTATCGAGCAACTGACGGAAATGGTATTAAATACCTTTAAACGTCGTTTACCTTCTGGCGGAACGATTCATATTGAAGAAATTCAAGACCAAGTTGAACTTGCGCTAATGCGTACGGGCGAACAGAAAGTTGCACGCTCATATGTCATTTACCGTGAACAACGTTCTGAAGCGCGTAAACAGTTAGGTGCGAATCATCACCCGACGCTACAAATCACTGATGCTGAAGGAAAATTAAAACCATTAGATCTCAGCGAGTTGACTGCGACTATAGAAAAAGCTGCTCAAGGTCTGGAAGGAATTGATGTTCAGGCGATCATCGATGAGACCGTGAAAAACCTCTACAACGGTGTAAAAGAGTCTGATATCTCTACCACCATGATGATGGCGACCCGTACCCGGATCGAACAGGAACCAAACTATACTTATGTGACTGCACGTCTGTTGCGTGATGACCTAGTAGCCACCGGTTTAGAGTTTTTGGGTCTTCCGACAGACACCAATGAAGGCGATGCGCTTGAAACTTTCCTGAAAAAAGGGATCGAGCTTGAGTTGCTTTCTCCAGAATTGCTGAACTTTGACCTGGCCAAACTGGCTGCTGCGATTCAACCGGAACGCTCTAACCAGTTCACCTACTTAGGTCTGCAAACCTTATTTGACCGCTACTTCATCCATTCAGATGGCGTACGTTTCGAACTTCCGCAATTGTTCTTTATGCGTGTTTCTATGGGCTTGTCGCTCAATGAAGAAAACCGTGAAGAACGTGCAATCGAATTCTATAACCTGTTGTCTAGCTTCGACTACATGGCTTCGACGCCTACCCTGTTTAACTCAGGTACGTTACGTCCACAATTGTCTAGCTGTTATTTGACCACGATTGATGATGATCTGTATGACATTTATGGCGCGATGCGTGATAACGCAATGCTGTCTAAATGGGCAGGCGGTTTAGGTAATGACTGGACACCAGTTCGTGCCTTGAACTCATACATCAAAGGTACTAACGGCAAGTCTCAAGGTGTTGTTCCGTTCCTGAAAGTAGCGAACGATACAGCTGTTGCGGTTAACCAGGGTGGCAAGCGTAAAGGTGCAGTATGTGCATACCTGGAAACCTGGCACCTGGACATCGAAGAATTCCTTGAACTGCGTAAGAACACCGGTGATGACCGTCGTCGTACCCATGACATGAACACTGCGAACTGGGTTCCTGACCTGTTCATGCAACGTGTATTCGAAGATGCGGAATGGACTTTATTCACGCCTTCTGAAACGCCTGATCTGCATGATTTGACTGGTGCTGAATTCGCTGAGCGTTATGCACACTACGAAGCGATTGCCAAAGAAACAAACATGTTGCACAAGAAAATCCGTGCAAAAGATTTGTGGCGCAAAATGCTGTCTATGTTGTTTGAAACTGGTCATCCTTGGATCACATTCAAAGACGTATGTAACCTGCGTTCACCACAACAACACGTAGGCGTGGTTCACTCTTCTAACCTGTGTACAGAAATCACGCTGAACACCAGCAAAGAAGAAATCGCAGTATGTAACCTGGGTTCGATCAATCTGGTACAACACGTTCAAGGTGGTGTTCTTGATCGTGAAAAACTGGCACGTACAGTTAAAACTGCTGTTCGTATGCTCGACAACGTGATCGACATCAACTACTACGCTGTTCCACAAGCGCGCAACTCGAACCTGAAACACCGTCCAGTCGGTATGGGTATCATGGGCTTCCAGGATGCGTTATACGAAATGAACCTGGCTTATGGTTCTGATGCTGCGGTTGAGTTTGCTGATGAATCGATGGAAGTGATTTCGTACTACGCGATTTCAACCTCAAGCGATTTGGCTGTTGAACGTGGTACATACGAAACATTCAAGGGTTCATTGTGGGATCAAGGTATCCTGCCAATCGACTCGCTTGATCTGGTTGCGAAAACTCGTCCTGAACGCATGTTCGAAGTCGACCGCACTCAACGTCTGGACTGGGACACTTTACGTGCCAAAGTTCAAAAAGACGGTATGCGTAACTCGAATGTGATGGCAATTGCTCCGACTGCTACGATTTCAAACATTTGTGGCGTGTCTCAATCTATTGAGCCAACCTTCCAGAACCTGTATGTGAAATCAAACCTGTCTGGTGAATTCACCGTGATTAACCCGTACCTGGTACGTGCGTTGAAAGAACGTGGTCTTTGGGATGCGGTAATGGTCAACGACCTGAAACACTTCGAAGGTTCTGTGCAAAAGATTTCCCGTATTCCTGAAGAGCTTAAAGCCATCTTCGCGACTGCGTTTGAAGTTGAAACTCGCTGGATCGTGGATGCTGCATCACGTCGTCAAAAATGGATCGACCAAGCGCAGTCTCTTAACCTTTACATCGCTGGTGCAAACGGTAAGAAACTGGACATCACTTACAAGATGGCATGGTTACGTGGTCTTAAAACGACTTATTACCTTCGTGCATTGGGTGCGACTTCTGCTGAGAAATCTACAATCAACACTGGCGCATTGAATGCAGTTAAACCTGCAACTGTTGCGGCTCCTGTTGTAGCAGCAGCTCCTGTCGTTGAAGCACAAAAACCTGAGGCTTCTGTAGAGGAAGAAGGTTTTGCGCAAGCAGCTCCAGTGCCAATGGCATGTTCAATTGACAATCCTGATTGTGAAGCTTGTCAATAAGCTTCGCTTGACCTCCCCTAACCCCTCCTAAAAGGAGGGGGATCACAGCTCAGTCATCTGACATGTGAAAGTCCCTCTTTTTAAAAGAGGGATTTAGGGAGATTAAAATAACAAACAAAGGAAACCTCAATGCCTCATATGACTCATAACTACATGTTAGGACTTGCGGCATTGCTGATTTCCTTTGGTATTACCTTTTATTTACCGATTGCTTATTTCTGGTTCAAAGTTCGCCAGCAGCGTAAGCAAAATAAGTAGTGGGGATTGTGCTTATGTATAAATTCATAACACTCATCGACAAAACTTAATTTTGCTTACACAAATTAAGCGTATAGTAAGACATCTCAGCCAAGCTGAATGTCTCATAAAAGATATAAAGCAACGTAGAGAGAATTGATATGTCTATCCTAAGTTGGGACGATTTCGAAGATGATTCGCAAAAACCGGCTGCACCTGAACAGCAGCCTGCGCCCGTCGAGCCGCAAAAAGCGACTAATTCACAGATGGTATCTGATGCAGGCAACGCATCGCCGGATGTGGCAGCTGCACAACCCCTTAGAGCCACTCAAAACCGAGGATCAAATCCAACCGATTCGCTGGCAAGAGCATCTGCTTCCCTAGATCAACTTGATGTTGCTCCAGGCCTTGAAGAGCTTGAAATGGGTGCACAACGTGTTCAGGTTGATGATAAGGCGATGATCAACTGTCGTGCAGACTTGAACCAGCTTGTACCGTTCAAATACGAATGGGCTTGGCAGAAGTATCTGGACGGATGTGCAAACCACTGGATGCCACAAGAAGTCAACATGAACCACGACATCGCGCTGTGGAAGTCTGAAAATGGCTTGACTGAAGATGAACGTACCATCGTGATGCGTTCACTCGGTTTCTTCTCGACTGCCGATTCACTGGTTGCAAACAATCTGGTACTGGCGATTTACCGTCACATTACCAACCCTGAATGCCGTCAGTACATCTTGCGTCAGGCATTTGAAGAAGCGATTCACACACACGCTTACCAGTACTGTATCGAGTCGCTAGGCATGGATGAAGGCGAAGTCTTCAACATGTACCGCGAAGTACCGTCAGTGGCACGTAAAGCGGCATGGGGCCTGAAATATACCCAGTCTTTAAGTGATCCTACTTTCAAAACCGGTACACCTGAAAACGACCAGATCCTGCTTCGCAACCTGATCGCGTTCTACTGTGTACTTGAAGGTATCTTCTTCTACTGCGGTTTCAGCCAGATCCTGTCGATGGGCCGTCGTAACAAGATGAATGGTGTTGCCGAGCAATTCCAGTACATCCTGCGTGACGAGTCAATGCACCTGAACTTCGGTATCGATATGATCAACCAGATCAAGATCGAAAACCCAGGTTTATGGACGACTGAATTCCAGGAAGAAATTATCCAGATGATTCTTGAAGGTACGATGCTGGAAATCGAATATGCACGTGACACCATGCCACGCGGTGTATTGGGCATGAATGCTGGCATGATGGAAGAATACCTGAAGTTCATTGCCAACCGTCGTCTGGCGCAGTTAGGCTTACCTGAACAGTTTGCTGGTGTGAATAACCCATTCCAGTGGATGTCAGAGATGATGGACTTGCGTAAAGAGAAGAATTTCTTCGAGACGCGTGTAACAGATTACCAAACTGGCGGTGCGTTAAGCTGGTAAGGTTTAGCGTCACGCGTCACGCGACACATAAAATGTCATTTGCGACACATAAAATGTCATTGCGCGACACATAAGTTGTCATTGATAAAAAAACCGCCATGAATGGCGGTTTTTTTAAAGAAGTATGATCTAGTCTTTAGTTAAATCTTTATATAATAGATATTAAAGCAACGAAAAAACTAAAATACATACATAATTCAGTAGAAATTAGGCAAGAGAATATTTAGATGTCAAAAGATAAACTTCAAAAAATTTGGAATGAAATAAAAATAACTTATGCCAAAATTCAAGAAATTTATTCAGCTCCTCAAATATTCTCTACCCATCAATATTTATCATTGACACCAATTACTAATGCAGATGAAGATAATGCTTATTCTGATATGCTAAGATTTGCATTATCACAGAAGAAAACCAACAACATTGCTGTAACTGGCCCATATGGTTCAGGCAAGAGTAGCGTGTTACAAACTTTCCAAAAAAATAATCCACAATGGAAATACTTAAATATATCGCTAGCAACATTCAAAGATCATTTAGAAATTGAAGGCAATAATAAAGAGATTGAAATCGAAGCTATAGAAAAAAGCATACTACAACAACTCTTTTATTCTGTAGATCAAAAAACATTACCTCGCTCCCGACTAAAGCGAATAGTAACTGTTCAACCTAGAGAGCTAATTGCTAATACACTTTTTATTTTCCTATGGGCTTTTCTAACACTATTTATATTTTTTCCAGAAAGCGTTCTTTTTGATAAGTTTAGTATATTGTCTAGTTCAGACCAACTAGCTCAAAAAGCTGTCTCATTATTATTCTTATTGTATTGCATAGTTGGATTATTCACTGGAATAAAATATATTGAAAAGCTTAAAGAACTTAAATTAAAGTTTGAATAGCCACCGATTTTGTAGACACTCTTTAGTTAGATAAAATGGCTAATTAACGAGGTGTTTATGAGCAGTAGCAAACGATAT
>NZ_LSZJ01000014.1:0-231424 GCF_001647575.1 Acinetobacter sp. SFD
CAGGATATCGTTTGCTACTGCTCATAAACACCTCGTTAATTAGCCATTTTATCTAACTAAAGAGTGTCTACAAAATCGGTGGCTATTCAAATAGACTTATTATTTATTTCTAAACTCTGAATTTCTAATGACTTCACTATAAATATCTCAAAAAATAAGGGCTGATAAATCAGCCCTTACTCTTAACTCAAATTAATTTAATTATCAATACATTAAGCTAATTGAGCAGCAGCAATTTTCTTAGTATCGATGTCTTTAGCAGCATCTGTATACTCGCTCATCTTGTCGAAGTTCAAGTATTGGTAGATGTCAGCAGACATGCTGTCGATTTGAGCAGCGTACTGTTGGTATTCTTCTGGAGAAGGTAATTTACCCAATACAGCAGCAACAGAAGCAAGCTCAGCAGATGCCAGGTAAACGTTCGCACCTTGACCTAAACGGTTCGGGAAGTTACGAGTAGAAGTCGATACACAAGTCGTGTTCGGTGCTACACGTGCCTGGTTACCCATACACAGTGAACAGCCTGGCATTTCTGTACGAGCGCCAGCTTTACCATAAGTATTGTAGAAACCTTCTTCCATTAACTGGTGTTCGTCCATACGAGTTGGAGGAGCCAACCATAGACGAGTAGATAAAGAACCACCAGGTACTTTGTCTAGAAGTTTACCAGCTGCACGGAAGTGACCGATGTTAGTCATACAAGAACCGATGAATACTTCATCAATTTTCACGCCTTGAACGTCAGAAAGAAGTTTTGCATCATCTGGGTCGTTCGGGCAGCAAAGAACTGGTTCAGTAATCGTAGAAAGGTCGATTTCATACACTTTAGTGTATTCAGCATCAGCATCAGCTTTAAGAAGTGATGGATTTTCCAACCATTTTTCCATGTTCTCAACACGGCGCGCCATAGTACGAGCATCGCCATAGCCTTGTGAAATCATCCATTTCAGCATAGTGATGTTAGAACGTAGGTATTCAGCAACTTTCTCTTCAGAAAGAGTGATCGCACAACCAGCAGCAGAACGTTCAGCAGAAGCATCAGAAAGTTCGAATGCTTGCTCAACAGTCAGGTCAGTTTCCATTTCTGTCAGGTCGATCTCAAGGATACGGCCAGAGAAGATGTTTTTCTTACCTTTCTTCTCAACAGTCAGGTCACCTTCTTGGATCGCTACGTAAGGAATTGCATGTACCAGGTCACGTAGTGTGATACCAGGTTGCATTTTACCTTTGAACTTCACAAGAACAGACTCTGGCATGTCAAGTGGCATAACACCAGTTGCAGCAGCGAACGCTACCAGACCAGAACCCGCAGGGAATGAAATACCGATTGGGAAACGAGTATGTGAGTCACCACCAGTACCAACTGTATCTGGAAGAAGCATACGGTTTAACCAAGAGTGGATAATACCGTCACCTGGACGTAGAGAAACACCACCACGGTTCATGATGAAATCAGGAAGCGTGTGTTGCATTTGAACGTCAACTGGTTTTGGATACGCAGCTGTGTGACAGAAAGATTGCATTACCAGGTCAGCAGAGAAGCCCAGGCATGCAAGGTCTTTAAGTTCGTCACGCGTCATTGGACCTGTTGTATCTTGAGAACCAACAGTTGTCATACGTGGTTCACAGTATGTACCTGGAACAACACCTTGACCTTCTGGAAGACCACAAGCACGACCAACCATCTTCTGAGCAAGCGTGAAGCCTTTGCCAGTTGCAGCAGGTTGTACAGGCGTACGGAACAATGTAGATACAGGAAGACCTAGCTCTTCACGTGCTTTAGTAGTCAAACCACGACCAATGATCAGGTTAATACGACCGCCCGCACGAACTTCGTCTAGAAGTACTGGAGTTTTAAGATCAGCTTCAGCAATTTGCGCGCCGTCTTTGAACGCAGTTACTTTAGCAGCAGCTTTGTCGATCTTAAGGGTGATCTCGTCGCCCATGTTCATGTTTGCTACATCGATTTCAACTGGTAACGCACCAGCGTCTTCCATTGTGTTGAAGAAAATTGGAGCAATTTTAGAACCTAGGCAGTAACCGCCTTCTTTCTTGTTCGGAATGTGCGGAATTTCGTCACCGA
This sequence comes from Acinetobacter sp. SFD, assembly GCF_001647575.1. Lineage (NCBI taxonomy): Bacteria > Pseudomonadati > Pseudomonadota > Gammaproteobacteria > Moraxellales > Moraxellaceae > Acinetobacter > Acinetobacter sp. SFD. The sequence continues at coordinate 2,084 of NZ_LSZJ01000014.1, forward strand.
AGAACCAAAGTACAGAGTTAGTAGCAGACTTACGAGATGAACCTGTACCAACAACGTCACCTACGTAAGCAACTTTGTTGCCTTTCGCGATCAGTTCTTTGATCTGGTTTAATGGACCAACTTCACCCGGAACTTCTGGGTTGATACCATCACGTTCGTTTTTCAGCATTGCATTTGCGTGCAATGGAATGTCTGGACGGCTCCAAGCGTCTTGAGCTGGAGACAGGTCATCAGTGTTGGTTTCGCCAGTGACTTTGAAAACTGTCAGTTTGATTTCTTCAGGAACATCTGGACGGTTTGTGAACCATTCAGCATCTGCCCATGATTGAAGAACTGCTTTCGCATTTTCATTGCCTGCACGTGCTTTGTCAGCAACGTCATGGAACGCGTCAAATACAAGAAGCGTTTTTTTCAATGCTTCAGCTGCAAGTTCAGCAAGCTCGGTATTGTCTAAAAGTTCAACTAAAGGCGCTACGTTATAACCACCAAGCATAGTGCCCAGTAAGTAAACAGCACGTTCTTTAGAAACAAGTGGAGAGGTTGCTTCGCCTTTTGCCAATGCAGCTAAGAACGCAGCTTTTACATATGCAGCTTGGTCAACACCTGCTGGTACACGGTTTTCAAGCAAATCTACCAAGTATGCTTCTTCACCAGCTGGCGGGTTTTTTAGTAGTTCAACTAATGCAGCTGTTTGGGCATCGTCAAGTGGCTTCGGTGGGACTCCGAGTGCGGCACGTTCTTCAACGTGTTGGCGGTAAGCTTCTAGCACAGTGTTATTCCTCTTTTTTAAAAAATTACTTATGAATTCCTGCTTATTCCAAGCTTCACAAATAATATGGACTCCGAAATTTTACTAAATTTCCAGTTAAAAGTTAATGCAACTCAAGTGTTTCTTTGTGATGCTCGTTATTTTATAACTAAATGATGCCCTTAATGATTATTCCATAATCAGTTCCAGCTTACACCACATGAAACGAGCGCATGAATTGACTCTTTTAACGGAATTTAATGTATAAAAAAGGCAACCATGATGTTGCCTGATTTGAAGTGAAAAAGATACTCCACCTTAGTGTACAGTGGTTGAGTTTAAATACTGCTGATATGAGTTTCGGCAGCCTTGGAATTTCACCACGCATTCATCTTCACAGGTTGTACTGTGATTATTGCTGGCAAAGGAAATATCTATCTGATAAAGCTTTTTATCCTGTTCTAGCATCTTCTTTAAAATGACTTTATCACCGATGCTGAGTACATAGCGGCTTCCGCCAATAATCACTACACCATGTTCATCTTCTAATAGCAGATCCGAATGATGCAAATATCTTACGACTTCCATATAGTGCTACTCCTCGGTTAATTGGAGTTGAGTTCATTATTCAGTATTAAGATAAGCTTTTCTATATTTGAGATTTAGAAATTGTCACAAAGTGTGCGTTTGCTTAGGCTATTTTTATTCAGTCGTATTTTAAATGTTGATGGTTAAATATCTTGTAGTTGTAATATTTACCGAGTGATTTTAGTTATTCATAAAAAAACCGTTCCTTAGAACGGTTTGTAATCTGGTAATTCATCATGCGGAGTCGCAATACACTTTGCAGTAAATTCAGCGCGAACTTTTTCACGAGCTGCTTTTACATCTGTCTTGATCTCAGCTTCTGGAAGCGCATAAACTTCATCAATAATATCCAGTATAAAACCTTTAGTGGTTTCATCGTCAATCTTGTTGGCATGCTCGATTGCTTTTTCTTTCTCAATTGCATTCTGACGATCCAGCATAATGGTACGCGCTGCATTACCGACACTTCGACAATAACCTTGCCACTGCTCTTCAGGGGTTAAGGGTTTCTTCTCGGCACAACCAGCCAGAGCCAGCATAAACGATAAAGCCAATAACTTTTTCATGAATTTCTCCTTCCGAGGGGCAATATAAAAGATCGGAGAAGATTTGTCATTTCAAAATGCCGGTCATGCTAAATTTTAAAAAACTCCTCAACGGATTTCTTCAATCTGCATGATTACCCGCATGAGGCCTGAATAATCTTTTTACTTACAGGATCCACCGTTACAGTCACCCGTTCTTCACGATAATCCATGGTTACCGCTTGTCCCGGTTCGACCATACGTACAATTTGTGCTTTGGTTTTTTGCTTGATTTGTTCTTCAGTCAGATTAGATTGACCGACCAAAGCCGTTGCCTGATCAGCAATACATTTAGGTTGATTCAAGTGCAGCAACTCCCACTCCTCGACAACCTGACCATTCTTTAAATGACAATATCCAACCTGCCCCTTACTTTCAGTGCGGATTTCAATCTTACCACCCTGCTTGACACAATACTCACTTGCGGGATTTGCCATCCCTAATTTAGGAGTTTCCTTTTCTGATGATGGCATGGTAGTACATGCGCTTAAAGTGATAGCTAATATACTAAACAGTATTGTTTTTTTCATGAGAGCTAATTCTTTCTTAATCATTCTTTGTCAATCTAGCATATTTTTTAATCACCATCAGGCTGAAGTCTGTATAGATTTTTAGCCTTTCTAATTATTAAAAACTGAAAATAAAACAGCAATAAATTAGGCTCTATAATGCTTTGAAATCTCGATTAAAAGAATACATATCAAATAAAAAAATTGCTTTAGAATAAAATACAATCAATTAATCATCCCATGTAGATATTTATACATTCCAAAAGAATTACATTGTAATTACATCACTCCTATCTATTCTTACTTTTAAATTTGTGATCTCAACGGGATTGATTTAAGATTTGATTGAATTTTAAACTTTCTATTAGCATGACAGACGATCCTCAACTCTCCCTTAAGGAATATCTTGCTACGGTGCAGGAAGTGGTCAAACACACTTTCGATACACCGGTATGGGTCAAAGCCGAGATTCGAAATTTAAGTATTAAAGCCGGCCATTATTATCTTGAGCTGGCAGAAAAAGAAGCGGATAGTAATCAGGTCATTGCCAGTTGCCGTGCAACCATCTGGAAGTTTAGTGCCCAGAAAATGGTCTCGCAGTTTGAACGTGAAAGCGGGATTGAACTGAGTCGAGACCTAAAAGTGCTGATTAAGGTCAAAGCCAATTTTGATCCACAGTATGGATTTTCATTAAATATCGTCGAAATTGACTCGGGCTACACGTTGGGAGATATTGCCCGGCGCTACCAGCAGATTGTCGAGCGGTTGACGGCTGAAGGACTCATTCAGCGTAATAAAAATTTGCCCAGTCCCTTTGATCTAAACCGGGTTTTAGTGATTTCTCCCGAAAATGCAGCAGGACTTGGAGATTTTAGAAAAGATGCCGATGCATTACAGCGAGCACAGGTGTGTGAGTTTATTTATCATAGTGCGACTTTTCAGGGAAATACAGCCCCTCAAAATATTATGCAAAGTCTGGCACAAGCACTTAAACAATGGGTGCAGACCTATGAGGCTGCACCGGATCTGATCGTCATTATACGGGGCGGCGGTGTAGTCAATGATCTGGCTTATTTGAACGATTATGATCTGGCTGCCCTGCTCTGCAAACGCTCGGTACCCATTTGGGTCGGCATTGGTCATGAGAAAGACCGTACTATTCTGGATGAAATTGCGCATCGTTCCTTTGATACTCCAAGTAAAGTCATTGCAGGCATCCGCAATCATATAGTTGAACTGACTCAGGAGGTGGCGAATTGTCTACAGCGGATTCAGCGTTTATCTCAACAACAGATTCAGGCTTACCAGAACCAGAATGATCATTTTTTTAAACTGATTCAAACTCTGGCCAACAACCAGATTTTCGATGCCCTGCAACGTCTGCAACAGATCAAGTCTAATACTGCCAGTCTAGCCCAGCAGCATACCCAGCTCATGAATCAGCAGCTTGATGCCCTGATGCGAGAAACGCTGCTACAAAACCCTCAACACGTTTTATCCAAAGGTTATGCCATCGTTCGCCAGCAAGATCATGTGATGAGTTCAATTACTCAAATTGATAATCAGCAGCCTGTTCAGATTGAATTACACGATGGCCTATTTTCAGCACAGCTCATACAGGTACTTCCTCATGAATCATGATACTTTAAGCTTTGAAGAAGGTTATAACATCTTGAAAAAGAATGCGGAACTGCTGGAATCCCAGCAAGAACCAGATATCGACAACTTGATGAGAATCGTGGAAGAGTCCATGACAGCTTATAAAGCCTGTAAAGCACGCGTTGAAGCGGTGCAAACCGCTCTCAATGAGACCTTTAAAGAGTAAATCTCTTTTCACTCAAAAGATAACTTCGGCTATTTATTGTTTTATCTGATCTAGAAGATCTCGTAATGGAGAGCTTTTTATGAAGATGAAAAATAAGATTAGTGATCATTTTTTTAGGTATTTTTTATTCAATAGCTTGACTCATTAAATGAAAAATACTGCAGCTCATATTTCTTCTGCCATACAATAAAAAGCCCAATATTAAATTGGGCTTTTTATTACTCTTCTATTTCAATCGGGTCGCCATCTTCAGGTCGAATATGACGTGTCCCGTCATCTGCAGGATCAACACTTGAACCGTCTTTGGTAATAGCGTTGTACATTTCATCCTCTTTCTGATCATCGATAAATTCTTCATCTTCAAAATCTTGAGGCACATTATCATCGTCAAAGTTCAACGGCTTTTCTTCATCTATCATGGCGGTCCCTCATTTATTTAACCAAGAAAATATCATGCTCAAATATTTACGGGATTCATTCAATAGTTAACGATGATCATTTGTGTAACTGAATAAACAAAATAGAGGTTTGAATTTTGGTCTTCTCTGTTCAAAAAATCCTCCTTAGAAAGGAAGGCAACAACTGGAAGAAACTACAGCTATAGAATATAGAGTTCTTTAATATAAGATTACATCAGTTTTTCAATTAAAAAACCTCTTTAACCTTTTGAATAAGCAGGCTAATACTGTAGTCAATATCTCTATATTATGTACATTTTCTTATTTTTCATAAAACATATATAGCATTTCAAATTTATAAATAGAATATAAAGAGTATTAATAATCTTCACCTTTACATTCACTTTAAATTACATTTCGTGAAATGAAATGTAAATCTAAAAAAAAGCCTATCTAACGATAGGCTTTCCCCTTCCTCAATTTTGCGCTGATTCAGGTATGTTGTTAAAATGAACAACATGCAGAGCATAGGCAATTTCTAAATAAAAATATATAATTACCCATAAGCATATAAAAAAACTATAGTTGCATAATAAATAGCTATAGTTGTTGAATTAATTAAAGATTTTAACCATAAATATACTTCAAAATTTACTTAATTGACGATACATATATCTCATAAATAATCTTTTATCCTGATAATCAGGAATTTCAAACACCCAAAAAATATAATTCTTAGATCTTAACTTAAACTTAATATTTACTGTCTTTATCTGAATAGTTGCCTCATCATTACGCATCTCGACAAATAATTCTAAAATCAGGGCAAAGAATCTAAGTTTATCAATTGCCTTATAACTTGATGTTTTATGTAGTCTTAAAGCCTCAGAATATATAAGTTCACACCATTCATCTTCATCGCCCATTTTTTCTCATTTAATTATTTAAAATAGCCAATGTAATAGCTTTATAGCACGCTGAGTATAATAAAACTGCTTTTAATATGAATATTAAAGTTATAAGCTTTTAGAAAATAAAAAAGCTCACTATTTTATGAGCTTTTTTATAAAATAAATCAGGAATGTGAAGCTGCAAATTCTTGCAAGACAAACCGTTTTACACTTTCATCAAAGTCAGGCTTTGAAAGAGCGAGCTTGCCATTTTTCATAGTTTTATAACAATAACTTGCTGCAACTCCCATACCTACCAAAGTTAACAACCTCATTGTTCACCTCATCACTGGGAAGATTTAAATATAAAGTTATCATTCAAGTTTGTAGCTTTCCAATCCAGTTTTGATTATTTTCTGTACTACATGTTACTGAATGTATGAATAATAACTAGAATCCAGCCTATGATGAGTCAGTGTGAAGACTTAACAGTTAATCTGCGCATCAATCCAGTTAATGAAATTTTCTTTATCAGTGAATTTTGGCATAGATCCTAAATTTATGATTTCTTTAGCACCAAATTTTCCTGCTACAACATGAGGTGTTTGAACCCTGAAATCCAGAGGATCACTTTCATGTAGAGTTTTAAAATACTCTATTGATTTATCAAATTCGCTTTGATTTTTAAAATTTGGACGCTCTATTAAAAATTCATAAACTTGTTCTAGAGCTGGCAAATAGTTATTTCTAGGCATTCTTTTTTCTCTAAAATAATGAGTTATGATGAATCCCTATATTGAATGAGTAAGGATTGGAATATTCCACTATTTTTTAGGGTTTATGTAAATTAGATAATTACAAGCTTAAATCAAAACTATCAGATCAAGCCATAAAAAATGAGCATATACATGCACTCATTTTTTGACGTACTAAGGTGTCGTGTATTACTTAAAAAATTTATTAGGAATAAATTCACCAAAATGGCGGCTACTCTAACTTTTAGCTCAAGATTGGAGTCTAATTCACGCTATGAAGGTCCAGCTCTTCATTGGTCGCCAATACAACAGAAGCTAAAATTGGTATACCCAAAATGAAAGGCACAGCAAAAATCCATAGCACGATGGTTACATCTGGGCTAAAGAAGAATTTAATAACTAATGCCGCCAAAATAAGTATAGAAAATAGTATTGCAGAAAAACGGATGATAAATTTAGTCGACATACAAAGATGCTCTTATACAAAAAAAATTGTATTTCCAATATACACCTAATTTTATTATGGGTTTATTGATTTTTAGGCAGTTATTCTATCTTTTAATTAATTTTTTATATTTTATTGTGGTCATAACATAAGAAGTATTTAACTTTCTTAGGAGATAAAATCGCCAGGATTTAGTCATGTTGGATGAATTATTTATTTCTATTGAGCTTAATTTTAGACATTCATTGTTTCCACTGATTGATACTTAAACTGGATGATTTTATGATAAATAAAAATTTTCTACATAAAAAGCCCTCAGTTGAGGGCTTTTTTACTGCGCTTAGAAGCGCCAGTTATAGAACAAGTCTATTGCACGCTCTAAGGACTGACTAGCTTCTAAGTAAAGACGCTGATTTACCTGATAACGTAAAGTCAGTTTATTTACTGGTGTAAATACCCCAACTCCATAACGAAGATAGAGATCTGGCGTAATGTAACCAGTCACAGAAACCTGCGTATCATCTCCTGTTCCCTGTGCATCCAAGGCTAAGCCACTCAAGCCAAAACTACGCCCAATCTGGTTAGTCAGTGCACGGGTACCACCCAAGCCCAGACTGATACCTGCGGCAGCGATCGTATTATTTACATCAGACCTGAATCCTTCAGTCTGGTTTAAACCGGATGCACCTTCATTGATACGACCGGTAATCAAGGCATTTAAGGCTTCCTGCTCTGACAAGCCCGCATCATTATAAATCTGAATGCTTGGACTCGATGCAGTACCCGTTACGCGCACCCCAACCGTACTACCCTGAACCATTTTATTGGCATCAATGTCTAGCGTCGGATTGGTGAGTTCACCATTAAAACGCGCGATGGCACGATTCAAATCCAGACTCTGACCATAGGCTTCGATTTTCACCCGTTGTGATACCCCGATTGCACCATTGGCGCGCATTGCGGTTTCCAGACCACGCTGTGACAGGTTCACTCGGCCTAATAGCGGGATACGACTATCAAAGCCCTGGAAGATCACCTGATTACCCAAAGAAACAGCCACATCCGCCCGGATATCCCATGGACGTGCCGCTCTCAAAATCGCCAGTTGATCCTCACCTTCACGCACGACACGTACATCTGGGGATAAGCCGACTACCGGTTCCGAAGCTTCAGGCATTGAAATCAGTGCACGCGGTACATCTACCGTACCACTTAAACTCAGTTTTTTATTAAATGGATACATGTCCAAGGTCAGATCAGGCGTCACCATGGCCGTAATTAATGGTGCCTGACGAATCAGCAGATTTTCACCTTGCAGTTTTAACTGTACCCTTGGATCACCTTTCCAGTCGACTGAACCGGTTAATTTACCGACACCCTGACCACTGTTAAATGCCCCATTAATGCTGGCAGAGTTCTGACGTATGGATGAATATAGTTGTACATTGGTCAGATTCACGGGTAAAGAGATCATACTGATCGAGGCATCTTTGACCCGAAGCTCACCTTCCAGCAAAGGATCCGTTAAAGTGCCACCAATCTTTCCGGCATAGGATAAAGTTCCGTCTAGATTACGAATGTCCTCAATAAATGGTTTAAAGACCTTGAGCTGCACCTGGTTAAAGGCAATTTCGCCACGCATCGGTTTGCTGTCCCGATATGGGTCAATAATCACATTGGCATAACCTGCACCTATATCTGGAGTTTTTACATCCAGGCGAAGCTGCAAGCCTTGTGCCACACTTTTTGCTACCAAGCCAACTTCATCGTATTTTAGCGTAGAACCTAAATATTCCGGGTCTTCAGAAGATAAACCTACAACGCCATTTCGGGTGACCAGACGTGCATCAATTTTTGGTTTAGCCCCTTGTGCCCAAGCTGCCTTGGCATAACCATTGACTTTACCTGTCAACGCCAATCCATCAGGCAGGAATGCGCTGAAATCTTCCAGATCAAGGTTTTGGGTAATAAAAGAGACACTACCTCCAGTTTTATTGACCCGGATCGGCTGATCAAAACACAACTGGCTTTGTTGACTCATCCAGCAATGAGCACCGATAAACAGACTAGACTGGGCAGTATTATAAATCACTGCCGCATTTTGACGCTGCACCAAATGGGCGCGCAAAGAGTCGAAGTCACCTTTTTGAATCTGACCCAGCCAGTTATTTTGTGCATTAAAGCCACCAGCCAGCTGAACAAAGAATTTTGACAGTTTATTTTCTGCCTGAACTTTAAGTATATGCGCAGAACGTGTGCCGGCGAGTGATACTTCGCCTCGAACAATTTCCCGTGAGCCATTACGCAAGCGATCCATTGTTGCAGTTAATAAGGTTGGTGTAGTCTGCGATGTTGGCAACTGTCCACGAATACGGACTTTCTGTACGCTGAACAGGTTTTTAAAAGCAAAATTGTCGATTGAAAGATTTGCCGAAGCCTGCAAACGCGGTTGCGCCTGCATATTGATATAGCCCTGCGCACGACCTCTTAAGCCCGGATATAACTCATACAATGCCGGCGCATTCACCTTCAGTTGCAGGTTTTGTGCATTTCCAGTCGCCTGAATCTGGTTGCTGGCATAAGACAGGAACAGGTTATTGGCTTCAAATTGCTCTGGAACAAAACCGCGCTGATTTGAGTTAATAATCACCGATAAATTCCCTGTGCCGCGCACCAGTTTGTCATTCAGCATACCGGCCAGATTCAAACGCTGGATCTGAATACGTTTTAAAGCATCTGACCAAACCCCTTGGGTTTTCACATTGCCTGACAACTCACCCTTCAATTGGGCATTAAAGTATTGCGGCTTAAAGCGAATTAATGAAGCATTAATATCCCAGCCAATACCATTTTTCAAATTGACCAGACCGCTCGCGTTAATCTTGCCAGCCACCCCATCATGACGGAATTCATTGACTTTCAGTAGCTCGGGTGTACCTGAAACCCGAAGTTTCAGCATGCCCTGACTGGCTTTAAGCTGACTGGCATTTAAAGCGCCATCATAATTGACTGCATAGCCTTTAAATCCACCGCCAGCTTTTTCATTATGGAATAACAGGGCAATAGTACTGTTACCAGTCAGACGCACAGTTTCATTCTGCTCTGCCAAGCGTCCGGTCAGGTTGACATTATTCAGTTTAATAATCTGCTGATTCGGTTGTGCATAGCCATTGGCCTTGATCTGGCCATTCAAACGGTCTACCGGTGAAGCTGCTGCAATACTTTGGGTATTTAAATTTTTGGCATTTAATACCGCTGTCCATTTCAACTGACGTTTTTCTTGTGGCAGTTCAATCCGTGCATTGCCGCTTAAACTGCCTGCCTGTGCATTGCTACTATAATTATAACTTGGGACATTCAGGATATTATTTTTCAGATTCAGCTTGGCCTGATACATGCCTGCAGGCAAAAGACCTTGTTCATGCTGCTCGACTTTGGTCGCCACATGAATATTCTGCTGACCTTCAACCAGTGCCAATTTGACATCACCAGACTGGCTGCTGAGCCAGCCCACATAAGGTACGGCGCGATCAATATTTTTCCAGGCAATATCCAGTAGCATCGGCTGCGCTTTATTGCCCTTGGCCGGGTTTTGATCCAGCTTCAGATTCCAGCTTTCATAACGGTCGAAATCAACCAGTCCGGTAAGGTGCAGGCCATTTTCCAGGTTACCCGCAGAAGCAATATTGGCATCCAGACTTGGCGGCAAGAAATCCTGTACGACTTGCGGAATGCGCTCATGTTTAGGATCAATGCCATTTAAGCGCCCCGTCAGATCCCAACTGACCCGATCTTTCCAGCCCACTGTTCCAGCAAGGCTGACTGCACCTTTCATCAACTGGCCATTCAGGTCGGTAATATTCAGCTGATTGACCAGATCAGTAAACATCACCGCATTATATTGACCTTGCGGAATATTTTCCCCAATCAGGTCAGTATCAACATTCAGATCCAGACGCTTGATATCACCATTAAACTTGGCAACCCCGTCTTTGCTAAACAGTTTCTGCTCAGTCAGAATAGGCCAATGATAATCTTTGAACTGTAATTCACCGCGCATCGGTACCTGTGGACGCATTGGATGTACGATAACCCAACCCGTCAACAAATCAGGCGTATTGGTCGCTACTCCTGCCTGAATAGTATCTAGCGTTCCACGCGCCCGAACCTGAATATCATGAATATTCAGGCTTTCTCTTAAAGAAGGCAGATTGAGGATACCCGTGGCATCCAGAGGATATTTGCCTTCGAACTGCATTTTTCCCGTGGCTTCACGTAGCGAAAGATAGCCCATATCCATACGGGAGTCTTCAAAATTTAATTCGGTGCCGGACCAAAGTGCATCATTTAATTCAATATTGTAAAAATCTACGGCATTGGTCTGGGTGTTAATGACCAGATGATCCAGCAGCAGATGATCGACACGCAGTATAAAAGGCAAGCGGATAGCATTAAACTTGAATGGTTCGCCTGTAGACGGATTTTTATTAATAATTTGCAGATTGCGAACATCCGCCTCTGTAAGATGAATTTCTTTTTTGACAATTGCCCGCCAGCCCAGTTTGACATCAGCACGATCAATTTTGACATCCACCGGTTTTAAAGTGACGAGCACATTTTTAAGGATAATCCCACGCCATAAATTACCGCCTTCATATTCATAATGAATAATTTGCTGGCGTTGCAGAACCTGATCCAGCAGAAATTTACTGCCCTGATTGGTCGAAAACAAGAGGGCCAGCACAGACAGCAGAAAAATCAGGGAGAAAAGTACTGACAATAAGATACTTCTAAATATACGCCGCTTTTTCGGCACAACGCTATTTTGTGGTTCTTGTTCTGGCTGTGGTTGGTTCTCGACCATGATCTACCCAAATAACTATTTTTTAAAATTGAAGTTTTATAACTGTGATCCAATAAAGAAATGTAACCGAATCGGGTGATTGTCATCAGACAGCCCCGTCGCAACATCTACACGTATTGGCCCAATCGGTGAAGCCCAACGTAAGCCTACCCCCGCACCATATTCGGTCGGATTACTGAATTCCTTATTATAGGCATTTCCGGCATCTGCAAAGACCGCAGCACGCCAGCCTTCCTTAAACTGATAATTATATTCTAATGAAGCCACACCCAAGGCCTGACCACCCACTTTAAAGCCGTCAATTTCCGGAGAAAGACTCTTGTAGTCAAAACCGCGAATACTCTGGTCACCACCAGTGAAATATCTCAGGTTATATGGCACTTTGGCAAAATCATCGGTAAAGATATACCCTAAATCCATACGCCCAACAAACTGATAATCTGCATTTTCACCCAATGAATAGATAAAACGCCAGCCTGCATTCACAATGGCCATATCCGCATCGGATAATAAAGCCTCGCTACCCAGCTCAATCTTATAGGTTTGCTTGAAGCCCTTGGTCGGATTGACCCGACGATCGCTATCGGTACGTGAAACTTCATAACCCACCAGTAGCGATTGCTGTTCATCTTCGGTATTAAAGCGAAACGCTTCTGGAATCTGATTAAAATCGACAGAACCATCCTGTGTTAAGCGATCCAGACGATAACGGGCTCCAAAAGTACGCTGCCAGTTACCCAGTGGATTTTTAATAATCCGGTCTGCACCTAACACTGCTGATTCAATCATCAGTCCTTGGCCCTGTGCGACGCTATCACGTTCTTCACGTTCGTAGCCCCCCACAATACTGACATAATCATTCAGCGGATGGTTATAAGGAATATTATAACGTCCATCAATCGACTGGCGGATGCCTGACAACTCGATATTGGCATCAAAAGAGTGGCCACGCTTATTTACAATAGCGCGCCTGTATTGACCACGCAGACGGATATCGGTATCTGTTCCATAACCCAGACCCAGCTCTGCACTGTTTACCCGGTCTGCATTTAAAGTCACGATGACCGGGATTTTCTTCTCTTCCCGTGCCTGTTCCTTTAAACGATCCTGTTCATTTTCTTTGGTCTGCTGCTCAACCCGTAAGGTTCTTAAGTTTGGATTTTCCTGATCACGACTACCGGCAAACTGATCTTCATCCACGACATTCTGGGTCACCTCCTGAGAAGAGGCTGGCGAGCGGGCAGGTTTTTTCTCTACAGACTGATCTTCAGAAAGTTTTTGTTCTTCAATCAGCTGCTGAATATCCGGTGCCAATTCCAATTCCTTTTCAATCGGATCAGGGCGAACCGCATCGACCATGGTATAGTTAAAGTAGCGTGAATTGGTCAGATTGTTGGCCAGGCTATTGACTCGCCAGAAGGTATAATCCGCCCCATCTTTCCAGGTAACCAGACTTTCGAGTACATCGCGGTCGAGTGGGAGTTCCTTTTCAGGATCACTCATTCTGAACTCGACATTCCCCAGCTTATAACGATCACCAGTCTCAAAACGAAGATTCACATCTGCCGTATTCTGTGGCAATGCAATCCTGACATCATGCATACGCCAGTATGAATCAAAATAACCATTATTATTGGCTGCAGTAACAATCCGGTTCTTGGTCTTTTCATAATCACCATGATTAAAAATATCGCCATCTTGCTGTTCAGGCAAAATACTGATGACCTGAAATTGTGGCTGCTCTGCGCCAGCTCCGGTAAATTCCAGGTCATAACTGGTAATAATCACAGGTTCATTAGGTGTGACAAAAACACGAAGCCTGCTGTCTGATACTTTTTCAAACCTGAACTGGGCATCGTAATAACCCACCGCCTGAGCTGCCTGCCGTGACAGTGTCCGCAATTGAGGCAAAGCTGAATTAAAATCGCCAAAAGACTCCTGGGTAAAACTGGAGAGCTTGGCTTTGACATTATTTCTTAAATTCAGATAACCTTGGGATTCACTCTTGCGATTCAGTGTGCCGTTGCTTTGCGCCACACCTTCCTCATTCACAATGACGACGTCTGCATTAATCCGAGGAACTCTTGCCGTCATAATCTGGCGTGGCGGGCGGATCTTATAAAACAGTCTTTTAAAAATATTTGGCCGCTTGTCATTTTCAGGTGAAAGCGAGTCTGGTATTTCTGCTAAGGTCATGCCTGCTTCGTTGTTTTGCACCATAATCTGGCTGTCTGCCTGAATGGACTGCATCAACTGATCCACATTGACCGGCGCCTGATTGATTTCCAGCAGTTCTTGCTGGCTGATATCTGCGACTACAGTTTCGGTGGTCTGGCTATTGCGATAATTTTGCGCTTCCTGTTTGGCTTGTTCAGCCACACGATAAATTTCATTGGCCATGTTCTGGTCAATAGTCTGAACTGGCAATTCTTCCAGATCATCAAATTCGATTGGCGTAAATTCATCCAGACCCGATCCTGCATTTTGCTGTTGTTCCAGCATCAGCATACTGTCAACTGGCACTTCCTGTTCTAAAGCTTCTTCAACTTTTTCTTCTGCTTCTGTTTCAGACGTAACTAAGCCCTGACGAATCGCCTCTTTGGACAGCTCATCTACCATTTCTGCCTGGGAAATAGCCACGGGCGTTTCGGGCTGTTCGGTTTGTGCCATGCTCTGATGGGATAACATCATAAAAAAGATGCTCATACACAGCTGCATACCACTGTGCGGTGGTATATGAGGCCCCATACTGCGATTTAGCATCGTTTTTTTAAAATTTTTCTTTGCAGGCATAGCAAACTCTAAACGAATACATTCTTTAATTGATTATTTGACCGAAAAATATAAGCTAAGGAGCTTAATTAATTGGTTTTTACCTTTACATAGCTGAAAGTATCTTACATGATTTTTCTCAATGTTTACGCATAACTGACATTTCTTAATAAAACTTAATGTAGCACGGCCTATATGAACAAAAATGAACATTTGTTAGCTTCTCGGCGCTTTCTTCCGATGTTTCTGACTCAGTTTTTCGGTGCATTAAATGATAATGTATTTAAGCAAGCGTTACTGCTGGTCATCACTTATGGCTGGATTCAACAGCAATCAGCCAGCATCAGCACCTTGAATAATCTGGCGGCTTTACTATTTATTCTTCCTTATTTTATTTTTTCGGCCACTGCCGGTCAGATTGCCGACAAATACGAACGTTCACAGCTGATTCGCTATCTCAAGCTTCTGGAAATTGTCATCATGCTGCTGGGAACTATCGGTTTCCTGCTGGGCAATTTATGGATTCTGTTATTTGCCCTGTTCCTGATGGGAACCCAGTCCACTTTCTTTGGCCCGATCAAATATGCCATTTTACCTGAAGTCCTGAAACCGGATGAACTGATGTCCGGCAATGCCCTGTTCCAGTCTGGAACTTCTCTGGCAATCCTGTTCGGTATGATTCTGGGCGGCGCAGTTATTGCAGCTTCGGCTGGCAACCTGATTTGGATCAGTTTAACCATCATCAGCATCGCACTGATGGGTTATATATCAAGCCGTTATATTCTGAAGCAAAACATTTCCGCACCGGAGTTGCAAATAGACTGGAACTTTTTTCGTACCAGCTTGCAGACTTTGAAATATGCCAAAAGCTTACCATTGGTTTTTACCATTTTACTGGGCAATTCATGGTACTGGTTTTATGGTGCAACCTATCTGACCCAGATTCCTCAGCTGACGTTACAGAATCTGCATGCATCTGAAAATGTCGCCAGTCTGCTCTTAACCTTTTTCTCTGTCGGGATTGGGTTAGGCTCATACTTATGCCGTAAAATTGGTGGCAGTCAGGTCAATATCAAGATGGTGCCTTTTGGGGCAATCGGTCTAGTAGTGTTTGCCTTATATCTGGCCGCGAGTCTGGCCTTTGTTCCAGAACGTGCAGGTGCATTAATTGGTCTGGCAGAAGTGTTCCAGCAAGGCTGGAGTTATTATCATGTGATGCTAGCCATTACCTTGCTCGGTATTAGTGGTGGTTTTTATATTGTCCCGCTGTATGCCATGATGCAGGCGCATTCTCCACGCTCACATCGTGCGCGTGTGGTTGCAGCAAATAATATTCTGAATGCCGTTTTCATGGTATCTTCTGCTATATTTTCTATTATTATTTTAAGTATTCTAGAGCTTGATCTTAAAATACTTTTTTGTATTACTGCAGTATTAAGTGGCCTGTTTACTTTATGGTTACTTTACCGCCTAAAACCAATGATCAAAATCGCGAAAGCACCCTTGGAGGATTAATTCATGCGTCAATATACAGGTCTGGATAAGTTGATTCATTCTTTTGACCAGGCATTACGCAGTCTAGTCCCGGGCACGACTTCAGCGCAACGTGAAAACCCGGCCCAACCGGTAGAAACGCAGTTGACGGTCAGTGATGCACGACATGTGGCAGGGTTAATGCGGGTCAACCATAGTGGTGAGGTCTGTGCACAGGCGTTGTACCATGGTCAGGCCATGACGGCAAAACTCCCGAATGTACGTCGTGAAATGGAACAGGCTGCGATTGAAGAACAGGATCATCTGGCATGGTGTGAAGACCGCTTAAAAGAACTGGATAGCCATACCAGTCTGCTCAATCCGGTATGGTACGGTCTTTCCTTTGGTATGGGCGCAATTGCCGGAATCGCAGGTGATAAATACAGTCTGGGTTTTGTGGCTGAAACAGAACGTCAGGTCAGCATGCATTTACAGCATCATATTAGCCAATTACCCCCTCAGGATGAACGTTCTCGCCGTATTCTGAAACAGATGAACGAAGATGAACTGCATCATCGGGATACAGCTTTAAAGGCAGGTGGTGTAGATTTGCCCATTCCTGTCAAAATTGCAATGACTGGCATTTCCAAGCTGATGACCAAAACCAGCTATTTTATTTAAACCAGTTATTTTCATTCTTAGCCCACTCATTTGTGGGCTTTTTAATAAGTCTCAAATCTTGAGCAAGATAATATTAACTCAAGGCATGTGGTGATCTTATTACTTTTAAGCTCTATAAAATAATAGAGATTGCCTACAGTATCCTTTTAATCTTTTTTGTTCATTTCAGAAAGTAGGTCTAGCTGAATTTCCTGGATTTGTGCCAGCCTTTCCCATTGATGTAGCAGCAAATGATCTAATTTTTCATGTAAATACTGAATTTCCAGTTCAGCTTTTAAATTAATCTGATAATCATTTTGTGAACGTAAACGGTCTTTTGCTTCCTGTCTGTTCTGGCTCATCATAATAATAGGCGCCTGAATCGCTGCAAGACAGGACAGGATTAAATTCAACAGAATAAATGGATAAGGGTCTGCAGGCTGAGTCACCATCACCACAGTATTTATCGTAATCCATAGACCTAGAAAAATTGCAAAACAGATCAGAAAGACCCAACTTCCACCAAAAGTTGCAATTTTATCGGCCAGCCTTTCACCCAAGGTCCATTTTTGTTCCAATGCCGTTTCTACATTTTTGGTGATCAGCTCATGTTCATGCATGCTATGAATCACTTCAAACTCAAGATCAGTCAATTCACCCTTTTCTGAGCTTAATAATGAATGCACATACTGCATGCGATATCGGGTCAGATCTGTCTGGCAGATATAATTTTGCGGTGTCCAGTCAGGAATATCCTTTGCAATTTCTTCGGTAATGACCTTTCTGACAGTTCCCATCGGTGTAAGATTTTTTAAAGGAAAACGTTTGCCGCACACCAAGCAGCTATGATTTTCATTTTTTTCTTTCATGATAATTCTCTTTTATACCAGCTTTCCTAGCTATCATTTGGATATATCTTATTGGTTTATTGATTTTTTACTTTTATAATTTTTATATCAGTTCAGTATTACTTTCCCTCGAACTATTAAATTATTAAGTCCCAAATCGGTTAGATCTTTGGTTGATAAAATGCTTTGCCAAGTGCACTATGATCTGATCATTCAGGTTAATTTTCAGATCGATTTCATCTATCTGTCTCTACCTAACATAAATTTACTATAATCATAATAATAATAAAGAAGAGGCTTCATTATGCGCCACTCATACCATCTTGAAAAACATTATATTGAACGTGCGGGCTGGCTTCGCGCAGCTGTACTGGGGGCAAATGACGGAATTATTTCAGTCACCAGTCTGGTGGTGGGTATCGCAGCCAGTGGAGCATCCAAGGAAATTTTACTGGTGACCTGTGTTGCCGGATTGATTTCTGGTGCCGCCTCTATGGCAGCGGGTGAATATATTTCAGTCAAATCCCAGCAGGATATTGAAAAAAATGACCTTCTCATGGAAGAGCGTGAACTGCAACGCCATCCCAATAATGAACTAAATGAGCTGAAGACGATTTATATACAACGCGGCCTGGAACCAGGTTTGGCACAAAGGGTTGCTGAGCAGTTGACTGAACATAATGCTTTGGATGCTCATGCCCGTGATGAGATTGGTATTTCAGCGCATACCTCTGCCCGACCCTTTCTTGCGGCATTTTCTTCAGCTCTGGCATTTACCGTAGGCTCATTATTTCCTTTAATCTCGATTATGATTCTGCCAGATCGATATCTGGATAAAGGCGTCATGCTGATTGGCGTTTTAAGTTTGGGGATGATGGGTGCACTGGCGAGCTATGCCGGTGGAGTAAGTGTCTGGAGAGGTGCAGTCCGGGTGATGCTCTGGGGAATTATCGCCATGTTGTTTAGTGCCTGGATAGGATCATTATTTAATGTGTCAGTTGCCTAAATATGGGTTTATTTTTTAGTTAAATACAGAATAGGATTGAGCGGTTCTTCTATTAACATCACTGAAAAATGTTTTTTCGAAAAACTAACGGCTCTAACAAAACTTGAGTTTAATTAATATATGTTCGGTCTTAATTTAGATGCTTAAAACCTAAGATCTATGCCTGAGAGGTATTGTTATGGAAACTACGATCATTCTTGCCATCTTGGCGATCATTATCGTATTGCTGATCATTTTTTATAACAAGAAAAAGTGAAATAGCGATGATTCATTTCTTGCTACTTTGAGGTTTTTTATCGAGCTTAAAATAAATTCCAGAGCTTTAAATCAATCAAATATTAATTCCCTGTCGGAAAACCATGAAATCCCCATTGGATCACATAAAGGATCCCAAGGATTAAAATCACCGAAACCACAATTTCCAATATTTTCATTTTTAAATGATTCCTAAACTCTGCCTGAGCTATCTTATCTGAATTTTTCTTTTCATATAAAAACAAAAAACTGCATCATAAAAAAGCCTGATCTTGTTTGATCAGGCAATCCATCAATACTGAATAAAATGCATAAACAAAAAAATCATGGGATTTGATTTAAATAAACTGCTTGATTGTTGGAAAACTATGTTGTCCGTATTCAAATATGGCAGCATCCCAGATATCAAACATCGGAACTTTCACATCCAGAGCCAAAGGCAGTTTTTTTTCATTAAACTGCATATGCGTTAGATCTGTTCCCCAGGCGATCAAATCAACATCCAAAGTAATCTGATGTGATGGACGCACTCGCCCAGATGCCTTTTCTAGCTGTTTAAGCAGATCAATCATGTCTTCACTGGACACCGAACTTCGCAATAAACACGCAGCATTCCAGTAATTGGCTCCTATGCCATCACGGCAAGGAATCATATAAACAGGAGAAAACTGAACTTCCCCCCATTCGGAAATACGTTGCTGTGCAGCCTGAAAATGTTGTTGAGGATGACAATTACTCGCTAATGCTAGGGCGAAAATCGTTTCGGTGGCGTTCAAGACGTATTCCTACAGAATTGGCTTGCGCGATAATGGCAGGCTTACGGATCGTAATATTAATCGATTCAATTGCTGTAAAGGTAGTAAAAAGTGCATTTAGCACCAACTTTGCTGCATGTTCAATCAATTCAGGCTTGGCTTCTTGAATGACCTTGCTGGAAATCTCACAAATTTCTGCATAATTTAGCGTATCTGCAAGCGCATCTGAGTTTGATGCCTGTTCTAAATCGGTGTGAATAGTCAAATCCAGCATTAAAGGCTGAATAATCTGGCGCTCCCAGTTAAAGCAGCCCACAACTGTCTCGACTTTTAAGCCTTCAATAATAATGGCGTCCATTGGATTGCTCGATAAGATGATATTTACCACTAATTTCCCGAAGTCCCTTTTTATTAAAGAGGGACTTGCATTGCTTATATTTTATCAAGCAATGAGACACTCCTCCATGCGCTTTTTTAAAGCCCTGCTTTAAAATTTGCGAAAGAAAAGAAGGTCGGGAGAGATTAAATTAATGCTTTAACAGCAGATTTGGATCCATACTTTGCACCATTTGCAAACGCTGATCTGCATAAATGTCTGTATATGGCGCAAGAATCCGCATAAAACGATCGAAATACAGCATTTGCTTGAACAGTAAGGCAAAATCACGCGGGAAGCGGATGCCATGACGCTCACCCACAGCGACCATATCCATCATGATATCGTTGAGATCTGCAGGACTTGAGGTCAGCAGTTCCTGCGGATCGGCAAGCATCACCCCGCCAAACAGACGCTCAAGATCAGCAGCCAGCACTTTAGTGTCAATCTCAACTGCAGTCATGCCCATTTTCAGCATGTTTTCTGCCATCAAGGTATAATTGGTATGCTGCAAAGCATCCATAAAGGCCATACATGCAGTCCATACTTCAGGTTTGAGCTGCCCAACAATACCGAAATCAATAAAACCAACCCGGCCATCTTCAAGAAGCATCAGATTACCGGCATGCAGATCGGCATGGAAACTATTACACATCATCAGACTACCAAACCAGGTATTCATGGCTGTAATTAATACCTGTGACGGGTCCTTTGCGACTTTTTTCACCACTTCAAAATCGGTCAGTGGCACACCATACAAACGTTGCATGGTCAGGACACGACGAGTTGAATACTGATGATAAACTTTTGGTGCCGTGGCCGCCTTGTTGTTGGTAATATTCAGATAATTGACGAAGTCATCCAGATTTTGTGCTTCTTCAATAAAGTCGACTTCACGTACCATCCGGGTTTTGATTTCTTCGACAATATCGGCCAGTGAGGCAAATTTCACTTTTGGTACGGCTTTTTCCAGCAGCTTTGTTGCCCAATGCAGGACATTCAAGTCGGTATAAAGAATGGTTTCCACACCCGGCTTTTGCACCTTAATAACAACATCTTCACCCGATACCAGTTTGGCCGCATGTACCTGTGCAATTGAGGCAGAAGCCAGTGGTGTTTCCTCGATTGAGGCAAAAATCTCATCCAGATTACGGCCAGCAAATTCTGAGGCCAGTACTTCCTGAATATAGCTAAATGGCAAAGTCGGCGTCTGGTCCAGACAGCCCTGAAATTCTTCTACATATTCACGTGGAAATAATGACGGCGTACTGGCAATAAACTGACCGAGCTTGATATAAGTTGAACCTAATGATTCAAAAGTCTCGCGCATGAGTTTGGCGTTGCTTGGCTTTTCGGTAGCATATTTGATGCCTGCCTTTGCCGCAACCACCGCGGTTTCACCCATACGGGCAACCGAGCGTATTCCATCTAACCAGATATTGTTTTTCATAATGTCTTAGGAAAAATTAATTACATGCAGTGTAGCAAAAAAATTAAAAATTGCAGGTTTATCTTGCCTGACAGATTGGACAATCTGTATCTTTTTCGAAACTTAAAATTCGCTGCTTGAAGCTGAGACCATCCCAAAGCAGAAGTTTCTGTCTCAGTGGCATTACTCCCAAGCCCAAATATAGCAATGCATGATGTGCCTGCAGACTTGCCATCACGTTGGGTGTGGTTGCGAGTACACCAGAATCGGCACAGCGTAAACTAGTATCCTCTTGATGCTCTGGCGGGAAGAGGCAGGCATAACAGGCAGAATCACCTTCAATCATAAACATTTGACCTTGCATGCCAATGGCCGAGGCGCTGATTAAGGGTACATTGAGTTTTACACAGATCTGATTGACCAGGTAGCGTGTTTCAAACTGGTCACAGCCATCCAGCACCAGATCCTGCTGCCCAATAATACTTTCTGCATTGTTCTCAGTTAAGGCCTGATTGATATAGTCAATCCGCACATTCGGATTAATCTGCCCCAGCCTTTCTGCCAGTGTTTCTGCCTTATAAAAACCTAAATCCTGTGGAGTAAAAGCCAGTTGTCGTTGCAGATTACTCATTTCAATTGTATCTGGATCAATCAGGGTAATTTTACCGACACCGGCACGGGCCAGCAGTTCTGCTAAAGCACAACCAATCCCGCCACATCCCACAATACAGATATTAGAAAATTTCAGTTTTTCCTGTGCTTCGATATCCCATCCCTCTAAGAGGAGCTGTCGAGCATATAAGTGCATTTCTGCATCGCTCAGTTCGAATTCTGAAGATACAGTATCCGTATTAAATGTAGACAATGTCTTTCCCTGTTTTGAAAATATTTAAAAAGTAATCGTCATAGAAGTATGGGTACTGAAATTTCAATATATAGATATATTTCAGATAAATTGACTTCCCTGCGTATAACCAGCAAACCAATCAATGGTTTAGAAACGGCGCCAAATATCATATCAGTTAAATGCTCGCGATCAAGTTGCCAATATTGTGGTGCCACAGGATTTTTTAATGATACCAATTAGATCACAACTCGTGGAAAATTCTCATTTGTTTGATAGAAGCTATCAGAAATTTTAGATACTTACGTTGATTTAGAATAGCGTATGAAAATTTTTAGCTTCCTCTACTGTTGCAACATTGTGCCTGATGATCTGCTAAATATTTCTCTCAATAAGTTATATTGCCACGTTAAACATGCCGAATGTTAACTTGCTATAGGAGTGAGTTCATTTTTATAGTGCTCAACTCCTTCACTTTTCTTCATTTTCACTTGCGATTTCTTATAATTTTCTCTCATTTATTATCATATATTCACTCTTTACCACCCTGTAACTGCCCCCTGCTTGTTTAGTGCTTCTGTAGTCACTTTCTGCCATTCAGTATGAAAATGTATAAGTTCAGTGAGACCTTCTGTATCGGTTCTTAAATATGGTTAAGCTGCTTAAAGCCACAAAAAACTGAATCTTAAGAACCATGGAGCAATGATATGACTGAACAGCATTCAGAACATAATAACCGTGAAAAATTATGGGAATTGATCAAAGACGTCCGCTTTACCATGATCAGTCATCAGACCGATACTCAAGAACTTCACTCACAGCCAATGACCATGCTTAACTCTGAAGCGATGAATGAGGATCAGAATCTTTATTTTATTATGAAGGACACCAACGATATTGTTCAGGCTGTAAATGCGGGCCGTCGCCATTTGGGACTGTCTTTTTCCAAGCCCTCTGATGATATTTATGTATCCATTAGTGCACATGGGGAAATCAGTACAGACCGCATGCTGATTGAGAAGCTATGGAATCCCTGGGCAGAAAACTGGTTTCAGGGTAAAGACGACCCAAGCGTTCGTGTTCTGATTGCCAAAGCAGTAAGTGCTGAATACTGGAATGTGAAAGATAATAAAGTGACCCATTTACTCAAAGTTCTTAAAGGAAATGTAACAGGTAAACCGGAAGAACCAGATACAGAACATGAGAAAGTGACTCTATAAATTTTAAACTTTTCTCTCCTGTTTAGCCTCTTTTCATAAGAGGCTAAATATTTGATTATTTTAAATTTAAATGATTAAAAATTACATTGTAATGACTCAAATAGCGTGATTAATATTTTAAACAGCTCCTCAAAAGTAATCGGCTAAAAAATTAAAAAGGCCGCAATTGCAACCTTATAAATTTTCTTTAGTAAAATCAACTGACCTGTTTTATTGCTTGAATTTTAGCAATTTCCTGCTGTTTAAGCAGATTGCGCTGAATTTTACCACTGGATGTTTTGGGTAAATCACTAACAAATTCAATCTCTTTTGGATAGGCATGTTTAGACAAGCGGGAACGCACATAGTTCTGCAGCTTGATCATCAAGTCTTCATTGGCGGTATATTGTGACTTGAGCACCACGAAGGCCTTCACAATTTCAGTGCGTTCAGGATCTGGCTTACCCACTACGGCGGATTCCAATACTTCCTCACATTCCAGCAAGGTGCTTTCTACATCAAAAGGCCCAACCCGATAGCCCGACGTGGTAATGACATCATCTGCACGACCAATAAAATCAATGCCACCATATTCATTCAGTTTGACTGTGTCACCGGTTAAATAATACTGACCAATAAAGGCTTTCCGGTTATTTCCGCCATAGCCGTCAAACCACATCAAAGGTGAAGCTGAACAGTCTATTGCCAGGGTACCGACACCGCCTTTTTCTACTTCCTGATGCTCTTTATTCAATACTGCAAAACGATGCCCCGGAATCGCAAATCCAGCCGAACCAACTTTTTTATAATGCTCCAGAGCATGATGATTGGCAATCACCATCCCAAGTTCAGTCTGTCCATACTGGTCATAAATATTGACGTTTAGATCCAGATTGAACCATTGAATCACTTCTGGAGTTAAGGGCTCACCTGCACTGCTGACTACACGTAAATATGCACTGATTTCAGCATCAAATTTTTCTTTAAAGCCAAAGAACATCCTGAATGCCGTTGGTGAGCCCGTCAGGTTATTCACCTGATATTTTTTAATGATTTCAATTGCATTGTCTACACTAAAAGCACGCTCATCCATAATGATGCTATGCCCTAAGCTCAAAGGACCTGCAATGCCATAATACAGGCCATAGGCCCAACCCGGATCGGCCAGATTCCAGAATGAATCCTCCTCACGTAAATCGACAGCGTGTAGCATATAGCCTTTAAATGCCAGTAAAGCCTTTAAAGGAACAGGCACTGATTTCGCCAGTCCGGTGGTACCTGAAGTAAACATCATCAAAAAAATATCACTGAATCGGCCTTGAACCGGTTCAAAATCGCTTGGATATTCCTTGATTTCAGTCCAGAAATCGGCATCTTCTTCAGCACAATCAGGAGTTGGATGTACAGTTAAAATATGAGGAATACTCAGATCATTCAGTTTTGAATGCTGCTCCTGATTGGTAATAATCAGCTTGGTTTGAGCAGTATTGATCCGATGTTCAATAGCCTTGCTTTCAAAAGCAGTAAATAGAGGCTGATAAACCGCACCGATACGCCAGGTCGCCAGTATGGTAATCAGGAGTTCGGGAGTACGTGGAAGCAGACCGGCAATACAGTCGCCTGCTCGCAGCCCCAGTACAGTCATGTAATGGGCCAGTTGTCCTGAAGCTTCAGCCAGCTGCTCAAAAGTCCATTGTTGTGCGTTCCCATTTTTGCCTTGCCAGATCAGTGCAGTTCGGTTTTGACCCAGGTAGCGACCACAGCATTCGGTATAAGCATTGATGTTCTCTGTACTTCCAACCAGATGTTCCTGAACCATATTTTCAAAATTAAAATCAGCATATGCCTGCTCTAGTGTCTTCATGACGACAACCTCTTTCCTATTGTAGTTTTCAGGCGAGCTTGCCTGAGTTTATCCATTTGTATTTGTTGTTCCTGCTGATTCCATCAGCATAATTTTTCAAATCTGCATTCATGCCTTATAGCTAGGACCTGAATAAGGCTTATTTTCGATTATTCGCACTGTATGTCTTTAGAGCATCATATTCAGTTAAATCCTGCAATTTCCATATCCATCAATGTAAGTGCAGGATTTGAACATCCCTCAAAGTCTGTTTTTTTAAATTAAAAATCAGCGTTGACATACTTCACGCGCAATCACCAGTCGTTGAATATCTGATGCACCTTCATAAATCTGGCTCACTCGCACATCACGATAGATACGTTCAACCGGAAAATCCGACACATAGCCATAGCCACCATGAATCTGGATCGCATCCGAACAGACTCGCTCTGCGATAGTCGAAGCAAACAGCTTGGCCATAGAAGCTTCTTTTAAGCATGGCTGGCCAGCATCTTTGAGCGTTGCCGCATGCAAGACCAGTTGTCGCGCCGCTTCAATCTGGGTGGCCATATCGGCAAGCCGGAATGCCACAGCCTGATGTTGAACCAGTTCCACCCCAAAGGATTTACGCTGATTGGCATACTCTACCGCGGCATCCAGTGCAGCACGTGCCATACCGACAGATTGTGCTGCAATCCCGATCCGGCCCGACTCCAGATTAGACAAGGCAATTTTGTATCCTTCGCCTTCCTGCCCCAGCAGGTTGGCAGCAGGAATCCGGCAATTATCCAGAACGATGGTCGCGGTATCGGAACAATGTTGCCCCATTTTTTCTTCCAGACTGGACACGATATAACCCGGTATATCGGTCGGCACCAGAAAACATGAAATACCTTTTTTCCCTGCAGATTTATCGGTCACAGCAAATACTAGTGCAATCTGTGCGTGTTTACCTGTGGTGATAAATTGCTTGATGCCATTTAAAACCCACTCGTCGCCATCACGTTCGGCTTTACATTCCAGAGCGCTGGCATCCGACCCAGCTTGTGGCTCCGTCAGGCAAAAACACCCCAGCCATTCACCTGTCGCCAGTTTGGTCAGATATTTCTGTTTTTGTTCCTCTGTGCCATAGCGCTGGGTAATACCACAAGGCAAAGAATTCTGCACGCTGACAATCGTCGAGATCGCTCCATCTCCGGCAGCGATTTCCTCAAGAGCCAGTACCAGCGAAACATAGTCCAGACCTGCTCCACCCCATTGCTCGGAAACAGTCATGCCCAAAGCACCCAGCTCACCCAGTTCTTTGAGTTCCTGTGCAGGAAATTGTGCTGTTTTATCGCGCAAACCAGCGGTTGGTTTCAACTTCTGCTGCGAATAATTCCGCATCATTTCCTGAATCATTTTTTGTTCGTCATTTAAAATCACGGGTCTTTCCCTTCTTTATTCGTTCTATCCAGCATCAGCACAGACTTTTTAATTTTCAAAATGTGATATTTTTTTGGATGTATTCGGCAAATTCAACATACAACTTTCCCTGACACATCATTGCCATTTTGATGAATCAGAGAAAGTATCTTTATTTAATGAATTATTTTGGTGCCATACGGATTGCACCATCCAGACGAATCACTTCACCATTCAAATAACTATTTTCGAAAATATGACCAACTAACTGAGCAAATTCTTTTGGTTTGGCCAGCCGTGGTGGAAACGGGACCATCTGTCCTAAAGCATCCTGGACATTTTGCGGCATGCCTTTCAGCATTGGAGTTTCCATGATACCCGGCGCGATGGTCATGACACGGATCGCTTCACGAGCCAGTTCACGTGCCAATGGTAAAGTCATTGCGACTACTGCACCTTTGGATGCCGCATAGGCAGTTTGACCAATTTGGCCATCATAAGCGGCAACCGAAGCAGTATTCACAATCACGCCACGTTCTTCTTCACCCGATTGCAGCTCATATTTTGCGATTAAAGCCGCCGCATGACGCAGCATATTAAAAGTACCGCTCACATTAATATTCAGTACTTTCTGGAACATCGCCAATTCATGGATGCCGTTTCGTCCCAACACTTTGGCAGACGGGGCAATCCCGGCACAGTTCACCAGACCATTTAGCTGACCATAATTGCTTTCGACTTCAGCAAAGAAGGCTTCGACAGCCTGCTCGTCAGTGACATCCAGTTGTACAAATTCGGCCTGCTCACCCAGTTGCTCCTGCAGCGCGACACCCTGTTCCTGGTTCATGTCTACCAAAATGACCTTGGCACCTTGTTCCACCAGATAAGTTGCTGTGGCTGCACCCAGACCCGACGCACCACCGGTAACCACTATCACTTTTCCCTGAATTTTCATGTTTCTGTCCTTTAGATATTTTAAAAGTTACGACTTATGAAGAAGAGTAAACAGAGATTTTATTCTGTACAATTTCCAAATATTGCATCTTGATTGATGGATTTGGACAATATAAAAAAGGATATTTGACCGGCCATGCATTTACCTGTCTTGGAATATAGCAAGGGAACCATCTCGATTGATCTGGTTCATGAAGCATTATTGAATGCCAAAGCACAACATTACGATATTGCTGTTATCTTAAATAAAGCCGGTATTCCGTTAGAGATTCTGCACTCAGCCAAGGCTCGGGTTTCAGTGGCGCAATATGCAGCGCTATGGACCGCGCTAGCAGACAGCATGAACGATGAATTTTTTGGTATGGACAGCCATGCCATGCGCCGTGGCAGTTTCAAGCTGTTATCCAAAATGCTGTTGCAGACAGAGACACTAGAAAAAGCCTTGCAACAAATCCTGCAGTTTTTCAACCTGATTCTGGATGATCTGTACAGTACACTCATGGTCGAGGAAAACTTTGCCTATATCGTGATTTATGACCAGAAACAGACCAAACGCATGTTCAGTTATGCCACCTATATAATGCTGATCCACACCCTCTTATGCTGGTTAAGCGGCCAGCGAATTTTACTCAATCAGATTCAGCTGAAATGCACCGCGCCAATCAATGATTTTGACTATAAAGTCCGGTTTTGTGAACAGATTGAATATCAGGCCAGTGAAAACTATATCCAGTTTGATGCTGCCTATTTGCAACTCCCAGTAAAACAGGATCAGACTTCCTGGTATCAGTTTATTCAGCAGACGCCACATAACCTGCTGGTCCGTTTTAAAAATCCGTATGCTTTAAGCACCCAGATTCGCAAACAGCTATTAGATGTACCACCCGCAGACTGGCTGGAACTGAATGAACTTGCTTTGAAAATGAATCTCTCTGAAGCCACCATACAACGCCGTCTGAAAAATGAAGGCCTGAGTTATCAGCAACTTAAAAATGAAATTCGTTGTGATACTGCGATTGATCTCTTAACCCGTACAGAGCAAAGTCTGCAGGATATCAGTGATCAGTTAAATTTCCAGGAAGTCAGTGCCTTTCATCGTGCCTTTAAAAAATGGACTGGTGTCAGTCCGGGGGCTTACCGGCAAAATATTACAAAATAATCTATATATTAAGACTTAAAAACGATTAAAACTCAATCAATAAATTTAACCATATGTTTATTCAATAGTTATATAGTTCAAGGGTCGTAGTCTTAAATTACAGAACTATACAGTCACCCTAAAAGCTTTTATTTTCCTATTAATATGGGTTATTTTTCAATCAATTTAGAACATCCACTTTTGGCTGTATTTTTTATTTTCCTTTCTTGTTGAAGGTATCTCCATGTTAAAGATGACTGATGTATTTGAACAAAATCTTGTTCAAAATTTCTCGAAAGCTTTATTTTCTTCAACTGATCTCATCACAGAACAGTTGAATCAAGGGATTTTAAATGCATCGGATGCAGAACTTAAACATGCAATTCTGCACTTCTTTAATCAGGTAGACGCTGTAGAAGCTGCTCAAGCCCTTGAAATACCAGAAGAACGTATCAACGAATTACAGCAAGGTATTGCCTTGAAAGATGAAAAATCTTTGGCAGATACTTTGAAGGTTGTGGCACTTTGTCTGGCAATGGAAACCGGCAGTCTGGATCAGGTCGAAGTATATGACTGTCTACAAGACTATCCGATGTAATTCTTTTTAAGTATTCCTCGAAAGCAGTGCTCTGGCATTGCTTTTTTTATTTTTAGTTATACTGCCTTGGCGTGATGTCATTAAGAATGTTTAAGGTTTCAGATTCAGCTGGGAATTGATAAAAACTTGAATAAAAAAGCGACCATACCGGTCGCTTTTTAATAAAGAAAGATAGATTACAGATTAATGTGGCCACTTCGCCAAAGTCACACGATCATTACCACCATAATCTTTAACCGTGCGGACTTGCTTATAGCCCGCCTGTTTAAATAGATGTTGTACGGCGTCTGCCTGATCATAACCATGCTCAAGCACCACCCAACCATTCACAGTCAAATGCTTCTTGGCTTGAATAATAATGTCCTCCAGATCCGCCAGACCCTTTTTGTCTGCCACCAGAGCACGTTCCGGCTCAGTCGCCAGATTCGACATATGTGCATCATTCGCATCGATATACGGCGGGTTTGATACAATCGCATCAAAGAACTGACGGCCAAATGGCTTCAACCATGAACCGAGAACAAATTCCACATTCTCAATATCATGCTGCTCTGCATTATACTTCGCCACCTCCAGCGTAGGCGCGTAAATATCCGAAGCCGTTATGGACCAGTTTGGACGTTCAGAAGCAAGTGATAACGCAATTGCGCCAGTACCTGTACCTAAATCTGCCACACGGGCATCTTCAGGCAGGTCCAATTTCAACACAGTCTCAACCAGTACTTCAGTATCTGGACGTGGTACCAAAGTATCTTTGGTCACTTTGAGGTCCAAAGTCCAGAATGGCTGTGAACCAGTGACATAAGCCAAAGGCTCACCGGCAGCTATACGCGCCAGACCGTCTTTATACGCCTGTTCCTGTTCCGGCGTTAGTTCCTGATCCTTTTTCATCAGCAGATCAAATGAATCAATCTTGGTGATGTGTTCCAGTAACCAGGCATTTTCCTGACGTTCGTAACTCTCAGCTTCGCCGCGCAAAGCCAGCGCTTGTAAAATATTCATTATCCACCATTCTGCTGTGCAAGCATGGCCAACTGATCAGCCTGATATTCACGATGCAGACTGTCCAGCAATTCAGTCAGGTCACCTTCCATCACCGCATCAAGCTTGTATAAGGTCAAGTTAATACGATGATCGGTCATACGGCCTTGTGGATAGTTGTAGGTACGAATACGTTCTGACCGGTCACCTGAACCAACTAGGTCACGACGCATTTCAGAAGTAGCCGCATCCGCAGCAGCACGTTTGGCATTTTCCAGACGTGAAACCAGTAAAGCCATGGCTTTGGCTTTATTTTTATGCTGTGAACGTTCATCCTGACACTCAACCACTGTACCGGTTGGGAGGTGGGTAATACGAACAGCAGAGTCAGTTTTGTTAATATGCTGACCACCGGCACCTGAAGCACGGTAAGTATCAATACGCAAATCAGATGAATTGATTTCAACCGAAGTATCGACATCCACTTCCGGAAGAATCGCTACCGTACATGCAGAAGTATGGACGCGGCCCTGAGATTCGGTTGCAGGTACACGCTGCACACGGTGCGCACCACTTTCGAATTTCAGGCGACCATAGACACCTTCACCATTAATCAGACAAATGACTTCTTTATAACCGCCATGCTCGCCTTCATTTTCGGACAGGATTTCAAGTTTCCAGCCTTGAGACTCAGCATATTTACTATACATACGGAACAGGTCACCCGAGAAAATTGCCGCTTCATCACCGCCTGTTCCAGCACGGATTTCTAAATAAGCCGAGTTGGCATCATTCGGATCTTTCGGAATCATCAGGATATTCAGATCAGCTTCAAGCGATTCGATTAAAGCTTTATTTTCTTTAATTTCTTCCTGTGCCATTTCCTTGAAATCCGGGTCTGACAGCATGGCCTGAGCCGTTTCGATGTCTTCTTCAGCCTGTCTGTACTTGGTCCAGACATTGGTGATTTCTGTTAAGTCATTATGCTCACGTGATAATTGACGGAAGCGCTTGTTATCAGAAATGACTTCTACATCAGCTAGCAATGCGGTCAGTTCTTCATGGCGGTCAGAGAGCTGGTCTAATCGTAAACGTAACGATTCTTTCATTTTCTAAAAAATCTCAAACATATGGCTGCAGCTAAATATTCATTTAGCACAGCGAAATCAAAAAATTGCGCCTAGTTTAACGACTCTGGCCTCTAATGAACATCATTATTGAGTAAGTCCGGCTTGCTATTGTTCTCGTTCTAATGTCTTTGTTAATAAATATGATTAAAAATAGTAAAACTGCCTTTTTAGTAATCGATCTTATGCTTATTTACTGCAGATTTTACAATTTGCCAAATAAATCCAGTAATTATGAAGAAAGATCTTCATATTGTTTGCAGCATGATTTGTTACATTTTCTGCATCGAAATAACTACAGTCCCATAAATGGACACGGAGTAATGACATGAAGCTTAATGCACTTTTAATGAGTACAGTTTTAGCTGCTGGTTCAATGATGACTGTAAACGCATATGCAGACAGTACAGCACGCGTTGCAGCAGCAAGTGCTTTGGGTAGTGTTGCGGGTACAGCTTTAGGTAAAAATATGGGTGGCAATACTGGTGCAACCTTGGGTGCTGCTTTAGGTGGTGCTGGTGGTGCAGCGGTTGCAAGCAGCAAGAAAAACCGGACTGAATCTGCAATTGGTGGCGCTCTAGGTGGCGGTGCAGGATATACAGTAGGTAAAAATATGGGCGGCTCTAACGGTGGCTATATTGGATCAGCATTGGGCGCTGCGGGTGGTGCTGCATTAGGTAACAAGATTTCCAAGGATAAAACTGCTGAAAAACGCTCTAAACACTGGAAAAAACGTTACCGTTAATTTGAATTCAGGCATTTTAGGCCAGCGGCTACATTTAACACAAGAGGCACCTTCGGGTGCTTTTTTATTGCTCTTTTATTCCCTCCAAATTCATGTAAAGCATCAACTTATCTTGCCAACATCATGAATAAATTAAGGAGATAAAAATCACAATTCGCCAACACTGCCTCCATGCTGTTTGGCGCTTGCTAGATTAAATTGATTTTATCAACAAAATACAGCTAGATATATAAAAGGTGTCCTCATGAACTATAAATCTCTAATGATCGCTGTCGTAGCAACCTCAGCCATGGGTATGACAGCTGCCAATGCAGGCAATACAACCAATACAGCTTTAGCTTCTGCTTTGGGGGGCGTTGTGGGTGCCGCAGTCGGTAATAAAATGGGCGGTACCACTGGCGCAACAATCGGTTCAGCGATTGGTGGTGGTGCAGGTGCCGCAGTGGCAGCAAATAAACGTGACCGTAATGGTGCGATTATCGGCGGTGCTTTAGGTGGCGGTGCAGGTTATGCAGTAGGTCGAAATATGGCTGGCAGCAATGGTGGTTATATCGGTGCAGCACTCGGTTCAGCAGGCGGTTCAGCTTTAGGTAAAAAAGTTAGCGAAGACCGTCGTTATGATGATCGTAGCGAACGTCGCTATAACTCTTCTCGCAATTACCGTTACAACGATTATCGCTACAATAACCGTCGTCGTTAAGACTTCATCTTTTATCCTTTCCTCCTTTATAAGCATCTTCGGATGCTTATTTTTTTTATCTTTATAATTTAGTTTACACTTATATCGATTTTCTTCGATATACAAATACAATCTAAAGTCGTATGCTTTTAAAGATGTCTATTTAAGAGTAATACTATGCGTACACTTAACGATACCCAGTTCTCTATCCTCGAACTGGTTCCTGTTCGTGACGACAAGAGCATTCAATTTGCGCTAAACCATGCGCTCGAACTTGCCCAAACAGCAGAAAAATTGGGTTATCGCCGGATGTGGCTGGCAGAACATCATAATATGGATGGCATCGCCAGCTCAGCAACCGCAGTTCTCTTAGGCTATTTACTGGCAAATACCAAAACCTTAACTTTAGGTTCTGGCGGAATTATGTTACCCAACCATGCCCCGTTGGTCGTGGCTGAACAGTTCGGCACATTGGCAACGCTCTATCCGGATCGTATTGAACTGGGTCTGGGCCGTGCTCCAGGCACCGATCAAATGACCATGCGTGCCCTACGTCGTGGCCGTCAGGAAACCGAAGACCAGTTTCCACAAGATGTACTGGAAATTCTGCAGTATTTTAAAGATCCAATTCCTGGACAACGTATCGTGGCAACACCGGGTCAAAGTACCCATGTTCCAGTGTGGTTATTAGGCTCCAGCCTGTTTAGTGCCCAGCTCGCAGCGAAACTTGGTCTGCCTTATTCATTTGCTTCGCATTTTGCTCCACGTATGCTGGGTCAGGCGATTCAGCTGTATCGTGACAATTTCCAACCCTCTGAATATCTGGATCGCCCCTATGTTTCCATGGGCGTACCGACCTGTGTCGCAGATACCGAGGAAGAAGCAGAATATCTGGCAACGAGTGCTTACCAACGAGTGCTTTCCCTGATTCGCGGTCAGAGCCTCAAACTGAAAGCTCCGATTGGCTCAATGGAAGGGCTTTGGTCACCACCAGAAAAAATGTCTGTCGATAATTTCTTTGCCATGGCACAAGTGGGTTCTAAAGAAACTGTTAAAGCGGGGCTGGAAACACTTCTGGCAAAATATGATGTGGATGAGTTTATTTTCACCTGTGATATTTATGATACAGAGAAACGTCTGCATAACTTTGAATTACTGATGCAAATCAAGAACGGGCAATAGATCTCATCTCTAAGTCAAAAAATGATTTTTTATTAATATTTAAATGGGTATTTAAATTTCCTTCTCCTCTAAGGAGGAGCATGCTACGCAAGGGGGAGAAGAAATTTTTATACACAACCTCTTCCTAGCCTTTCCTATAAGGAAAGGGAATTTCTTTGATAATGCTGACTTTTTCTAGTTTGTGTTATTGTCATCTACAATACCCATTCTTCGGAATGGGTATTGTTTTTAATCTATACATTGATCTGTATGGCCAGCCACACAAATTCACGTGTTATCTTTTTTAATAGATATTTTTCTCTGGGCTTACTCTTTTGCACTAAAAACAACTATAGAAAATAGAATGACTGTCTAAGTTAAATTTTAAACTTTACTGCTCTGGGGCTTTTGTTAATATCTATAGAAAAGCAAATAAAATCAATTATTAAAAAATTTCAAGGAAAAACAATGTCTACCAAGCAGGATGTACATATGGGCATATTCGAGAATCGTCCCGAAAATTTCCAGCATTTTACTGGCCTTAAAGTGCCCTCTTCCCAGCTTGCTGAATTAGACTGCGCTGGGAAAGATATTGCGATTATTGGCACGGACCAGTTTACCGTGAGTCATCTCAATCACATTAGCCAGCACGCCCGATCTGTGAAAGTTTTTCAGATTAATCCGCAATTCGTGCTTCCCGGTACAGAGCATGGTCTGCAACGACTGTTGAATCATCCTCTGATTATCAAAAATCGACGCTTATTTAATAGCCGGATCAAAAGCATTTTGTCTTTACGTTATCTGGAAAATCAGGTCCAGAATTTATGGTTAAGACGTCAACTTATGCCAAATCTCGCCGAAGTGTCTAAAGTTTATTTAAAATCTGATCATTACTATACTGCCCTGCAACGTGAAAATTGCCAGCTGATTACCTGGCCTATTTCAAAAATTTCTAAAGATAGCATTTATTGTATTAATGGCGCTGAGCATCAGGTCGAACTGATTGTGTATACGTTTTCAGTATGAAACTGATCAATGGATAGGCTAGTAAACTGAAATTATAAGCTGTATTTAAAAAATACAGGGTCTATAAAATTGAATTTTTTGGTGAGTATCTAGACAAGTTGATTAAAAAATAGCGGCATGTATTTTTAAAAAAAATATTCAGTATTTTATTTATTGATAATATTGATATTTTATTTCTATGAATCTGGCTCTTTTATTAATTTTTTATCTATAAATCAGAGCCAAGTCCTCGCTTGGCTCTGCACTTTTCTTAACCGATACGACGTTTAAGACCAGTCATTTGCAGGATCCGGGTAGAAATCTCCTCAATCGACATTTCAGAGACATTCAGGTATTTGATTCCTTCTGAAATATAGATGCCTTCAATCGCACGCAGTTCCATCTGACACTGGCTAAAGCTGGCATAACGGCTGTTCGCCTTACGTTCAGTGCGGATGGCAACCAGACGTTCTGCATCAATCATCAGACCAAAAAGCTTGTTTTTATGGGGTCTTAGCACTGCTGGCAGACGGTTATCATCCAGATCTTCTTCTGTTAGCGGATAGTTTGCTACACGAATACCGAACTGCAAAGACAGATAAATAGAAGTTGGTGTTTTACCAGAACGTGATACACCAATCAGAATCAGATCGGCTTTATCATAATGACGGGTACGTGCGCCATCATCATTATCCAAAGCAAAATGGACAGCATCAATACGGGCTTTATAGGATTCGGAGTCCGTCACTGCATGAGTCTGTCCGACTAAAGTCGTAGGAATCGTGCCTAACTCATCAGCCAATTTACTAATAAGCCCTTCAAATACATCAAGATTTACCGCATTTGCTGTATTAATAATATCGCGAACATAAGGATCAACCAAAGTATCAAATACCAGAGGTTTTTCACCGTCTATTTGAGCTCTTGCATTGATCTCTGCCACCACACTTGTAGCGGCTTCTTCAGAGCTAATGTAAGGGATAATATGAATGTCAAATTTTACGTGTGGAAACTGCGCTAACAACGAGTGGCCAAGCGTTTCAGCGGTGATGGCAGTACCATCTGAAATAAAGAAAACACTACGCTGAATTTGTTTACCTTCCGACATTAAAATTCTCCTCCAACATTTGTCTTAGTGCTATATAATCTTTATAGTAAACCGATCTTACATGACTGTCGCTTAGTAAAATCAAAAACCTAGATGATTTGCTATACTCTCATGCCAAGATAGTGATTAATACTGCAAAAGTGGAGTAACAACTTTGGAAGCGCGCGTAATTGGTCTGGAAAAATTAGGGAAGCACGACGTTGAGCTGGTTGGTGGGAAAAACTCATCACTAGGCGAAATGATCAGCCATTTATCAAATGCTGGTGTATCTGTGCCAGGTGGTTTCGCAACGACTGCCGATGCCTACCGTGAATTTCTCGAGCAAAGTGGCCTAAACGCTAAAATCAATGCAGAGCTTGCTGCACTCAATGTTGATGACGTGAATGCACTCGCTGAAACTGGCGCAAAAATTCGTCAATGGATTGTGGATACTCCACTTACACCTGCATTAGAACAAGAAGTTCGTACAGCATTTGCAGAACTTTCTAACGGCAACCCTGACATCGCGGTTGCCGTTCGTTCTTCTGCAACTGCAGAAGATTTGCCGGATGCTTCTTTTGCCGGACAGCAAGAAACTTTCCTGAACATTCGTGGTATCGATAACGTTCTGATTGCAATCAAAGAAGTGTTTGCCTCTTTGTACAACGACCGCGCAATCTCTTACCGTGTACACCAAAACTTTGCCCATGATGTAGTGGCTTTGTCCGCTGGTGTACAACGCATGGTTCGTTCAGAAACTGGTGCTGCGGGTGTAATGTTCACACTAGATACTGAATCAGGCTTCCGTGATGCAGTATTCATTACCGCTTCTTATGGTTTGGGTGAAATGGTTGTTCAGGGTGCAGTTAACCCGGATGAATTCTATATTTCCAAACCACTTTTAAATGCAGGTCGACACGCAATTCTTCGTCGTAACCTGGGTTCTAAGCACCAGAAAATGATTTATGGTGAAGAAGCCTCTGCGGGTAAATCAGTAGTTGTAGTTGACGTAGAAAAAGCAGATCGTCAGCAATTTGCATTGAATGATCACGAGCTACAAGAACTGGCTAAACAAGCGTTGATCATTGAAAACCATTACGGTTCTCCAATGGACATCGAATGGGCAAAAGACGGTGATGATGGCAAAATTTATATCGTTCAGGCACGTCCTGAAACAGTAAAAAGCCGTGAAAATGTCGGTACCATGGAACGCTATCTGTTGAAACAACGCGGCACTGTAATCTGTGAAGGCCGTTCAATTGGTCAACGTATCGGTTCTGGTAAAGTCCGTATCGTGACGTCGATTAAAGAAATGGACAAAGTACAAGACGGTGATGTACTTGTATCTGACATGACTGACCCGGACTGGGAACCAGTGATGAAACGTGCTGCTGCGATTATCACCAACCGTGGTGGTCGTACTTGTCACGCTGCAATCATTGCACGTGAATTAGGTGTTCCTGCAATTGTAGGTTGTGGTAATGCCACTGAAGTACTGGTTGATGGTCAAGAAGTCACTGTATCTTGTGCTGAAGGCGATACCGGCTTCATCTACGAAGGTGCGCTTGATTTCGAAATTCAAACCAACTCGATCGAATCAATGCCAGCATTACCGTTCAAAGTCATGATGAACGTGGGTAACCCGGATCGTGCATTCGACTTTGCTCAAATTCCAAACGAAGGTATTGGTCTTGCACGTCTAGAGTTCATCATCAACCGTATGATCGGTGTACACCCTAAAGCATTACTGAACATCGACAGCCTGCCACGTGAAACACGTGCAGCAGTCATGGCACGTACTGCGGGTTATGCATCTCCAATCGAATTTTACGTAGAAAAACTGGTTGAAGGTATTTCTACTCTTGCTGCTGCATTCGCAGACAAGCCAGTGATCGTACGTATGTCTGACTTCAAGTCAAACGAATATGCGAATTTGATCGGTGGTAAGTTATACGAACCAGAGGAAGAAAACCCGATGCTGGGCTTCCGTGGTGCAAGCCGTTATGTCTCTGACAACTTCCGTGATTGCTTCGAGCTGGAATGCCGTGCATTGAAGAAAGTTCGTGATGAAATGGGCTTAACCAACGTACAGATCATGATTCCATTCGTTCGTACTGTAGCTGAAGCAAAACGCGTGATTGAACTTCTTGCTTTAAATGGCTTGAAACGTGGCGAGAATGGCCTGAAAGTCATCATGATGTGTGAACTTCCAACTAATGCCTTGTTAGCTGAACAGTTCCTTGAACACTTCGATGGTTTCTCTATCGGTTCAAACGACTTGACTCAGTTAACTCTTGGTCTGGACCGTGACTCGGGGATCGTATCTCACCTGTTTGATGAACGTGATCCTGCAGTTAAAGTACTTCTGTCTATGGCAATCCATGCATGTCGTAAAGCAGGCAAATATGTCGGTATCTGTGGTCAAGGCCCTTCTGACCATCCAGATCTTGCACAATGGCTAATGGAACAAGGAATTGAATCTGTGTCGCTTAACCCAGACTCAGTATTGGATACCTGGTTCTTCCTTGCTGAAGAAAAAGTAAAAAAAGCATAAATTCATTTTGAATATAAAAAAGACCCTTTAATAGGGTCTTTTTTATAAGCTCACTATCATTTACTAGTTCAAATCAATGGACTAAAAATATTCAAAATTTAAGCAATTGAATTACCTGAAATAATTAAATTAAATTTCTGAACATACCCCTACTGTAATGACAAACAAATACCAACAGTAAAGTCATACCAAACTAGCAATAATAAATGTCTACCTGAAGTCCAGACATGTATCTTTTTAGAACACAGAAGTTTTCAGTTTATGTGTAGGATGCATTTTAATGAGAAATATGATTGAAAATCCTCAATTAATCTATATCTTACGATGAGAGAGTGTTTGTTTTCAAAACAGAATTCACTACAATCTTGATTAAACCTATTTATCAGTTCACATTTAAATATTGAGATTCAGTTTATATGCAGATTTACTTGGCACGAAAC
The DNA here is from genome assembly GCF_001647575.1 of Acinetobacter sp. SFD. Classification (NCBI taxonomy): domain Bacteria; kingdom Pseudomonadati; phylum Pseudomonadota; class Gammaproteobacteria; order Moraxellales; family Moraxellaceae; genus Acinetobacter; species Acinetobacter sp. SFD. The sequence continues at coordinate 41,023 of NZ_LSZJ01000014.1, forward strand.
AATCAACAAGCTGGTCCATATACGCTCGAGCAATTGAATCAGATGCTGGCGAATCAACAAGTCATGCTGACAGATTTAGCCTGGCATCAAGGCATGACAGAATGGAAAGCCTTAGGTGAACTTACCCAAGGAAAATCAGTATATCAACCTGAAGGCTATATCGCTCCAGCACCAACTTCTGAAACACCTGTATTTCAGAATAATCAAACCGAAAAAACCTCTTATGGCCAGCAGCCTCGAGTATCTGCAAGAAAAAATGAACTGGCCAGTATTCCCAGTCGTATCCTGGCTAAAATTGTAGACCTGCTATTGTGGTTGCCGGCGACTTTTATCCTGACTGCATTTTTCACTCCTGAACAGGAAGCACGGTTCGCAGAATTGAACCAAGAATTCATGAACGTGGTGCTGAGCAGCGATGCAGATCCGGCAATGGCCCAGCAATTACAGACTCAAATGTTTGAGATGTTTTCTCAGCAGGCCTGGCTTGCCACAGCGGTCTATTTACTGATTATGCTGGCTATTCAGGCATTTCTGATTGCAAAATCAGGTCAAAGTATTGGTAAAAAACTCACGAAAATCAAAATTGTAGATGCTGATTCTGGCGAAAAAACCAGCTTGTTACGCGCTTTTACTATCCGCAGTGTGTTGTTCATTTTCTTCAATATCATGTTTATGCCTCTCAGCTTAATTATAGACTGGGCATTCGGACTGGGTAAAAAACGTCAGACACTACATGACAAACTAGCCAAAACTCAAGTAGTAAAACAATAATTTAGCAGCAAATAAAAACGGGATAATCTTCATCCCGTTTTTTCTTACATAACTTTGAAATTGAAATAAAATTCCTATAAATATTACCCAAATCATCCTACCAAAATCGGTTTTTATTACAGGCATTTAAAGCACCTTTACATATAGCTTAGTTCGTTAATCTCAGGCATAATGCCCTACAACGTAGCGGTGTATTATGATTAAAAGGATGTTTTTTTAAAAATCAGCCTTTTTTAGTCATGTGCACTTTAATCGCTATCCCATATTAAATTAGGGAATGGGACTCTTCACCGAGGTTGTAAAATGAGACAAACGATTTTAGCTGTATTGTCTTTATCTGCGATGACTGCACTCTTGACCGGGTGTGGTGGTGATATGGTACTTCTGAACTCTAAAGGTCCAGTTGCAGCAGGTCAAAGTAACCTGATGATGACTGCGATTTATTTAATGCTATTGGTGGTTATTCCATCAATCATCATGGCATTATGGTTCGGTTGGAAATATCGTGCATCGAATAAAGACGCAGACTATAAACCTACATGGGCACACTCTACTGCGATTGAAATTGTAGTATGGGGTATCCCTGTCATTATTATTGGTATTTTAGCTTGGTTAACTTGGTGGGGTTCCCACAAGTATGACCCATACCGTCCAATTGAAGCAGATAAAGCACCTTTAACTGTTCAAGTTATTGCTGAACAATTTAAATGGATCTTCATCTACCCTGAGCAAGGTATTGCAACAATCAACGAAATGCGTTTCCCAGAGAAAACTCCGGTAAGCCTTCGTTTAACCTCTAACTTCACGATGAACTCATTCTTCATCCCGGCGTTAAGTGGTCAGATTTATGCAATGGCAGGTATGCAAACTCACCTCAACCTATTAGCTGATGAAACTAGCCCAGCTGAAGGCTACCGTGGTTTCTCTTCAAACTATTCAGGTTACGGCTTCTCACAAATGCGCTTCCGTGCACATTCTGTGACTGATGCCCAGTTTGCCGAATGGGTTTCTGCTATTCAGGCAGGAAACGGTACTTCAGTTAACCCTAATGCAGTACAAAAAACTGTTCTAGACCAAGCTGAATTTGCAAGCTTACGTGACGGTAACCGTGGTGTTCACCAGATCGAAGCGATTATTGCAAGAGCTAAGACTCCTGAAGAGAAGGCTGCTGCTGAAGCAATGAAGCCTTACCCTACTAAGCCACACCCTGTGACTTACTACTCTTCTGTAGAGCAAGGTTTGTTTGAATCTGTGATTCACAAGTATATGAGTAACTACCACGGTGCTGACCATTCAGCTCCTGTAGAAGCTGCAGCAACTGATGCTGTTGCTCATGAAGCGTCTGCTTCTGAAGCTCATGTAGCTGGTGAACATGCGACTGCTTCTCAAGGAGAATAAGACATGAGCTTCTTAGGTAAGTTAGGTCCGGATGCAATTCCTTACGATCCAATCGTACTGGCAACTGTTGCAATGATGATCTTGGGTGGTATCGTAGTTGTTGCCGGTATTACCTACTTCAAAAAATGGGGCTACCTGTGGAACGAATGGTTCACATCTGTAGACCATAAAAAAATTGGTATCATGTATATCTTCGTATCTGTGATCATGCTGGTGCGTGGTTTCGCCGATGCGATCATGATGCGTCTTCAGCAGTTCCTTGCAAAAGGTGGCGGCGAAGGTTATTTACACCCTGAGCATTACGACCAGATCTTTACCGCCCATGGCGTGATCATGATCTTCTTCGTGGCAATGGGTCTTGTAGTTGGTTTAATGAACATCTCTGTACCGCTTCAAATCGGTGCACGTGACGTTGCATTCCCGTTATTGAACTCTCTGAGCTTCTGGTTATTCGCCGGTGCTGCGGGTCTGATGATGGTGTCACTCGCGTTAGGTGAGTTCGCTGCAACAGGCTGGATGGCATACCCGCCACTGTCTGGTATCGAATATTCTCCAGGCGTGGGTATGGACTACTACATCTGGGCACTGCAAATTTCAGGTCTAGGTACGCTATTAACGGGTGTTAACTTCTTCGTTACCATCATCAAAATGCGTGCGCCTGGCATGAAACTTATGGAAATGCCAATCTTTACCTGGACATCTTTATGTACAGCAGTATTGATTATTGCGGCTTTCCCAGTGTTGACTGCAACAATCGCAATGTTAACGCTTGACCGTTACTTCGGTTTCCACTTCTTTACCAACGACATGGGTGGTAGCCCAATGTTGTATGTAAACCTGATTTGGACTTGGGGTCACCCGGAAGTGTATATCTTGGTATTACCAGCATTTGGTATTTACTCAGAAGTTGTTGCGACTTTCTCGCGCAAAGCATTGTTCGGTTACAAATCAATGGTGTATGCAACAGTAGCAATCACAGTATTGTCATTCGTTGTATGGGTTCACCACTTCTTTACCATGGGTGCAGGTGCCAACGTTAACGCGTTCTTCGGTATCATGACCATGATTATCGCGATTCCTACAGGTGTGAAGATCTTCTCTTGGCTGTTCACCATGTACAAGGGTCGTATTGTTTACACTACCCCAATGCTATGGACACTTGGCTTCCTTGTGACTTTCGGTATCGGTGGTTTAACAGGTGTATTGATGGCGGTTCCACCAGCGGACTTCCTGGTACACAACTCTTTATTCCTGATTGCCCACTTCCATAACGTAATTATTGGTGGTGTAGTATTCGCGATGTTCGCAGGTATCATCTTCTACTGGCCGAAAATGTTCGGTTGGAGACTGAATGAAACTTGGGGTAAAGCAGCGTTCTGGTTCTGGTTCTTCGGTTTCTACTTTGCATTCATGCCGCTTTATATCCTTGGTTTCATGGGTATGACTCGTCGTTTGAATACATTTGACAACCCGGACTGGGATCCGTATGTAAACATTGCCATGTTTGGTGCGGTTCTGATTGCGCTAGGTATTGTATGTTTCATCATGCAAATCGTGGTTGGTTTCCTACAACGTGAGCAACGTCTAGATTTGACTGGCGATCCATGGGATGGTCGTACCCTTGAATGGTCGACATCATCTCCTGCTCCATTCTATAACTTCGCTCATCTTCCAAAGATCCATGGTATTGATACTTTCTGGATCGAGAAAGAAAATGGTGTTGCATACGCAAAACCGACGAAGTATGAAGACGTGCATATGCCGACTAACCGTGCTGCTGGTTTCGTTATCGCGATGTTCATCACTATTATGGGCTTCGGTTTAATCTGGCACATCTGGTGGTTAGTAGTTGTTACGTTCATTGCTTCTATCATTAGCTTCATCGTGTCTTCTTTCACCAAGAAAGTGGATTACTATGTTCCAGCTGCTGAAGTTGAGCGTATTGAAAACGAACGCTATGCGATTCTTGAAAAACACTTGAAGAAGGACTAAGACAATGGCTGAAGTACTTCATCACGATAACCACGGACATGATGAGCATCATCATCACGATGATACTGACATCACTGTCTTTGGTTTCTGGACTTACTTGATGAGTGACCTTGTCCTGTTCGGTACACTCTTCATTGCGTTCGCTGTTTTGAGTAGCCACATCCCTGTGGGTACTCCAAGTGCGAGAGACCTGTTTGGCGACTCTTTAGGTTTCGTTCTTACTGAAACCTTCGCCCTCTTGATCTCTTCTGTAACCTTTGGTTTTGCAGTTCTTGCTGCATACAAAAAAGACGTTGCAAAAGTACTGACTTGGTTAGCGATTACTTGGGTATTCGGTGCTATCTTCATCGGCATGGAACTATATGAATTCAATCACCTGGTTCATGCGGGTCACGGTCCAAGCACAAGTGCGTTCTTATCTGCGTTCTTTACTTTGGTAGGTACGCACGGTATTCACGTAACTTCTGGTCTGGTCTGGATGATCGTGCTTATGGTTCAAATCAAGAAATATGGTTTGACTCTTGCAAACACGCGTCGTCTAGCTTGCCTAAGCTTGTTCTGGCACTTCCTTGACATCGTTTGGATCTGTGTATTCAGCGTAGTTTACTTGATGGGAGTTCTGTAATGAGTCACGATCATAACGCTGCTGGCGAATCACACGGTAACGTTAAGCAATATACTGTTGGCTTCATCCTTTCTATCATCCTTACCGTAATTCCATTCGGTATGGTGATGGCAGGCGGTTTTGGCCGTGGTACTTTGATTACCGTCATTGCGATTACTGCGGTTGCTCAGATTCTTGTGCAGTTAATTTATTTCCTGCATATGAACTCTTCTTCAGAGCAACGCTGGAACGTAATTGCGTTTGTGTATACCATCTTAACCATTGCTATTCTTCTAGTAGGTTCTGTATGGATCATGAACTACCTACACTACAACATGATGATCTAAACTGATCGTCATGCTGAAAAAGTATTTATTCCTGACTAAGCCAGGAATTCTCTTCGGTAACTTTGTTACCACTTTGGGTGGCTACTTTGTAGCCACTCAAGGTTCTGTAGATTTCCTTCTCCTGCTTATTACCTTGCTCGGTACTACGCTTGTCGTAGCATCAGGATGTGTGGTCAACAACGTGATTGACCAGGACATCGACCAAAAAATGCAGCGCACAAAAAATCGTGCTCTCGTCACCAAAGCCATCTCTGTACCTGTTGCCCTGGCCTTTGCCCTGGTATTAGGCATTATTGGTTTTAGTCTTTTATGGTTCTGGGTAAATGCGTACGCTTTCTTATTCGCGGTGATTGGTTTTGTCGTATATGTCGGTTTTTACAGCCTATGGACAAAACGAACCACAATTCATCAAACTGTTGTAGGTAGTATTTCTGGTGCAGCTCCGCCTGTCATTGGTTATACCGCAGTAGCCAATCAATTTGATTTAGGTGCATTACTGATCTTTTTAGGTTATGCATTATGGCAAATGCCTCACTCATGGGCGATTGCGATTTACCGCTTTGATGATTACAAAAATGCAGGTATTCCGATTTTGCCTGTAGCGCGTTCGATTCATCGTACCAAGGTTGAATCACTGGTTTACGTGTTTTTATTCACACTGATCATGAATGCGTTATTTGTCTTTGGTTATGCCAACTGGCTTTATGCAGTGGTTCTAAATTTACTGTGTATATACTGGCTGTATCTGGGTGTGATTGGATTTAAAGCTGAAAATGATCAACTTTGGGCAAAGAAATATTTCTTGTTCTCGGTGATCCTGATTACTGTCATCAGTATTATCTTTAGTTTTACCTCCACTGCGCCATCTATACAGATTGTGTTTTTTTAAAAAGGATAGAGTTAGTCTCTATCTTTTTTATTTTGATTTCTCTTAATCCCCTGCTTCCAATAGTTGTAGAGCAGCATCAAAAATTCGGCTTTATAAAGCTAAACCTCGATCTTCCTGATCGCTTAAAAAAATTCAATCTTTCTGGCTCCAGACTCCGATTATTCAGTTTTTCTAGATTTTTAACCTGATAAGTCCAGCTTGATCTTCGCAACAATACATGTGCTGAATTTAACCAGTCCAAATTTGGTTAAAGCCAAAATAAGGTTGTGATAATCGGTCTGGTTATAGAGATAATTTCGCAAAAATCTCTTATTTGGTTGAAATTATCCTTAAAGATCACTACAATTCCCCCTTCGCAAACACTGCGACACAACTTTGGTTGTGACTCCTTGCTTCAATTTACTTAAATTGGGGCTGTCCAAACCGTAAGGAGCTGACAATGCGTCATTACGAAATCGTACTTTTAGTACACCCTGATCAAAGCGATCAAGTAGTTGGTATGGTAGAACGCTACCTAACTCACATCAAAGAAGCTGAAGGTCAAATCCACCGTCTTGAAGACTGGGGCCGTCGTCAATTGGCTTACCCAATCAACAAGATCCACAAAGCTCACTACATTCTTATGAATGTTGAGTGTGGTCAAACTACTCTTGATGAGCTTGAAGAATTATTCCGTTATAACGACGCAATCATTCGTAGCCTTATCATCCGTCGTGAAAACGCTATCACTGAAGAGTCACTATTGGCTAAAAGTGCTGAAGAAAAACGTGCGCGTAAAGCTCAACGTGAAGAAGCACAACACGCTCAAGACTCTGCTGAAGCTTAAGGAGAACATAACATGGCACGTTTTTACCGTCGTCGCAAGTTCTGCCGCTTTACAGCTGAGAACGTTACGTACATCGACTACAAAGATATCGACACTTTAAAACAGTACATCACTGAAAACGGCAAGATTGTTCCTAGCCGTATTACAGGTACTAAAGCTCGTTACCAACGTCAATTAGCGCTAGCTATCAAACAAGCTCGCTACTTGTCTTTGATCCCTTACACTGACAATCATAAGTGAGGTTGAGCTGTGGATATTATCTTATTACAACGCATTAAAAACCTAGGTAAACTAGGCGATAAAGTTTCAGTTAAAGCTGGTTACGGCCGTAACTTCCTTATCCCACAAGGTATGGCAGTTGCTGCAACAGAATCAAATACTGCTGCTTTTGAAGCTCGTCGTGCTGAACTTGAGAAAGCTGAAGCTGATGTTTTAGCTGCTGCTCAAGCACGTGCTGACCAATTGAACGAAGTGAACATCGTTATTACTGCGAAAGCGGGCGACGAAGGTAAACTATTCGGTTCTATCGGTACTCGTGACATCGCTGACGCGTTGACAAATGCTGGTCTAGAAGTAGACCGTGCTGAAGTACGTCTTCCAAATGGCGCACTTCGTCACACTGGCGAATTTAACATCGCAATCCAATTGCACCATGATGTTATTGCAGAAGTTCTGGTTACTATCGTAGCTGAGTAATTTCTCGCCTCAAAAAGAGCATGCTTTCGCATGCTCTTTTTTATTTCTAAAAAATATAATCTAGTCAATACTGCCCAATTCATTTTATCATTCGTGTTTCTAAAAAATTGCACTTCGCATTTTTGATCAGAGCGCGTATCATTTCATCTCGTAGTGAATAAACGCTATTCATCTCCGACGATATTTTACCATTGTATTTAAAATCAGGGATTTATATGTCACAGGCGAATGCCAGCAAAAAGGTACCTATTACTAAACCGGAAATTGTTACTGAAAATAGCAATCTCAAGGAGTTCCGTACCCCGCCCCACAATTTAGCAATTGAACAGGCTGTACTTGCTGCCCTTATGACTGTGGCTGAATCTTTTGAACAGGTCGGTGATGTACTGACCGAAAATGATTTTTATGCTACCCGACATAAATATATTTTCCGCGCCATTGAACAGCTCTCTAAAGAAAACTCACCTTATGATGCGGTTCTGGTACATGACTGGCTAATCAAACAGAACTTGCTCGATGCCATTGGTGGCGAAGAGTATTTGATGCAGCTGATGGCAGATTCACCTTCGAGTTTCTATAACCTGGAAACTTATGCTGGGAAAATTAAAGAGTTTGCTACCCTGCGCAGCATGATTAAAGTCAGCTCTGAAATTTTACAAAATGCCTATGACACCAAAGGCCGCACAGTGAGTGAAATTCTGGATCTGGCTGAGACGAATATTTTCTCGATTGCCGAACAGCATAATAACAATGCCAAAGCGCAAGGCCCTAAGCCGATCAACTCGGTGGTTGCAGACGTATTCGACAAATTAAATGAACTGTCACAAATGGAAGGCAGCATTACCGGTTTAACTACTGGTTTTGTGGAACTGGATAACAAAACTTCCGGCATGCAATCTGGTGATTTAATTATTGTCGCGGCGCGTCCTTCCATGGGTAAAACCACCTTTGCCATGAATCTGGTCGAAAGTGTTTTATTCAATAACAACCTGCCTGCTCTGGTCTATTCAATGGAGATGCCAGCCGACTCGATCGCCATGCGTTTGATTTCTTCATTTGGTCGCGTGCATCAGGGACATTTACGTTCTGGTAAAATGGACAGTGATGAATGGTCAAAAGTCACCAGTACCATTGTGCATTTACAAGAAAAAAATCTGTATATCGATGATTCTTCTGCGCTTCCACCGACAGAATTACGTGCCCGTGCGCGTCGTATTGCCAAAATGCATGGCGGAAAACTAGGCTGTATCATGGTCGATTACCTGCAGCTGATGAAAGTCCCTGGCATGGGTGATAACCGTGTTGGCGAAATCTCGGAAATTTCCCGAAGCTTAAAAGCCTTGGCAAAGGAAATGCAGTGTCCCGTAATTGCCTTGTCGCAGCTCAACCGATCGCTGGAGAACCGTCCAAACAAACGCCCGGTGATGTCCGACTTGCGTGAATCCGGTGCGATCGAGCAGGATGCCGACTTGATCATGTTTATTTACCGTGATGAGGTTTATAACAAAGAATCAAAGGAAGCTGGCACCGCTGAAATCATTATCGGCAAACAGCGTAACGGCCCGATTGGTACCGTGCGTCTGGCATTCGAAGGTCAATATACCCGCTTTAGTAATCTCTCGCCTGAGTTCTATGCTCAGTATGATGATGAAGAGTAATCAGGCTCTCGTCATCACATTTCCATCGTCCCTCTAGGAGTAATTTAGGGTGCGTCAAGCTACAGTTTATATTGACAGCGCTGCGCTGCAATATAATTTAAACCGTGTCAAACAACTTGCCCCAACCGCGAAAATCGTCAGCATGGTGAAAGCCAATGCTTATGGACACGGAGTTAAAGACTGCTTAGCAGCCTTAAGCGAAACCGATGCCTTTGGTGTCGCCTGCCTGCAAGAAGCCTTGGAAATTCGTGAATTGGGCTATTTACAGCCGATCACGCTCATCGAAGGTATTTTTTCAGCCGATGAAATGCAGCTTGTAATCGATCAGAATATTGAAGTTGTGGTACATCATCAGGCCCAACTCGACTGGTTACTGGCTCATAAAGAGACCTATATCGCCAAAGGCCTAAAAGTCTGGGTCAAACTGAACAGCGGCATGAACCGTCTAGGCTTTAAAATTGATGTGATTAAAACCGTGATCAATCAGTTGAAAGCTGAAGGCTTTACTTGTGTACTTGCCATGCACTTTGCCAATGCAGATGCCGATCATCCATTGAATGAACAGCAAATCCAGCAGTTCCTTGAAGTGAAAAATGACTGTGCACCACTCATGGGTTCATGCTGTAACTCGGCTGCAATCTATAAATATCCAGAATTGCATTTTGACTATGTCCGTCCCGGGATTATGCTCTATGGTGCGACGCCCTTTGCAGACCGTGATGTACATGACCTGGATTTAAAACCGGTTATGACCTTTACAGCTGAAATTATTGCCTTGAATGATATTCAAGCGGGTGAGCATGTCGGTTATGGTTCGACGTTCACCGCAGATCAGAACATGACTTTGGCCATTGTTTCAATTGGCTATGGTGATGGCTATCCTCGTGCTTTCCCCAAACAGAACTATGTCGCAATCAATCGTCAGCAAACTCGCGTGATTGGCCGCGTAGCGATGGATATGATCGCTATTGATGTCACAGGATTAGAAGTGCAATTAGGTACAGAAGTCGAACTTTGGGGGGAAACCCGTCTGGTGGATGATGTAGCGACAGCCAATGGTACGATTGGTTATGAACTATTATGTCGATTAAGCAATCGGGCACGACGTAAAGTAATCTGATTTAATCTAAAGATCCAAAAAAGCCCAACCAGTGTTGGGCTTTATTTAGGCTGACTTTTGTTCTTCACCTTGCTCTACACATAATTGCAGCAATAGAGCATCAACATGACTTTGCTGAAATGCAAAAGGGTTAAAGTCATTAAATCCCATGTCCTGACAGAATTGCTGGATTTGACTGCGTTTAGAAATATATTTCATCGACCAGTCCGGGAAACTCGGATATTCAATTTCCTTGGTTTCAAATAGTTTAATGTCCTGATGGCGCGGATCTTTATTCAGCCTCTCGACCAGCAGACTTTTTAAAGTAAGACACTCACCTTCCAGACATTGAAAAAAACAACCATCAGCAAAATACAGTACACCTGTAACTTGATGCTGGTAATTAAAATCACGAGCCTCTTTCAAAATATTCGCTAAATCTTCAAGCAAATCAGTTTTGGGAGAAGTACTTTTACTGGCGTAACAAAATTGGTACATGTACTAACTTCTCTTTTTTATTATGCCTGATGCATAGAAGTTAACACTGTACGTGAAAAACCGGACCTAGGATAGATTTTTACAAGAAATACTCATTAGATGGAACCGGAAGTTCTGCCAGTCCTTTTTTCAAGGTTTCCGACCATTGCCGGCTGATTGCCGTGAAATACTCATCATCTTCAGCAATACGCTTACCTCTCGGCATCATCAGACTGTCTTTTTTATAGACCAGTACATCGAGCGGCATACCAACTGAAACATTAGAGCGCAAGGTAGATGCAAATGAAATCAGGGAACAGCGCAAGGCTTCATCCAGCGGCATATCATAAGTCAGCGCGCGATCCAGGATGGGCTTGCCATATTTGCTTTCGCCAATCTGGAAATATGGTGTATCGCGTGTCGCACAGATAAAATTTCCCTGCGGATAAACATGATAAAGCTGCATATCTTGGTCTTTGAGTTGTCCACCCACCAGCAGATTACAATAATAATTACTCTGTTCCGAAATATCGCTCGTGACGTTGGCAATTACTTTTTTCAGCATGCTTCCCACCAGTTCCGCGACATCAAACATGGTATGCAGGCTCAATATATTAGGTTCCTGCTTCAGTTCAAGCTGATTTTTGATATGTCCGATCACGGCTTGGGTGGTTGCCAGATTGCCGGATGCCTGTATCACGATCATACGTTCCCCAGGAACTCCGAAGGTGTATAGCTTTCGAAATATAGAGATGTGATCTACTCCGGCATTGGTCCGGGTATCACTGATAAATAGCATACCTTGCTCTAAACGCAATGCACAACAATACGTCATTAGTTCGTCCTTATTAACATCCTAGCACCTGAACGCTGGAAAGCATGGATTCCACACCGCCCATCTCTCTTACACCGCGTACCGGTGCCACATCCCAATAATCTCGTCCAATCGCCACATAAACATGCGAACTCGGAGTGAACAGCAGATTACTGACATCAAAACAATACCATGTCTGGTCTACAAACACCTCTGCCCAAGCGTGACTGGCCAGATGCGAGGCATTTTGTGCATATAAATAACCAGACACATACCGGGCAGGTAAACCCAGATATTTACACATGGCAATAAAAATATGGCTATGATCCTGACAAACCCCCTGTCTGGACTCAAAAGCATTTATTGCTGTGCCTTGTACAGAAGTGCTGTTGGAAATATAAGGTACATGCTCCAGCAATGCCTGCGCCAGTCCAATCAGATGCTGACGGCTTAATACAGGGACATGACGTTGTGCAAAATCCTTCATTGCTGCATTACACTGGGTCGATTCGGTCGGCTGTAAAAAAAGATTGGGATTAATTGAATCATTCAGCCCACTCTGATGTGCAGGATTCAGCTCGACAATCCCCTGTGCCATAATGGTTAAGGAATAGTACGGCTCGCGCTGGTTACAGGTCATCCACAAATTTTGGAATGCATCTTTTCGTATCTGTTTATAACCCGGCACGCTGATATCCCACGAATGTACCCGCTGATGCGCATTATTCGAAGGCATCATTTTGATGTACTGAATACTGTTCCTCACCTCGGCCGTATACATATAATGGGTTTGGTGATTCACCATCAATTTCATACATCTGCCTCAAACAGTTGATGAATATGGTCGCTAAACTGATAGAATTCAATCCGGTTTGGCTCTGCACGCAACTGTTCCCAGTACTGTTCCAGATCGCCCCAGCCCATTTCCACCAAAATTTTGACGATATAATCAATTTTACCCAGTGTAGTACCAGTTTCCTCACCCAGACGCAAATGATGATCAAGCTGTTCTAGACATTGGCCTAAACTAAAAAACAGAAAGATATCGGAAGACTCCGCTTCCAGAATATCTTCACATTCATTCACTACTTCACAAATATAACCGGCATTTTTGTCTGCAGTTTTGATCAGTTTCATCATTTCCGCATAGCCTGATGCCGACAATACTCCGCGCAACTCCTGAATATTATCTTTAGCAATTCCCAACTGCTGGCTAAAAGATGCCAGTTGAGTAGGATCAAGTAGCAGCTCATTTAAGGAGCTGGCATCGAAGGCAGGTAAACAAAAAGCGTGTGCATAAGTTAAAGCCGCCTCATCTTCTAAAAATGGAAAGCGGGCACATAAAAAATGTGTGCGGGCTAAATAGCGCCCTAACCAAAAAATATGTTTTGCATTGCTATTTAGCAAAACCATGACATTTTTCCTTCTTTGGAATCTTATGAATGTAAATTGTCGACTACCCAGGTATCTTTAATACCGCCGCCCTGTGATGAATTTACTACCAGTGAGCCAGGCTGCATCGCTACACGTGTCAAGCCACCCTGTACGATTTCAGTACGATAAGGTGAACTCAGTACAAATGGGCGTAAGTCGATATGACGTTCAGCAATACCAAAATTGGTTAAAGTAGGACTAACCGATAAGTCCAAAGTTGGCTGCGCAATATATAAATGTGGCGCAGCTAAAATTTTCTCCCTAAAATCTTCAATTTGCTGTTTAGATGCCTGTGGGCCAATGAGCATGCCATAGCCACCAGAACCTTGTGCTTCTTTAACCACCAGCTGATCCATATGAGCCATGACATAGTCCAGTTCTTGTGAATTACGACATTGATAAGTCGGAACATTCTTCAGAATTGGCTGTTCGCCCAAATAAAAATGAATCATTTTGTCGACATATGGATAAACTGATTTGTCATCTGCCACACCAGTTCCTGGAGCATTTGCAATCACGACATTATTTTGCAAATAAGCTGACATCAAGCCAGCTACACCCAAGGTGCTATCCGGTTTAAAGCATAATGGATCGAGAAAAGCGTCATCGACACGTCTATAAATAACATCGACTCGTTGGCGACCACGTATAGTTTTTACATAAACCTTCGAGTCATCAACAAAAAGATCACGTGATGTTACCAATGGTACATCCATCTCTATTGCAAGAACTGCATGCTCGTAGTATGCACTATTGAAACGTCCTGGCGTCAGTACCACAACAAATGGCTTATCGACATAGGCATTTTCTATCAAAATTTCTTTTAATAATTGTGGATATTGCTCAATTGCAGCAATCTTGGACTGTTCGAATACTTTCGGCATCAGCTTTTCACTGATCTTGCGGCATTCCAGCATATAAGCTACACCCGATGGCGTTCTGAGATTATCTTCCAGAACATAAAACTCGCCTTTGGAATCACGGATCAGATCTATACCGCTGATCTGGCTATAAATCCCGCCTTTCAAGCTATGTTGATACATGTGTGGCTGATAGGCCTCATGAGTCAAAATCTGCAGTTCAGGAATAATATTGGCTCTTAAAATATCTTGTTGATGATAAATATCATGCAGGAATAGATTTAGTGCCCGTACACGTTGGGCCGAACCTAAAGCCACCATATTCCACTGTTTCCGGTCAATGACTCTCGGAATGATATCAAAGGGAATCGTTCGCTCTACGCCTTCTTCCTCCCCATAAACCGTAAAAGTAATACCGTGATGTAAAAAATGTTCTTTTGCAACCTGATTAAGTGTATTAAGTTCATCAAGAGTATGTTGAGATAACCATTCTTCCAGTCTTTGGCCGGCCTGACTGGACAGCACATGCTCATCCTGCATTTCATTAAAAAACTTTGAAGACAGTTGCTGCAATAAAAGTTGTGGATTGGTTGTTGTAGATACCGTTGGGGTTTTAGTGTCTATAAAATTCTTCCCAAGATTCAGAGAAGTAAATTTATCAATCGTTTCAATCACATTTGTATCCTGATTTCCTTTAAGCATACAAACCCTCGTATTATCATCTATTCTAATTTAATCAAAGCAATATCTATGCCAGCGCATCTATATTCCGCCTATCATTAATCTAGGAAATACCATTTAAACTCAATGCTATTTCTTGCCAAGTTGTTTTTAGTTTGTAGGACAATTGTTGCGTTTAAGGACTTGCGAAAAAATGTGAGTTTTCTTATTGTGTTAATCTAAGTTTAAATCCCGTCTTTTATTGCCAGTAAAATACACTATGTCAGCACAAGAAAAAGAAACCTCGAACAGCCTGTATCGCCAATGGCAAATCTTGTCGCGTCTTTCTACCGGCAAATGGATGGGAACACGTGAATTACAGGAAATCCTGAATCGCGAAGGTATCGATATCAGTCTGCGTACCATTCAGCGTGACCTGAACCAGATTGCGCAACGCTTTCCAATTGAAAGTAGTAAGACCACACCACAAGGCTGGCGTTGGCGCTCAGATGCGCCACTGCAAAGTTTGCCGCATATGACCAGCTCGCAAGCCGTCACCTTTATGATGGTCGAAGAACATTTAAAACACCTGCTGCCACCGAGCCTGATCGAAGAAATGAATCCCTGGTTTGATCTGGCGCGACGCAGTCTTTCCTCCCAGAACAATGTCCGGCAATGGATTAATCGCGTGCGTATTGTTCCAGCTACCCAGCCGCTGATTCCACCTGTCGTCGATAAAGCGGCTCAACAAGCCGTGTATGAAGGTCTGTTACAGGACAAACAACTGGAATGTGTGTATCAGGGACGTGTTCATAACAGCGAAGAAAAAACCTATATTCTCAATCCTCTGGCCTTGGTGCAAAAAGGTTCCATTATCTATTTAATATGTACCCGTCATGACAAGTCCGATATCCAGACTTTTGCCCTGCATCGCTTTAAATCTGCCGTAGTACTGAATTCACGTGCCTTGCATCCGGTGAATTTTGACATTGATGAATATATTGATTCTGGTGCACTGGGTTTCCGGGTGGATTTCAATCAGCCTACAGAGAACGTCACGCTTAAATTAACCATGTCGGAAGCAGATGCACATTATCTGGAAGAAAGCCAGCTTAGCAAAGACCAGAAAATTGAAAAAATAGATAAGGGTATGGCATTAATCACAGCCACCGTGCCATTCACCTCACAACTGGTCTGGTGGCTGCGTAGCTTTGGTAAAAAGATTAAACATATTGAACCGAGTATTGTGGCGGATGCAGTCAATCAACGGGATGAGGGGAATCCTTAGCCAGGGTTTCATCGAGATTTTATAAGAATTAAAAATAAAAAAGCCCCCAAATTGGGGACTGGAGAATTATGCTTATATTTTTGTAATTATTGTGGTGATCTGTCGCTGTGCCCACCTGCCTCTCTTTGGTACCCCGGAATTCAGGTTGGATAAAAGTTCGATATTTAAAAATAACTGAGACATGAGCAAGCCAGTTCAGCAGTATTAAAGCGAATGGACTTTTTGGTCATGGGATCAAGCTCCTATATAATAGTGGATAAACCAACTATAAAATTATCTCTCCATCTTGTGAAATAAAGAGAATATCTATCTTATGCAGATTTTTTCTATAGGAATTTTTCAGTAATGTTTATCAGCAATCGCTGTGGAATCATTGCATCGCTTGGTAGGGTTTTCGGCAAGTTTATAAAATTGAATAACAATTCTCTGCTTGTATAAGATAACGGGCTCTGCACATCATAAAGCCCTGTAGAAGTCGAAATAGGGACTTAATTTTACAATGGCTAACCCTGCGCAATTAGTACGTCATAAACTGCTTAATACGTTTTTTTCCCGCCATTCGGTCTGGTTTGCCTGCATTCTGATAGCAGTGATTTTTACCACATTCCATATCGGTTATTCGCCGCGTTATATCTATTATTTCATGCCGCAAACTTTGGTGAATACCCTGTGGATTCTGAGTATTCTCCTCAGCCTATTGGGTTTGTATGATGTACTGCAAAATAAGCATTCTATTCTGAAAAATTACCCAATTATGGGACATTTCCGCTTTATCTTTGAAGAATTCCGGCCAGAGATTCGTCAGTATTTTATTGAAGCCGACCGGGATGCACTGCCTTTTTCCCGCATGCAACGCAGTCTGGTGTACCAGCGGGCGAAAAACGAAAACTCAGATAAACCTTTCGGCTCGATATTGAATGTTTATGAAGATAATTACCGCTTTGTCAGTCACTCTATCACCCCCTGTAAAGTTGCCGATCCGCAGACTTTTCGTATCCTGATTGGGAATGAGCAATGTACACAGCCATTTTCAGCGTCTATTTTAAATATTTCAGCCATGAGCTTTGGCAGCATGAGTGCCAATGCGATACGTGCACTTAATCTCGGCGCTCAAAAAGGTGATTTTTTTCATGATACAGGCGAAGGCAGTATCAGTCCCTATCACCTGGAATATGGCGGTGATCTGGTCTGGGAAATTGGCAGTGGATATTTTGGCTGCCGTACTTTAGACGGACAGTTCGACCCGGAACGTTTTGCTGCTCAGGCCAAATTACCCCAAGTCAAGATGATTGAAATCAAACTTTCGCAAGGCGCAAAGCCTGGACATGGTGGCATTTTACCTAAAAGTAAAATATCGGAAGAAATCGCACAAATCCGGGGTATCAGCCGTGATCATGACTGCGTTTCACCTTCTAGCCATCCGGCATTTAGCACCCCAATTGAAATGATGAATTTCATTCAACAATTACGTGAACTTTCCAACGGAAAACCAGTCGGTTTTAAGCTTTGTCTGGGTCAGCCTTGGCAATTTATGAGTATCGTAAAAGCCATGTTACATACCCAGATTTACCCGGATTTTATCGTGGTCGATGGATCTGAAGGTGGGACCGGAGCTGCGCCAATTGAGCTAATTGACTATGTCGGCGCACCATTAAGAGAAGGTTTACTGTTTGTACATAATACCCTTGTTGGTGCAGGATTGAGAGATAAGATCAAAATTGGTGCAAGTGGTAAAATTATTAGTGCATTTGATATTGCAAGCACGCTTGCCATTGGTGCGGATTGGGTGAATTCCGCCCGTGGTTTTATGTTTGCAGTGGGCTGTATTCAGGCACAAAGTTGCCACACCAATCAATGTCCGGTTGGAGTCACCACCCAGGACAAAGATCGCCAGAAAGCATTACACGTGCCAACCAAGGCAGAACGCGTCTTTCATTTTCATAAAAACACCTTGCATGCCCTGTCTGAACTGATCGCTTCCGCAGGTTTAAAACACCCTTCAGCCATTAAGGCGCATCATCTGGCACAACGTGTGAATAATCACGAAATAAAAAACTTTGCACAGATTCATTTTTGGTTGAAAGAGGGAGAATTATTATCTTGTGAAAATAAGGATGATGAGAACTTCTACTTCCGGATGTGGAATTTGGCCAAATTAGAACATTTTTAAATCAACATAGTTAGAAATAAAAAGGCGTTCTAAAAAAACGCCTTTTTTTTACTTGAATGTTTAATTTTCACTCTCTTAACAATAAATTAATAATAAGTTTTACTGCCATGGGCATGTAGAAAGGCTGGAATCAAGCCTGTCAATGCAGCACGAATATCTGCACGCTCGTTGATTAACTGATGTGAACCTTCTTCCAACATCAATAAGGTTTGGAGCCGGAATTTACGCCGGATAAATTCAATATTATAGCGCCAGTCCACAGTCTGATCTTGCGCACCCTGCGCCAGCCATACCGGAATACGGCAAGCAGGTCGTGCTTCCATTTCCAGCATCCAGCGCGACATCGCTAAAATCCAATCCATGCCCATCATTCGCGGTTGTAATGGATCTTTAAGCCGGATAAAACGCAGAAACTCCGGATTATGATTATTACGTCTGAAATGTCGGGGAACTTCACGTTTGATGCGGCTAATAATGCCCAGCCCCACCGAATTATGCCACCAGGCAGTTTTGGCAGGTCGAATCAAAGGTGATAACAGCAGAACCCGTTCCACAAAAGGATTTTCGCGACGCTGTGCAAATTCCAGTAAATGATGCATCCAGATCGCACCGCCGGTACTTTGTCCGATCCCCACCCAAGGTTTAGGTAATTGTGAGGCGTGCTGTACATAACGCTGTACTGCATGCAAAACCTGCTGATAGTGATCAAAATTCTGAATGCTGGCAGATGAACCATCACTCAGACCATGTCCAGGCAGATCATAGGTCAACACACTAAAACCCTGCTCCAGCAGCTCTTTTACAATCGGCTGATAAATACCACTATGTTCCAGATAACCATGCAACAGAAAAGCGGTTCCCTGAATCTTGTCAAAGCGGGTATTTTCCAGATTTGGCTCAAACACCTGTACATGCAGCCTGAATAATGGCATCTGCACATAGCCCTGCCAGTGTTTGCAGTCCAGCAAATCAAAACCATAAAGTTTTCGATAGGACTGCAAATCAATTGGCGGTTGATCACTACGATTCAGGTTCAAAGGTGGCAAAAGCTGTGGGGTAATGTCCCGACTAGGAATAGGTAAATCCAGCTGTTTGAGAACGGCGGGATTTAAAAATGGGATATCAGACATTATGGCACCTCCCGACAGTCACTGGACCCAAACCAGACATCGCGCATGGTCGCCAACATTTCATAATTGGCACGACGACTATGATCATAATTTTGTGCACTTGGACGCCAGCGGGTCAAAGGCGTTGGCATCGGTGCTTCTACCGGAATAGTTTGTATACCATTTAAAGCAAATAAACGGCGGGTACGCGGCATATGATAACGATCAGTAATCAGAATCACTGTAGGTGCTCCACCTTTCTTTTGTAATAATAATGAACTGAAACGGGTATTTTCACAGGTATTCATACTGCGATCTTCCAGTAATTTTGCATCGACTCCGTGATTTTTCAGCCAGCGCTGCATATAGGGTGCTTCGACCCCACTCAGGACAATCGGTAACTGGTAATGTTTCTCTACTGCCAGCGTGGTTTCCAGTCGTAGTCGCGTATAATTATTGACGACAATTTCTTTGCGTTGCTCATCCAGAGTTAACCCACCACCCAGCACCACAATGGCATAAGGCTGAGAGCGATTCGCTGGTTTAACCTGCTGCTGATCTTGTAGTAAAGCCAAATCCTGCCGGATTTCTTCGCCATTAGTTTCCTGTACTGAACTAGCCTCCCTCTGCTCAAGTGGATGTGTCGTCAGAAACTCTATATATTGCTCAATACGTTCCTTGTTTTCACTCCTATCCCACTCCAGTAATTCCCGGACATTCGCTGCCGGATCGACTGGTTCTGCATCTTCCTGTGAGGGCAATAACGGTACTTGGGCAGATGGACTTTGCTCTAATTTTTGATCTTGCTGCTCGCGCTGAAAGTCTTCAATCACCTTCTGTAGCGCTTTATAACGCGCCTGAATCAGAAGCAGATTAGCCGAGTTATTTTGCTGAATATCCTGTTCCATGACCTTTAAATATGCCTGTCGGGCAATCCACAAGTCAGACCCAGGTTCCAGATTTTCATGTTCGCTGAGTGCAGCCATTTTCTGGCTTTGAGCCGCAACTTCATTGAGTTCTACTGATGCAAAGTGATTTAAACCCTTTACGATGATTTTTGAGTAAAAAGGCGTATAAATAAACACCAGCAGACAGCCGCATAGTACAAACAGTCCAGTGACAATTTGTAGAAAACGTACCATCCAATGGGTGTTCTTCATGTTATTCCTCTTCCTGATGAGAGCGGATCAGACCATTTTTATCGAACAATACAGGTTCAGGTTCCAGCATCAGCTGGAATTTATCCCAAACCGCTTGCTGTACCGCACGATACGTTTTACGTACATCGGTGAGAGAGGCTTGACCATAATTCACCAAGACCAATGCCTGTTTATGAAACATACCGACAGGGCCCAACTGTTTGCCTTTCCAGCCAGCCTGATCGATTAACCAGCCTGCTGCAAGTTTAACTTGCGCATTGGCTTGCTGGTAATGGGGTAAATTCGGGAAAGATGCAGCAATTCGGTCAAAGACCACCTGATCAACCACAGGATTTTTGAAGAAGCTGCCCACGTTAGGGAATTCTTGCGGATCAGGCAATTTACTCTGGCGAATCTGGATGACCTGTTGTTGCAGGTTTTCTGGCGAGAGCTGGTTACCAACTGCAGTTTTAAGATCACCATAATTCAGCTTTAAATCTGGCTGTTTAAGCAAGCTAAAAGTCACATGGGTAATCACATAACGATTTGGATCATCTTTAAAAATACTATGCCGATAGGCAAATTGGCAATCGGCTGCCTGAATCGAAGCAAACTGTTTCAGCTGACGGTCGTAGACCTCGACGGAATCAATAAACTCGCCGACTTCAACGCCATAAGCGCCAATATTCTGTACTGGCGAAGCACCGACCCGACCCGGAATTAAAGCCAGATTTTGTAAACCATACAGATCTTGTGCTGTAGTCCAGAGCACGAAGTCATGCCAGCCTTGACCACCGCCTACACGTAAGCGTTGCGTCTGATCATCAGCATCCAGCATCTCTATGCCATGAATATCCATATGCAGAACCAGTGCATCAATCTGCTCCGGCAACAACATATTGCTGCCGCCTGAAAGGATCAGCACATTGAGTTGCTGCTGTTCCGCAAAATCCAGTGCAGCCAACAGATCAGTGGTGGACTGAATATGAGCGTAATATGAAGCAACTGCTTCTAAATTTAAGGTATTAAAAGGTTTAAGTTGAACCTGGGTTTGAATCTGCATTGCTTAAACCTTGTTTAAATTCTGTTTAAAAATTTCAATCCAGGCCTGGCTGCTGGACTCACACTGATCAAGCACCCGCTCAAAGCCATCCGCTTCGCCATAATAGGGATCGGGTAAAGCCTGTTTTGGATAGATCTGATCATGCTCACTCATCAGTGCCACGCTTGCACGTACATGACCAAACCGAATTTCTGCCAGACGCTGTATGTTCTGGATATTGGATAAATTCTCCAGATCCATCGCCAGAATCAGATCATAATCAATAAAATCATGCGGAGTCAGCTGACGCGCCCGCAAGCCAGCAAGATCGTAACCACGTTTCAGCGCATGCTTTTGGCTACGCAAGTCCGGAGCCTTGCCGGGATGATAATTACTGGTTCCAACAGAATCGACCACGATATTCAGTTGCTGTTCATCACAATAATGTCTGAGTACCACTTCTGCCGTGGGAGAACGGCAAATATTCCCCAAACAAACACATAACACCTTGTATGGCGTTCTGGATGACATAAACAACCTCAGAGCTACTTTATTTTAAGGATTCTTATGTTAAGTTATTTATATACTGATTCCTATCTTACAACCATAGAATAATCTCGTATTTGCAATAAAAATATTAAGGATATCGCCATGAATCGTTTTCAATTTCAAACCGTCCCTAATGTCATTGCCGGACTAGGCACGATTCAGGAATTATTTAAAATTCTAAAAAATGGCCGTTATCAACGTCTACTGCTGGTGACCGATCCTGGCATGCTGAAGCAGCAATTACATCTTCCGCTTCTGGATATTATTGAATCTGCCGGACTGGATTACGTGATTTATTCGGATGTTCAGGCCGATCCGCCCGATACAGTGGTGCTTGAAGCGGCGGCTTTTGCAAAACAGGAAAATATTGATGTGGTGCTGGGCTTTGGTGGTGGCAGCTCAATGGATGTGGCCAAACTCATCGCGATTCTGGCACATCCTGAGCAGCATCAGACGCTGGCAGATCTGTATGGCGTTGATAATGCTACCGGACCGCGTTTAGCTTTAATTCTGGTACCGACCACTGCCGGAACAGGTTCAGAAGTGACGCCGATTTCGATTGTCACCACAGGTGAAACGACCAAAACTGGCATTGTCGCGCCCATTCTCTATGCAGATGTTGCCATTCTGGATGCAACCTTTACCCAAAATCTTCCGGCACAGATCACTGCCGCTACCGGCATTGATGCCATGGTGCATGCCATTGAAGCCTATACCTCAAAACACAAGAAAAACCCTTATTCGGATATGCTGGCCAAACAGGCTTTAAGATTACTGAATGCCAATCTGCCGCGTGTGCTGCAAGACGGATATGATTTAGAGGCGCGTCAAAATATGCTGGTCGGTTCCATGCTGGCTGGACAAGCCTTTGCCAATGCACCGGTCGCTGCCGTACATGCGCTGGCTTATCCGCTTGGTGGACATTTTCACTTGTCACACGGGCATAGCAATGCGCTGGTACTAACTGAAGTATTAAAGTTTAATGCGCCAGCGGCTAAACAGCTCTATGCGGAATTAATGACCTGGCTGGATCCCCGCAGTAAAGGTTGTCATGATGGCCTGACCGATCTGTTTATTGATCATTTTAATAATCATCTGATGCAAAGCAGTTTGACTCTAAAACTAAATCAGTTGAATGTTCCAGAACATATGCTGCAGGTCATGGCAGAAGATGCGATGCAACAAAGCCGGCTGTTGCAGAATAATCCACGTGAACTCAAGCTGGAGGATGCTTATCAGATCTATCAGGCGATCTATGCCTAGACCAATTTCTACCTGCCTGAATAGCTGAGGATTTAATAATAATGCAAGCTACGATCAAACAGCGTGAACACTATACTTTTTTCCTGCCCATTCAAACCCGGTGGGCAGACAATGATCTGTATGGCCATGTCAACAATGTCACTTATTACAGTTATTTTGATACCGCCGCCAATGCTCTGCTGATTCAGGAAGCTGCTTTTGACCCAAAATATTCACCCATGATTGGACTGGTCGTCAGCTCCAACTGTCAGTTTAATCAGGAACTGTCTTATCCGGAAATTATTGAAGTGGGCGTGGCCATTGAAAGTATGGGAAATTCATCGCTCAGCTATGATCTGGCTATTTTTAAACGCAACTCAGATACAGCTGCTGCACAAGGCAATTTTGTCCATGTATTTGTTGATCGTGAAACACGAAAAAGCTCCACGATTCCAGTTGAAATGCGGGATGCTTTATCTCGATTTGTTGTGACTTAAAATCCAGCCTATTTCAGCTGGATATTTTGCAGTTCACCGTCAAACTGCTGTAACAGATCGTGTACTGCCGGTTCAGCATGTAACAATTCTTCGGCACGTTTAAAGGCACGTGCCTTACGCTGATGCTGCATGGTATACGGCGTTAACTGTTCCACATTTTCAAATTTCACCTGGAAGTTAGTTTGCGGCCATTGCTGTTGCAAAGCTGCTTCCAGATGATGTTGCAACTGGGTTAACAATTGCTGGTACTGTTCAGGAATATGGAAAACGGATTCGCCATTAATCTGACCAGTCATGATGCCATACTGTGCCAGTTCCTGTACTGCCGGAGAAAGCTGGCTGTTACGGAACCAGTACTCCCATTTTTCTACGCTCCACTCGCCTTCCAACGCTTGCTCAGGTATCTTCAAAATATCCTGTGGCATCAGATTCTGAGTATTTACATTTTGGGAAATATCTTCCAGCAAAGCTGTCTGTGCGACTGGCTGAACCGGAGCTGTATTTTCAAGAACAGGCTGATCGGTTGTTTCCTGTGAAAGCTCTATTTCCGGTGCAGCAAGACTAAACTCCTCATCAGCAGACATGATGTCTTGTACTGGCTCACTAGGAATGACGGCATCTGCAGGAATAAAATCTTCAAGCAGGAAATCATCCGAACTGTTGCTAGTAGCCGGTGCTTCTGGCGTACTCTCGATTTCATCAAAACCAAATAAGCCTTTATCATCATTTGGATCAAAAACAATTTGATCACTAGACCGCACTTCTTCAATCACTGTTTGAGTTGCTACAGGCTGGACAGGTTCAGGTGCATTGATGCTGGTTGGCTCTTCTTCATCGAGAAAATCATCCGAAGAAGGCTCAGACGCTGATGCGACATCAATCTCCTCATCCGTCCCATCATCCAGAGAGAAATCATCAAATACCGGTTCTGCCTCCAACGATTGTGTTTCTACTGATTCAGATTGAAGTTGTGTCTGAACAGGTTGCTGTAGGCGTGTTGTATGGGTTGTTGCCTGTTGCGGTGCAGTCTCCTGCATCACCGGAATTTCACTTGGTTGTAATGGACGGAAAGCCAGTAAGCGTAGCACCGTCATTTCAAAGCCTTGTTCCTGCGTAACTGCAAGCTGTAAATCGGCACGACCCTTACAGGCAATCTGATAATACAGTTGCAGGTCCTGAGCAGAAATCAGACCGGATAATTGCATGATCTTTCGATTGATCTCAGCACTGTATTTCAGGCTCAGATCTGGCAGGTACTGCAATAAAGCCAGTTCATGTAGGGTTGAAATCAGCTGGTCGAGCACCAGTGACACATCCAGAGCTTGCTGACGGAACTGTAGCAATAACTGACTGACTTGCGCTTTCTGATTCTGGTGAATCGCCAGAATCAGATCATAAATAATGGTACGGTCAATCAGCCCTAGCATGTCTTTAACATCCTGATGCTGAATCGCTCCCTGACCATAGGCAATCGCCTGATCGGTCAACGACAAGGCATCACGTAATGAACCTTGCGCAGATTCAGCAATCTGCCAGATGGCATCCTGATCAGACTGAATGCTTTCTTTGCTAAGAATATGGCCCAGATGTTCGGTAATTTCATCAACTGCCAATGGGCGCAAGGTAAATTGCAGACAGCGAGAAATTACGGTAATCGGTAGTTTTTGTGGATCGGTGGTTGCAAACAAGAATTTGACATGTTCTGGCGGTTCTTCCAGCGTCTTTAACAGCGCATTGAAAGAATGCGTGGACAGCATGTGCACTTCATCGATCAGGTAGACCTTGAAGCGGCCTTGAGTCGGTGCATAAGGAACATTGTCGAGCAGCTCGCGGGTATCTTCTACCTTGGTGCGTGATGCTGCATCGATTTCGATTAAATCAATAAACCGACCTTCATTGACTGCGGTACAGGTCGCACAGACTTCACAAGGCGTTGAGGTAATACCGGTCTCACAGTTCAAGCACTTCGCCAAAATACGTGCAATCGTGGTTTTTCCGACACCACGCGTTCCCGTAAACAAATAGGCATGATGCAAACGGCTACGTTCGAGCGCGCTGGTTAAAGCACGAGAAACGTGGTTTTGCCCCACCAATTCATTGAAATTACGAGGACGGTATTTTCGCGCAAGTACTTGATACATGTATGCTCCTTTTTACAGGTCTAAGCATACTGTTTTTTTATGAAATAGTGAAATGAATGCCAGTTTATAAAGAATAAAAATCCCTTGATCAAAATCATTGAAAAAGGGATATAAAACAAATGCTTTTTTAAAATTAGACCGATTCAAACAGGATAAAGTCACTTTGCATCTGGTAGCGTTTGCCTGTTTGATCTTCACGAATTTCCAGAACATGCTTTTTCAGATCGACATAGAGCAGATTTCGGGTAGCGACATTCAGCAGTTCGATCTTTTGTTGTGATTCATCCTGAAACCGAATCTGCCCGCTCATCGTTTCAATTTCATTATGACCACTTAAACTTTCACGCTGTAAAGTAAAGGTCTGATCTTCATTTAAAGTTAAGGCCACTGCCATGCCGGGACAGTCTTCACAACTTGAAAAGCATCCCATACATGGCGTTGTGCCCTGATAGTTTCCCACCCATGTGGGTAGCTGCACCTTGGCTTCAGCGACAGTATTTGTAACTGATTGATTTTGATCCTGACAACCAAATAAAGCACCGGTTACCACCAAAGGAATCAATATCACTTTCTTCATGCTTTCATTTCACAGAACTGGAATTCGCCACAAAATAGCACATTTTAAAGGATGGATTAAGTCCTGGATCAGGGTGATCTAACGCCAGCCTTTGCGCCCGGTCAGTACCGCATCCGCACAGCGCAAGGTTTCCTGCGTCAGGCCCCAAAGACGGTAATCTCCGGTCAATGAACCTGTAGGAAAGTTATGTGTATAGGCAAAACTTAAACCGCGCTCAGGATCGCACCAGGCACCAGAGCCATTAAAACCCATATGACCAAAACCTTTAGAGGCTTTTCCTAAAGTGAGAACACGGTGATAACCCAAGCGCCAGTGCATCGGTAAAGGCATAACCCGATCTCTTGTTTTATATTGCACCTGACTAAGTTGCTGGAATACCTCCTGCGAAATCAGTTGCTGTCCTTGCCATTCACCACGACTGGCCAGCATGGCATAGATTTTTGCCAGACTCTCTGCGGTAAATACTCCATTAGCAGACGGAATAATGGCCTGTAGACCCTCATGACTAAAGAAACTAAAGTTCTTCATGCCCTTTGGAATCATGCCATCCTGAAAATCCTGTGGACTCTGACCACTCCAGACCAAGGCTCGTTCCATCAGGCTGGGCTGCCTTGACACAGTTTTTTTCGCAGTCTGTGTTTGAGACTTGGCTGCTTTAGGCTTTAAAATGGGCAGCGCTACCCGAGCTAACTCATTCGTCGGTACGCTAAAATAAGCGCCATTTAACTGTAGTGGCTGTACCAGATATTCCTGCATCAGTTCACCCAGTTTTTTACCCGTCGCTTTTTCCAGTACACCACCTACTTGCCAGCCAAAAGTCAGCGGTTGATAGGCTGCATCTGTTGCAACTCGAAAACGTGGTTCCGCTGCCGCAATCCGGTCCAGCATATGCGACCAGTCGGCCATTTCAGTGGCATCATCAATCATATTACGGATATCAAACAGGCCACTTTGATGACTGAGCATATGCGCCAGAGTAATATTTTCTTTACCCTTTTGTGCAAATTCAGGCCAGTATTCTGCAACCGGTCTATCATAATCCAGATAACCTTGACTGACCAGAATATGCGCCAAAGTCGCCAGCACGCCTTTGCCGGTGGAATAACATAGCGACATGGTATCGGGTTGCCAGTTTTCAGTTAAAGATTTTTTACCGGTATAAATATCGACGACCTTTTGTCCCTCAAAATATACCACCAGTGCGGCACCACCCTGTCCGGTACGTGCATCCTGCAAACGGCTAAACTGACGGGCAAGGTCACTGAAACGCTCATCGACATTGCCCTGATAATTATGCTGATCAGCAAACAGATAATCTTTAATTGGCTGCATCATTCTATCCATAGAATATTGGTCCCTTAAAATGAAAAAGCCTAAATCGGGTTTAGGCTTTTGATTCAGATTTAAATTGCTTTGATATGACCGGTGACGTGCGGTTTTTGATTTTTACTGCTTCGAATCAGGAAGTCTGTATCATTGGCTGCCTGCGCGGTCAGGAACTCAACTTTAGATGGCAAGTACATCGGCAACTTGAACCAGACATCAGCTTCATAGGCATCTGGCAATGACAGATTCGCCAGTGCTTTGGCCTTGCTCCACATGCCATGTGCAATTGCCTGTTTAAAGCCAAAGGCTTTCGCTGTGACTGCATGAATATGGATCAGGTTAAAATCACCTGAAGTCATAGCATAACGACGACCAGTATTTTCCGAGATGTTCCATTCATTGTTCAGCTTATATTCTGATGCCTTACTTTCTACAGGTTTAGCAGCAGCTTTAGCACTGGTCTTTTGACGTGACAGATAAGTCGTCAATGCTTCAACTACGACCTCGCCTCCCACTTTCACTGTAGTAATGAAATCAAACTGAACGCCTTTATCGTGCGGCTGCAATTCGCCAAACTTACATGACAGCGTCAAAGTCTCATTCACACCGACTTTACGGTATTGCTTGACCTGATTACGGATATGTACCAGACCTAAAATCGGAAACGGAAATGCTTCTGAAGTCATCATGTGCATTTGCAGACTTTGTGAAAGTACCGTCAGATAGATTGCTGGAATATACCCATTATTTTTAAAACCACAAACTTCGTTATAGGCTTTCAGATGTTTCTGATCGACCTTGAATGAATCCACCACATATTCAACTTGCGGTAGAACTTTTTCAGCTTTCGGCTTTTTAAAAATCAAGCCTTGAATCACTTTTGGATAGGCTAAATAAGGTTTTGGAAGTTGACTAAAATGGCGCGTATTCATACTGAACCTTTAAAATATTCTTTTCATTTATATATGAGTGGAGTTATCTCTCCCTTTGGGAGAGAGTTAGAGAGAGGGCTAAAAAAAGGCCCCTAATCTCCCTCTCCTAAATCCTCTCCCTGAGCTTTAATTAAACTGCAAGAAAGGACTTGATGCTTTAAGCCCCTAACAGACTTTGACCACATACACGTACCACGTTGCCATTTAAACCTGTTGATGCAGTAGAGGCAAACATTGCAATTGTTTCTGCAACATCGACAGGTAGACCGCCCTGACTCATCGAATTCATACGACGGCCCGCTTCACGGATCGCAAATGGGATCGCGGCCGTCATCTGAGTTTCGATAAAGCCTGGTGCAACGGCATTAATGGTTATACCATTTTTTAATGTCGGTGCTGTGAATTTTACTACACCAATCACACCGGCTTTAGATGCTGCATAGTTGGTTTGACCCAGGTTACCTGCAATCCCAGAAATTGAGGATACACAGATAATACGGCCATTGGCATTTAGACCATCGTGGGAGATTAAATAATCATTCACGCGTTCTATTGCAGACAGGTTGATGTTAATCACCAGATCCCACAGCTCAGGCTTCATATTGGCCAAGGTCTTGTCACGGGTAATTCCGGCATTGTGCACAATGATGTCTAAGCCGCCATGCTCAGCTGCCGCTGCCTTGATCTTTTCACCTGCATCTGCAGCTGTAATATCAATAGCCAAGGTAGAACCGCCGATCTCACCGGCTACGCGGTCAAGGTCTGCCTGCTGTTGTGGAACGTCCAGACAGATGACATATGCGCCATCACGTGCCAGTACATGGGCAATCGCTTCGCCAATACCACGGCTTGCGCCTGTCACAACCGCAGTTTTACCCGCTAATGGCTTGGTCCAGTCTACATCTACTTTTTCAGCTGGTGAAACACGGATCACCTGACCAGAAACATAGGCAGAACGTGGCGAAACCGTAAAACGTAATGCAGATTCAAGATTTGCTTCAGCACCTGCATCGACATAGATCAGGTTTGCTGCGATACCTTTCTTGAATTCTTTAGCCACTGATTTCACGAAACCTTCCAGTGCACGTTGAGCAATCGCCTGGCTCACCGATTTTGCTGTTTCAGGGGTAGTCCCCACAATTACCACACGACCCGAACTCTGGATCTGACGTGCAATCGGGTTAAAGAAATCATAAAGTGATTTTAACTGTTCTGAATTTTCGATTCCTGAAGCATCAAAAATAACGACCTTGAATTTTGATTCTTTATCGCCCGGGTTAAATGCACCCAGATTCAGTCCAGATGCTGCAGCTGCCTGTTGCAACTCAGTATTATTGCCTGCATAGCTGTTGGCATGAATATTTGCCAGAACCTGAGCAATAGCACCCGTTAATTGACTTGCTGGTGCTGCGCCCAATAATACTGCACCTTTTACCACTGGCGTAGCAGACTCAAAACGGTCTAAAGAAGTTGGGGATGGCAGACCCAAATTTTTAATGACAAATTTACCAATAGGAGATTTTGCAAAAGTTTGGTACTGATCAGTCATGTTTATTATCTCTCATACAAATTAATTTTTGGTTGATCTAAAGTTATCCTTAAACTTCAATATGATGCCAGACACTTATATTTCAACAGATCCACCAGATTCTGCCCAATCATACTTGAGATAATAGGCAGATGACTTGACCTGAGCGCAGTCTGTAATGTCATTGTAGTCAATACAGCCTATCTTCTTCTGTGCTAATGTAAGCGCCAAGAAGATGATCTATTTGCCTGGTCAAGCCTTATGAGCAAAACAACTCAACAAAATCCAGCAGTCGAGAACCCTGCGACAGAAACTGTGTCAAAACCATCAACGCGTGCTAAGCGTAGCACTAAAAATACTGATACAGTTAATACAGCAGAAAAAAGTCCGGCTAAAACCACGCGTACACGCAATACGGCTACACGTGCCAAAAAAACGACTTCAAGCCAACAAGATTCAAAATCTATAACACAAACTTCTGTTCAACAGGTACCAAACATGAGCCAAAATACAGTTCGCCGCGTTGCGATCATCGGTGGTAACCGCATTCCATTTGCACGTTCAAATGGTGCTTACTTTACGGCATCCAATACTGATATGTTCACAGCAGCCCTGAACGGTCTGGTTGAGCGTTTTAATCTACAAGGTCAACGCTTAGGGGAAGTTGTTGCCGGTGCAGTCCTGAAACACAGCCGTGATTTCAATATGACCCGTGAATGTGTCCTAAATACTGCTCTTGCAGCTGAAACACCTGCTTATGACATTCAGCAGGCCTGTGGTACTGGTTTGCAGGCAGCATTTCTGGTTGCCAACAAGATTGCTTTAGGTCAAATCGAAGTGGGCATTGCAGGTGGTGTGGATACGACTTCCGATGCACCGATTGCTTTTGGTGATGGCCTACGTAAGGCACTGCTTGAGCTGAATATCGCGAAAACTGCAAAAGACCGTCTGAAAGCATTGACCAAGATTAATGTGAAAGACCTGATGGATGCACCAAAAAATGGCGAGCCACGCACAGGTCTGTCTATGGGTGATCATCAGGCGATTACCACACTGGAATGGGGAATTTCCCGTGAAGCACAGGATGAACTTGCTGCATCTTCACACCAGAAAATGGCTGCAGCGTACGAAGAAGGTTTCTTTGATGACCTGATCACGCCATTCTTAGGCCTTGAGCGTGATAACAACCTGCGCCCAGACTCTTCAGTCGAGAAGCTGGCAAAACTTAAACCTGCTTTTGGTAAAGGTGATGCACGTACCATGACGGCGGGTAACTCTACGCCGTTAACAGATGGTGCTTCTTGTGTACTGCTCGCTTCTGAAGAATGGGCGAAGGCAAACGGTCATGAAGTGCTGGCTTACCTGACTTTCCAGGAAACTGCTGCAGTTGACTTTGTCGAGAAAAAAGAAGGGCTGTTGATGGCGCCTGCTTATGCAGTGCCACGCATGCTTGAGCGTGCGGGTCTGAAACTGCAAGACTTCGACTATTATGAAATTCATGAAGCTTTTGCATCTCAAGTATTATGTACTTTAAAAGCGTGGGAAGATCCTAAATTCTGTAAGGAGCGTTTAGGTTTAGACGCTCCACTAGGTTCAATTGACCGTGCAAAACTGAACGTAAAAGGCTCTTCACTTGCTGCTGGTCACCCGTTTGCAGCAACTGGCGGTCGTATCATTGCGACAGCAGCAAAACTGATTAACCAGAAAGGTTCAGGCCGCGTACTGGTGTCGATCTGTGCCGCAGGTGGTCAAGGTGTAACGGCAATTATTGAAAAATAATCCGTTGACCGATCCAATTAAAAAGCCCCTCATTTGAGGGGCTTTTTTATGTTTTAGCGATTTGGCATTGGATTATTTTTAAAATATTCATCCACTTTGTTCCACGGTGCAGTCGATGCTACACCTTTCACCATATTCTGGTTTATCTCCTGCCCCTGACAAAGCGCACTGTCCGGCGTTAAATGGAAAGCATTCACATTTGGATCCATATAAGGATTTGAGCCAGGACGGCGCTGGAAATAGAAATTCAGCCAGTCCACCATGGCTTCAAAACCATGTCCTGCCATTGCCCATGCACTGTTATGCCCACCCCAATGATGTCCGAATTCATGTGCAATAATACGATAGCCAGATAATCTGTAGTGGCCATAGAATAACCAGGTATCTACTCCTAATACTGCTCCACCTCCCAGACCACCACCCATATTCGTCACGCCAAGATTAATTTCATTGCGGTTAAGAATTTCTCCATAGATCTGGACATAATCTTCTGGCTGAAAGAAACCGTTCGGTCCTTCTACCTGACCATCATTGCCAAAAAAGTCGTGTCCCATGACAGATTTATGGTTAAACCATAAGGTTTCAAATTCTGGAGTACTGAGCATATAGGCCAAGTTGGTCATCATCATGACCCATTCCCGGGCATAGACCGGCGTAATACGGCACCATTTATTTGGCTCATTATAGTTACCGAAATAAATTTTCCATTTGGCTTTAATCTGGTTCAGCTTTTTGACGTGCTCATCAGTCTCAGAGCTAATTTTCAGATCAAAAATATTGCTTGGGTTTTGCGTGGTCAGACTCAAACCTGCCAGCTGGATCGAACCTGTGCCATCAAGCAACGGGAAACGGGATTGATCGGTCAACTTGAGATCAAAATTTGCCTTCGAAAATGGCGTCAAATGATCCAGCTTAGCCAGAATCACCCAGTCTTCTGAGTTTTTAATCTTGGCACGAATCTGCAAATCACGTACAGGCACAGCACTGTAACTTTGCACATGCAGGTGGTTGCCATTTAGGGTTGCCGATAAAATCTGGTTCATATAAACGTGACGCTGGCTGCTATTGGTCAAGGTTTCCCATGATTCACCATCCTGTAAAACACGGCTTCTCTCGCGTGCCTGAGATTCGGTCAAGATCACAGGTGGACTGAGTTGAGTCGATTTATTCTGTTGCAGGGTCAGCATTGGCAGAATATAAATTTTCTGATTGGCCATGTATAATAGATTCTGACCATAAATATAAAGATCGCTGGCCTTGGCCAGTCGACTGCTCTGATTTTGCCCTTTTAAAATATAATCTCGGAATGTATCTATACTTTTATTGGGTAAGATAGAGTCAAGATTAAAGGATTTTTCCTTGTAACTTTCTACAGTGCCATCATTCCGTGACACATAGACCAAGCCATCGTTATGGCGATGCATGACTGCCGACAAATGGGTTTCTGTTAAAATGGGCGCAATATTATTTTCATTTTCCTGAATCTGATTGATATCGTGGACATAGGTCATACCATCCGGCATGCTGGTATACAGATAATCACCTATGACTTCCATGCGTGCATTACAGTTGCGTGCACAGCCCGGCAAGCTGAGCCGTGCAAATTTCCGCGCTTTTAAATGGTTTTGCGCCGTTACATCACTTTGACGCCACACATTAATGCGGCCTTCAATATCAGGCACATAAACGTAACGATCATCGGCAGTCACTGCATTGCTATGTACCAGCGCATAATTAAGCGCATCGCCCCACCATACACCTGTGCCGAGTGCCATAATGAAGCTCGGCTGTTCACCACTAATATCTAGAATATCAATTCGGTTTGAGCCATAGTTGGCCACATATAAACGCCCTGCATGAATTTCCAGATCATTCAGACTGTCCCATTTTTTGGCAAGACCCGAAATTTTCATAGGATCTATGGAACTCAGAGCACGTTTTTGTCTTAAGTCATAACGTAAAATATTCGATTCTGCCTGACTGTTGGCAATATAAAGAACATCGCCCTCTACCACCATGGCGGTAGGATTCCAGCTGGTCAGACCAAAATTTCCTGCGCTTAATTCTGAACCTATATCCAGAACCTTAAACTCTGCAATTTTGCTCAGCTGCTCTCCCGTACCTGGTGTTATCACTGAATCTGGTCCTGTTGGCTGTGAGGTACTGCTATCGCTTCCTCCGCCTCCACATCCAGAGACCAATAATCCAATGAATACTGACAAGACCGTATACCTAAACAACATTAAATTCCCCAATAATTTTAAAAATTAAAATAAAAAATCAGAGTCTTATAGCTTAATTTTCAGTAGGGTTCGAGCATAAAAAATGAGGACCTGATCAAGTCCTCATCGCTGAATATTTCACCTTTGGCATTTTCCCTAAAGGAGTCTGAACTGTGTGGTATTTTTTATGGCTTATGTGATGATGAGATTTTCCGATAATCCGGCTCTAGCCCCAGCCTGGCTTCTAGATGATCATAAATCCACTGGAAGATAAAGGTATATACGAGGATACAAAGGGTTAAAGCTAAGTCCAGCAAAAAAGCTTGACCCAGACTCATGTGTAAGGCATAAGCCACCATTGGAATAGTCGCTAGCATCAAACCGCCTTCAAAGCCAATTGCATGGGCAATCCGCACTTTAATAGTCCTTTTCAAGCGATGTTTCGCTTCAAACTTTTCAAAATAATGATTAAACAGCATATTCCAGAGTACTGAAGTCACAGCCATAGCAATCCCGAGAACGCCTGTTACCTCAAGAGGCATATGCATCAATGTACTTAGCAGGACAGCGATCACGACCAGTAGAATACCTTCATATAAGGTGGCATGAATCAGTCTTCTTTTGGTAATTAACATATCAAATCAGCTTAATTCATTAGAGAGTTTAGAAATTATATTTCTTTAAACCTGATTATTCGAGTTAGAATCCATCAATAAAAATGAAAGATTGAACTATGAATGTTAATCAGGAACAACTGCTGATGTTCAAAACCGTGATGGAAACCAGTTCTTTCTCTGCGGCTGCGCGTCAACTGGGTAAAGTACCTTCAGCAGTCAGTATGGCGATTGCCAATCTGGAAATTGACCTGAATCTGGAGCTGTTCCAGCGCTCCGGCCGTGAACCTAAACCGACCCCGCAGGCACAGGTACTGTATGAGAAAACCCAGCAATTACTGGTAGAAATGAACCAGTGGAAACAGCACGCTCAAGCCTTAAGTTCAGGCCAAGAATCTGAACTGAATATCGTGGTGGTATCAGAATTGCTGCATACGCGCTGGACCGATTATATCGTGTTGCTGGAACAGGAATTTC
This sequence comes from Acinetobacter sp. SFD, assembly GCF_001647575.1. NCBI lineage: Bacteria > Pseudomonadati > Pseudomonadota > Gammaproteobacteria > Moraxellales > Moraxellaceae > Acinetobacter > Acinetobacter sp. SFD. Next base: position 76,180 of record NZ_LSZJ01000014.1, read on the forward strand.
CCTCACTGCAAATCAATGTCTTTAGTGCACCTCAGGAAGATGCACATCGTATGCTGTTTGAAGGTTCAGCACAGCTGGCCCTGATGTTTGAACGCGAACAACTGGAAACCCGTGAACAGTTTGTGGAAGTAAAGCGTGAGGTGCTGGTCGCTGTAGTCGCCAAACAGCACCCCTTAAGTCAGTTTGCTCAAGTCAGCTATGAACAGATTTTGCAAAACAGGCAGATTGTGGTGGCCAGTCGCGATCGCACCATCAAGCCAGAACTGCTCTTTTCAAGAAATTACTGGCGCACCGACAACCATCACTCGGCTTGCAGCATGATTCAGCAAGGACTGGGCTGGGGGGTTCTGCCACTCGAGATGCTGAATGAGCAACCACATTTGCAAGATCAGTTACAGGTTTTAAATCTGCTCGATTTCACACCAAAGTTTGCATATTTTGTTGATCTGGTCTGGAGCCGGGAAACCCGACTAGGCACAGCTGCTCATTTTTTGATTGATCACTTGCGCAAACAACGTCAAATCGGGCATTAATCACAGAAATTCAACGACAGTCTACTTGGTTAACTGGCTATTTATGATATATAAGAATGCATAAGCAATAACCATAGAACTAGATCGTAATGACATTAACTGCGTTAAACCAATTAAAAAACTTGACGACCATTGTGGCAGATAGCAGTGATTTAAGTGCAATTGAAAAATTTCGCCCTCTGGATGCAACGACCAATCCATCGCTGATTACTGCAGCAGCGAAACAACCTGAAAATCAGGCTTTAATTGAAGCTGCTTTTGAGCAGGCCCAGCAAGAAGGTTATGTGGATAATGCCCTGATCGAACGTACCATTGATATTTTGACGGTCAAATTCGGGGTTGAAATCTTAAAACTGGTTGAAGGCCGTGTTTCGACAGAAGTCGATGCTTCGCTCTCCTTTAATACCGAAGCTACGATTGCCAAAGCCAAAGAACTGCTGGCACTTTATGCACAATATGGAATTGATTCAGACCGCATCCTGATCAAGATTGCCTCTACCTGGCAAGGTATCCAGGCAGCAAAAGCGCTGGAAGAAGAAGGTATTCATACCAACCTGACTTTATTATTTGGCCAGCACCAGGCCCATGCCTGTGCGGATGCAAAAGTAACCTTAATCTCGCCTTTTGTCGGCCGTATTCTGGACTGGTACAAAAAAGCTGAAGGTGTTGAAGCTTACCCGATTGAAAAAGATCCGGGTGTACTTTCGGTCAAGCGTATTTATGAATTTTACAAGGCACACGGTATTCAGACTGAAATCATGGGCGCCAGCTTCCGCAGTATTGATCAGGTTTTAGGCTTGAGCGGCTGCGACCTGCTCACGGTAGCACCAAACCTGCTGGCCGAACTGGAAAATGATCAGCGTGAAGTGCAGGCGCAACTCTCAGCCAAAGATATTCAAGTTCAAGGTGAACTCAGTCCAATCAGCCATGCCGAGTTTGATGCACAATTGAAGCAGGATCCGATGGCCAGTGAATTATTGCAAGGCGGCATTGATGGTTTCATTAAAGCACGTGAACAACTGGCTGCTTTATTACGTGAAACTTTCCTGAGTACCACTGAAATTTAAAGAAAATTTAGCCAGTTTCTCCAAGCCGATGTTGCTATAATGCTGCATCGGCTTTTTTGTTCTTGCGAGCTTTTCGTGTTTGGTATCACAGATCTAACGACCTTTATCATTGGAACTACGTTGATTGTGTTACTACCCGGACCGAACTCTCTGTATGTCATGTCGATTGCCTCCCGTTTTGGCATTAAAACAGGTTATAAGGGCGCATTGGGGGTATATACAGGCGACCTGATCCTGATTACATGTACAGCACTGGGTGCGGCCTCGCTTCTACATGCCTTTCCGGTACTGTTTATCGCCCTGAAAATTATCGGAGCGATCTATCTCAGTTACCTCGGTATCAAGCTGCTCATTGCAGCCTATCAGACTTTCTTTCCGGCAAAGGCATCGCAACGTGTACAGATTAAAAAGACGACCTCAGATACGGTAGAATCGATTCAGCCCTTTCGTACCGCACTTACCATTAGCATCTTAAATCCCAAAGCAATTCTGTTTTACCTGTCTTTTTTTGTGCAATTTGTCGATCCTGCCTATCCTTACCCTGCCCTGACAATCACGATACTGGCTGTGATCCTGCAATTGATCAGCATGACCTATCTTTCAATCCTGATTGTTTCCGGGGTTAAACTGGCGTCCTATTTCAACCAGAATTATAAAGTAACTGCCAGCTGTGTCGCGGCGGTCGGGATTCTATTTTGTGGTTTTGGTCTTAAACTGGCGACCTCAACATTCTAGAATCCAGGTTTTTCAACCCCTTTCGCCTTTCTTAAATTTGTTAAAAGCATTGTTTTGATACATGAAAAGCGTATGATTTAAACGCATTTAGAAATAGTGTCATGGATGATGCCTAAACTTTTACAAGATCTCTCCTTTCCTGCCATCATGGCCGGTTTTATTACCTGCATGATTGGTATCAGTGTTTCTGCCGTACTGGTCATTGAAGCTGCGCAAAGTCTGGGTGCCAATGCTGCACAAATCAGTTCCTGGTTATGGGCACTGGGTATAGGTATTGGAGTTTCCGGGTTTCTGCTTTCCTGGAAATATCGCTATCCGATTTCAACCGCCTGGTCGACTGCCGGTCTGGCGCTGGTCATTGCTTCTGCCGGTCACTATAGTCTGGGTGAAGCAATTGGCGCTTTTCTGATTTCAGGTATCCTGATTGCCTGTCTGGGATTTTTTGGAATTTTCGAGCGAATTTTCCAGTTTATTCCACAAAGTTTGACCAGTGCCATGCTGGCAGGTGTGCTACTAAAATTTGGCATCTCGGTCTTTGGCAGTCTGCAACAGTCCTGGCCATTTGTACTTTGTGTACTGGCAGTTTATCTGGTTTCCAAAAAACTGAGTATGCGTTATAGCATCGTGATTACTGTCTTGATGGCTATCCTCCTATGCCCTTTCTTTATTGATTTCACTATTCCTGCACTGAACTGGAGTATTGCCCAGCCGGTCTGGACTACGCCTGAATTTAGCCTACAAGCCCTTTTAGGCTTGGCCTTACCCTTATTGGTGATTAACCTGGCATCGCAATACCTGCCCGGCTTGGCTGTGATTAAAAGTTATGGCTATCCACCCAAGGTCAATCCGATTTTAGGCTGGACGGGTATTACCCAGGCAATGTTGGCACCCTTTGGCTGTTTCAGTGTCAACCTTGCCGCAATCAGTGCGGCAGTCAGTCTGGATGCCCAAGCGCATCCTGATCCGGCCAAACGTTATATTGCAGGGATGAGCTGCGGCCTGTTTTATATTTTGATGGGTTTTTTTGCTGCGACCTTGACCAGTGTACTGATGACTTTTCCGGGGATTCTGATTACCGTCTTAGCAGGAATTGCCCTGTTTGGCACCATTGGCCACAATATTGCGCTGGCTTTTCAGGACAGTCACGACCGTGAAGCGGCACTGATGACCTTCCTGTTTAGTGCATCCAATATCCAGTTTTTTGGAATCGGTTCAGCTTTCTGGGGACTGCTACTTGGTTTGACGGTTTATTTGCTATTTAAACTTAAACCGCAAATGGCATAAGCTTATTGTAAAAATGAGGCAGCTACTTTGTCTGCCTTTTTAATGCCCTGCAGTTTGGGAAAACAGGTTAATCACCACCACACCGGAAATGATCAGTGCAATCCCGATAAAAGCTGGCAAATCCAGCGCCTGTTTAAATATGACATAGCCTACAATTGCCGTAAGAACGATGCCTACTCCCGCCCAGATCGCATAGGCAATGCCTAAAGGAATTACTTTAATCACCTGAGAGAGTAAATAAAACGCAATACAGAATAAAATGACCACAGCTAGAGAAGGTCATAATCGGGTAAAACCTTCCGACTTCACCAGAAATGTAGATCCAGTTACTTCTGCAATGATGGCCAAAGCCAACAATAAATATGCCCATGAGACAGGATTCATCTCTTAAACTCCAGAATATTTTTTAATGATTTGTCGGGGCTATTGACTAAAACTAGACATAAGAAATTCATCCTGCTTAATCCCATCTTTAAGGGGAAAGCTGATGTAAAAAATCCAGTGTCTTGATAAAAGTTTCCTGACTTTCTTTCTTGCCCATAAAAAACTGATATTCATGAATCAGCCAGGCTTTAGATTCCGGATAAAACACTGCAGTCACTGGAATCTTCTGCTCCTGTAAGGCTTTCACAAAAGGCAAAGACTGGGTATCGGTCAGAAAGTCCTTATTGCCTCCACTGATGAACACCGGCGGATAAGACGGCGTAATATACTGAATCGGAGAAATATGCTTTAAAAATGTCGCATCATTCTTGCGCTCACCCGTATAAGCCTGAATCAGGTTATACACCCCCCACTCCACAATTTTCATTTCTTCAGGTGCAGTGCTGGCAAATGCTTCCAGATCATATATCCCGCAGTGCAGAATCAGCCCCTTAAGCTGCCCGGGTTGCAGATAAGGCTGAATACCGGATTCCTCGGCAAATGCGGGATTAGTCAAAAGTGCGGCATAATGACTGGCGAGATTGGCTCCGGCAGAATCCCCGGCCAGATATAGGTTCTGGGCATCAATATGGTAGGTTTCCGCATAAGTATCTAGAAATTTGAGTGCCTGATTGATCTGGTGTAGCTGGCTAGGATAGGTAGCTTTAGGCGCAAACTGATATTGTACGGAGACTACATTATAACCTTGAGCGGCCAGAAGCTTGAAATATCCCCGTGCATGCTCTTTAGAACCTGAAATCCAGCCTCCCCCATGAATCCAGACAATGGTGGGGCGTGGGCCAATACTGGCAATATTCTGTGGCTGATACAAATCCAGAGACAAGTTTTGCTGCGGCGCATAGATAATATTTTGCTGCACGATGACAGCACCAGGCGCATAACGATCCATCACTTTTTGCTGCAAGCCCGTGGTCAGGTTAAAAGCACTGGCAATAACTTTACTGTTCTGTACAGTCTGGCAGCCGGAGAGGATGACTGAACTTATCAGCAAAAGATGAATAGCGAAAAACCTCAACACTTTCTCCTCTATATATGATCTAAAAACAGGCTACAGCAGTCTAAACCATCCTTGTGTAAACGAGGACCATTCATCCACTTTTTTTTAATCATTAAAACTGCTATCCCGAGTTTTTTACTCTGTTTTTTTCATTACTTTTACATTAAAAATATTTGTAATTTAATGAGTTTTTTCAATTTTACCGCTTTTTTGCAATTGCACCTGTTACAGCACTATGCTATCAATAAACCAAGGCAAAAATTAAACAACCTGCGGAGAAAAGCCATGACCTATCAACATATTTTAGTCCCAGTGGACGGTTCAGAAATTTCCTTTTCTGCAGTAAGACATGCTGCCAAAATTGCCAAGGCATTCGGTAGTCAGCTTTCTCTGATCAGCCTGATTGCAGAAGATCCTTTTACCGAGGCTGATTTTTATTACAGCTCTTCTATCATGAAAGAATATTTTGTCGAGGCACATGCTAATGCCAAAAAGGCATTGAAAGAAGCTACTGCCATCGCAGCCGCTGAAGGTATTGAAGCAGACTCCCGCATAGTCACAGGTTTAGTCAATGCAGAGCATATTGCGCAAACCGCCAATGAAGTAAACGCGGACTTGATTGTCATGGGTTCTCATGGTCGCAAAGGCTTCCAGAAAATGATTCTAGGCAGCTTTGCACAGGATGTTTTGGGTGCAAGTGAAATCCCGGTATTGATCGTGAAAAAATAATCCAGTTACTGCGCATCTTCAGGATGCGCAGTACTTATTCATTTATCTTTTCAGTTATTTTTGCAGTTCAAACAAGACATCCTGTAGCGATTCATTCATTCAAGCCATATTCGCCCTTAGCACCATAATAAATATGAGGAAGCACCATGAATAACTATGATCATATTCTCGTAGCAGTCGATGAATCCCCGATTTCCTATGCTGCCGCAGAACATGCCCTCGAGCTGGCCAAAGTTTTTCATAGCCATGTTACTTTGCTCAGTGTGATTGCAGTGGACCCCTTCACGGGCGTAGATTTCTACAAAGTTGCTCCGGCAGTCACAGACTACTTTATGCATGCAGAACAAAATGCACTTGATCGTTTAAACGAGCTAAAATTGAACTTTGTTCGTGATGGCATAGAGGTTACAACAAAAGTCGTGCATGGTATGCCACCCTCAGAAGGCATTATGCAGGCTGCAGATGAATCATCAGCTGATCTCATCATCATGGGCTCACATGGCCGTAAGGGCCTGCAAAAACTGATGCTCGGCAGCGTAGCGCAGAATGTTCTGGCAATTTCTCCAATACCTGTACTCATCGTCAGACAATAAATAATAGTACCTGATCAAAGCAGAGCCTGCGTCATGCAGGCTTTTAACGGAGCTTTTGATTGAGTTCACTTAAGAAAATTTCAGCATCAAGTTGGCTTTGAAATACTTTTTTGTATTCTCCGACCTGCTGAATAGAATGCGGCGTATATTGAATAGAAATTTCAAATAAACCATTTTCAGGATTCTTGCTGACATGTATGGCAATAATATGCTGGCTATTTAAATAAAAACCATCTTCAATTTTCACTAACATATCTTGGACAACCTCTAGTAAGTGAATCTGTAGATCCCTTTACCTAGCTTACAGCTTAATAAACAAATACTCTTTTCCGTATAATCATACTGTAACACCCTTTGATACTTGACTCGGCCTTTAGGGAAATTCAACTGTATTTAAAGACAGCATTTGAAAAAGTAAAAAAAACCGGATCATGTCGATCCGGTTTTTTAACAATGAATGTTATACGCTGAGCATACTATTGAGTGTCTCAGACACGTTTTTAGATTTGACCAGTGGCTTTAAGGTTTCAAGCTGTGCTTTCACTTCACTGCGTTGCGGTTCTGCCAAGGTATACCAGCGTGACAATACCTGTAGCAAACGTGAGCCCACGATCGGATTTTTCTCATCCAGATATTTTGCCAGACCAATAAAATGCTGTACGCCAAAGCTCCAGGTATTGACTGGGTTGGCATTCAAACCACCACTGACTGCACGAATACGGTTAGGCACCGCCAGATCATAATCCGGATGTTGGGTCAAATACGCAATCGTTGCATCCGTGGCTTTTGGATGTGCTGCCTGAACCATAAACCATTGATCCAAAGACAAGGCTTCGTCTTCAAAACGGCTATAGAAATCGGCCAGAGCTTCTTGTGCTTGTGGCGCATCATTCCAGACCAGGACTTTCAGCGCCCCTAAACGTTCAGACATATTGCCTGTATGATACCGCTCATAGGCCAAATCAAAGGCAGATGCATCTCCCTGACGAGCCATCATCGTCAGCATGATGTTTCTCAGGGCACGCACCCCCATCGCTTGCGAGAAATCAGATTGCAGATCTGGATCCAGACTCAGATAAGTTTCTTTCGCTGTTTCTCCAAAGGCACGGGCCAGAGTATGCAGCAAAGCCTCACGCTTTTCCTGAATCATGGCTGGCTGATAATCCTGATCAATACGGCTGCCCAAGTAACCTTCAGATGGTACATCAAATAGACGTGATGCCAGCAGTGGATCTTTCTCAATCATATCCGGCAAGGTATTAAGCATGGCCTGAATATAGATCTCGGCAGGTTGATCATCCAGCAGGATACGTTCAAGTAAGGTTTGGGTCGCCTGCCACTGGTTAAAACCATTGGTCTCATATTGCAACAGGAAAGCCAGTTCTTTTTCTGAATAGTCAAAGTCCAGATTTACCGGTGCAGAGAAATTGCGCAGCAAGGACACCACCGGTTTCGCTGCAACACCACTAAACTCGATCGTTGCCTCATCCTGATCAAACAGATACATGCCATCCTTAACGCCATTTTCAAAGAGTGCCTTAGAATTTAGCGTTAGCTGTTCACCGCTTTCAGCATCAAACAGTGCTAAAGCAACTGGAATTGGAACTGCTTTCAGATTCGGGTATTTGGCATGCGGTTTCAGGCTTTGCTTAAAGCTGAGACGATAGATTTGGGTCTCTACATCGTACTCAGCTTTTACTTGCAGTTTAGGCGTACCTGGCTGGTTGTACCAGGTCAGGAAGTTTGAAAGATCCACACCTGAACCTGCTGTAAGCGCGGCCACCCAATCTTCAACTGTTACCGCCTGACCATCATGACGGCGGAAATATTCATCTGTACCTTGGCGGAATTTTTCCTTGCCAAGCAAGGTCGCCATCATGCGGTTAATTTCCGCACCTTTTTCATAAACAGTGGCAGTATAGAAGTTGTTAATTTCTACAAAATGATCCGGACGCGGTGGATGTGACAATGGTCCTGAATCTTCCGGGAACTGATGCGCTTTCAGAACCGCCACATCATCAATACGCTGTACCGCAGCCGACTGCAAATCTTCCGAGAAAGACTGGTCACGGAATACAGTCAGGCCCTCCTTAAGACATAACTGGAACCAGTCACGACAGGTAATCCGGTTACCGGTCCAGTTATGGAAGTATTCATGGGCAATGACTGACTGCACCCGCATGATGGCGGCATCAGTAGTGTACTCTTCATCGGCCAGCACGCATGAAGTATTAAAGATATTCAGACCTTTATTTTCCATGGCACCCATGTTGAATGCACTGGTCGCCACAATCATGTAGTTATCCAGATCATAAGGCAGACCATAATGCTCCTCATCCCAGCGCATGGAATGTTTGAGCGCTTCCATGGCAATCTTGCATTTTGGAATATCTTTTTCTTCTGCATAGATTTCCAGAGCCACATTGCGGCCTTCCGAAGTAACATAATGATCTTTCATCACGGCCAGATCACCAATCACACAGGCGAACAAATAGCTCGGTTTTTTGGTCGGATCCTGCCAGATGGCATAGTGACGATTGGCATCTACTTCACCAGTTTCCAGCAGGTTACCATTCGCAAGCAAGACCGGATATTTCTTGTCTGCCTCTACACGCGTCGTAAAGACCGACAACACATCAGGACGGTCTGGATAGAAAGTAATTTTACGGAACCCTTCTGGTTCATTTTGGGTCACAAACAGATCTGAGCTGGCCTGATATAAGCCTTCCAGCATCGTATTACTTTCAGGATGGATTTTAACCACAATTTCAAGTGATACCTGATCAGGTGCATTGGCAATGACCAGCTGTTCAGCATCCAGGTGGTAGTCACTGGCATTCAGGGGTTGACCATTTAACCGGATCGATTGCAGTTCCAGATCACGGCCAAGCAGAACCAGATCGCCAGCTGTCTGACGCTGCATCTCGAGCTTGCTGCTGACCAGACTGTGGTCACTGTAGACTTGAATATTCAGGTCTACAGAATCGACGACAAAGGAAGGTTTTTGATAGTCTTTTAAATAAATGGTTTGATCCGCTTCGATCACCGGGTTTGCCGCAATATTCATGTCCTGTCCTAATCTTTTATCGTGTTCGACATTGTTCATGTCAAAATCATACGCCAAGTTTGAAACGCTGTCTGTGCATTTGTATTGTCAGATCTAATATGGGCATTTCATGCACCACTTTCAATGCATTCTGCCTAAATGGGCAGCACTCAGCTCTACATAAGAAATATCTGTGCCATAAAAATAGTCAGAATCATAATTTCTTACATTCTCATAAATAACTGATTTAAAAATACATAATTTTATTTGCAGAGTACCGCATAAATGCAGATTAAAAAATGAGCACACTTCTTGCTACAGTTAAACTGTGTTTTCCACACTTCCAATGAAAGAATAATGATAACAATGATGAGGTGAGTCATGTATTTAAAACAGCATGTAATACGGATTGAAAATATTAAAACTTTGCAGACTCTGGACCAGGCCAATATTGACCATAAAGTGATTGCGCTCTTGATGAGCTGTGAAGGCATTCCGCTTCAGGCCCATGAAGTGACTGCCATTCTCAACACCTACGATGCACTCGGTGCCAAAAAAGTTCCTTCTAAAAAGGTTCAGGCCTTAATTCATGCCAAACATCGCGGAGAGCAGGACGATACTTTACCCTGCCCGGTTTAAAAAGTGTCATTTCATGTTTTAAAATCAGAGCTACTTCGGTAGCTCTTCTCCTGTTTGTGTGGCTGTTTTTGATTATAAAAAATTGCGCCAGTCCACTACGTTTGCATCTCATCAGCCGTGTATAATCAAATGCCCTTCCATTCTAGAGTTGCTCGCGACCATGGTATTCAGTGTTCTGCAAAAACAGCTTGATGAAAGTACTCACTGCCCATTGTGTAAGGCATCGATGTATTGGATTGAGGCAGAACAATATGATCAGGAGCTGAGCTATCATGAATGTAGCCATTGCCAGCATCAGCTTTATTCCGATCAAAAGCACAATTGTTATTGTGAACACTGTCTGGCGCAACGTAAACGCATGCTCAAGGAAGTCCGTTTACAGGAAAACCGGCAATATCATAAAAAGCAGGATCGACCGGTTCTTGAGCTCAATCAGCTCAGTTTTATCAATAAACTGTTTTTACTCGCGATTCTGGATGAACAGGTGCAGGAATATAGCCAGCACCGCGAATATATTGACTGGCATCAAATTCGATATTATTCCATCAGTCCCAACTATCTGTTCCAACATGGTCTGGTGAAAAGCCTGATCCGGGATCAGGTGCTGATTCCCAAAGATGTCCAGCAGGAAAACCAGCACTATTATATTAATGTGCGTCTGGATGGCTATTCTGAACCCACCCTGTTCAGCATTACCCAGCAGCTGCGCAATTGGTTTTATCAAAACCTGGGCCAAGGTGTGCCCTTTAAAAGTGCAGATGAAGTCAAAGATGCACTCTATTGCCTGCTGTATGAAGAAATCATTCAGTTTGCCCAATTCTATTGCCGTAGCTGGAATGTGCAGATTGCCGGAAATCAGAGCTTTCAGACTTTTTGCTATCGTCTTTTGGATGTACTGGCTGTGGGACAGATTTATTATCTGGTACAAACAGGACTGGAATATCTGTACAAGCAAAAAGCCCTTAAGCCTCGTAATGAAAACTTTATTAATACCAATCTGCTAAAAAAAACCTTGCAGCAGTACCGGGAACGTTCCATCACGGAAAAATGGGAAACCTCTACTTTGCCTCGCCCACCTCAACTGGCATTTAGCAAGATGAGCGAAATCCTGTTTTACCGTTTTCTGGGCTATGATGAAAATATCTTCTTTCAGCCAGTGTGGCGTTCTTGGCACAAGATCGAACCCCGCCTGAAATTTTATTCCCAGAAACGTTGTATGTACTGCGGCTCACAGGAACTGTCGGTGGATTATGATGCCAGTGACTATGTCAGCCTGTTCTGTCGTAGCTGCAAGCATCAAGACCATTATTTTACCCGCTGACCGAATAGACAACTTATCTTCCACTTTTATAAATGACCACGATGACGACTTCGATGCAAGCATTACAGCAAACACTTCTGGACCAGATCTGTGAAGCCTGGTTGAAACTTCAGCAACAGCAGCCCTTGGTGCATATCATGACCAATACGGTGGCCAGCAACCATGTCGCCAATATTGTACTGGCTGCACATGCGTCTCCGGCCATGATCGACAATCCTTTTGAAGCTGAAAGTTTTGCCAAGATTGCAGCAGCAATCAGTCTGAATCTGGGCACACCGACGACAGAACAGGTTCAGGCGATGCAGATTGCTGCGGAAACTGCACATCAGCTGCAAAAACCTTGGGTGCTTGATCCGGTCGGTTATGGAACAGTTCTGCACTGGCGTTCAGGCATCGCAGATCAGTTGATGCATTTCCATCCTGCCATTTTGCGTGGTAATGCCTCTGAAATTGGTGCTTTGGCCGGCAAGCAGATTGAGTCCAAAGGTGTGGACAGTACGGTAGACAGTGCGGATGTTTATTTACAGGCGCAAAGTTTGCTGGATTATTGTGAATGTATCGCGATCTCCGGTGAATCCGATTACATTATTTCTAGAGACTATCCTGTGATACAGGTGTCAGGCGGTTCTGCTTTACAGCCCCGAATCACGGCGATGGGATGTGCGCTCGGTGCACTGATTGCTGCATATAGCGCAGTAACGTCTCCCGCCGTTGCTGCATTAACGGCACATGTACATTTTGCCATTGCCGGTCAATTGGCATTTGAACGCGCACAACAGTTAGGCAGTTTTAATGTCGCCTTTCTGGATGAAATCCATCAACTCAATACTGAAACAATCCGACAATACGCAAGCTTCAAAATTCTGCCGGAATCCATTTAGTTTATTGGCTGCTTTACGGGGTGTGTAGGTTTAAATAGGTGAACACGCCCCTATCTAGTTTACCTACTTCTTTTATATCCATATCGATAGAAATCTTCTATTTGAGTCTTATGTGCCAAGCATTTTGATAAATGCTTTGCTTGATGAGCAGAGCTTCATGAAATTTATATATCGATTTCCTTAAAAAGCATATCTTCTTTAATTAAGATATCTTTGCATAAGGTTAATTTAGTTCATGTGAATTGTAGTTTATTTTCTTATTCCTATTTAAATAGGACTTTTAAGTTTTGATTAACAGGCTGTATGAATCCACACCCAATGCCTGATCATGCTTATTTTTAACGATCGATTTGACCTCTTTTGGCTTGAATTTTTTAGTCTAATACCAGCATATTTAGCTCAATTTGGAACTTGAAATATAGTATGAATAAACTGATAAAAATCAGTTTAAACAAAGGCTCATATTATTTTAATAAACCAGATTCAACAGACATACATTAAAAAAAGCCAGCTGCCACTCAAGCAACTGACTTTTAGAATTTGAACAAATAACGTGTTTAAAACACCTGTTTAACCTGCGTAATGAATGCTGACCGACTTGATACGATTGCTTTCAATTTCAGTGACTTTGAACTGCACACCTTGATAATTTAACTCGGTGCCCACTTCAACCGTACTGTTGGTTTTATCTAGAATCAGACCTGCCACACTAATATAACCAGCATCTTCATCAATCAGATCAATCATGCCAAGTTCTAGCTCAAGCTGATACAGGTCTAACATGCCCGATGCGATCCAGTGCGTATCATCGATTTTAACTAGATCTAGCTGTTCATCAGCATCCGGGAATTCACCGGCAATTGCTTCAAACACATCCAGCGGTGAAATCAGACCCTGTACATTACCAAATTCATCGCTGACCAGAACCAAAGAACCCTTAGAAGTACGCAAGGTATTGATCGCATCAATAACTTTCATTCTTTCAAAGATATAAATTGGACGATGACGTTTGATCAGTGCTTTTAATTCTTCTGGCTCTTCCAGTACATCCAGTAATTCTTTTGCACGTACTACGCTAATGACCTTATCCAGGCTACCGCGACATACCGGGAACAGGCTGTGTGGAACGGAAAGAATTTTTTCACGGATCTCTTCTGGACTATCTTCCAGATCGACCCATGAAATCTGGCTTCGGGGCGTCATGATCGAAGCGACTGAACGCTCTGCAAGGGTAAGCACCCCACCAATCATATAACGCTCTTCATCTGCAAAGGTTTCTTGTGCCTCATTATTTTGAGTATCAGTCGTCTCCAGCTTACCGCCCATCAATTTCAGAATCGAGTCAGCCGTACGATGACGCAAAGGGATCTTCGATTCATGTTTAGCAGCATTACGCTGACCGAACTGGTTAAATGCTTCGATTATGATCGCGACACCAATACCTGAATAGATATAGCCTTTTGGAATATGGAAGCCAAAACCTTCTGCAATCAGACTGATACCAATCAAAAGCAGGAAACTTAAACACAGAATCACCACGGTTGGATGACGGTTCACAAAGTTGGTCAATGGTTTCGATGCCAGTAGCATCACGCCCATTGCGACAATCATAGCAGCCATCATGACATAAATATTGTCGACCATACCAATTGCGGTAATCACTGAATCTAAAGAGAAAACAGCATCTAAAACAACAATCTGTGCAACAACGGCAGTGAAACTTGCATATACCACGTTGGTAGATACTGTGATTTCAGGTTTGCCTTCAATTTTTTCATGCAGCTCAGTAACGGCCTTATACACCAGGAACAAGCCACCAAATAACAAGATCAGGTCCCGACCGGAGAAGGTCCAGTCAAACACAGTAATCAATGGTTGTGTCAAAGTGACCAACCAGGCAATCGCAAATAACAGGCCTAGACGCATGAATAATGCGAGTGACAAACCGACAACACGCGCTTTATCGCGTTGTTCAGGAGGAAGTTTTTCAGCCAGAATGGCAATGAAGACTAGGTTATCAATACCTAAAACAATTTCGAGAATAATAAGAGTAATTAAACCTACCCAGATTCCGGGATCTAATAAAAATTCCATTAGAGAATTACCCCGTTCGAGTAAGCTAGAAATAGAGATGGAAGATCAACGCACGGCGAGGGATCCATTAAAATAAAACCTATGCAACTTAAGACCATTCCATTATGCATAAACTGAATATTTTGTAATGTATTAATTTACAAAAAAATTACATGGTCATATGGTTACCGCGGCATTTTAACTATCTAGCAGATGCTGAAATTGATTAATTTCAAGTTTTTCTACATAACTTATTATAATTTAATGAAAAATCATCATAAGTTAACTATAGATAGATTATCCCTCTTATTTTTAATGTGATTTGAGAAGTGAACTATAAAATATTTTTTCATTGAAGGAACAATCACTTAAAAGTTTAGCTTCGAATGAGCAGTCTAGGAAGTTCTCTAAACTACTTTACCGTCCTCTCCTCCTAATCAGTTAATTTATTAAAATACAATATATTATACGAAAACTTATTTGGAGCGCCTGATGAGTAATCATCAAGTGTCCTACAACACTTTTCTACAAGCCAAATATCCAATGAAGAATTAAATTTTAACAAAATGTTATCGCCTTTTATCTGATTTTAATGAGCAATCCCTACTCCTGAAAGGGCTGACGTGCAGAACTCGTCAATATCTTGGGCTGTTAAGCAAAACTAAAAAGTGTCAGGACCTTAACATTTTTAAAATAAAGGTTGAAACATGCATAAACTTTTTCATAAAATGAACGGGCCCTAGAAAAATAAATACAAGGAACATTTCATGACTAAAAAATATGCAAAATTTTTGCCGTGTACGGAAGAATTTAATTTAGAAAACTTTCCATATTATTGGGTAACTCAGGTTCATGCTCAATACGTCCTTAATGTCGACCATGCACTTAAAAAGTATGGTGTTGACAATTCACGTCGCCGCATTCTTCTTGCCTTAAAATCCAAACCGCATGCCAGTGTTTCTGACTTATCAGAGATGGTTGTCTCTAAAATGTCGACCACGACGAAAATTGTTTACCGCTTAAAAGATGAAGGTCTGGTTGAAACCTATTCATGTGAGGATGATGCACGGATTACCCGGGTGATTTTGACCGAAAAAGGCACGCAAATGACCCATAAGATCAATGACCTGACCAATGTTGTCCTGGAACAGTCCTTTGAAGGCCTGACACCTTTGCAAATTGAAAAAACCATGGAAAGTTTACGTCATATTTTTAAAAATTTAGCTCGTTAAGAGTCTCATTTTTTATTTTAAATAGACGCTGGCGAATTTCTTACATACTTTTAATAATAAATAATTCGCCAGAGCTTTCTAAGAATCAAAAAAGTTTAGTTGCGCACTGACTTTTTTGATTTTTTCTTTAGGTACATGTGAACATTCAAACTCTTCTACCGGAAAACCCTCTACAAAGCTGTGAATAGCTGGATGACCTAGTGTTAACCATTCTTTTAGGCGCTCTTGAGGAATTACAATCACCGATCGTTTGACATTACCCGGCTCATGAAATTCTTTCATCATTGGATGATTAATTGCATCCATGGTTATCATGCTGGCCGAGCGTATAATTTCTCCTTGTATCCGAGCAATCTCATAGATGGCCGCGATAAAAGTTGCGTGACCATCTTTACGTCTTATTCCCCAACGTTGCGGCTTATTGTCGAAATATTTCGACTCATAAAATTCTGATACCGGGATGACACCAAAATGACACTTGGCAGTAGCTTCAGCAAAGGTAGGCTTTTCAAGTAAAGTTTCATTTCTGGCATTATAGGTTTTGGTTCCTATTTTTTTATCTTCTGCCCATTTCGGAATAAGACCAAAGTTCACCAACCGCCACTCTGGTCCTTGAGCTGAATGAAATAAAAGTGGTGTGGCATAATTGGGATAGACCTCTTCTGGATATTCAAAAGAAATTTCTGGCAACTCCAGATTATGCAACTGCTCTAGGGTTAAAGGTTTAAAATTGGCGCACATGCTTCATCAGATAAATCATTTGATTTACAGATTATAACTTGGCGCCTGCAGTGAACCTGTATGGATTATAGGTAAGTTTATATTATTTACTATTATTCACTTGGAACCGTCAGCCAGTGCGTGCGGGTAAATTCTTCAAAAATCCAGCGTCCATTAAAACGTCCCAGTCCTGAATTTTTCTCCCCCCCAAAAGGTGCGTTCGGCTGGTCTGCAACACTAATCCCATTAATATGCGTCATACCAATATCCAGTTGTGCCGCAAAAGCAGTGCCTCGCTCGATGTTTGAAGTACATACGGCACTGGACAAACCAAAATCGGTTGCATTGGCCAGCTCTAAAGCATGTGCTTCATCACGGGCTTTTAGGATAGGTAAAATCGGTCCAAAGCTTTCTTGTTGTGCCAGATCGGAATTTTCAGCGACATCAATAAAAATATGCGGAGAAACCAGATTTCCTTCAATGCCTCCTTCATAGACCAGTTGCGCGCCCTGCTCGCTGCCCGTTTGAATGATCTGCTGATGTTTTTTGACCTGACTCTGATTAATGATTGGTCCGATCACGGTATCTTCCAGATTTGGATCACCCACCGGAATCATTTTGACCCGATCCAGAAGCTTATCTACATATGCATCATGGATAGAGGCATCGACAATAACCCGGTTGGTACTCATACAAATTTGCCCCTGATGCAAAAAACGCCCCATCAAGGTCAGTTCAACAGCCAAATCAAGATCAGCATCATCTAGAATGACCAAAGGTGCATTACCCCCCAGCTCCAGCGCCAGACGCTTGATTCGGGAACTGGCTAAACCTTTGCTACCGACACTTTTTCCCACTTCAGTCGAACCGGTAAATGAAATCATTTTGGGTACCGGATGCTCAACAAAATAATCCCCGATTTCACTGCCAGCACCGGCAACGATATTCAAAGCACCTGCAGCTAACCCTGCTTCTTCAAAGAGTTTGCCGATTAATGTGCCGCCAGTCACGGGGGTATCACTGGCTGGCTTCAGTACAACTGTATTGCCACAGGCAATTGCTGTTGCTACTGAGCGTAAAGACAAATGAAATGGAAAGTTCCATGGGCTAATGACAGCAATCACGCCTAAAGGCTTACGCAAAACTAAACTTTTACGTGCCGGATCCTTACTTTCCAGCTGTTCTGTTTGGATCCGGTCTGGAAAAGCCAGACTTTCCTGAATAATGCCTAAAGCAGCATTTATCTCAAGGCCTGCCTTAATACGTGTACTACCAGATTCAATGATCAGCCAGTCAATGATTTCGTCACGACGCTGCTGAATAATTGAGATCACATTGTGCAGCACTGTTTTACGTACTTCAATGGATTTCAAGGCACCTTGCTGGAAAGCCTGCGCTGCTGCGGTATAAGCACTGTCTACGTCAACAGAACTGGCAGCTGGCATACTAAAAATTTCACTCTGGGTATAAGGATTAACATTTTTTATAGTTCTGGTTGAAGTACCGGCTTGCCACTGGCCATGAATAAACTGCTGGTCTAAATTTTGATATACCGTCATCATTTTATTGTTTCCTGGAATACTTTTCCTCACTTTAAGAGTTCGGCTAGAAAATTTCCAGTCAGAACGACAACGGCTTACCATTAGACAATAAAAAAGCCTCCGAAGAGGCTTTTTCAATTAGACAGGATTAGTCACCTGTATAACCTTTCAGTTTTAAACGCGCTGCATGTAAAAGTGGTTCAGTATAGCCTGATGGTTGCTCGTCACCTTTAAAGATCAAGTCAGACGCTGCCTGGAATGCAATATTGTTGGCAAAGTCATTAGACATTGGCGTATAAAGTGGATCATTGGCATTTTGCTCATCCACAATTTTTGCCATACGTTGCATGACTTCTTCTACTTGCTCACGACTGACGATGCCGTGACGTAACCAGTTAGCAACATGTTGTGAAGAAATACGGAGTGTCGCACGGTCTTCCATTAAACCGACATCATTAATGTCTGGCACCTTAGAACAACCCACGCCTAAATCCACCCAACGCACGACATAACCTAGAATACCTTGACAGTTATTTTCAAGCTCTTTGAGCTTCTCTTCTTCTGTCCAGTTGGTATCTTTTGCAAGCGGTGGCGTTAACAAGTCATCAAGTGGCAATGCTTCAGTCGCAAGAAGCTCTTTCTGACGGTTTGCCACATTGATTTGATGATAGTGAATCGCGTGAATCACCGCACCTGTTGGAGATGGTACCCATGCACAGCTTGCGCCCGCTTCAGGATGCTCAGTCTTGGTCTTGTACATGTCAAGCAACATGTCTGGTTTTGGCCACATGCCTTTACCAATTTGTGCTTTACCACGTAGACCTGCTTGCAGACCAATCATCACGTTACGGTTTTCGTATGCTGGGAACCATACCTGGCCTTTGATCTCGCCCTTACGAACGAATGGACCTGCTTCCATTAAGGTATGGATTTCATCACCCGTACGGTCCATGAAGCCTGTGTTAATGAAGATGGTACGATCTTTGGCTTGAGCAATACAGTTCTTCAAGTTTACAGATGTACGGCGTTCTTCATCCATGATACCGATTTTTAATGTCTTCGCAGGTAAGCCAAGTGCCTGTTCAGCACGCTCGAACAGTTCAACTGCAAATGCAACTTCTTCAGGACCATGCATTTTTGGCTTCACGATGTACATCGAACCCTTACGTGAGTTCTTGATCGTGTTTTCACCGCGAATGTCAGCAATAGTAAGAAGCGGGGTCACCAAAGCATCCATGATGCCTTCATAGATTTCTTCGCCATCTACCAGAATTGCCGGGTTGGTCATCAAATGACCCACGTTACGAAGTAACATCAATGAACGACCGTGAACCTTAGTTTCACCGCCTTCAACATTTTTGAAAGTACGGTCTTCATTTAGTTTACGTGTAACAGTTTTGCCATTCTTTTCGATGGATTCTTCCAGCGTACCGCGCATCAGGCCTAACCAGTTACGGTAACCTTCAACTTTCTCTTCGGCATCTACTGCTGCAACCGAGTCTTCCAAATCTTGAATGGTAGTTACAGCTGCCTCAAGTACCACATCTTTTACGCCAGCAGCGTCAGTTTGACCAATCGGGCTAGTGGCATCAATTTGAATGATGGCATGCAGGCCGTTGTTTTTTAAAACAACCTCTGTTGGTGCAGAGGCTTCACCGTTATAACCTACAAATTTAGACGCATCTGCAAGCGTTGTGGTTGAACCATCTTTCAGGGTTACAACCAGTTTACTGCCTTCAACCGCGTATTGAGTCGCCTCGGCATGTGAGCCTTGCGCCAGCGGGAAAGTTTCATCCAAGAAGTTTTTCGCAAATGCGATAACTTTCTCACCACGTTTCGGGTTATAGCCTTTGCCCTTTTCTGCGCCATCTTCTTCAGAGATCACATCAAAGCCATAAAGTGCATCGTACAATGAACCCCAACGTGCATTCGCTGCATTCAGGCAGTAACGTGCATTACGTACTGGTACGACCAACTGTGGACCTGCCAATACTGCAATTTCTTCGTCTACATTTTCGGTGCTGATTTGAAAATCTTCTACTTCTGGTAACAAGTAGCCAATTTCAGTCAAGAAAGCTTTGTAAGCTTGTAATTCAAATGTGTTATTGCGGTGCCATTCGTCAATTTTTGCCTGAATGTCATTACGCTTAGCCAAAAGTGCTTTATTTTTAGGGCTAAGATCAACAACGACTTGTTCAAAGTTCTTCCAGTATGTTTCGCTGTCCAAACCAGAACCTGGTAGTGCTTCATTTTCGATAAAATCGTAAAGTTCTTTAGCAATCGCTAACTTGCCTTTTTGAATACGTGCAGTCATTGTCTTTCCTGATATTGCTACTTTTTATACAAGAGATTCTAGTATACCGATTAAAATCTAGCTGAATAGTATTATCACATTGCTAAATACTGAGCATTTTTTCCAATATGAATACCCTCATAAACATATTTGATCCATCTCAGTCACAATTAGATATCATTATGCTAAATACCCTAATGACAGTGTATAAAGTTTTCGAAATGTAGAAATTAGACTTAAGTTCAGATTTTCGAGCAAAAATTATGCATTCTAGTTATACACGATCATATTTAGATCAAGATTAAGCCATGTTTGATCAGGCTTGTCGATAATTTAAGTACCTATTTTTATAAAAAAGCGCCAGTAAATAACCAGCGCTTTTATTGTTATTCTTCGTTTAACGAGACTATTTTCTCGATCTGACGATGTTCTGAATTCAGGTATTCATCCGACTGCATTTCCAGCAAACGGGAACGGGTTCGTTCAATTTCAAAGGCCAGCTTCTCTCCCTGATAAATATCCACAATATTATCTTCCGAAGTCAAGAGCAACTTGACGCCGCGGTCATAAAATTCATCGACCAGATAAATAAAACGGCGCGTGCCATCACTCAGAAAATCGGTTAGATGGGGAACATTGCTGACCAAAACAGTATTATAAATATTGGCGATTTCAATAAAATCAGCCGGGCTACGTGGTTTTAAACATAGTTCAGAGAATTCACACCACAATACATCTTCGGTATGCGCTACGGTTTCAACAATACGGTTGTTGATAATAATCGGTTCTTCAGAGCGTGTTTGAGTCTGGGTCAAAGCATTAAAACGCTGCGCAATCCAGTTTTTATGATCATGCGTTAACGGGAATTTAAACAGTTGTGCCTGTTTTAAAACCCGTAAACGGTAATCGACTCCGGCATCGACATTTAATACCACACAGTTTTTCTTGACCAGTTCAATCGTTGGCAAGAAACGGTCACGGTGAATGCCGTTTTTATATAACCCGTCTGGTGCAATATTCGAGGTAGCGATCAAGGTAATGCCGCGCTCAAACAGCTTCTGGAATAAATCGCTCAAGATCATTGCATCTGTCACATTCGATACAAAAAACTCATCAAAACAGATGACGACAGCTTCTTTATAAATCCGGTCCGCTACAATATCTAGCGGATTACGCTGCCCGGATAACTTATTTAATTCACGATGCACATGCTGCATAAAATGATGAAAATGCATCCGGGTTTTACGGCGAAACGGAATGGAATCATAGAACTGATCCATGAGCCAGGTTTTGCCACGCCCCACCCCACCCCACATGTATACCCCTTTCGGAGATGTCTGACGGCGAAAACGGCGGAATGCTTTTTTCGATGCCTTAAAGCGCTGAATTAATTCCAGCCAGACACGATTCAGTTCATGTACTGCCATCGCTTGTGCTTCATCAGGCATAAACTGTCCAGAAGATATTGCTTGTGCATAACGTTCTGCAGGAGAAATCGGACTAAAGGCGGTGCTGTGCTGTGAATTAAAATCGGACATAGAATTTCGTACTATTTGGGATCAATTTAATTATAACGGAGTTTAATCAACACGCTATAACACTTTGGCATAAACAAACTTAGGCTATTTTATATATTGCCGAGGACTTTGCCCAAACCAGCGTTTAAAGGCATGGTTAAAAGCGGCCGGCTCGGAATAGCCCAATAATTCTGCAATCATTTCAATCGAATACTGCTTATATTCAATTAATCGTAAAGCTTTATCTTTAATAATCTCTTCACGAATCTGCTTATAACTGGTATCACATTGCTGTAACTGATGCCGCAAGGTTCGTTCCGGAATATTCAGTGCCTGTGCAGTTTCAGCCATACTTGGCATCAGACCGCTTTGGATTTCCAGATAATCCTGCACCCGCTGCACCACAGTCGGTGTCTTTTCGTCCTCCTGCAACCGTTCCAGTTCAGCCAGACATTTGGCTTCATAGACTGCAAAAGTTTCCTCATCCTTCGAGGGAATTTTAATATCCAGAACTGCTTCATCAAACCAGAATGCCGCCCGAGGTGCATCAAACTGTACTTGATTACCATAATAATCATGATAGATCTTTAAGGTATTCGGATTTGCCGGATAGGCAAATGGCAACTCAATCCGCAAATCAGGTTTGGATAAACCCATCATTTTGTAAATTTCCCGGATAAACTTAAAAGTTCCGGAAATCTCCGCCTGTGCCAGCAACATTCCCAAATGATCATCTAGCTGCTTGGCTCGATAACATAGCGCACTATAATGTTCGCTGTGTTCCAAAGCCAATTGACCGGTCAGATGCGTCAACTGCTGAAAACGGATCACCTGATTCAGTGCATCACGTACCGTAGGGCTCGTCACCAGCAACATGAGTAAGGGACCATAGCCTGCCAAGGCATAATGCTGGCCAATCAACAATCCTTGTTCAGGCTGAATTTCCTGCCCCACCACCTTGAGCACATCATTTTCCAGACTCGGATGGATAATCGAGCTTGGATCAAAGGCATCTACACGCAGCCCAATGTTTTGCAGTTTCTGATCGACCTGCATACCAGCCTTACGCATCCCTTGAATCAAATACATCAGACTGAGAACAGAACGTTTCATAACCATACAAGTACAATGTGATTTCTCTAGTTGTACTATAAAAATAATATGCCGGCTATTGCCGTTTAGATCAATTTTCTGTCTAATCACTAAGGAGCAGATTACGATAAATATCCCACATTAAAATAAGCAAGGAATGTATAAATGCTAGATCACGCCACTGCTACAGGCTCCCATCCCCATACCAAAGTTGCCATTATTGGAGCCGGTTTCGGCGGTATTGCCATGGCAATACGTTTACAGCAACATGGTATTTATGACTTCGTTATTCTGGAAAAAGGAAGTGATTTTGGTGGGACTTGGCGAGATAACCAATATCCGGGAGCAGCCTGTGATGTGCAATCACATTTGTATTCCCTGTCATTTGCTCCAAAAAGCAATTGGTCCAGGCGTTACGCTGAAGCACCAGAAATATTTTCTTATATTCAGGATCTGGTAACTGACTATAATCTCCGTGCTTTCTGCCGTTTAAATACTGAAGTTCTGGCTGCACATTACCAGGCAGATCGCTGTCTATGGCAATTACAGCTTCAGGATCAAAGTATCCTTGAAGCCCAGTTCGTTATCTTCGCTTCTGGGCCATTGCATATTCCCCAAATCCCACATATACCCGGTATTGAGAAATTTCAGGGCAAAGTCTTTCATTCCGCACAATGGGATCACACATATGACCTGAATGGCAAAAATGTTGCTTCAATCGGGACAGGTGGTAGCGCGATTCAATATATTCCGGAAATCGCTCCACAATGCAAACAACTTTACGTCATGCAACGTACAGCGGCCTGGATCATTCCTCGTGATGAACGTGTCTACCCCGACTTTGAAAAGAAACTATTTAAAAAATATGACTGGTTTCGAAAGTTACATCGCACCCGCCTGTATTGGTCAAATGAATCGCGCGTCGTACCGATTGTCAAACCTGGCATAATGAAATTCACCCAAAAACTTGCAGAACTGCTGATTAAATATAAGGTTAAAAATCCTGAATTGGCCAAAAAACTGACTCCCGATTACATCATGGGCTGTAAACGCATTCTGGTTTCAAACCGCTACTTTCCGACTTTTAACCGCCACAATGTAGAACTGGTGACCGAGAAGATTCAGGAACTGACTGAACACAGTGTCATTACACAAGATGGAAAAGAGCGGCCGATTGACTGTCTGATTTATGGTACCGGATTCATTACAGATCCACGTATCTATATGAAGAATTTCCAATGCACCGGACTCCATGGTGCAGAGCTGAATGACGTCTGGAAACAAGGCGCTGAAAGCTATTATGGAATTTGTGTAAAAGATTTTCCAAACCTGTTTCAGTTATTGGGACCCAATACTTTATTGGCGCACAATTCTGTGATTTTTATGATCGAGGCGCAAGTTGAGTATATCTTGCAACTAATAAAACTAGTCGATCAATCTCATAGTGATGCCATCATGGTCAAAGAGCAGGCGCAAGATACATTTAATCAGCAGGTGCAACATATGTTTGAAAAGACTGTTTGGCAATCTGGCTGTGTAAGCTGGTATCAGCAGGAAGGTGGTAAGAATTTCGCCTTGTGGCCGACTTATACCTGGAAATACTGGCTAAAAACCAAAAAAATCAATGCTGCAGATTATCAATTATTCAATAAACTTACCTAAAAGACTTTAGCATCCGATATCAAGCGATGGCATAATTTAAAGGTAAATTTTTCAATCCATTAAACTTATGCAATCGCTCTGGCTCATCTTTCAGCTTCTATTCTGTCTAGCACTCGGTTTTGCTATGGCAAAACGAATTCCGCAACCTATTATTAAAATCTGTTTCAAGCTATTGCCCTATTTTAGCTATGTATTATTGATTGCAATTGCCTTTGAATTTTCACAGCTTGTCGATGAATTACAGCATCCTCT
This sequence comes from Acinetobacter sp. SFD, assembly GCF_001647575.1. NCBI lineage: Bacteria > Pseudomonadati > Pseudomonadota > Gammaproteobacteria > Moraxellales > Moraxellaceae > Acinetobacter > Acinetobacter sp. SFD. The sequence continues at coordinate 100,831 of NZ_LSZJ01000014.1, forward strand.
CCAGATTCTGAGCACCTCGATCAGTATTGCCTTTCTGACTTCACTCGGTGCTTTTGCATTTTGTTATCTTCTATTTAAATGGGCAGGTTATCTTCCTAGTTCCGGTCGGGTATCCGTCGACCTGGTGCTTAAATCCCTACTGAACATGAGCTATGCCTTTTTGGCTCTCGCCGGCGGATACTTTTTACATGCAGGCTTGAGTCTATTTGATCTGTCCCTGCAAATCAGCACCTGGCATTTATTACTGGTATTTATGTTCATGATTGGCCTAGATCTGGCCAACTCACCCTTAGATCGATCCTGGTTAAATTTTAAAATTCTACTGGTCCCGATCGGTTGTATTTTTGGTTCATTATTTGCAGTCATCGCATATTCATTCTGGAATACCCAGATGGATCTGAAAGATTTGATCATGCTGTCACAAGGCTATGGCTTTTATTCGATGTCAGGCGTCGTTGTCACGGAACTTCGTAACGCTGAACTCGGCAGTATCGCCCTGATGAATGACCTGTTTAGAGAAATTTTTGCCATTTTACTGATGTATTGTATGGGCTGGAGATATCCAAGATCTGCGATTTCAGCAGCGGGTGCAACTGCAATGGATGTGACTTTACCGATGGTTAAACAGGCGTGCGGGCATGATTTTATTCCGCATGCTATGGTCAGCGGTTTCATTTTGTCACTGTTAGCACCAGTCATGGTAAGTGTACTGGCAGTGATTTAATTACTTTATCGCTTTCTCACTCTCTTCCCTGAGTCAGTTTTAAAGCAGGGTTTTAAAACGAAACACAAACAAGGAGGCTGAGAGGGCTGACTAAAAACTTAAATCAATATCACTTAAGGCATCGCCTACTGTTTCAACAACATCCGAAACCAGACTGATAGCATCAGATGCCAAACTGACCACATCAATTCCCGCTGTCCAATCTGTTGAGCTTGCCTGTTATTGCTGCTGTTCTTGTTGCTGAAGCTGTTCCGCCTGTTGAACACTTTGAATTAGATCATTCTGTTCCTTTTCTGAAGGTAATTCAGATGCATTCATAGGTTTTCCTTTAATTATTATTGATATTTTCTGAATATATAAAAAAAGCCTTTCATTGGAAAGGCTTTTTGTTGGTCAAATCATATTACAAGGTATCTAGAATATCTTTTAAGGTTTGGCGCATATTTTTAGACTGGGTAATCGGACGACCAATCACCAGATGCGTTGAACCATCTAGCATCGCCTGTTTCGGTGTCACAATACGTTTCTGGTCATCTGCATTTGATCCTTCTGGACGAATGCCTGGCGTCACTAATGCAAAGTCTTTTCCAATCGTTTCACGCAACATTTTTGCTTCTTGAGCTGAGCAGACCACACCATCTAGACCACTGTCTTTGGTCAGCTGAGCCAGACGTTTTACATGCTCATTGGGTTCAATATCCAGACCAATATCCTTTAAGTCTTCACGGCCCATCGAGGTAAGAACTGTGACGGCAATCAACTGAGTCTTATAATTACCTGCTTTTAACCGCTCTACACAGGTTTCCATCATTTTACGGCCACCTGAAGCATGTACATTGACCATCCACACTCCCAGATCTGCTGCCGCGCATACTGCCTGTGCTGTTGTATTTGGAATGTCATGAAATTTCAGATCCAGAAATACATCAAAACCTTTATCTTGAAGTGCTTTGACAATGATTGGCCCCTCATGGGTAAATAACTCTTTGCCAATCTTTACTCGACATAAAGCAGGATCTAGCTGTTCCGCAATCGTTAAGGCATCAAATTGGCTTTTAGCATCCAGTGCAACGATGATACTCATGAGTAGACCCTTCAAATTGACAAAATTAAGATATTATACGGACTAAGCTCATGCCGACCAAGAATATTTTCACAAAATATACTTGGTAATTCAAACTAAGTTATTTATTTATATAATTTTAAATATTATTTTAGATATAATTATATATAGATAAATAATAAAAAACGCCTTTAAAGCTAAGTTAAAAGGCGTTTAATTAAAATTGGCAATATAAAATGTTTAAAAACAACTTTTGCCTGGCACTTTCACCTAAAGTGGTGTCGATGGTCGGTCATTAGAATTAATATCTAACACAGTTTTTTCATGCCGGGTATGGACGGCTGCTTCAGCAGCCATTAACTTGGCTGAATTCAATTGTTCTTTACGTAGGTGTTCAATGTCTTTACGAAGCCTTTTAATTTCCCAATTCGCCTGAAAAACCCTGAAGATCTGAACACCTAATAACAGGCCCAAAACTACACCCAAAGATAAAGTGAGGAGAAGTAATAATCCCAGGCGCATTGCTGGAACTTGAGTAAATAACAAGTCCACTGACAATTCAGTACCATTTTGCAGAACTAAAGCTAATGAATAACCAAACAGTACTAATAATAGAATGACCAGAACGTAACGCATGAGCACCCCGTATATTTACAATTATTTTTGTGCAGACTCGTTTACCGCATCACGAAGTGCCTTACCTGGTTTGAAGTGCGGAACTGCTTTTGCAGCCACTTCTACTGATTTACCAGTTTTAGGGTTACGCCCTACGCGCGGTTCACGGTGATGCAATGCAAAACTACCAAATCCACGAATCTCGATACGATTATCAGATGATAAAGCCTCTATCATTTGATCGATCATGATTTTGACTGCTTCTTCCACTAAGGGTTCAGCCAAATGCGGATTTTTTAACGCAATACGCTCTATTAAGTCAGACTTATTAAGTGCTTCAGTAGTCATCTGCGACCTCTTTAATTATCAAGCTACTTGGGATCTATTTCCAGATAATAACCTGTTTAAATACAAAACGGTAGCGCAATAATTAAATACTACGCTACCGTTTACAGTATTTGTATAAAAAGTATTAGTTAATTTACATTAACAATACAATTCAGACGCTTACTTAGTTGCTCATTTGCGCCTTGATCAGGTCACCAATAGTTTTAGGACCATTGTCTTGACCAGCTGGTGCTGTTTTCAAGTTAGCAACTGCTTCTTTCTCTTCAGCTTCGTCTTTCGCTTTGATAGACAAGTTGATTGCGCGAGATTTACGATCAACGTTGATGATCTTCGCTTCAACTTCTTGACCAACTTCAAGGAACTTAGTTGCATCTTCAACGCGATCGCGATTGATTTCAGATGCTTTCAGAGTCGCTTCAACTTCGTCAGCCAACTTAACAGTTGCGCCTTTAGCATCAACTGCAGTTACAGTACCTTTAACCAAAGCACCGCGTTCGTTAGCAGCAAGGAAATCATTGAACGGGTCGTTGTTCATTTGCTTGATGCCAAGGCTGATACGGTTGCCTTCAGCGTCTACAGAAAGGATAACCGCTTCAACAGTGTCACCTTTCTTGTAACGACGAATTGCTTCTTCGCCTTGTTCGTTCCAAGAAATATCAGACAGGTGAACTAGACCGTCGATACCACCTGGTAAACCGATGAAGATACCGAAGTCAGTGATAGATTTGATCGTACCAGAAACTTTTTCGCCTTTATCGTGCTCTTTAGCAAACTCTTCCCATGGGTTAGCACGAGTTTGTTTGATACCAAGAGAAATACGACGACGCTCTTCATCAACTTCAAGAACCATAACATCAACTTCGTCACCAATCTGAACAACTTTAGATGGGTGGATGTTTTTGTTTGTATGGTCCATTTCCGAAACGTGTACTAAACCTTCAACGCCTTCAGCGATTTCAGCGAAACAACCATAATCAGTCAGGTTAGTTACGCGCGCTTTAACGATTGAACCTTTAGGGTAACGGTTCATGATCGCTAACCATGGATCTTCGCCAAGTTGTTTAAGACCTAGAGAAACACGGTTACGTTCGCGGTCGAACTTAAGTACTTTAACAGTAACTTCTTGACCCACTTCAACCACTTCTGAAGGATGCTTGATACGTTTCCAAGCCATGTCAGTGATGTGAAGAAGACCATCAATACCGCCAAGGTCAACGAATGCACCGTAGTCAGTAAGATTTTTAATAGTACCAGTAACTGTTTGACCTTCTTCAAGCTGAGCAAGAAGAGCTTCACGGTCAGCTGAAGATTCAGCTTCCATAACAGCACGACGTGAAACAACAACGTTGTTACGTTTAGCGTCAAGTTTGATTACTTTGAATTCTAACTCTTTGCCTTCTAGGTGAGTAGTATCACGAATAGGACGAGTATCAACTAAAGAACCTGGAAGGAACGCACGTACTGGACCGATGTCAACAGTGAAACCACCTTTAACTTTACCAGAGATAACACCAGTAACGATTTCGCCGTCTTCAAAGATTTTTTCAAGTTTAGTCCAAGTTTCTGCGCGTTTAGCTTTTTCGCGAGAAAGAACTGTTTGACCCATACCGTTGTCAAGTGCTTCAACAACTACGTCTACAGTGTCGCCAACTTGAACTTCAAGTTCACGTTGTTCATTTAAGAACTCAGCACGGTCAACAACGCCTTCAGATTTAAGGCCAGTGTCAACAGTTACCCAATCAGAGTCAATGCTTACTACAACGCCCTGGATTACTGCACCCTTTTCAACGTTGAGGTTTAATTCGCTTGCTTCAAAGAGGGCTGCAAAAGATTCGGTCATGATATTTCCGATAAAGTCAGCGGTCTTGGATCAGACAAGGCCGGTTTAATTAAGCATCTACATAGTCCATATAAAACTGATCAAGCTATGCGTTTGCTGATAAAATTGGGTTAATTTGCTAACTGCTGATCTACATAAGTAGTCATCAGCTGGAATACTTCATCGATGTTCAAATCTGAACTGTCGATAATGTAAGCATCATCGGCAGGCTTGAGTGGAGCAACAATGCGTTCCATATCTCGTTTATCGCGTGCAATGATATTAGCTAAAATGTCGTTTATTTTAACATCCAGCCCCATACCCTGCAACTGCTTTACACGTCTTTGCGCGCGCGATTCAGCCGAGGCCGTCAAATATATCTTTGCCTGGGCGTTAGGAAAGATACTGGTTGCCATATCACGCCCGTCTGCCACCAGGCCCGGCGCCTGTGCAAAAGCATGTTGACGTGAAACCATGGCGGCTCTAAGCTCAGGAATTGCTGCAACTTTTGAAGCAAATTCTCCCACCCGCTCAGTGCGAATGGTTTGGGACACATCTTCGCCATCCAGCCACACCTGCACCCCGGTATCTGTATTGACAAACTGGATATCTAGATTTGTTGCGATTTGTACGCATTCTGGCAATTTGGTATCCAATGAGTCCAGCAAATCATGATGATGCAATGACAAACCCAAAAGACGGTATAAAGCACCAGAGTCTAATAAATGAAACTGATAATGCGCAGCCAGTTTCGCTGCCAACGTACCTTTGCCCGACCCACTTGGACCATCAATGGTAATAATTTGAACTGTCATTGCTTTCCCGTTGTTGTTTAAACAGATTTTGCGAGTTTTGTCAGGCCTAGTTTAATCGCTGCCCGTAACTGTGCAAGGATTAATTTACTCACAAAAGGTGCACGTGCCTGCAATTCAATCGTATAAGTCACTAGTGTTTTATCATCAGCCAGCGCTTCAAATTCAATAATACCCAAATGATGCTTGATCAGCGGATTTTTAATAATCTGGTATTCGATGCGGCTATTCGGCTCGAACAGGGTAATTTGTTCTTTCAGCGGCTTTACAGGCCCCACCCCCATTGCACGCACTGAACCCAGCCCATCTGGATATTCAACATCTGCAGAATCCTTGATTCGCTCAACCTGCATCGGTGCAAAAGCCACATTATAGGTGGCATGCTTGGACATCAAATTAAAGACATCATCAATTGCTGCCGGAAATTCTTTTTTTACTTGAATACTGTTCATTATTATTCCTGAAATTACAGATATTTGAAAGTGAGCAAATTCTAGCGGATAAGCTAGAATTATTTCTGCGTATTTAATGACTTTTCTTGTAACTTGAGTTGCCGTTTCTGTTCACGACGCACTTTAAAAAATACACTTAACTGTTCCGAGCATTGCTGCTGCATACAACCCGCCTTGAAAGGAAACACATGATTATAATAGCCAGTTTCAAACAGTTGGCGTGCGCTCACCAGTGAGCCTGCTTTCGATTCAAATGCCCCAAATACTACCCGTGAAACCCGTGAATGAACCAGTGCGCCGACACACATGGTGCATGGCTCGAGGGTTACATACAGTACCGCATCTTCAGGTAACCGATAATTTTGAATGTTTTGACAGGCATCCCGCAGTGCAACAATTTCTGCATGTGCAGTCGGATCATTTAATGTGATGGGCGCATTGAACCCTTGGCCAATGATCTGATTCTGGCTGACGATAATCGCACCCACGGGAATTTCACCCTGTGTAGCAGCAAGTGCAGCCTGCTCGTAAGCATGCTGCATCCAGTATTCATCTGTAAATTGTGTTTCGGACATTAAGACTTAAATCACACCATACTGCTTGAGCATGTCATTCCAGCTTTCAATAGTCGTAACCGGAGGATTTTGGGATAAGATTCCTTTCAGGCTCATATCCGTACCCTTTTTCCATTCAGGAGAAAGGTCTTTATCGACCAGACGTGCTCGTACACCCTCAACAAAGTCATGATGACGAATTTTCCAGTCTGAGATCTGAACTTCCAGTTCAAAAACTTCCTTCCAGGAATGTACCTGCTTACCCCATTGCCATAATAGCCAGGTCAAGGCTGCAGTGGTGGGTGAACCTTTTTTCAGGTTTTCACTGGCCTGACGCAACCAGTCACTGCGTGCGTCACTGAGGCCAATAATTGACTCATAATCATGCTCAAAGTTGATACCACGGCAAACACTATGAATGACATCCAGGGAGTTTTGCAGCGGCCCCGGACCTACCGGACGGTGCATACTGTTCAGGGTGTCATCAATGGCGCGAAAGTCACCTGCAGGATAATGACCCCAATCGATATTAACGACTTTATGCAAAACTGAATCACGCTGTGCATCACAAATATGAGTGGCCCAGCCAATCCCATAAGCGCCGGCAGCGGTCATAATGGAACCGGTCAAGCCTGTGAATAGACCTATTGCACCACGATCCGCCAAGAAACGGGTTGCACCTACATCTGGATATAAACCGATATTAATTTCAGGCATCGCCAAACGTGAATACGGCGTCACCAAACGGAAAGGTGCCGCCATAAACAGGCCCAAGCCACCACCCATCACATAGCCTTCACCCCAGACTAAAATGGGTTTGGCATAATTATGCAATAACAGATCGAGCGCGTATTCCTGCTCAAAGAACTTATTGGCAGCCGCCACTTCATCATTAATGACCAGTTGACGCAGCTTACGTACATCCCCACCTGCGCAGAAAGCTTTCGGTGTAGTTGAATCCAGCCAGATGGCTTTGACGCTGTCATCATGATGAAAATCCTGAAATACTTCCAGAAGTGCGGAAGCAATCGATTCATCCAGCGCGTGTAAAGATTTTGGCCGATTCAAGCGAACGATACGCCAGCCATTGTGCGCTTCTTCAACAATCAGATCCGGATGGTAAGGTTTAGTTACAGGAGAATATGTCATGCGTCCAGCTGCCAATCTATAGGCTCAATGCCATGTTGTTTAAGATAATTATTTGTTTTCGAAAAAACTTTACAACCAAAAAAACCACCCCGGTTAGCCGACAAAGGCGACGGATGCGCTGCTTTTAATACCAGGTGTTTATTTTGGTCGATGCGCTGTCCTTTACGCTGTGCGTATGCGCCCCAAAGAATAAATACAATATGTTCACGCTGTTCATTCAATACATCAATGACGTGATCAGTAAAATCTTCCCAGCCACGTTTCTGATGTGAAGTTGGTTGAGCGGCTTCCACTGTCAGTACAGCATTCAGCAGAAGTACGCCCTGCTCCGCCCAGTGCGTCAAGTCACCATGCTTAGGAATCTTTATGCCTAAATCACTGTGCAACTCGTGAAAGATATTACGTAAAGATGGGGGCAATGCAACCCCTTTTTGCACTGAAAAGCTTAAGCCATGTGCCTGATTCGGACCATGATAGGGATCCTGACCAATAATTACGACTTTGACCCGATCTAGCGGCGTGGTATTCAAAGCATTAAAAATCAGGTGATTCGGTGGATAAATGACTTTATCCGCTTTTTTTTCTTCAAGGAGAAATGCTTTTAATTCATCCATTTTCGGACTGAGTAAAAAATCACTCAATCCGTATTTCCAGCTTTCATCCAGCTGAACTTTATTCAGTTTGGCCAGTTGCTGTTCATTTAAAGACATTCTTCAATCCTAAATCTATGTCAATCGATTTAAAGTCATGCAGACTCTAGATCTGTACCTGTAAATCTACTGCAGGGTTATGAAATGGCACACCCTGTTTCAGCTTGGCAAACATGTCCGGATCTGCCCATTCAGCCTGCACCTGCTCCGAGAACTCGATCTGGTCAAGACTCAAAACCCCCATCTGTTCATTTTGAATATCTTCTAGAAAACTCTGTGCATAGCCTGTATCAGTTTCATGCACAATCACAGAATGGACTTCAACATCACCTTCACCATTTTGCGTCACCGTCGATGCCAGCACCTGCTGTGCCAGAAAGAAGAAAATGCGAGAAAACTGTTCTGCAGACGGCGAAACCGGCAAAGAAACCCAACGCGCACTAAAATTCTTGCAAGCCTGAATATATTCAGGATCATCTTTTTGCCAGAAGCAGATTGCATGGTCAAATGAATCAAAGAAATCCTTAATCACCCCTTTGAGCAGACCAAAATCATAAACCATCTGGCCATGATCCAGCTTCGAGGCTTTCAGCAATAACTCGACTTTATAGCTATGGCCATGGATCGAACGCTTACAGCGATCTGACGTGCAGTTACGCACAATATGAGCATTCTCAAACTTAAATAACTTACGAATTAACATATGCCGTAATGTCGTCAAAAAATAGGTGAATTAATTATGATTATAAAGCAAAAGTAGAGCTTTGAGGATTAATTTTGCTGTTTAGCATGATAGGGAAAAGGCATCAAGCCATATTCAGATCCATTCGATTTGTATAATTTATAAACTATACTTAAAAGGGCGCCATGCTGCGGTAAGCGACATAAACCTGTTTATCCCGACGCACCAGCTCACTGCTAAACTGACGCTTGCGCTCACTTAAAACCACTTCAATTTGGGCTTTAAAATAATTGGATTGCACTCCAAGCAGACTGTTCAACACATTTCGCTTAGCTGCCTCGACCTGAGCAAAAGGCTCAAGCGCCCATAACTCAGAAACATTGGAAAAATGCTCCAAATTGGCCTGACGCTGATCCAGTAACTGCTGCACTGCATTCACATCAAGCTTTTCATCCATACTGGCCAGAAGAAAAGCCGAGGCTGTATTGATATTGACTGTACTGTCCTGCATGGGTGCGGCAGTGAGATAAGATTCAATCAGTTTATATTTATTTTCTTCAAAGCCGCGAATCAGTTTTAATTCTTCCACACTATGAAACTTTGCGTTTGGGGGCAAAGCCGCATTGGGCAAGCCTTGATAATAATTAGATTCAGCACCCATCGAACCGCTGGGAATCTCATTTTCATCCTGCCAGTCAATGACTGCTTCACTCAGCTGTGCGGGTAAACCGGCGCGCTTTAAGATCAGCTCAAACCATACCTTGGCATTTTCATTCACCGTACCTTCAGCAGTGACCAGGCTATTTAAATTAAACTTGCCCGATTCATCCTGTATTATTCCTGAGACATACCCGTCTTCTACCGGAAAAGCCGGCATGGGCTGCGCCCAGGTTTCCTGTAAATGATCAACCTCAGCGGCATTTTCGGCATCATCGACCAAGAGTTCTGAAAAAAAGGCCTCAGCACTTTTGGCATATATAAGAGACTGATTTTGGCGCATCAGATAAGCAGTACTTTCTGCTGTGGCAGCCTGACGCTTTGCAATTGTGGCAGCGAGAATAGTCGCCAATGCCACCATCACTAAAATGGTAATCAGTGCAATGCCCTGCTGCTGTTTGATCATGATCGCTTTTTTCATTTTCATTTCTTATTATTCTTAGCCTGGTTGGCCTGTATTTTGAGCATCAAGCAAAAAATCTGTGTTTAACAAACTAAATATCCATTCATAGCTAATACCATTTACGGTTAAATTGATTTTAATCCCTTTGGGCAAACGTTGCTTCTGCTCTAACTGGTTCAGATCCACAGAGGCATCCGGCCATTGCGTGAGTTCATTCGGATTAAGCACCACAATCTGAAATTGTTCCACTTCCGATAGTAAAACACTGGATTCCGGCTGGTCTTGGCCGGTTTGGTTCAAATTCCGGTATTTCAGGCGATAAAGTTTCTGCTCATCGGGCCGGTACTGATATTCAATGCGCTCATCGGGGGAAATTCCTTCTTGCAAAGGATCAGTTACCCCGGTTTTACTGAAATTAAAGCGTCCGTTCTGCAACACCAGAGCCGGCTGTATATCTCCATTGATGTTGGCCGTTAAGGGTACTGCCTGTACGGTATCTCGCAGAATTTGCTGATATGTTTCCTGTAACTGCCCTAAACGCTGTTCATGAATCACATTCTGATCTTTGGTTTTGACAATATAATCAAAAACTTTCCAGCCTAAAGCAGACAATACTGCAAAGATCGCAATTGCGACCAATAATTCAACCAGGGTAAATCCTTTAGGTTTCATGGAGTATTGTTCATGCGATGATTAAAGAACATCAGGCTGCTGATGCCAGATTCCACCTGACCATTGTCCGGGTTAACCAGACTAACCTGCAACTCAATTCGTTGTACGTTGGGACTTACCGTCGGCTCACTGCGTTTATCAACTTTCCAGGTTTCACCTTGCTGGGTCAGCTGTTTGGAAGCCGTCCCTTCCATCCATTCCTGATTAATTTCCATTTTTGCCACTTCATTCAGGGCAATAAATTGAGCCTTGGTCCGCAAAATAGCATTTGAGGTCGATTGGGTATATTGCATCGCGACTTTGGTCAAGGTCATGGCTGCGGTCGCAAAAATTGCCAGGGCCACCATGACTTCCAGTAAGGTAAAACCTGAGCGAGGATAAACGAAACAACGTTTCGTCCGAACGCAAGACGAAGTCCTATGCTCGCAGTACACATGATCAAATCCATAAACACTGGGCTTAAACGACTTGATAGCATCCGAACCAGCATTCTGCTTGAAATATCTAGATTTCATTGATTTTACCCAGATGGTCAACTTCAATGGCAGCTCCTATTTCACGCTCTTCGAAAAAGAACTGAATCCGTACCGGTTTAACCTCACCATTGCCGAGCCAGATTAACTGAGGAGAATTTACCTGAGTCAGATCACGGTTTTTTGCATTGGCAAAACGCTGCTGCTCCAAGCTCTGAATCTGGAAGGAAACATGATCAGGCAAACTGCGCAATTTAAAATCTGCATAACTTTGCCATTTCTCATTTTGCAGGTTCTGACCGCTCTGCGCTGCTGAACGATACTCTATAATTCCATAACGAAATGGCGTGACATCTGTCGCAGTCTGAACATCAAGCGCGAGTATCCTGGACTGGTCATTGGCTTCTCGTAATACCCGCTGCAAGTCCATCAATAAAATTTCACGCGCCTGCATGGCCTTACGCTGATCGACACCACTGGTATTTAACAGCACCAAAGACGCCATGATACCCATGATCACAATCACCACCATCAATTCGATTAAGGTAAAGCCACGAACTGCGCTGTGAGGTGATCTGATCATAGGACGACCTTAGGCAAACTGCTCGGCAGGATGTACCTGCTTGGGCAAAGCCAGTGCCTGATCAATATAGGCCACACGCAAGGTATCCCGTGAACCCAGATAACGCTGATAGAAACTGGAATTGAGAATTGCTGCAGCACCATGGGTCAGCGACCAGATCGAAGCCAGATAATCGCGTACTGACATATGGCTGTTGATGGATGCCAGATAAGTTTCTGTCATACGGATAATCAGACGTAAGCGCTGTTTACGTACCTGATAGAGTTCGCTAAACAGGTGCTGAATTCCAACGCCAGTTGTTGACAGGCGTTCTTCAATCTGGTGAAACAGCACGGTACGCTCAGGATGATGCAAATGATGCAGCATAAAGAAGGCCAGATGTTCAGGAAAAGCTTTATCGCTATCCTGAATCATTTCCAGCAACATGCGCTCATTACGGATAATCAGCAGCATGTATAGCTCATCTTTACTCTGGAAATGTTTATAAAGTGTCCCTTTGGCCAGATCAAGCTCGGCAGCAAGCGCATCTAGCGTCATTCCCGCTTCACCATTTTCCAGCAGGAGCTGTTCTGCAACTTGAAAAATCAAGGTTTCTCTTGCTCGAAACTGAGCCTGACGATCCATCTTCACCCTATAAACTCTCTTGTACTTTATATAACTTTATTTACTTTAAATTCAGAAGATTTTCAAAGTTCTGCTTTGTGATATAAGCCATTTCTTCTATTGACTTATCATATACATCGCAAAGCGCTTTGGCTACATAAGGAACGTATTTAGGCTCATTAGATTTACCACGATACGGCATTGGCGCAAGATAAGGACTATCAGTTTCAATCAGCACACGATCCAGCGGAACCTGCTTGGCGACATCACGCAAATCTTGCGCATTCTTAAAGGAAATAATTCCGGAAAATGACACATAATAACCGCAGTCCAGTACTGCTTTTGCAGTTTCCCAGTCTTCGGTAAAACAGTGCAAAATCCCGTGTGTCGATTTTTCCGCCCGGATAATATCGACAGTATCATGCTTGGCGGAACGGGTATGAACAACTACAGGCTTTTTGGTGATTTGTGATGCATGGATATGCCGGGCAAAGCAGGCTTTCTGTTCTGCAATAAAATCGGTACTGTGATAATAGTCCAGACCGGTTTCACCGAGCGCCCAGACTTTCTCCGGTTGCGCCAGCTCGACCAGATATTCAGTCGTGGCACGCGCCATCGTGGCAGCATCTTCGCAAGGATGTACGCCAACGGTATAACCGACATCTGCATGACGCGCGGCAATTTTGGCCAGCTCGATATGATCATCCAGATCGACCGAGATACTCATGAATTTGGAAACACCGGCTTCACGAGCCTGAGCCAATGCCTGATCCAGATCACCATGATATGGGGTCAAATCAAGCAGGGTTAAATGACAATGAGTATCTACAAACACGATGCGTTCCTACCAAGGGTAAATTAACTACATAGTGTAACTTTTACGTCCTTCAGATTTAAGACCCGCAACCAGACGATCTGCTTCATTTTTGAAATAAACGCCTTTTTCACCGCTTAACTGGATGCCAAAGCCTTGGGGCTTGATGCCATTCTGCTTTTGCGAGACCCAGATGACTTTACCGGTTAAAGGAATTTTCTGGGTCTGGTCAGGCAAAGTCGTCAATACAAAAACTTCTTCGCCCAGTTTGACCGGCTGCTTGGAAGGAATAAAAAGCCCACCACCCACAACATAAGGCATATAGCTGGCAAACAGTGTTTCGATGTCAGGAATATTGGCCTGAATAATACCGCCCATACGTGGTTGCATGTGATTTCCCCTTAATTAAAGATTCATCAGCTTGATAAACAATTCATCGATGACCAGATTGCTTTGGACATTCTGTTCGAGGTATTGCTTGGCTTGCTGAAAATCCTCATAAATTTTAAAAAGTGCTTCTAATGAATATTGTTCGGCAAGGACATTGAATTCAAGGTCAATGTTTTTCACCGTCTGATTTAGCTTGACACAAATTAAATCGGACAACAAGTATTCAAACATTTGAGCAAAGTCACTAAAATTCAGGTTTTTATTCCATTTGGTCGCAATTGCCATCGGCATATTTTTTTGCATGACCAGTTTTTGCCAGTCTTGCAGGAATTCCTGACGCAGTGGCAGCCAGGCACTTTGTGCAACCTCTAATGCCTGTAACGGCATCTGATTGGACAGGTTCATCAATAACTGTTGTTGGCTAGCACCTGCATCCGGGAGCTGATTCTGGACATAATCGCTAAATTGCTCGGCGGAAATCCGGTCCAAAGCAAAGTGCTGCAAACGACTGCGTATGGTCGCGGGCAATTTTAAATAATGGTTCGCCAGTAAAATAATGACTGTATTATCACCGGGTTCTTCCAGCGTTTTGAGCAAGGCATTGGCAGAGGCAATATTCAAGGCTTCTGCAGGCTCAATCACAATCACGCGCCAACCATCTACAGTCTGTTGCACAAAAGGTAAAAGATCACGAATCTTCTCGATCTTGATTTTGGCATTTTGTTTTTTATTGTCGTCATCGGTACTGATATGCACATAGTTGGGATGGGTGTCTGCCTTTAACCATTGACAGCTACTGCACTCACCACATGGCCCGGCAGGCTGACGATTCAGGCATAACACCCAGGCCAGAAAATGCTGAGTAAACGCTTCTTTGCCACAGCCTTTTTTTCCATAAAACAATAAACCATGCCCAAGCTTGGGAAAGCGCCCGGTCAGGGTTTCCCAAACCTGTTGCTGCCATGGATAGATATGTGCATTGACATCAAAAGGCATGTATTTGACTCTTCTTAGGCAAAATGGGAAAGATCCATCTGATTCAGGCGATCCAGATCTTCCTGGGTATCCACCCCTGGCGGCAAGTTGGCTTCAGCCACCGCAATGGCAATACGGTGTCCATTTTCCAGTACCCGTAACTGCTCTAGAGATTCCAGTTTCTCCAGCACACCCATTTCCCAAGTCACATATTCTTGCAACAGTTTGACCCGATAGGCATATAGACCTAAATGACGATAGGCCTGATCATGCAGCTTCGGTTCAGCCAGTTTCGCGCCATCACGGTCATAAGGAATGGTAGCACGGCTAAAATACAGTGCCTGCTGGTGTTTTGACATGACGACTTTTACAATGCTGTCACGTTTGAATTCATCTAATTGATAGATCGGCTCACATAGCGTCGACATGGAAGATTCAGGCTGATCTTCTAGAAGTTGAGCAACCTGTTTTACCAGTTGCGCCGGCAGTAAGGGTTCATCCCCCTGTACATTAACAATGATGTCATCACTGGCCCAACCTTTGATTCGAGCCACTTCACTCAAGCGGTCTGTGCCGGAAGGATGATCTGCCGAGGTAATCACCACATCAATGCCTTCAGCACGGCAAACGACAGCAATACGCTCATCATCAGTTGCCACACACAGATCGTCAAAACCTTGCACTTTTTTGGCTTGATCCACTACTCGCAGAATCATGGGACGACCATGAATTTCCAGCAACGGTTTACCCGGCAGACGTGAACTGGCGAAACGTGCAGGAATAACAATGTGTTTCATAATGAATGAGCCTTAAGAAAATTGAATACCGTATTGTTGTAACTGTTGCTGCAAGACTGTATAGCAGGCTGGCGATAGGACTGCATCGACTGGCACTACCCAGATATCCTGTTTAAAATCTGGATATTGTTTAAGTAGCGCCATAATTTTTACTGCGTCTTTTTCAGTCGTAATGATCGGATTATTATCATCGAACTGTAAATCCTCAATATCATAGTCATGATGGTCTGGAAACTCATGACACTGAAATTGTTCTATGCCTAAATTTTGCAAGGTCTGATAAAACCGCTGTGGAAAGCCAATGCCGACTACCGCATAAAAAGCCGTTTGAGGGTTAAAGATTTTAGTGCTGTCCTGACTGAGCAAATAAGGCTGTGATGCAGCCAGATGCATATTCAGTTCAGAACCTGGATGGGCTGCATGCTCAATTACGGTTCCCGTTTTCAAACGGGTCACTGGTTCACGTAGATAACCTTCTGGAAGCAGTTTCTGATTGCCCAGACCGCGATTATTATCCAGCACAATCCACTCAATCTGGCGGTTCAAGGCCCAGTGCTGCAGGCCATCATCACAGATAATCAGATCCAGTTCATGTTTGTGCAGCAGCAACTCGATACTTTTCTGCCGGTTGGGACCAACTGCCATCGGCACGCCTGTTGCCTGTACAATCAAGGCAGGCTCATCTCCGACAATCTCCGGCAAGGTATTAAAGTCGACATAGGCAGGAAATGGACCTTGGCCGCCATAGCCTCGACTGATCACGCCTACCCGAACATTTTTCTCGGTTAAATAATCCACCAGATGAATCAGCAAAGGTGTTTTCCCGCTACCACCGACTGTGATGTTACCAATCACCATAACGGGAATCGGCGCGCTATAACTTTTTTTAATGCCTTTTTGATAAAGCCAGTGATTGCTGACAAAACCCAGGCGATACAACCATGACAAAGGACGCAGCACCACCAGCCACTTTGCCTGTGCATTCCAAGCATCCTGAATGATTTGTGCCAGTGCCATAAGTTACTGTTCCTCAAAGTTACGCTGATGCAACTGATAATAAGCACCATGTAGCGCAATCAGTTCGGCATGACTGCCCTGCTCAACAATACGGCCCTGATCCATAACCACAATACGGTCAGCATTTTCAATCGTCGATAAACGATGTGCAATCACAATCGTCGTACGGTCCTGCATGGCTTTATCAAAGGCACGCTGAATAAAGTATTCCGACTCATTATCCAGCGCACTGGTCGCTTCATCCAGAATCAGGATAGAGGCATTTTTCAAAATTGCTCGTGCGATGGCGATGCGCTGACGCTGGCCACCAGACAGGTTTAAACCCTGGGCACCCAGCTGAGTATCATAACCTTGCGGCAATGCCATAATAAAATCATGCGCATAGGCTGCCTTTGCTGCCGCGATAATATCTTCATCGGAAGCACCTTCGAGCTGACCATAAGCAATATTTTCCCGCACGGTTCGGTTAAACAGTACTACTTGCTGGTTCACCATGGCAATCTGGGTTCGCAAGGCGGTAATTTCAAAATCTTCAATCGGTTTCTGATCCAGCAGGATCTGCCCCGAAGTCGCATCCTGATAACGCACCAGCAGATTCACCAGCGAGCTTTTACCGGCCCCAGAACGACCGACCAGCGCCACTGTTTCACCGGCCTTCACCTTTAAATTAAAATCATGAATGGCATGATGACCATCATCATAAATCAGGTTGACATCTTTAAATTCAATGTCGCCTTTTAAGCTATCAGTCAACGTCCCGGTATTTTTTTCCTCAGGCATATCCAGCAATTCAAATACTGAATGTGCTGCGGCCATACCACGTTGAATTTTTTCATTGATATCCGTCAAGGCTTTGATTGGTCTTGCCAGCATACCCGCCGCAGTAATATAAGCGACAAATTCACCCGCAGAGGTATCACCCAGAATTTGCGGACGCAAGGCAATAAACATCACAATACTCAGTGAAATCGACATGATCAGCTGAACCACAGGACTATTCAACTGTTGTACAGCAACCATTTTCAAGCCACGACGCAAGTTTTCCAGCGAGTTCTGTTTAAAGCGTTCCTGCTCGTAGTTTTGTCCACCAAAGCCCTTGACGATCAGGTTGGCATTCACCGTTTCCTGCACCACATGGTTCACATCACCCATGGTGTCTTGTACTTGCTGCGATAATTTACGCATCCGTCTTGCAGCTTTACTGATAATAAAACCGATGACGGGTGCAAAAATCAGGATACACATGGTCAGACGCCAGTTGGTATACAACAGGTAGCCTAATAATGCCAGAGTGATCAAACCTTGTTGCAACAAGGTTCTTAGGGCTTCAGTTGAAGCGGCGGTTAGCTGCTCCACGTTATACATGATTTTGGCAGTAATATGCCCGCTGGTATTGTCCAGATAATACTGGGACGGTAAACGCAGCAATTTTGCAAAAACTTCCTGACGGATATTGAACACCAGATTCCGGGAAATCACCGCAGTAAAATACCCCCCCATGAACAGACCCAAGCCCCGGAAGAACATGAGTATGACCACCAAAAATGGGAAAAGTGAAGTGAAACTCTGGTCTTTATTTTGAATCGCCTCAATAATATATTCCAGCAATTTGGCGACAGAAACTTCTGTGGCCGCATTAATAGAAAAACCTACCAGGACAAGTAATGCGATGCCCCAAAATGGTTTTAAATAACTTAAAAGGCGAAGATAGACCTTAAAATCGTGCTTCACTAATAACCTCGGGTAGGTACTTTGGTACTGATATTGATATTCACAAAGCCGAGCTGCCCGGCCACATCCATGACACGAATCACGTCCTGATGACTGGCTTTTGCGTCAGCTGCGATGACAAACATTAAATCACGGCGTTCATTTGAAATCTGTTTAATTGCAGTACTTAAATCCGCAACTTCCTTGCTGACCAAGGATTGACCGTTGACTGCATAATGACCATTAGCATCCACAATCACTTCAACTTTCTGATCATAGCTTTTAGGCGGTACCCCTTGCGCATCAGGCAAGGTCAGGTTCATTCGGCTCATTTGGCTAAAAGTCGTCGACAAAAGCAAAAAGACCAGAATAAACAGCAGACAATCAATCATTGGTGTCAGATTAATATGCACATCTTCCACCTGGTTGCGTTTGAATTTCATCATCCGCCTCCTAGCTGGCTTTTTGCATGTCTTGGTCTATATCTGCATGATTGCGATAAAAAAGATCCGCATGAAACAAAGTCGCTTGCTGCTCAAGTTCAGCCACATATTCCTGAACAAGACGCTGAAAATAACGGTGCGCAAACAGTGCAGGAATTGCAATCAGCATACCGGCTGCTGTGGTAATTAAAGCCTTGGAAATACCGGGCATCATCAAGACCGGATCACTTCCAGTTCCCACATCGATCATCAGGAAAGATTCAATAATCCCAAGTACAGTCCCCAACAAACCGAGTAAGGGTGCAACTGCACTCAGCGTACCCAGAAAATTAATATTTTTTTCCAGATACCCGATTTCCTGTGAAGCCACTACTTCCATCTGCGCGCGAGCATACTGCTCACCCTGCTGTTTAGTCGCATAACCTGCGGTAAATACCCGACCCAAAGTACTACGCTTTAAGGCCGCACTTTGATTCATTTTTTGCATGACTTGTGCAGCATTTTGCGACGAACCCATTAACAGAGTCAACGGAAGTACTGCGTTCTTTTTCAGGCGAATCAGACGCTCGATCGAAATCGCCAGCATAAAGATAGAACACAAGACCAGGGGCAGCATAAGCCAGCCACCTGCTTTAACCAATTCCCACATCTAATTTATTCCCCAATAAAAAATAGATAAATTTATTCATCTTCTAAAATAGACAGAATGCCATCAAGTTCTTCTAAAGAGTGATAGCTAATAACCAGTTTTCCTTTGCCTTGCTTGTTATAGTCAATTTTAACATCTGCACTGAAACGCTCCGAAAGGCGCTGAGTCAATTGTTGAATATCTGGTGCTACTGCTTCTTTTACTTTTTCTTGTTTAGGTGTATTGAAATCGCGGACTAACTGCTCGGTTTGGCGCACAGACAGACTTTTTTCAATCACAATATCCGCTACTTTAAGCTGATCTTTAGCTTTTAAGGTTAAGATCGCACGTGCATGTCCCATATCCAGCAAACCCTGCTGCATAAAGTCTTTTACTTCTTCAGCCAGGCTAAGCAAACGAAGCAGGTTACTTACTGTTGTGCGGGCTTTACCCACTGTATCGGCAATTTCCTGATGGCTTAGG
Source organism: Acinetobacter sp. SFD (assembly GCF_001647575.1). Classification (NCBI taxonomy): domain Bacteria; kingdom Pseudomonadati; phylum Pseudomonadota; class Gammaproteobacteria; order Moraxellales; family Moraxellaceae; genus Acinetobacter; species Acinetobacter sp. SFD. The sequence goes on from NZ_LSZJ01000014.1 coordinate 120,407, forward strand.
CCAAATTCTTCATGGAAACGCTGTAAGGCCAGCGCCTGATCAATCGGATTCAGATCTTGACGCTGGATGTTTTCAATCAGCGCCAGTGCAATGGCAACCTGATCATTCAGATCCCGTACAATCGCAGGAATTTCAGTTAAACCCGCTAACTGTGCCGCACGCCAGCGACGCTCACCTGCAATAATTTCATACGGATAGCGCTCATCATCAACCGGTCGGATCACAATTGGCTGCATGATTCCATGCTTCTCAATCGATGCCGCCAGTTCCTGCAAATCCTGCTCGTTAATATAACGGCGTGGCTGGTATTCACCGCGCTTGAGCAAGTTTACATCGATCTGTTTCAGCTGACCATGATCAATGCCTTGGGCTTCCATCTGTAATTTTTCTTTTTGAATTGATCCCAGCAAGGCATCCAAGCCACGACCTTTGGCGAGTCCACGTTTCTTGACGGTCATGCTTTACTTCCTTTTTTCACTTTGCTTTTCTTTAATACTTCAGCTGCCAGATTTAAGTAAGCAACTGCACCCTTTGAGCTTTTTTCAAAATAAATCACTGGCAAACCGTGCGCCGGCGCTTCAGCCAGACGTATATTTCGTGGAATCACGGTTTCATACAGTTTTTTACCAAAATATTGTTCCAGTTCTTCAGATACATCACGGGTCAAGGCATTGCGTGCATCGTACATGGTGCGTAATACCCCAACAATCTGCAGCTCCGGATTAAGTGCTTGCTGAATCCGGTCGATGGTCTGGGTCAGATCTGCCAGACCTTCCAGGGCATAGTATTCACATTGCATTGGAATGATCACACCATCCACGGCTGCCAAAGCATTCACCGTAATCAGGCTTAAACTTGGCGCACAGTCAACAATAATATAATCATATGCAGATTCAATTTCCTGCAATGCATCACGCAAAATGAACTCGCGCCCTTCCTGTTCTGCAATTGCCAGCTCCACCCCAGCCAGATCCCGGTTGGCCCCCAGAACCTTGTAGCCAACTTCTGCTTTAGAGATCGCCGTTTCAATCGGTACTTCACCCAGCAAGACATCCGTGACCGAATACAGCAGGTCATTTTTCTGAATTCCCGACCCCATGGTTGCGTTGCCCTGAGAATCCATATCCACCAGCAGAACGCGTTTTTTTAACACAGCTAAAGATGCCGCCAAATTTACTGCGGTTGTGGTTTTACCGACACCACCCTTCTGGTTAGCAATCGCAATAATTTGTGCCATGTTGACCCCGATTTTCCAAAAAATTTAAATACGTTTTAATAGAAGTAAATGACGTTGTTCGTCCAGGCGCGGAACTTTCAGTTCAATAATCTGACAGCTAAATTCATCTTTTAATGCAGCCACTTCATCTGCAGGGATTAAACCTTTCATGGAAGCAATAATAGTTTGCTCATGCATATAAGGTTTAGCTGCATTGACAAAATCGGTCAATGAAGCAAATGCTCGACTGGTAATCACATCAAACTGGCCCAGCTCGTTAATACTGTCTTCATTTTCTACGCGGGTTTGTACCGCAATGACATTTTTTAATTTCAGGTCAGCAATAAACTGCTTCAGGAAACGGATTTTTTTACCATTCGAATCCAGCAATACACATTCGCGCTCAGGCTGACATAAAGCAATGATCATGCCCGGCATACCACCACCCGTACCGATATCGAGCAAACGGCCTGCTGGTAAATCTTTCAGAATGCTCAGACTGTCGAGCAGATGCTTGACCAGCATTTCCTTAGGATCACGGATCGCAGTCAGATTATATGCTTTGTTCCACAGCACCAAAGCATCCTGATACTTGAGTAATAAATTTAAAGCCTCATCAGATAGCTCTAAACCCAAAGCCTGGCTACCCTGCTTTAGTTCTTGAAAAAACATATGCATAAACAATCTACGCTCGAAAAAGTTAGGTGGAAGTATACCGTTTTCTCTATATTGGCACAGTAGGCAGTGCTTAGTGAATATTCACTTAAGCAGACTTCCCTTCACGGATTGCCAAATCCAGTGCTGTCAAACGCTCGGGAGTTCCTACATCAACCCAAATACCTGTCAACTTTGAGGCAGCAACTTCATTATTCAACATCGCAGCCTTTAATAAAGGCGCCAGAGGACGCTTTCCAGCTTCCAGGCCTGCAAACATTTTCGGATCAAGTACGGATATACCGCTAAACGTCAGTTTTTCACCTTCGACTTTCTGATCAAAAGTATAGGCTTTCCCACCTGCAAGCGTAAAATCACCTTCAGGATGTTGTTCTGGATTCTCGACCAAAACCAGATGTGCCAGATTTTCACCCAGCTCAACATCCAGTAAAGGTGCAAAGTCCATACTGGTCCAGACATCACCATTTAATAAAATAAAAGGTTCATCACCGAGTAACGGCAAGGCATTGATAATGCCACCAGCAGTTTCCAGACCTTCAACTTCATGTGACCAAAGGATGTGCACGCCGAATTGCGAACCATCACCCAAAGCTTCTGCAAGTTTCCCACCCAGCCAGGCCGTATTGATCACAATTTCAGTAACACCGATTGCCGCCAGTTTTTCTAGATGCCAGACGATAAGTGGTTTGCCACCGACTTCAAGCAAGGGTTTCGGGGTATGCAAAGTTAAGGGGCGCATACGATTGCCAAGGCCTGCGGCCAAAATCATCGCTTTCATTTAGGCAGCCACCTCATATGAGCCATATTTGGCTTCAAAAGCCGGCATCACTCGGTCACGGATAAACTGCATGAATGGCTGAAGTTCAGTATAAGCTTTTGATTCTTCGAGCAGATACCACATTACACGTGGTAAATCCTTGAGATAACCTGACTTGCCATCACGTTCAAACAGACGCACAAAAATACCTAAAATCTTGATATGACGCTGAATCGCCATCATGTCGGCATCTTTTTTAAACTGTTCAAAGTCACGCTCTTCTTTAGCAGATGCTGGCAACAAGTCATAAAAGTTTTTGAACCAGCGATACACACGGTCGGCATTCCACTGCACATAGGCATCACGGGTAATCGAAATCAGGTCATAAGTATCCGCACCAATCACGGCATCCTGAAAATCAATCACACCGAGTTCGGTTTCATTTTCGATTTTCATCAAATTCCGGCTATGAAAATCACGATGCACAATGACCTGAGGTTGTGCCAAAGCAGCATTGGCCAGAATTGCAAAGGTACGCTTGATCAAGGCTGATTCTGCCTCTGTGGGCTGTACCTTTAAAGCCGGCAGCATCCAGTCGGTCAGCAACTCCATTTCCGAGATCAGCTTTTCATAAGAATAGGCGGGGAATTGCCCTTCTCCCGGAATGGATTGCAGCTGAATCAGCTGTTTAAAGCTTTGCTCATAATAGGCATCTACAGTCTCATCATTCAGCAGATTAGACAGCAGGACATCACCAAAGTCTTCCAGAAGTAAAAAACCATTCTTCAAATCTTTTGCGACGATATGCGGAACACGCACGCCATGAGCATCAAAAAATTCATCAATCGTCACAAAAGGCACACAATCTTCTTTTTCTGGTGGTGCATCCATCAACATAAATGTTTTATTATTCAGCTTGATTCGTGCATAACGACGAAAGCTGGCATCACCTGCTAAAAAATGAGTTTCAAATTGATCTGAACCGAGTACAGAGGCAATCCAAGATTGTATCAATTGTTCGCGTTGTGTATTCATTTGCAATTAATTCTAATACAGGCTGAGTTTTTAAAGTGCTAAGTGTAGCTACTTATCAACTTTTTCTCTATGATGCGACAATAATTAATTGCGATAAAAGCATGATTGGTTAATGAGACAAATGAAGCATCACTTTAAAATAAATCCTCTAGCGACTGCGATCTTAACCCTTTTATGTGGCAGCTCAGCCTCCAGCTTTGCTGCATCAAATGTCTCGTCCGATGTAAATGCAGAACAGCTTAAACAGCGCATTAATGAGACCTATCCAGGCGAAGCATTCTTCTCGCAATATTATGTCGACAAATCCTCTGCTGAAGCACAGCAACGTCAGGGAAAATATTTAAGCTCTGCCTACTGTAAAGGTGCCTGGGTCACTCCGATTGCCCCCGATGCAGAAACCGTTGCGCCAGATCAGGCTACCTCAACCATTAGCGCCGATTATGGATATTATGATCCGACGGGTGATTCTTTCCTGCAAGGAAATGTGGTAATTGACCAGCAAGGCCGTCAAATCCGTGCAGAGCGAGTCACCATCGATCAGAGCCAGACCTATGCCAAGGCAGAAGGTAATGTGCAACTTGCGCAAGGTGGATTAATCTCGCAAAGTGACGATATAAATTATAATTTAAAAACCCAGCAGGGTGATTTATATAACAGTTTCTACATTGCAGAACAGCAGCATGCTCACGGTCGTGCTGAAAAAATTGCCAAGACCTCAGACAATACTCTTGAGTTGGAAAATGCCACTTACTCCACCTGCCCGCCTGATCAGAAACCTACCTGGAAAATTCAGGCAGAAAAGATCAAGCTTAATCAGGAAACCGGACGTGGTGAAACCAAAAACACCAAGCTTTATGTTAAAGATGTTCCAGTATTAGCAGTTCCTTATTTTAATTTCCCGATTGATGATCGCCGAACCACCGGTATTTTGACACCGATTTTTGGCTTTACCAATGATGGTGGATTTGAACTTGGTGTTCCTGTTTATCTGAATTTAGCACCACAATATGATGCGACAATCACGCCGCGCTATATTGGAGACCGTGGTTTAATGCTGGAGGGCGAGTTCCGCTATCTGACTGAAGATTATGGATTAGGACGGATCTGGGGTGGCTATTTACCTTCAGATAGAAGCTATGACAATAGAGACCGCAAAGACTTACACTTTTTGCATGCCTGGCAAATCAACGAGCAGTTTTCCACCAATCTGGAATATAATTACGCATCAGATAAAGATTTCTTTGCCGATCTGGATAACAACCCGAACTCAAAAAGTGATTTAAACCTGCGCCGTGCCTGGGAAGTCAATTATAGAAATGGTATTCCCGGCCTAAAAGCACAATTTAAAGTTGAAGATTTCCAGACCCTTGATCCCTCTGTTCCAGATGAAGATCGTCCTTATGCACGTTTACCTCAGCTTTTAGTGCATTATAAAACTGGTAATCCATTGGGATTACAGTATGAATTTAAAAATGACACGGCTTATTTCCAAAAAGACCTGAAAAATTTTGTTGATACGGGTTCAAATGACGAAAAGGTATATCAACCAAGTGGTACGCGGATTTATAACGACTTTTCTGTAAGTTACAACCATTTTACCCCTTGGTCTTTTTTCATCCCTAAAGCATCATTACGTAACATCAATACCTTCTATGATGAAAAAACCCAAAACCGTAGCGCATCTAGTGAAAACAGCTCAATTGTAGTTCCACAGTTCACTCTGGATACCGGCTTGATCTTTGAGAAAGAAGGAACTTATCTACAAACCCTGACGCCTCGCCTTTTCTATGCCTATTCGCCATATGAAAACCAGCAGAATCAACCTAACTTTGATTCCGTAGTAGCTTCGATCAATTACGACCAGTTATTTAGTGCACGCCGTTTTTATGGTAATGACCGTTTGGAAGACAATAATTTTGCCTCCCTCGGTCTCAGCTATAGCTTATTCAATGAAGAGGGGCTGGAGCGTTTACGTGCCAGTATCGGACAGAGTTTCTTTTTTGAAGACCGCCGGGTAACACTGGAAAGCGATGCAGATGAATTTGATCGTGAAAGTCATACCGGACCAGTGATCCAGCTCACCAGCCAGCTCTCCAATAATGTGTATATAAATCTAAACTCAAGCTGGATGTCAAATGGTGATAATGCTGAACGCGATTTGCAGGTCTATTACACGGGTGATCAAGGCAACCTGTACAACTTAGGCTATTTCTACCGCAAAAATATTCCAGACCGTCAGGAACGCTATGATCAGATCGTTGGCTCATTTATCCAGCCGATTGCCAACAACTGGCGTCTGGTTGGACATGCCCAGTTTGATCTCAACAATAGTGTCGCACGTGAATATTTACTTGGCGTAAACTATGAGTCATGCTGCTGGGGAGTATCTGTTTATGGCCGCTCATATTACAATGACTTAGATGATGTTAATGATTCAAACGTCAAGCCTAAACGAGCTATTTTGGCCGAAGTCAGCCTGAAAGGCTTAGGTGGGTTAAGCAGTAAACTCGCCTCATTACTAGAAAATCGTATTCTAGGTTTTAACAATATCAATCAAATTTGGACAGAACGTTAATGAAGACAAAACAGTTAAAACAAATTTTTAAAGCAACCGCTCTTGCGCTATGCCTTTCTTCAGCGATGACGACATTTGCTGTTGCCCAACCTAAAGATGAAGTTGTAGCTGTAGTCGACAATAGTGTTATTCTGCGTAGTGACCTAGCTCAAGGTGTAGCCGAAATTTCACATCAGCTGCAAAAACAGAAAAAGACAGTTCCACCACAACAATATCTTGAACAGCAAGCCCTAGAACAACTCATTATTCGCCAAGCACAGCTTGAGCAAGTAAAACGCTATAACATTCGTCCAGATGAAAAAGCCTTAAATGAAGCAGTTCTGAAAGTTGCCCGTAATGCTGGTTCACCAACTCTGGAAGCCTTCCAGCAAAAACTGGATGCTATGGGACCAAATACCTATGCTTCTTTACGTAATCGTATTGCTGAAGATCTGGCGCTAAACCGTTTACGTCAACAAATTGTGACTTCACGGATTCAAATTACAGATCAAGATGTTAAAAACTTCCTGAATACACCACAAGGTCAGGCTTTGCTCGGCAGCCAGGTGCATGTGCTGCATATGCGTATAAGCGGTGCAAATGCTGAACAGATTGCGAATCAGGTAAAGCAAGAATTAAATAACAGCAATGATATTCAGGCAATCAGCAAAAAATACAGCAAGAGTGGCATTAAAGTCGAAGCTGCTGACATGGGGGTAAGAAACCTGTCAGAAATTCCGGCTGAACTGGCTGCTCGTGTGACCACCCTGCAACCGGGTCAGACTTCTGAACTGATTCCTGTTGCCGATGGAGTACATGTCCTAAAACTTCTGGAACGTAAAGGTGGTGAACAGAAAGCTCTTGTTACTCAGTATTTGACGCGGCATATTTTGATTCAACCTTCTGAAGTGGTAAGTCCAGAAAATGCCAAACAGATGATTGATAGTCTGTATAACCGCCTGAAACAAGGTGAGGATTTTACTGTTCTAGCTTCAACATTCTCTACTGATCCTGGCTCGGCACGTGATGGTGGAAGCTTGGGTTGGGTCAGCCCAGGAGTAATGGTGCCTGAATTTGAACAGCAAATGAAAAGCACCCCAGTAGGTCAGTTTAGCAAACCGTTTCAATCCCAGTTTGGATGGCATATTCTTCAAGTGAGTGAAACACGTCAACAAGATATGACACAGGAATATCAGGAACGTATGGCCCGCCAATTATTAGGTGAACGTCAATTTGATGCGGAGCTGGACAGCTGGTTACGTGAAATACGTAATAACGCTTATGTTGAAATTAAAGACCCACAACTCGATCCTAAACGTAACCGTTAAGCTCCTTGAGCTACTAATAAAAAGCCAGCAATATATTGCTGGCTTTTTAATTCAACTTTTCGAAACATGCACATATAAAAAAACCTCTCCAGGAGAGGTTTTTTTATTTTTCAGACTTGATTAACGATTGTTTTCATCTTCTGACGAGTCGTCAAATTTAGTATCGTTATCAAAACCAGCGCCTTGACCGGCACCGAAGCCACCTTGACCACCGAAGCCACCTTGACCACCGAAGCCACCTTGACCACCGAAGCCAGCGCCTTGACCGGCACCGAAGCCACCTTGACCACCGAAGCCACCTTGACCACCGAAGCCAGCGCCTTGACCGCCACCGAAGCCACCTTGACCACCGAAGCCAGCACCCTGACCGCCACCAAAGCCACCTGCAGCACCTTGACCGCCAAAACCAGCACCTTGTGGACCAGCAGGCGCACCAGCAGGACGTGGATTACGTGCAGGTACTACAGTTGAAATTGCATGCTTATAAACCATTTGGCTTACTGTGTTTTTTAATAAAACCACGTATTGGTCAAAAGATTCGATATGACCTTGTAATTTAATACCGTTTACCAAGAAGATAGATACTGGGATACGTTCCTTACGGAGAGAATTCAAGAATGGATCTTGCAAAGTTTGACCTTTAGACATGTTATAACTCCAAAAAATTAAAAATCAGCGCAAAAACTATCTCTATTTTTCAATTAAAAATTATAAAAAAGATAGTCTCTAAATTTTGCTTTATCCGTGACAGTTTCGCAAGTCTTCTTGAGCCTGCTGTAGCGTAAAATATGTTGTAAATTTATGCTTTTCTTGCAAAGACCTTAACCACGTATATTGACGTTTTGCAAGTTGTCGTGTGGCAAATAAAGCCTTATCCTCCATTTCCTGTTGCTTTTGCTTGGTTTTATCGCCATTTTTTAAAAATTCTATGGCTTGTCGATAACCCACTGAACGCATGGAAGGTAAATTTTCATTAAAATCGTATTTTTCAATTAAGTTTGCAACTTCATTTAAAAAACCGCTTTCCCACATAATTTCCAGACGTTGTTGAATACGCCCGTGTAATTCTAACCGATCAGGCATAAGGGCATAATTATGGAAACTGTAACGATATGGTAAGTTTTTAGGTTGTTCTGCCTGTAGTTTTGTAATCGGCTCTCCCGTCAATTTAAAAACTTCCAGAGCACGAATAATGCGCTGTTTGTCACTGACCTTAAATTTTTCACCGGCAATCGGATCGACTGCACATAATTCTGCATAAACCGCTTCCCAACCTTCCTGCTCACCTTTCGCCTCAATCTCTGCCCGTATAGCATAATCTGCACTGGGTAGATTATCTGACAGACCTTCGAGCAAAGCTTTAAAATACAGCATGGTTCCGCCGACCAGAATCGGAGTCTTACCACGGGCATGAATATCATCAATTAAACGACTAGCATCTTCAACAAAGTTGGCCGCAGAATACACTTCAAGTGGACTGATAATATCAATCAGGTGATGCGGATAACGCGCCAATTCCTCTTTAGAAGGCTTGGCAGTACCAATGTCCATTTCCCGATAAACCAGCGCAGAATCGACCGAAATCAGCTCAAAACTCCCTTGCTCATATAGCTCACATGCCAAAGCAGTTTTGCCACTTGCAGTTGGCCCCATTAAATTGATGACCGGCAATTGATTGGACATGTAAAACTACTCTCCTCGAGCAAAAAGTTTATCTAGTTGAGCCAATGGAAAGGCGCGCCAGGTTGGACGGCCATGATTACATTGACTGGCAAATTCGGTTTGTTCCATCTGCCGTAATAAAGCATTCATTTCCGACAAACTCAGGATACGATGTGCTCGCACTGCACCATGACAGGCCATGCCTGCCAGAATCTGGTCACGTTTCTGCAATAGACTTTGTGCCTGATCACCCGGATCTAAATCATTCAATAATTCAGGAATCAGAGCATCAAAATCGGCCTTGTGTAGAATAGCTGGCACACCACGTACAATGACTTGCTCATCACCATACTGGTCAATTTCCAGACCCAAACGTGCTAGTTGCTCCTTAAGTTCTTCTACCCGCATCGCCTGCATCCGGCTAATGTTTACGACCTTTGGAATCAGCAGTTGCTGTGACGTCCAGAATTCAGGTTTATCCCAGGCTGATTTCATCTGCTGCAAAACGATACGCTCATGCGCCGCATGCATATCGACAATAATCAGACCTTCGGTATTTTGCGCCAGAATGTAGATACCATGTAACTGGGCAATGGCAATACCCAATGGATGCTCATCCACTTTGGCCTTTACATGTGTCTGAAAAGACTGCTCAGGACTGAATACTTCAGTTTCCGACCTTTCTCTCAGCGGAGCTAAATAATTTTGCAAGGCATTATTCAGCTGCTGTGAACCCGAATAAGATTTACGGTAATCTGGGGAATAATGCACCGTTTGTGGACCTGAAGATGCAAAATCGGTCAGTACATCTGAAGTTTCATTTTCACTTAAGGCAGATGTCGTTCTCACCACCTGCGGCTGAGAACGCGCAGTCTGATGCAGACTGAACTGTTCCTGATAACGTGGTTGCGGGGCCGTCAAGCCAGGCTGCTGATCCTGTTTCATTGCTTCGGCCAGATCCGCAGTTGCGGTCTGGAATTGTGCCAGCGTTTCTTTGGCATAATGCCGCACAAACTCATGTACTTCACGCTGATTCAGGAAGCGAATTTCATGCTTGGTCGGATGGACGTTCACATCCACATTTTCTGGATCAACTTCTAAAAACAGTAAATAAGCCGCATGCTGATGCCCATGCAAGATGCCGTCATAGGCCATCCGCAAGGCATGAGAAATGGTTTTGTCTTTGACAATCCGGCCATTCACATAGACATACTGCAAATCAGCCTGTGCACGTGCATCTGAAGGATGGCCAAGCCAGCCAGACAAACGCATGTTGATACTGTCTGCATCGATCCAATAGGCATTTTCAGTAAACTGGCGGCCAAGCAATTGCTGTACCCGTTGAAAACGCAAAGCGCCGCTATCCGCCACGGGTAAATTCAGCTTGATGCTTTCATTATGTTCCAGCACAAACCGGATATCAAAATGCGTTAACGCCATACGGCGCACAATTTCTTCGATATGACCAAATTCAGTGCCCGGTTTTTTCAGGAATTTACGCCGTGCAGGCACATTGAAAAACAAATCCTGAACCCGGATATGTGTCCCTTTCGAAGCTGCGACCGCTTGAATTTCCTGATGATCAAAAGCCGTGCCATTGACTTCGACCTGATAACCGATGCCCTCGTCATTTTGACTGCTGATCATGGTCAGGCGAGAAACTGCAGCAATCGACGCCAGTGCTTCGCCACGAAAGCCCAGACTGCTAATCGCATACAGCTCGTCAGCGCTCTGGATCTTGCTGGTAGCATGGCGCATCACGGCCAAAGCTAGATCTTCGGAATGAATTCCGCGTCCATTGTCGATGATTTCAATTAAAGTACTACCACCCTGTTCGACCCGAATGATCAGTTCCGTCGCACCCGCATCAATCGAGTTTTCCAGTAATTCCTTGACCACAGAAGCCGGACGTTCAATGACCTCACCTGCGGCAATCTGGTTGGCAAGTGCAGGATCAAGGGCACGAATACGGCGCAGACTTAAATCATTCGACATGTGAGAATTGGCGCTCCAGAGCTTCTCGTAAGGCAAGATTCGATGAAATCAGACTTGCAGTACGGGTGAGCTCATCTTCAGATTTTAAAATTTCAATAATCAGGTCAGCTTGCGGAATTTCATCGCCACCTTTGGACGGCCATTCAAATAAAAATAGCGCATTCGGTGTTTCCAGATAATCCCGGATGCCCATCAATTCCAGCTCATACGGGTCATTCAGACGATACAAGTCAAAATGAAAAATATCCTGACCATTGATTTGATAGGGTTCGACCAATGTATAAGTTGGACTTTTCACTGAACCTTTATGACCCAGCTGTTGCAAATAATAACGCGTTAACGTCGTTTTTCCTGCCCCCAGGTCACCAATCAGATACACGACTCCCGCAGGGAAATTTTCCGCCAGAACCTTGGCCAGTTTTTGGGTATCGTCTTCATGATTTAAAGTGACACTAAATGAATAAGGCATATTACTCACGACATGATGCAAAAGAATAAATATGATAGCATCGCCACGCTTTAAAAGCCTATTCACCCGTGTGAGAAACTGTATTTTTTCACAGCATCTGTTCCTTAAGAGGTTAATCTGCCTGCCATGCAACCGACTGTTGAATTTAACCCGCCCATGCTGAATGGAGTCAGTGCCAGTAAAGTGTTTTTGCCAGCCAGTCCGGATGCGCCCCTGACAGTTTTTGCTTATTTATGCACGCAATTTGCGCATATTACAGCAGATGAATGGCGGTCCCGTTTCAACGAGGGACTGGTCTATAATGCCCAAGGCAATCAATTAACAACAGAAAGTCCATTTCAAGCCAATAGCCACTGTTTCTATTACCGCTTTTTGGCACATGAAGTGCATGTTCCTTTTCAACATCAGATTTTATTTGAAAATGAGCATTTCATGGTGGTCGATAAACCGCATTTTTTGACCATGAGCCCGACCGGACAATATGTGCAGGAAACGCTACTGGTTCGTCTTAAAAAGCAAACCGGCAATGAGCATTTAACGCCCATTCACCGGCTGGACCGTGAAACGGCAGGTGTGGTCCTGATTTCCAAATGTGTGGAATCACGTGGCCTGTACCAGCAGTTATTTGCTACACGGCAGGTGCAAAAAACCTATCATGCAATTGCGGCGTATAACCATAGTTTAAAATTCCCATTGGTCACACGTTTGAGAATGCAAAAAGGTCAGCCTTTTTATACCATGCACGTGCTAGACGGAACGCCAAATAGCGAGACAGCGATTGATCTGCTGGAACACAACACAGAATGGGCCAAATATGAGTTGAAACCGCATACTGGCAAGCAGCATCAATTACGGGTGCACTTGAATCATCTGGGTATTCCGATCCGTCATGATCCCTTTTATCCACAGGTAGTGCACAAGGCGGAAGATGATTTTTCTGCACCTTTAAGTTTATTGGCTAAACATATTCAATTTATCGATCCGATCACGCAAAAAAGCCTAAATTTCAGCTCGCAACTTGAATTGACACTGTAAATCGCCTGTCATTACATATTATTTTCTAAAATCGGTCGCTTTAAGATTGAATTTCAAACATAATTGATTAGAATAAAGGCGAAAAGTTAAGTAATTTAAAGCTTTAAAAATATTATGAGAAAAACTGAAGTTTATCAAATTCGCTTGGACTCGCAAGAGAAGAAACAAGCCTTTGCAGTATTTAAGCAATTGGGGATTACGCCAGCTCAGGCTGTGCGTCTTTTTTTCAAGCAGGTGGTGATTACCAAATCGATCCCCTTCTCGATTGAAAACCAGAATATCAATCTGGAACAGCTGATCCGACTACGTAAGCTGAAACAAAACGAAGCTAAAACCGAGCAAAATGCGCTTTCCAGTTCTGCCATGAATCTACTGGATGATCAGGAGATTGCATTGGATGATGATCATCTTGATTTATTTGAAGAACTGAATGCTATTTTGGGTGAAAGCGACAAAATTTAACATTGTTGCATTTCCAAACAATTTCTAAAGCCTGCCACTCACAAACTTCGCTATGCTTGATGCTGATAATCAATAAAAAATTAGCTGGAGTATGCAATGCTCGTACGACGCGCCCAGTCAGCAGACCTGAATCAACTGGCGATATTATTTGATGAATATCGACAGTTTTATGGTACGTCTTCCAATCCTGAACTCTCTTACCAATTTTTAAAACAGCGTTTTGAAGATGGACAGACTGTTATTTTTATCAATACCAAAGATGATACCTTTACCGGCTTTATTATCCTGTATCTGGGTTTTTCTTCGGTGGCCTGCTCGACTTATTATATTCTGGATGATGTGTATATCACGCCGGTTTTTCGGCGTCAGGGCGCAGCCAGACAACTGATTGATACCGCAATTTTATTTGCCAAACATGAACAGGCCTTAAGAATCACCCTAGAAACCCAAAAAAACAATTATCAATCGCACAAATTATATGAATCCATGGGATTTATTAGAGACGATGAGTTTCAAACCCATCACTGTTTCCTAAAATAAGCCTTATTTTTTAATCCAATTTCAAGAGAATAAAAAAATTATTATTCAGAGCGGAATTTGGCCTGCGCCACCTGTTCCACATCTAAATACAGCCACTCTCCTTCAGCCAGTTCTGGTAAAGCTAAAGCACCAATCTGTGCACGGTGCAACTGTTCAACTTTATTGCCTACAGCAACCAGCATACGCTTCACCTGATGATAGACGCCTTGATGGATAGTCATTTGCAGACGATTTTCAGCCAATCGTGTCACTTCAGTAGCTGCAAAAATGCCTTTTTCATTTCTTAACTCGACCCCTTGCTCTAATTGCTGAATCTGTTCATCCGTGACTGGATCCGCAGTTTGCATCTGATAGACCTTGGCAACATGCTTTTTGGGATGAGTTAAGGCTTGCAGGAATTGGCCATCATCGGTCAGCAATAACAGCCCGGTGGTATCCTGATCCAGACGGCCTACACACTGAATTCCCCGATTCAGCAGAATGTCATCAAACAGGTCAAACACACTAAAATGATGGGTCGCCTGATGCGAACATTCATAGCCTTGTGGCTTGTTTAAGGCGATATAGACTTTTTCCCGATAGGTATAGCTTTTACCATAAACCTCGAAATTCAAGTTATTTAAATCCAGTTTATGTTTGGGATTGTCAATCACTTCATTTTGAATTGAAACAGCACCATTTTTAATCAGTTGCTGACAATGCTTACGAGAGCCGAAACCTTGTGACTGCAACATTTTTTCCAATAGCATCTGTTTATACCTGTATCGAGTGAAGACCTGTGCATTCTATCCTGAATCAGTCATGAATTTGGTTTCTTCCTCTGTTTTCTAGGTATCACGTGTTGAAAAGCTCTACAATAGCTTTATTTTTCACTCTATCTCTCCTACTTATGTCGCAACTTGATCTAAATCTGATTGTTCTTCTGGTATTACTGGCTTGCGGTATTTTCAGCCATAATAGTGCAGTCACCATTGCTGCAGCGGTGTTAATCGTTTTAAAAATCACGCCTCTCAGCAGTTTGTTGCCCTATGTACAGGCACATGGTTTAAATATCGGCATTATTATTCTGACCATTGGTGTTCTGACACCAATTGCCAGTGGCAAAATTTCTGGAGAAAGTATTTTAAAATCTTTCCTGAGCTGGAAGTCTTTACTGGCCATCGCAATTGGGGTCTTTGTCGCCTGGTTGGGCGGACGTGGGGTGAAACTGATGTCAAGTCAGCCAGATGTGGTGGCCGGACTCTTGTTAGGCACAGTAGCAGGTGTAGCAGTATTACGCGGTGTTCCGGTTGGCCCTTTAATTGCGGCTGGAATTTTATCGGTATTTATTGGGACGCGATAATACATCGGGTTTGAAAAATGAGATTAAAAAATCAAATAATTTTAAAAGGCTGCCTATGCGTTTTATCTGCTAACGCCAAAGATCCACGACGACCTCCATGTCGCCCGGCATCAAACTGTATCTCAAATTTTAATTGACAGAAAAATAGATATCTCACTGCAAGGTTATCCAATTCAGCTCAACCTTATTCTAGAAGATAGGACCAACTTTCTATCATTTTTTAATTTAGCAAGTAGACTGAAATATTCAGGCTTATTCCACAAACAGCAAGGCTAAACGCACTTGGTCATAAGCCATTTTAGGTGTAGTGAGTTCCACAATCGGACGCAGCTTAATAGAACCATCATCATTAAAATGTTCCGAGTTTTGACGCTTGGTCAGGCGTTTATAAATCTTGCGAACCTGTTCCACCACTTCTTCACCCGGATGGGCAACTGAAATATCCAGCCCCTGCTCTTTATGCAAACGGCCTAAATGGTTAATGATGGTTGCCGGAGTCAAACCACGTTCAGTTGCAATATCAGCAATCTCATAACCTTCTTCAAACAGTTCCCGCGTTTCATCCAATGTTGCAGTAGCATAGCTTTGTTTACCACCATTTTTGGCAATTTTCTTCTCATTGCGCTGGATTTCAACTTCATTTAAAGTCCCGCCACAATGCCGGATAAAGGCATTATGCTGTACAGTCAGATCCACATTATCAAAATTCGCTTCGGCTTCATCAGAGAGTTCCTGAAAACGGCGATCCGCCTTAATAGCCAGAGTATCGAGCTCTAAAGCCTGCTCATTAAAACCTTTTAAACGTAAGCCATTCAAGCTTTTTAACCGCGATAGCGCTACGTACCCCTGACCCTTTTCAAAAGTATGGCTCAGGTCAATCTCGGCAGCTTCCAGAGTCATTCCTTGGGATTTATGAATGGTAATCGCCCAGGCCAGACGTAATGGAATCTGCTGGAAACTGGCAATGGTTTTACCTGCTTCATTGTCGACTGACCAGGTTTCAGGCTCCACGATTAATGTAGTTCCATCCGTCAGTTTGACTTTCGGTAGCACACCATATTCATCATCTTCTTCAAAGCCAATGACTTCACCCAGACTGCCGTTGATATAGCCCATATCGAAGTTGTTTTTCACAAACATGACTTTGGCATGTTTTTTCAGGGTTAAAGACTCTGGTGCACGCACTGAAGATTTTAAAGTCTCGATCAGCTTGTCATTGCCATCACACTGCGCATCAAACTGGCGCGGATCATTGTCAATTTCATTCAGATGTTTGAAGTTAATACTGTCCACATCCATATTATGGGTATAAAGCCGTGTATAGGTTTCGCCAATATCCTGCTGGCGTGTGGCCTGAAGCGCTGTACGATGTTCATGATTAATTGCCTGTGCACGAATGGCATTTAGAATATCATTCAGATAATCATTGCCCTGACGATGCTGCTCAGTCAGATAACAGACACGAAACTTGGCTTCCACCCAGGCATCCGACATAAAGCAGAATTTGTCACGGTTGCGTTCATCATTTTTACCAACGGGCGGCAACTGGAAAAAGTCGCCTGCAACAATCACCTGAATCCCACCAAAAGCCTCATCACTTTCCTTGAAATATTTCAGTACCTGATTGACCAGATTAAGCTGCTTGGCATGCAGCATGGAAATTTCATCAATGATCAAAACTTGTGCGTTTTCTAGATGTTCTTTCAGGTATTTACGTTCCTTCATGCGCTTTAAGTCTTCTTCAGACAAAAAGTCCTTAATTCCAATTCCCGCCCAGGTATGAATGGTCATACCATTCATGTGCGTTGCTGCAATCCCGGTCGATGCGGTAATCGCGACCGACACCTTACGGGCCTTCAGATAATTGATATATTGATTAAGTGTATAAGTTTTTCCTGCACCCGCAGAACCGGTTAAAAATACATTTTCGCCTGCTTTTAAGAGCTTAAGTGCAGTTTCCTGTTTCATAAAAGACATACCGTAAAAGAACGGCTATAGCCTAACGAGTTTTAGCGGAAAAGTTAAGCTTCATGGACATAAAAGGACTGAATCTGGTCAAGCCTGCAGGTTTAGCCAGTTAATAAAATGCTGGGCAATATTGCAGTATTCAGCTTCTGCTTTTTGATTGTTCGGATATTCCAGCTGATCAAAAATCACCTGCCCATTGACCAGACGGCAGCCCAGCATCAGCGGTAAGCGTACAGCAGGATGAGACATACGAAAGGCTAGATACTGGCCTTCCACTATTTGTTGGGCGTAACTTGCTGCCAGGCAGTTGCGGAAAATTTTGGTTTCTTCAATAATCCGGTCCAATGTTTTCAGCTCTTCAAAACGCCAGTTGAAATATAACAAGAAAGGGACCTGTGTCCGTGTTTTCCAATGAGCCAAAGCAAATTCTTTTTTCAGCTTGGCAATAATTTCCTGCTTCTGAATCTGATCATGCCAGGCAACCGCCTGACTAAACAAACTGCTCCAGCTCAGGTTTTTTGGTATGTGTTTATGATTGGAAAAATAGTCAACCAAATAGTCGCGCACATAACTGTCAAATACCGACTCTCGCATATGCCCGCCGTGCATATAAAACAGCTGCCTGAATTCAGTAAAGGTAATCTGGTAGCGCCGCAAAACAGTATAAAAGTCACGATTCTGCTGGCTTTGAGGCTGAATATACGCCAAAACTTCATCCGGAAGATGCGCGGTGATCCTATATAGATGCTGCATATACGCCTGCATCACCCGGCTCAAATTCAAGTAAACTTTCTTAGTCAGCTGATCATCCATTTTCGCCATATTGCGCAGCAACTCCATCCATTCATCCAGATACAGAATCGAGGGGCTAATCGCAATTCGTTGATCATCAAATGATTGGCGTGTGCCTTTCAATACAAATGACTGATTATGCTCACTCTGAAACCATTCATGCTGGATCGCATATTCATGTATGCTATGAATAAACAGACGTGCCGAAACATATTGAAAATATTGCAAGGTCGCCAGAATAATCTGTGGATGAATATGGTGACTATCTACAAAACTTAAGGCTGTCACCGCCACCCGCACACTGCTATGCTGGATATTGTTACTGATCCAGTCCAGCACTTCAGCAGATTGCTTGAATAGCCAATTTACCGCTCGCTGACAGTCAAACAGTGGCAATCGAGCCACCTTTTTTTGCCATAAATAAGAATGATTTTCAAAGAAATTCCGTTTAGATAACAAATCATCCCGATGCCAGACCTCGCGGTTCATCAAACGGACAAAACCGAGCAGGTTGCTCTGCTCCTGTGCATGCCGATACAGCATGCAGATATCATCAGTGTGATCAATCAGTTCCTGCAGGTTAAAACGCTCTTCAAAAGACAATGACATAATCCGGAATGTTACCGAAGGCAAAAATTGCGTAGCACTAAAACAGAATTCATCCAGACTATCCATCAATGACTGGATGGACAGAAATTCATCTTGCTGCAGATATTGCAAAGAAAAAGCCTGTTGCAAGCTTTCAAGGATTTGCTGTGGAATTTCATTCCCATGCTGCACAAAGTTTTGCATGACAGGTATTGTGTATAGTCCCGCCTTGATCAGCTGCTGGTCGATAATCTCAGCCTGAACAGCCGACATCTGCTGCAGAAATGCGAATACCCGTTCTGGGCCATTGAGCCCTGCATACACCTGAGCAAAAATGAGCTGGCGTAACTGCTTGGCTTTGTCGCGCAAATATAGTGAATGCTGGGGTTTTAAATCTCCAGTCAGGAAATAGATATCCTGTAGAAAGAATTCCTCCAGTGCTTCCGCCTTGCTTTTATGGAAATAAAACTGACGTTCCACCAAAGTAGACACGGCTCCTGAGTCTAATGCGGGCGGAGTATGAAACTGGATATAAAACCATCCATCCAGCAATTCAATCCGATGCTGATCCTGCTGAATTTTTAATAAATTTTGTGCATTCAGCTGACCAATCATCGCCATCTGGTCAAGATAAAGCTGTTTTAGCTCTGGAGAAATCCGCAAACATTGTTGTGCTAGTAAACTTAAAGGCGCTATCAAGCCATTCTGTTCCATACGCGCCTCGTCATCTTAGGATCATCTTATTTTTATATTGGATCATGCTGACTCCTTGATTGCCAATCAGGGCCCACTTAAAGATACATTATGGCATCACTTGCACTATAAAACAGTCATGGATTTTCATTGCTGAAAAATAATACGCAATGGTAGACCAACAGTCCAGATTTAATAGAAAACGCCTTTTATTGGCCTTGTTGCCGCAGCACGCTAAGTTCGGCCAGACCGGTATAAATGTGGTGTTGAAGACTCTGTCGAAATGCGATCAGCTCTTCCTGAGTATGCACCTGAGCCATCGATTGTCTTGGCATAAACTGAAAATAAAATGGCAGACGTTTGGGAAACAGTCGCTTGGGCAAAGAAGGAATTACATCGCCTTGACGTAGTAATTTTTTGAGTTGTGGTACCTTTAGGAGTGTCTGGAAATATTTGTGCTGGACAATCTTATTGGCATCAAAGCCAATCTCATAGACTTCGTCCCCACCGAGCGCTGCAAACGGGACAATATCATAATTAAACTCTTGAGCCAGTTTTAAAAATCCGTAACGTTGCTTCCAGATCAACTGATACTGCTCGCCTTTTCGTTTTAAAACTTCACGACCCCCACCCGGAAAGACCAGAATGGAATAGCCCTGCTGCATCGCAGTACGCACATAATGTTGTGTCCCATCAATAGCACCAAATTTTTTCACAGCTTCACGCCACAAGGGCACATAAAAATGGCTATGATCAGCAATGCTGACCACAGCCACTTTATGTTCGTTATAGAGATAATCAATCAGCATCGGAGAATCGAAGATTCCGTACATGGAATGATTACCGACATACATTGCAGGTCGACTGGCATCAATATATTCGGCCCCTAAAAAAGTAGGGGTAAAATAAAGTTTGGATAAGGCACTTAAGCGTCTAATCCACTGCCCGTCATGTTTGACCTGCAAAATATGCTCCTGGCTTATGCAACGTGTTTTTGTACCAGAATTGAGCCGACTGAATAGCCTGCACCAAATGAACAAAGTACGCCATATTCGCCATCTTCGACTTCATTTGCAGTACGGTGCAAGGCAATGATTACACCTGCTGAAGAGGTATTCGCGAACTCGTTCAGAATAATCGGTACCAGACCAGGTTTGGCATTCTCCTTACCCACCACCAGCTTCAGAATCAGTTCATTCATGCTGGCATTGGCCTGGTGCAACCAGAAACGTTTCACCTCTGTTGGCGCAATATGATTTTTCTCAAGCTGAGTAGTAATCATTTTTGCAACCAGTGGGCAGACTTCTTTAAATACCTTGCGACCATCCTGACGGAAACGCTTGTCATCAATATCGGCATTTTCAGACGTATTCAGGAAACCGAAGTTATTGCGGATATTATTGGAGAACTGGGTAAATAATGAAATATCCAGAATTTCAAAACCGGTCTTGGTTTCGGTGTCTTCAATAATGGAGGCAGTGGCAACATCCCCAAAAATGAAGTGACAGTCACGTGAACGGAAATCGGTATGTGCAGAAGTAATTTCCACATTCACAAGCAACACACGGCGTGCACCTGCTTTGATCGCATCATAAGCCTGTTTCAGACCAAATGTAGCTGCAGAACAGGCCACATTCATGTCATAGGCATAGCCTTTGATTCCTAAAGCAGTTTGAATCTCAATCGCCACAGCCGGATAAGCACGTTGCAAATTCGAGCATGACAGAATCACGATATCAATATCTTCAGCGGTCACACCGGCATTTTCCATCGCCTGCTTGGCGGCAATTACACCCCACTCTGCTTGCAGTGAAATTTCGTCATCTGCACGTTCACGTAAGTTTGGACGTAAGCGTTTTGGATCAAGAATACCTGATTTTTCTACAACATAACGGCGCTGAACACCAGACGCTTTTTCAATAAACTCTGCACTAGAACCACGACGCGCTTCAATTTCGCCTGCAGCGATTTTGTCAGCATTTTCGTGATTAAACAGTTCCACATAAGCATTTAAACTTTCAACTAATTCTTCATTGGTGATGACGTGTTCCGGATGGAATAAGCCCGTACCCGTAATGCGGATGCCCATGTAAAACTCCTTCTCTGAATTACCTATATCTTAACTGATTCCAAGACGATCCCATACTTTTTGCAAGCGAGTTGGAGACACGGGTGCTTTTGTTTTCATCGGTTGTGAAAACAATGAGATTCTTAACTCCTCGACCATGAAATACAATTCTTTCAGACGAGGGTCATCTTTAAACTGAAATAATTTTTCCATCCATTGATCAATTTGGTCAATGGCGGAATTGTCCCTTTGTAGATTATTGGGCAAGCGCTCCAAACGCAAGATCAAAGCTTTTAAATAACGTGGAAATTCAATCCAGACATCAGAAGGTTTACGATAAACAAAATCAGAAAGGCTCATTAAATCAAGCTGATCTTCAATATCATTGATATTTTTTTTAAACACAGAATGGTCTAAAACCAGCAATTTCCGGCGGATTTCCTGCCACTGGATATAAATATCCGAGATCTCTTTCAGGGCGACCTGCCCATGACTTAAGAAAGATTTTTTTACATCTTCTACCAGCTTTTGGAACTCTTGCGCATTGACAGGAAGCTCATTTATGGACATTTGCAGTGTAGCATAAACTAACATTTGTTCCAGTTGTGCCTTGTCACCGAGTGGTGAATAAGCCAGCGCCAGAGGTTTGGAAATCTGTTTTTTCAACTGGCGGGTCAAGTCTCCGAGTTGCATATGTACCAGTCGGATCACTCCTTCACGATGTTTTTTGACCGCTTCAGCCTGATCATTAAAAGTCTGAATCACTACACCCGATTCATCTTTCTGCTCCAAGTCAGCAAAAGCTTTGGCCGGAACCAACGCCTGATACTGCTTGACCACAACACCGGTGACTTTTTGCGAGGCTTCAAATACAAAGCTTTCCGGGAAAGTTGTAAATTCACCTTTAAGCTGTTTGACCGGACTATGCGTTTCAGTCCGGCAGCGCGCTTTCAGCTCAGCAAGATCACGGCCCTGCTCAATGACACGACCTTTTTCATCAGTCACTTTAATAAAAGGCAACAGATATTGGTCTACCCGGTCAAAGCTGAAATCTTTCTCCGTGATTTGTTCGCCTCGCAGCTGGAAGGCCAAGAAACTAAAAATATGTTTCTGTAAATCCTGCGCATCTACTTTTGCCATGAGTTTTCGTGCAGTATCCGGAATTGGCACCAGATTACGGCGCTTGTCTTTTGGCAAAGACTTTAGTAATGCTTCAATCAGCTCCAGACGCCAGCCGGGAATCCCCCATGACCAGATCCCTTCATCGACCTGTGCCAAGGCTTGCAGTGGAATTTTAACTGTCGCACCATCCTCATCATGACTCGGGTCAAAACGATAGGTTGCAGCCAGACGCAGGCTACCATTCTGCAAATAGTCCGGGAATTGCTGTGTCGTCGGCCGGTCATTTAGCCACAGCGAATCGTCATCAACAAATAAATAACGCGGATTCTGAGGCTCAACCGTGGCACGCCAGTCTTCAAAAGTACGACGGCTGGCCACTTCAGGCGGCACTTTAGACGCATAGAATTGGTAAATGGTTTCTTCATCTACGACCAGGTCACGACGGCGTAGCTTGTCTTCAACCCGTTCAACTTCTTCCAGTTTCAGCAAGTTATGTTTTAAAAATGGTGGAGTAATGCCTAAATGCCCAGTGGTTAAAGCATCCCGCAAGAAGATTTCATGCGCTGCTGCCTGATCGACTTTTTCATAATTGATCGGGCGCTTTGGCTCAATGATCAGACCGAACAGGGAAATCTGGTCATAGGCATTCACTACACCAGCTTTTTTCGACCAGTGCGGTTCAAAATAATGATGCTTGAGCAGGTCACGTGCGGCCAGCAGAATCCATTCCGGTTCAATCTTGGCAAGGGTACGTAAATACACCTGGGAAGTCTCGACCATTTCAAAGGCCATCACCCACGGCGTATTGGTCTTGTGTAAGGTAGAAGCCGGGAAAATCCGTGCTTTTTGCTGACGTACTGCCATAAAGACATTACGCTCATCGGTCTTGTTGGCGATAAATGATAATAGGCCGGTCAACAAGGCACGGTGCAGATTTTCATAACTGGCTTTCTTTTCATTAAATGACAGTTTTAAGCCCTTAGCCAAATCCACCAACTGCTCATGAGTTTTCTTCCATTCACGCAGACGCAACCAGCTCAGGAAATGATTTCGTGCAAAAGTACGGCGCTTATTTTCACTCATGCTGTCGCGGTTATTATGCAGCGTCTCCCAGAGTTTGATATAGAACAGGAAATCAGAATCGGCTTCACGGAATAATGCATGCTTCTGATCCGCCTGCATCTGCTTGTCTGCCGGACGCTCACGCGGGTCCTGAACTGCAAGTGCTGCCACAATGACCAGCACTTCATTCAACGCCCCAAAATGTGCACCACCAAGAATCATACGGGCCAGACGTGGATCGATCGGCATTTTCGCCATTTGTTGACCGATCTTGGTTAAGCCACTGCTTTGAAGTCTCCCTTTCTCAAAGGGAGATTTAGAGGGATTTGCTTGATCATCTTCAGTTTTAGGAGAATTTTTCTCAGCCATTGCACCCAGTTCAATCAGGAGCTTGCGGCCATCATTTACCAGACGATGATCTGGTGGCTCAATGAAGTCGAAGTCTTCGAGTGAACCCAACCCCAGACTTTGCATCTGCAAAATTACAGATGCCAGGTTAGTTCGCTTGATTTCCGGTTCGGTAAACTCTGGACGGCTCAGGAAGTCTTCCTCAGAATACAGACGAATACAGACACCCGGTGCAATACGGCCACAGCGGCCTTTACGCTGATTGGCTGCTGCCTGAGAAATGGCTTCAATCGGCAGGCGCTGCACCCGTGAACGATAGTTATAACGCGAAATACGGGCAAAACCGCTATCAATCACATACCGGATATTCGGAACGGTTAAAGCCGTTTCTGCCACGTTGGTGGCAATAATAATACGTCGCCCGCCCCCAGAAGGATTAAAGATTTTCTGCTGTTCGGCCAGCGCCAGACGCGCATATAAAGTTAATACTTCAGTATGGCGTGGCCCGTGTTTGATCAGGGTTTCCTGTAACTCACGAATTTCCTGCTCCGTACTGGCAAAAATCAGGATATCGGCGTGTTCAGGATGGCCTTTTTCCTGTGCATCCTGAAAGCATTCTTCGACTGCTTTGACCACAGCGCGAGGCAGATTTTCTTCAAAGTCATCAAACTCGTCATCATCACTACCGCCAATGCTCATTTCCGAGATCGGGCGATAACGCAGCTCAACCGGGAAGCTGCGGCCTTCCACTTCAAAAATTGGCGCACCATTAAAGTAACTGCTAAAACGGTTTACATCCAGGGTTGCTGAAGTAATGATGACTTTCAGATCAGGGCGACGCGGTAACAGCTGCTTCAGATAGCCCATAATGAAGTCGATATTCAACGAACGTTCATGCGCTTCATCAATAATAATCGTGTCATATTTGGTCAGGTAGCGGTCATGCGTCAGTTCGGCCAGTAAAATACCGTCTGTCATCAAACGCACAATTGAATCTTGCGAACCCTGTTCTGTAAAACGAACTTTAAAAGAGATTGATTCACCAAGTTTTTCACCGACTTCTTCAGCAATACGCTGTGATACGCTGCGTGCTGCCAGTCGGCGCGGTTGGGTATGCCCAATCATTCCAGTCAGGCCACGTCCAGCCAGCATGGCAATTTGCGGTAACTGGGTGGTTTTACCAGAACCGGTTTCACCAGCTACAATAATGACCTGATGCTTTTGAATCGCGGTAATCAGCTTGTCAGCATACTGGGTTACCGGCAAATCCTGATTCAGCTTGATGTTTGGAATATGCTCAAGCCGTTGCCGTACTTTCAGATTGGATTTTTCAAATAATTCCTGATACTGCTTGGCATTTGCGTCTTTCCCCTTTTTCAGTCGATTTAAACGGTGACGGTCACGCGCCATTACCCATTGATCTACATTTAAATGACTCTGCACAGAGAAAACACCCACATCAAAAAACTGGAAAGGTTTATTTTACTTGGTTCATCAGATTTCAGATAGTCGTAGTTCTGTTAAGTACCGGGCAATTTAACGTTACTCGTTTAATTTCACTCATTTCAGCGCAATAAATCTGGCAGCATGATCATCTCCCTGAGATCTGTCTACATGATTAGGTTTAAGTATGAATCCGATTTTACGATTGATATTTAAATTAATTTCCGGAAAACATGCTTTTTTTCTGATTGACCCTTGAATTTTTTGGTTTCAACATCATGTTTGCTAGAGTGAGGAAAAAGAGATAATTTTGTCATCAGGCCATCATTTTGATGCTGCTAAGTGAACAAAGTTATTTTGCTAAGGCGGAGCATTTTTACTTAATTCGGTTTTTCCGATATTTATAATGTAAAAATACCATTTTAGCATTCACCAGAATTTCGATACTCTTATTCAAAATCAAAGACTACCTCAATCATGGAGACAATGATGAGCTTAATTAATACTGAAGTTAAACCATTTAAAGCAACTGCATTCCAAAACGGCAAATTCATTGAAGTTACAGAAGCTGACCTGAAAGGCAAATGGTCTGTTGTATTCTTCTATCCAGCTGACTTCACTTTCGTTTGCCCGACTGAACTTGGTGACCTTGCTGACAACTACGCTGAATTCCAAAAACTAGGCGTTGAAATCTACTCAGTTTCTACTGACACACATTTCACTCACAAAGCTTGGCACGATTCTTCAGAAGAAATCAAAAAAATCCAGTACGTAATGGTTGGTGATGCTAACTGGACGCTTGCTAAAAACTTTGACGTATTAATCGAAGCTGATGGCCTTGCTGATCGCGGTACTTTTGTCATCGATCCAGAAGGTAAAATCCAAATCGTTGAAATCAACGCTGGTGGTATCGGCCGTGATGCTCAAGAACTTCTTCGTAAAGTTAAAGCAGCTCAATACGTACACGCTCACCCAGGCGAAGTTTGCCCAGCTAAATGGAAAGAAGGCGATGCAACTCTTGCTCCTTCAATCGACCTAGTAGGTAAAATCTAATTTTAATTAGATTGAAGTGATTCAAAAAAACCACGCTCTTTAGCGTGGTTTTTTATGGTTTAAACTTTTATGTCAGCGCAATACAGGATTTTATTAGGACTTTAAAAAATTTCCGTCCAATTTTTTTCTTTCTTACTCATCTAAAAATTCAGGCATATCTTTTGCTTCTCTTTCTCATAATCCTTACCCATTCTTACAATTCAGCTATACATCTCTAGCACCACATAGCATAAGTTCGAATGACAAGATAAGAAATATTCAGTGGAGGAACGCATATGCAAAAACTGCTTACCGTGATTTCTTGGAAATACAATCCTTCAAGTCGCCACCTGAAAATTGTATATAGTAATGGCCATACCGAGCTATATCACCCCGTACCTGAATTTATTTATGACAACCTGTTAAGACGCCAAGACAAAGCCGCATTCGTAGAAAAATATCTCGAATACAATTTGCATTTTAATAAAATTTGCATGGATTAAAACAAATCCGTTTTAACGGAATTCCATCATCAGCAAACCTGCGCCTATGGGTACTGTCATCATAATAAAACGTGGGTCTTGCTGAATTAAGGTGATAAATTCTTTCACTTCTGCTGCATGCGAAACAACATTATCGACTACCAGCAAACCGCCTTTGACCTTGAGCAACCGGCTTAAATGTGGCCAGTAACTGACATAAGCATCTCGTTCGGCATCCAGTAAAATAAAATCAAATACTTCTTGCGTTGCTTCTAGATAAACTTGAGCATCTCCCACTTTAAAATCGATCAAATCTGCCAGATCAATTTCTGTCGCATATTGCTTGGCCTGATCAACCCGTTCTGCATCAAGTTCAAGAGTTGTAATCTTGGCTTGAGTCTGGCGTGCAGCTTTAGCCAGCCATAAGGTTGAATAACCGGTAGACGTACCAATTTCCAGTATCTTTTTGGATTGTTGTGCACGAACCAGCATAGATAAAAATTGGCCAGATTCGGGCTCTATATTGCGATATCGGTGTAGTCGATCATTCTGCTTCAGGTCATGCATATGAAATTTTTCATATAATTCCTGCATGAATTTTTCAAATTTATCTGGATTCATTATCTCTCTTCCCTGAGTCTTGCTAGCTTAAAGTGCCTGAATCAATTTAAAACGTTCCACCTCCCGGTCATCGTTCGTGGTAATGGTTTCAGTGAACATGGTTAAAGGGCGTACCCAAATCGAATAATCCCCATAGAGACATTGATATACCACCAGTTTTTCTTTAGTTTCACTATGGGTCGCCACATGAAACACCTGATAAAGCTGGCCCTTGTAATGCTGATAAATACCACGTTGTAATTCCATCACTAAACCCTCCTCAATACATTCTAAATATTAACCTAAAATAGCAAACATGACGGCAAACTACTTGAAAATTCCCATTTAATCCATATATAGGAAATTGAAATTGATAGTGAATTTCTTAAGCTATCCAAAAAATCGATTGATTATATAAAAACAACCTGTTTTACCTATTCAATCGATTGTCCTATCATGGCTGTATCAAATAAACATTTACTCCTCTGGAGGCGTTAGCAATGTTAGACCAAAATACTTCTGCCCAACTTAAAACCTTACTTGAGCGCCTTGAAGGCCCGATTGAACTGGTGGCTACTCTGGATGGCTCTGACAAGTCAGACAAGATCAAGGAACTGGTCGAAGAGATTGCAGCACTTTCTGATCAGGTGACTGCCCGCTTTGACGGCAGCAACAAACGTGTGCCAAGTTTCGGTATTGCCAAAGCCGGTGAACAGCCACGCGTGTTCTTTGCAGGCTTGCCGATGGGCCATGAGTTTACTTCCCTGATTCTGGCATTGCTGCAAACTTCCGGTTACGCACCCAAAGTCTCTGATGAAGTGCTGGAGTCTATTAAAGGCCTGGGCATTCAATCCGACTTTGAAGTGTTCGTATCCTTAAGCTGCCATAACTGTCCGGATGTGGTTCAGGCACTGAACCTGATTGCGATCTACAACCCGGGTACCACAGCCACCATGATTGATGGTGCCTTCTTCCAGGATGAAGTCGAAGAACGCAAGATCATGGCTGTTCCGATGGTGTTCCAGGATAACCAGCACATCGGTCAGGGTCGTATGACACTGGAAGAAATCATTGTCAAACTGGATAGCAATGCGGCTGCCAGAGATGCTGAAAAGCTGAATGCCAAAGACGCCTTTGATGTACTGATCGTCGGTGGCGGACCTGCAGGCAATACCGCTGCGATCTATGCGGCACGTAAAGGTATTAAAACCGGGATCGTGGCTGAACGAATGGGTGGTCAGGTCATGGACACCATGGATATTGAAAACTACACCTCTATCCAGAAGACCCAAGGTCCGAAGTTTGCAGCGGAAATGGAAGCACACGTACGTGAATACGGGGTCGACATCATGAACCTGCAACGGGTATCCAATATCAAAGGTGCAGATGAAACTGCCAATGGCCTGGTAGAAGTCACCCTTGAAAACGGTGCCAAACTTGAATCGAAAACCGTGATTCTGTCGACCGGTGCACGCTGGAGAGAGATGAACGTTCCGGGTGAGCAGGAATATAAAACCCGTGGTGTAGCCTACTGTCCGCACTGTGATGGTCCTCTGTTCAAGGGTAAACGTGTTGCGGTCATCGGTGGCGGTAACTCGGGTGTCGAAGCTGCGATCGACCTGGCCGGTATTGTAGAACATGTAACGCTGGTGGAATTTGATACCAAGCTGCGTGCCGATCAGGTACTGCAGGACAAGCTGAACAGCTTGCCGAATACCACAGTTATCAAGAATGCCCTGTCGACTGAAGTGCTGGGTGACGGTTCACAGGTGACTGGTCTGAAATACAAAGACCGTGCGACTGATGAAGAGCATACGGTAGAGCTTGCAGGAATCTTCGTGCAGATCGGCCTGTTGCCTAACACCGACTTCCTGAAAGAGACTCCGGTTGAGCTGACTAGTCGTGGCGAGATTGTGATTAACGAGCGCAACGAAACCAATGTGAAAGGTGTATTTGCTGCAGGTGACTGTACCACCGTGCCATACAAGCAGATCATCATTGCGACTGGTGAAGGTGCGAAAGCCTCGCTGTCTGCATTTGATTACATCATCCGTTCAGGACAGTAAAAAAAGAGCACCTGGAATCCCCAAATTCCAGGTGCTTTATCTCAAAGAGTTATTATTATTTTCGCTTTATAGGAACTCAGGATGCTAACACCAGAGTTCCTTTTTTTACTTCTTGTTAGATCAGCCAAAAGCGTCCCCAATCGCTTTTAGCCGTTCCTTTTCTCCACACTTTTTTTGTTTTCAACCCTTATTTTTCTGCTTTCCCCAAGGTTGTTTTTAGAATCACGAATAAATCAATTGTTTTACTTTTTGTTTAAGCTTCAAACAGCTTCAAGCTCTTAAACTTCTCCAGTAATTGTTCCTGTGTTTCACGATGCTCCGGATGAGGAATAATGCATTCAATCGGGCAGACATCTACACAGGTCTGATGTTCATAAAAACCGACGCATTCCGTACAACGTTTTACGTCAATTTCATAGAACTTTTCACCCTCGTAAATCGCTTCATTCGGGCATTCCGGTAAACACATATCGCAATTGATGCATTTGTCGGTAATCAGCAGTGCCATATTTAACCCGCCTGATAAGCCAGTGAAGATGCCGAAATATCCGCACTCGAACTTGGCAGATTACGGATGAGCAGGGCATATTGCATATCTACATCTGCTGGGGCCGGAATCTCGACGATATGACCTGAGCCTTTGGCATCTTCAATCAGATTACCTTTTTTGTCTTTCATTTCCGTTAAAGTAAAGGTGATATTGCCTCTAGTCGTCATCAGTTCCAGTGAATCACCGAGGACAAAACGGTTTTTCACATCAATCTTGATGTAGTCTCCATTACGTTCTAACACTTCACCACAGAACTGCTGATGATCGAAACTGGATGAACCATTCTCATAGTTTTGATATTCGCTATGCACATGACGGCGCAGGAAACCTTCGGTATAACCACGATTCGCCAGACCTTCAAGCTGGGTCATCAAGGATGGATCAAACGGCTTACCAGCAAGGGCATCATCAATTGCTTTACGATAAATCTGGGCAGTACGCGCACAGTAGAAATAGGACTTGGTCCGGCCTTCAATTTTTAAGGAATGTACACCAATTTTGGTAAGACGTTCGACATGCTGAACCGCGCGCAGATCTTTGGAATTCATGAAATAAGTGCCGTGTTCATCTTCTTCTGCGGCAAACATGTCTTCTTCATTGCGCTGTAACAGCACTGGCTCGTTGAATTGGTGTTGTGCCTGCATATGTGCTTCGTCGGCATCTTTGGAGCAGCAGCCTGAATCCAGATTTTTCACTGGAATCACATCACCGGTTTCATCTTCCTTGGCATCCAGCACTTTATATTCCCAACGGCAGGCATTGGTGCAGGCACCCTGATTGGCATCACGTTTGTTCATATAGCCAGACAGCATGCAACGGCCAGAATAGGCCATGCACAGTGCGCCATGAACAAAGACTTCAATCTCCATATCCGGCACTTGCTGTTTGATTTCTGCAATTTCTTCAATCGACAGTTCACGTGACAGAATGACACGGGTCAATCCCATGTTCTTCCAGAATTTGACGGTTGCCCAGTTCACGGCATTGGCCTGTACCGACAGGTGAATATCCATATGCGGGAAATGTTCACGGACCAGCATAATCAGACCGGGATCGGACATGATCAGTGCATCCGGCTGCATGTCAACCACAGGAGCTAAGTCACGAATGAAATTTTTCAGCTTGGAGTTATGTGGCTGAATATTGACGACCACGTAGAATTTTTTGCCTAATTCATGGGCTTCTTTAATACCAATCGCGAGATTTTCATGGTCAAATTCATTATTACGAACCCGCAGGCTATAACGCGGCTGGCCTGCATAGACTGCGTCTGCACCATAAGCAAAGGCATAGCGCATATTTTTTAATGAGCCTGCAGGTGAGAGAAGTTCGGTAACGTGAGAAATGCTCATGATCAAATTGAAAGACATAAAAAAAGTACGGCTTTATTCTAACCATCTAAAATCAGGATTCAACCTAGTAAATAACTCGGAATTGGAGTAATTCAACTAAATTTCAAGTTAAAAATGAAGCACTCATAAAGTTAAGAATTCCAGAAAGTTTTATGTATTTTCAAGCGATTCTAAAGTTTTTAAAATCTGGCAATGATCGATTGTGGTGGGCGTATTGCAGCTGTCACGAAGCAGCATCAGCTGTTGCTCAAATATTTGTAATTCTTTAATTTTATTTGAAATTTCCAGAAGATGCCGATCAATCATCTGATTGACTTCACAGCAGTCCTGTTCAGGGTTCTGCTCCAGTTTAATCAGATGTTCGATTTCTTTTAAAGACATGCCTAGGGTACGGCAACGTTTGATAAAAATTAAACGTTTCAAGGCTTCTTCAGCATAATAACGATACTGATTACTTGCTCGAAAATTCGGCTGTATCAAACCTTTTTTCTCGTAAAAGCGAATGCTGTCGGTACTTAAACCGGTCTTAGTCGCGATTTCTGAAATGAGATAATGTGACATAAACACCTCAGGCTTGACCTTGGAGTTACTCCATAGTTTCTAATGACTATAGCGTATTTTATATAGAAAATCCTCGGAGAATCATATGGCTTGTAGTTGTAGTCATGAACCTGCACCATCCACGCCCAATAGCAAATTCAGAACCGCCTTATGGATTGCATTATTCATTAATTTGACCTTGTTCATTGTAGAACTAGTGGGTGGTGCTTATGCGCATTCATCCGCATTATGGGCAGATGCGCTAGATTTTTTTGGAGATGCAGTAAATTATGGGATTTCACTGGCTGTATTAGGGGCAAGCCTGTATTGGCGCGCAACAGTTGCCCTGATTAAAGGATTGACCATGGCTGTATTTGGCTTGGTGGTGATCGGAAAAGTCATCTACGCTTTTATACAAGGTATACCGCCTGAAGCGCTGACTATGGGAGTTATTGGTGTGCTGGCCTTAATTGCTAACGTGATTACAGCAGTAATTTTATATGCTTTTCGAGATGGGGATGCCAATATGAAATCGGTCTGGCTCTGTAGCCGAAATGATGCGATCGGAAATGCTGCCGTGATTTTGGCGGCTGTCGGGGTGTTTGGGACGGGTAGTATGTTGCCAGATATTATTGTGGCGATAATTATGGCAGGCTTGGGGTTGACGGCCGGATACCAAGTGGTTAAGCAGGCATTCATAGAGCGAACATCTTCGAAGCAGGTTCAAATTTAAGACAATAAAAAACCGGACTTTAATGCCCGGTTTTTTAATGACATTGAATCTTATTTTTCAACGAACGCACGTTCAATCACGTAGTCGCCTAGAACGCCCATACGTGGAGATTCTTTCAGGCCATGTTGATCAAGAAGTGCAGCAACATCGTCAAGGAAGGCTGGGCTACCACATAACATGGCACGGTCAGTTTCCGGATTGAAACGTGGCAGACCGATTTTTTCAAACAGTTCACCGGTTTCAATCGCAGTCGTGACCCGACCTTGATTTGGATATTCTTCACGAGTTACGGTTGGGTAATAGATCAGTTTTTCTTTTGCGCCAAGTTCCGAGAAGAACTCATGATTTGGCACTTCATTCAGGATTAAATCTTGATAAGCCAGTTCTGAAATAAAACGCGTACCGTGAACCACGATAATTTTTTCAAAACGTTCGTAAGTTTCAGGATCGCGAATAGTGGACAAAAATGGCGCAAGTCCTGTACCTGAAGAAAGAAGATACAGGTTTTTGCCTGGATTCAGGTCATCCAGTACCAATGTGCCTGTCGGTTTTTTGGAAATCAAAATCTCATCGCCGACTTTAACTTTCTGTAAAATCGAAGTCAGTGGACCATCAGGCACTTTAATTGAGAAAAACTCTAACTCTTCTTCGTAGTTGGCGCTTGCAATTGAGTATGCGCGCATTAACGGCTTGCCATTGACTTCAAGGCCGATCATTACAAACTGACCGTTTTTAAAACGCAAAGCAGGATCACGAGTCGTTTTAAAAGAGAATAAAGTATCATTCCAGTGGTGGACGTGAGTAATCTTTTCGACGTTAAAAGCAGCCATTAAAGGTCTCAATAAGTTATCAAATTAGAACAGCTTGCTATTCTAATCTAAATTCATTCTCGATAAACTGAATATATTTAATTGAGCTTATCAAAAAAAGTGATGATGACTGAACTGACGCTACCGATTATTGGCTATATGCGTTCTCCCTACAAAGAAAAATTTGGTATCCCGCGCCAGCCCAATCTGGTTCAGGTCGAAAGTTATATTGAAATGGCCGGACCCTATAATGATCTGCTCGCCTTTGAGGGAATTGAAGAATTCAGCCATCTCTGGTTAGTCTGGCAATTTCATGACAATAAAAACCAACACGAGAGCAGCCAGTTTCGTCCACAGGTTCGTCCGCCACGTTTGGGCGGCAACAAGAAAATAGGCGTATTTGCTACGCGCAGTATGTATCGTCCCTCACCAATTGGCCTTTCAGTCGTTAAACTCAAAGAAGTTAGTAAGGTGGGCAAGCATGTCCGGGTATATGTCACAGGGAGTGACTTACTCGATGGCACACCCATTGTAGATATCAAACCTTATATTCAATATTCGGATGCGATTGTTGAAGCGCAAAGTGGTTATGCGCAGGATGAGCCTGAGCGTAAAGCCGTCATCTGGAGTGAAGAGGCGGAGCAGCAAAAACTGCATTTACTGAAATGCGGGAAAATCTCACCACAGGGTATTCAGGAGCTGGAAGCGGTTTTATCTCTAGATCCAAGGCCAGCCTATCAGGATGATAAGGAACGGATTTATGGGATGAAGTTTGCTACGGTAGATACCCATTTCAAAGTTCATACTCAGCAAGTGATAATTACTGCTATTCATCACGCTCCCTCCTGATTTATAGACTCCACCACACTAGTCCAATCAATACTGCCATTTGAATAAGCTGGACTGGGGCAAAATACAGGGCAAATTTAAATCCACCAGTCAGGGCAGCATTTACTGATTTGGCCACTGCATGGGCACCCAGACCTAATAATAGGGCATAAATAAGATGGGTGTTGGAAGGATCTCCCTGAATCACCACACCTGCCATTGCGGCATGAACCTCAAATAATGAAGCAAGCAAGGTGCCGGCCAATAAGCCGGCATTGCCAAGCCACAATTCCAGCGCATAAATTCCGGCCTGAATCAGGGTTAAAGTCACTGCAATAATGACAGCTTCTTTTAGGCTGAACATCGGGCTGTCCGCAGATTCGAGCTCTTGGACCGGTTTGGCCTTGCGCAATAATAGAAATGCGCAGGCGACCAGAATAACCATGCCCACAACGGAAGGAAGGAGCAAGAGTTTAAGCCAGGCCCAAGACACACCTCCAACGACAATAAGCAGCAAGACC
The DNA here is from genome assembly GCF_001647575.1 of Acinetobacter sp. SFD. Classification (NCBI taxonomy): domain Bacteria; kingdom Pseudomonadati; phylum Pseudomonadota; class Gammaproteobacteria; order Moraxellales; family Moraxellaceae; genus Acinetobacter; species Acinetobacter sp. SFD. The sequence continues at coordinate 155,074 of NZ_LSZJ01000014.1, forward strand.
AGGGTAGAGACACATGACATCAGTGCAGCCCCGGCATTTGGCTGCGCATCCATTTCACCTTTGCGTACCTGCAGGCCTAATTGGGCAATGGTCGCAGTACTGGAAACAAAGCCTGAGGCCAGTGAAGAGAGCATCAGGGCATTTTTAGTGGATAAAAAACGTTTCGCAATATGGGCTAAAGCTTGCACGACTAAAATCAGGGTCAGTAATTTCAAGATAACATAGGGGTTAAGAACTTCTCCCCATAATGGACGGTCAGGGGTAAGCGGCAAACCGATCAGTATAAGTGCAAGTAGTAACAGTCCATCCCTGAATTCAGCCTCTTTAATCCATTTTCCCGCGAAATCATGCATGGAGTGCTTGGCCATCAAAATAATGGTTAACAAGACGGCCAGTCCCGCAGACAGCGGAATATTCCAAAGACACATTGCCCCTATAAAATAAGTCATGAGGAAGGCGAGTTCTGTAGTAATGCCCGGGTCTTCAGGCTGATTACGAAGGGAAAAAATGACTATCCCTCCAATAATAAGCGCACCAGCCAGCCCGATGACCATGCCGAATAAAAAACAGAGTGCGCCCAGCAGAGCACTGAGCGCAAAGGAGCGTAATCCTGCAAAACTGGGGTGGCTTTCGCGCTGTTTATGACGTTCTCGTTCCAGGCCTATAAGCAGGCCACAGCCAAGTGCGGCAGCCAGGATGGTTATAAGGTCCTGGAAAGAGCTGATGCTATTAAGGGGCACTGCGCTAAAATCCATATTCGGCCTCAGCGATTTAAGACGGACTGGTTAAAATATAGAAGATAAACTCCAGCTTAAACAAGCAGGAAATGGTTATGTTCCGAAACAATGTGATGGTTTTGGCATTGCATGAAGAAATAGGAACATAGTGGATCGGCCAGTGTAGATAGAGCCTGCGAAAAACTGCAAAAAGTTGTTATAGTGGAGTCAAGTTTGGGGACTGATAATAATGAAATTTGACTTTGAAATTGATACAGCCTGGTGTTTAGAGCAACTTTTTAAAGACGGTAAAATCAGTGAACGCGACCGAATGCTGGTACAGACGACGCATCGGCAACGTGAACAATTAAAATGGCATCCTTTGCAGTGGATCGCCAATTTTCATCTGGTCGATCAATCCCATCCTCAAACGACACTCACCCTGAACCGTTTATGTCAATGGCTGGCAGAAAAAACCGGCTTGATGTTCTATATCATTGATCCACTCAAAGCTGATGTGCAGGCATTGACCAATGTCATGTCACAGGAATATGCATTACGTAACCGTATTCTGGCAGTAGAAATTCAGGCAGACAAAGTTCTGATCGCTACAGATCAGCCTTATAAAACTGAATGGATGTCGAATCTTCAGCAGAATATTGCACCGAAGAAAATTGAACGGGTACTGCTTAATCCGGAACAGCTCCAGCGTTATATGGTTGAGTATTATCAGGTCAGCCGTGCGGTCAGTGGATCGCAGAAATCCTCTGCCTATGACCGGGAAAATAAGGGCGTCGAAGCCTTGCTGCAACTGGGCGATTCCCAGAATCCGGACGCCAATGACCAGCATATTGTCAAACTGGTGGACTGGGTGCTGCAATTTGCCTTTGAGCAGGGCGCCAGTGATATTCACATGGAACCGCGTAAAGATACGGGCAAGATCCGTTTCCGGATTGATGGCGTACTGCATACGATTTACAACATGCCGGCCAATACCCTGACCGCGGTCATTTCCCGGATCAAGATTCTGGGCCGGATGAATGTGGCAGAAAAACGTAAACCGCAGGATGGCCGACTAAAAACACGCACGCCGAAAGGACAGGAAACTGAACTACGTTTATCGACCTTGCCGACGGCCTTTGGTGAAAAACTGGTAATGCGTATTTTCGATCCGGAAGTACTGGTCAGAAGCTTTCAGCAACTCGGTTTTGAAGGTCATCTGCTCAACGACTGGAACAATCTGACCAGCCACAGTCATGGCATTATTCTGGTAACGGGCCCGACCGGTTCCGGTAAAACTACTACGCTTTATTCAACCCTGAAGCAGCTGGCGACGGAACAGGTTAACGTTTGTACCATTGAAGATCCGATCGAGATGCTGGAACCCAGCTTTAACCAGATGCAGGTCAATAATGGTATTGATCTCGGTTTTGCTGATGGCGTGCGTGCGCTGATGCGTCAAGATCCGGACATTATCATGGTCGGGGAGATCCGTGATCAGGATACTGCCAATATGGCGATTCAGGCGGCATTGACCGGTCACCTGGTTCTATCGACTTTACATACCAATGATGCACCGTCGAGTCTGACCCGTCTGCATGATCTGGGGGTGCAACCTTTTCTGACGGCCGCGACTATACTCGGGGTTTTGGCCCAGCGTCTGGTACGTCAGCTGTGTCCACACTGCAAACAGGAAAGTTTCCTGAACGAGCAGGAGTGGCAACATCTAGCCACGGATTATCCTTTACCTCGGCCAGAATTTGTCTTTAAGGCGGTAGGCTGTGAAGAATGCCGGCATACCGGCTATAAAGGCCGTATCGGGATTTATGAGTTTATGCCGCTGAGTCTGACCACCAAACAGTTGATTGGTGCCAATGCTAACCTGAACGAGCTGCGTCAGCAGGCCAAAAAAGAAGGGGTAGAGCCGCTCAGAATTGCCGGCGCGCGCAAGATTCTGGAAGGTGTCACTACGCTTGAAGAAGTCCTGAGAGTGGTACCCTTAAATTAATTTTAAAAATGAGGCAATCTTAAGATTCAATTCATCTTTGGCTGTTTTAATAGCATCATCGAAACAAGGGCAGAACTTTAAAAGAGGTGATTGCGATGAAAATGATGATAAATACAGTTTTGGCAGCTGCATTGATGGGTTCTATTGCAACTGCTGCAGTAGCAAGTAGCGAAACAGTTGTGAATCAGGCCGCTTTTGCCAAATCGACTACGGTCAAACAGGCACTTGCGATGAAAGATGACAGCAAAGTCCAGCTCAAAGGTTATATCGTAAAAGCAGTCGGGGATGAAAAATACCAGTTCCGTGACAGCACAGGTACTATAACTGTTGAAATTGATGATGAACTTTGGCAAGGTAAACCGATTTCAGCCAAAACCCCGGTAGTGATTACAGGTGAAATTGATATTGACTATAAACCGGCAAAACGTGTTGAAATTGATGTTGAACAGGTTCGCTTTTAATCTCGACTAAGTTACCAAAATTAATCTGAATACAGCAACAAAAAGCCACATGCAAGTTACCAAAAAGCATGTGGCTTTTTTGAGTCTGGTGCTTTTTCAGGGCAAGATAGAATAAATAAGCAGAGGGAGCACAGCATGCGTATTCTTTTGGCAGAGGATGATCAGTCTCAGGCAGAAAGTATCCAGACCTGGCTGGAAATGGATGGTTATGTAGTTGATCGGGTTGAGCGTGGTGATCATGCTATTCTGGCGATTGAGCAGCATCAGTACGATTGTATTTTGCTGGACCGTGGTCTGCCGAATGCAACAGGTGACGATATTCTAAAAAGTTTGCGTAGCCAACAGCGAGATACCCCGGTAATTTTTATCACTGCCAAAGACAGTATCAATGACCGGGTTCAAGGCCTTGATTTGGGGGCCAATGATTATCTGGTCAAGCCTTTTAGCCTGGAAGAGCTTTCCGCACGGGTACGAGCCCAGCTCAGACTGAAACAGCAAACACCGAATCATATTCTGCACTGGCAGGATCTCAGTCTGGACACTCAGGCCAAAACCCTGACCAAAGCGGGACAAGCGATCAATCTGACTGCGAAGGAATTTCAGATTCTATACAAGTTGATGCAGCAGCCTGAACATATTGTCACCCGTGAGCAGCTGGAAGAATCGCTGTATGCCTGGGGAGATGAAATTGAAAGTAATGCCATTGAAGTGTTTATCTATCAGCTACGTAAAAAAATTGGCAGTCAGATGATAAAAACCATTCGCGGTCTGGGCTATCGCATGCATAAAGCTGAGGCCTAAGCTCATGTCGGCTCCAATTTCCTTGCAAACTAGGTTAATTAAACATGCGCTGTTCAGTTCCATATTGGCTGGAGTATTGGCCTGGCTGTTGTTATTGGGGATTGCCAGTTATCAGGCCAATCAGTTGCATGATGAATTAATGGAACAGATTTCTGAGCTGTTACTCGGTGATGTCACCCAAGCCAAAGACACCCAGGTTGATGAGCTCAGCGAAGAGTTTGATATCCAATATATTCTGTTACTTGATCAGCAGGTACTGACTACTTCTGTTAATCATGAGCTAGTTAATGCCATTCCCGTGACACATAAGAATGGCTTTCAGTTTGCTTATGAAAATGGCCGTTTTATCCGTATCCTGAATGAAGAAGAGGACGGTTTACAGGTAAAAATCGTACAGCCGCTTGCAGTACGCTTCAATGAGCTTTGGCAAACCACACTCGGTTTTGCCGGGATTTTATTTATTTTATGGCTCATGCAATGGCTGATTCTAAGGGTCTCGGTCAAACGCCAGTTGCGGCCATTAAACAAGATTTCGCGTGCCATTGGTTCTAAAACTGCCCAGGATCTCAGTCCGATCAAAATGCCTGATCCTGAAATCACTGAGCTGCAACCGATTGTACGCCAGCTAAATGCTATGCTCGGCCGGCTGGAGAAATCATTGGCTGCCGAACAGCGTTTTACTGCAGATGCTTCACATGAGCTGCGTTCGCCACTGTCTGCCATTCAAATGCGTCTACAGGTTTTAAAACGCAAATATCAAGATGATGCTCAGCTGCCTCAAGCATTGCAGTTGATCCAGAATGATGTCAACCGTGGTACGCAGGTGCTGGAAAACTTACTTTTACTGGCGCGACTTGATCCGGAGCGAACCGGGCAATTACCTATGCAGGCGGTCAATCTTAAAAATCTGGTTCAGGAGGCTTTACAGGCCTTACAGCCTTTTGCACAGGAAAAGGACATTCACTGGAATCTCAACCTTGAAGATGTCGTTATTGAAGCGAATCCAGAGCTGATGTTTAGCTGTATTCGCAATCTGGTCGACAATGCCATTCGTTATACGCCGTCACAGGGACGGGTTAAGATTAGAATGGTTAAAACATCGCATCCACAGTTACTGATCGAAAACTCAGGAGAGGGAATTGCTGCCGATGTACTGGAACGTTTGGGCGAACGTTTTTATCGGGCATTAGGAACACGCACTCAGGGTTCAGGTTTAGGCCTATCGATTTGCCAGAAAATTATGGCACTGCATGCAGCCAAAATTGATTATGTGCCATCGGACTTGGGCGGACTTAAAGTGTCATTGAATTTTAAGCCTGAAAGTGAAATTTCATGATGGGCAAAATAAAAAAGCAGTATGCGCTGATTCATACTGCTGCTTCCCACGTTTGTTATTATTAGAACTGATTTAATTATTTGGTCAGAATGAGACGGTTGTTGCGGGTCAGACGCAAACGATATTCTTCGCCAGCATGCATGATCCGGATTTCACGACCCAGTGCAAACAGATTGTTGGAGTGCAGCATTGGCAAGGCATGATGAGTATCATTGTTACGGGTAAATAGGCTAAATGGGGCGTTCATTCCGTCGACTCCGTGGTGTGTTTTGGATTGATTTAAATGATAATCATTATCGAATAGGTCTGTCAACGAAATATTGAGCAATTTATAAAAAACTCTAATTTGCTTACAATCTGTAAAACTTTACCGGTTCTGTACATCATGACTAAAGCTACGATTCATGTCGCAATTGCTCTTTTATTTTATCAAAATCAAGTTCTAGTCGGCTGGCGTGAAGCCAGGCAGCATCAGGGCAATAAATATGAATTTCCAGGCGGAAAAGTTGAAAAGGGTGAATTACCAGTAGAAGCCTGCCGACGCGAAGTGATGGAAGAGGTCGGTATTGATATTGAACGCTGGCATGCCTCTGATTTTATCTCCCATGAGTATGAAGATATCATCGTCAATTTGCATATTTTCCACGCTTCATTACAGCCTGCGCAACTGGCTGAAATTAAACAGCCTTGGCGCTGGTATTGTCGGGAAGAACTTGGACAGCTGAATTTTCCGAAAGCCAATCAGTCTATGATTCAAAAGCTGCAATGGCCGCAGCGGATCAAGATTTCTGAAGATCTGAATATCTTATCAAGTCTGGATACAGACCAAATGCTGTATTGGCGCGTAGACCCAACGTCTGAACGGATCATGCAATTAGCACAATGTCCGGTAGATCAACTCTCCAAGTTAATTGTTAATCAGCAGCTTTGGTCATACTTGAATGAATTGCAGCAGCAGACGATTCGCACGATTCATCTAAAACAAACCCAACTGATGGACTTCAACCTAAGTGATCTTAAAACTGGTTATCGTTACTTGGCAGCTTGCCACGACCAGAGCGCTTTGATACATGCAGAACAGATCGGGTGTGAAGCTGCGCTCCTCAGTCCGGTACTGGCGACCGAGACGCATCCGGACACTCCTGCGCTAGGCTGGGAGCGATTCAAACAAATGGCAGAGCAGGTACAGATTCCGGTTTTTGCTTTAGGTGGATTAAGAACGGAAGACCTGCATGATGCAAAATGCCAGCATGCCTATGGCATTGCCGGCATTCGTTATGTGTAAATGCTGTATTTGAACATAAGCTTTCTTTTGGTAGGTCAGATTCTATAAAAAATGACTTTAAAGCTTTTTTAATGCCTGCTGGGCTTGCTGAATCGCTTTGGCATTTTTTTGCTGCTGTGCAGATTTGAGACGAACTTGCCAGAGCTGCTTTTTCATGGCACTGGACTGGGCATAACTCAGGCCGCGTAAGGCAAAGGCATCCGCTCGTGCTGGCTGATTTTTACGATTGGCAATCATCCCCAAATACAAATACGTTTCGGATGCCTGAGGAGCCAGTCGCTGTGCCTGAGTTGCAGACGCTTCCGCTTGATCGTACTGCTGCTTGCTGTATGCCTGTTGGGTTTGCAGCATCAGACTCTTGAATGCCGGCAAATTACGGCCATCATCAAACTTTTGGCTTTTCTGCTTTTGCTCAGGAATTACAATCTTCTGACGTTTGATCTCAGGACGCTCATAAGGCGTAATCACTACACCGTCTGGTGTAGGTGTTTTAGGCTTTTCCGTTGCAGGCTTGGCAGGGCTTACTGGCTTTTCAGGCTCTACTATGGTTTGGCAGCCCACCAGACTGAGGATGAGCAAACCAGGGAGGATTTTTTTAAACATATACATGGACTCAATTATTGGCTATAACTTCCACTGGCGATAATACGTGTTTCGCTTTCAAGATCACGTTCTATTTCTGTTTCACTTTCTTGTATATAGCGATTCATGTCATCCTGTTCTGCATCAGATGCTGGAGGTTCTGAGTTAATATCATAAGGCTCAGTCGCATAATGCGAGATTCCGCAGGGAGTTGCCTGACTTGGCAGGGCATGCCGCGAAATTGGGATGTACATGGCACCTTCACAACCTTGCGCAGACAATAAACCCGTATAACGATCCAGCCAGTGCCATTGTATTTCATTCGGCTGTGGCAGGTTCACCGGTTTCTGACGTAACTGTTTCATGACATTGGTCCAAACCGGCAAAGCACCTGAAGAACCGGTTAATCCAGTGACTTTATTGTTATCCAGCCCCAGCCAGACCACAGTCATATAATTTCCCGAATATCCAGCAAACCATGAGTCTCGACTATCATTGGTCGTACCGGATTTTCCGGCAAGATTCAGACTCCGTGGCAAGCTGCTATACGCCGCACGACCTGTACCACTCGCCATAACCTGCTGCAAGCCATAATTCAGGGCATAAGCGGCAGCCGGATCAATGGTTGGTTGTACACTCAGACTATAACGATCGAGAGATCGGCCATTGGCATCGACCACAGAACGGATGGCTTTTACTGGATATCTAAAGCCGCCTGTAGCAAAATTCCCATAGATATTCATAACTTCCATAGGCGACATATCCACTGCACCCAGATAGATAGATGGATAGGAAGGTATGTTTGAAGTCACGCCAAATTGTTTGAGATGATTAATAAAAGTCGACAGGCCAAATTCCTGACCTAAACGAACGGTCGACAGGTTATAGGATTGGGAGAGCGCCTGAATCATCGGCACCATGCCATGTCCGCGCCCGCTATAATTTTTGGGTGTCCAGGTTTTTCCGTCACTCTTGATACTGATTTCACTGTCTTCGATCGGACTGGCCCAGTTGTAGCGATTAGACTCCAGTGCAGTCAGAAAAATGACCGGTTTCAATAGCGAGCCGACCTGACGCTTGGCATCTACTGTACGGTTAAAGCCAGTAAAATCTTGGGTAGAACCCACAGCGGCTACCAGTTCTCCATTTTCCGGATGTGCTACCAATACCGCACCCTGTAAATCTTTCAGGCGTCCTGGATTGGATTTACTTAAGCGTGCCACGGTATCTTTAAAACTTTCTTGAATTCGGGTTTGGGCTAAAGGATCTAAAGTGGTAAATATTCGCAGACCCTGATTGGTTAAATCGGTTTCCTGATAGTCGGTACGTAACTGACGGCGAACGATATCCAGGAAATCCGGAAAACGCGCTGGACCTAAAGTCGGTTTTGAAATGACATTAAGAGGGCGGGCTTTTTCTGTTTCATACTGATCCTCTGTCAGATACCCCATGACCAGCATGTTATGTAGGACCACATCACGACGTTTTTTGGCAATTTCCGGATTACGCCACGGGTTATACAGGCTTGGACCCTGAACCAGACCTACTAGAAAGGCCTGTTGGGAAATATTCAGTTCACGTAGCGGCAGGCCAAAATAGAACTGTGAGGCCAGACCATAACCATTAATGGAATAGTTACCATTTTGGCCCAGATTCACTTCGTTTAAATAGGCTTCCAGAATTTCATCTTTGTCATAATGCAATTCAATCAGCATTGCCATAAAGGCTTCATTAACCTTACGCTTTAAAGTACGTTCAGGGGTTAAATAGAAATTTTTGACTAGCTGCTGGGTCAGAGTTGAACCGCCCTGACGTTTACCGCCGGTAATGTTGCTGACCACTGCGCGCGCAATCCCGCGAGGAGATACGCCATAATGATGGTAAAAATTACGGTCTTCAGTGGCAATTAAGGCGTCAATTAAAGGCTTAGGAACCCGGTTAAGTTTAATTAGCACGCGGTCTTCATTATGCTGCGGGTAAATACCGCCAATCAATAGAGGTTCCAGACGGGCAATGCCGCTAGAAGAAGGCTTGGTCGCACTTACTTCAGCAATCTGATCGCCACTAAAACTGACTTTTAATACCTGTTCAGGTTCAACCCGATCACCAAAATCAAAGCCACGGGTATGTACATACAGGGTATTGCCAGTGCTGACAAAGCTGCCAGATTTGGTATAACTATCTGAATTTTTATAACCTAATAATTTGAGTTCTTGCTGGAAATCCTGCTGACTGACGGGGGCATTGACATACACTTCCATCGGGCGTGCGAAAACCTTGGCTGGAATGTCCCAGCGTTGACCTTCAAATTTTTCACGCACGATATTATCTAATCTAATCAAATAGATGCTAAATGCTACAAATGCAGAAATGACTAGAATGGAGAAGATTAAGGCAATTAACCCCATACCTCGTTCAGATTTCATAAATGATAATAAGACCCTGTGAAATTGTGCTAATCATGCGAAGCTTTTCGTTATTTTGCAATATTTAATCAAATATTGAGATTAAAATTAAAATTAAACTTCACATTTTCTCCTTAATTTCAGTCTATTTCAAATTAAATCCTAGACGGCTTTATCATGTTATAAATTGTCATCCTATTCATGCTTAATGATATGATAAGCAGGATTCGAAGCGGAGCGACGACACTGGTGCAAATTTCCCACAAGACATTTCGAAATATCGGGTTAATCGGACGCCCGGATAAATCTTCAGTGGTTGAAACCTTATGCCTGATTCATGATCATCTGCTCAATTTAGGTCTACATCCTGTTTTTGATGCCGATACAGCTGAACTGGTACCTTATCAAAATACCCAGACTGTCAGCCGGGCCTTGCTGGGCGAAGTAGTTGATCTGGTAATTGTGGTGGGTGGGGATGGCTCACTCTTACACGCTGCTCGGGCACTGGTGAAATACAATACACCTGTAATTGGAGTCAACCGTGGTCGTCTGGGTTTTCTGACAGATATCAAGCCGACCGAAGTGATCTTTAAGCTGGATCAGGTGCTCAAAGGCGACTTTCAGGCAGAGCGCCGTTTCCTGCTGGAAGTGGAAATTCGCTCTAAAGGTGAAATCATTTATGATGCCATTGCCTTGAATGATGTGGTTTTACATTCAGGAAAATCAGTACATATGATTGATTTTGAGCTGAATATTGATGGACAATATGTCTATCGTCAGCATAGTGATGGCCTGATTATCTCTACACCGACTGGTTCTACCGCCTATGCGCTGTCGGGAGGCGGGCCGATTGTTCATCCGAGTATGGATGCGATTGCGCTGGTGCCGATGCATCCGCATACCTTGTCTTCACGGCCGATTGTGGTTGGAGGGCATAGTGAAATTAAATTACTGATTCGTGAAAATCGCGTACTGCCGATGGTGAGTGCGGATGGACAACACAGTGTGTCTTTGAATGTTGGAGATAGCGTCCATATTCGTAAGCATCCCTTTAAACTGCATCTTCTGCATCCGCCAGGTTATGACTTCTATAATGCATGCCGAACCAAACTGGGCTGGAATCAGGACTTCGATTATTTTAAGCAGGATTAACCATGAATATTGAACAAATGCTTGCCGTACTCAATCCTGAGATTGTAGAACGCTTAAGAACAGCCATTGAAATTGGCAAATGGCCAAACGGTGTGGCTTTGACTCAGGAACAGCGTCAGACCTGCATGCAGGCGGTATATGCCTGGGAAATGAAAAACCTGCCAGAAACTGAACGTAGTGGTTATATCGACCGTGGTACGAAAGAAGAAGGCGAACAATGTGATGATGATCATCACCAGCATGAGCCGGAATTCAAGCCGATCCGTTTTGTCTAATCCAGACATTAAAAAAGACCACCAATGTGGTCTTTTTTAATGTCTGTCATAAAGCATGAATGGCATCAAACTGAAAGACGGCTATCCCAGAATTCTTTGGCTTTTTGCATCGCTGCTTCATAGCTGTCACATTCGCCCATAGTATACAGGGCAATGCCCATAGTTTCAATCACTGCAACTTCACCATATTCATGTGAATGTTTGCCTTCCCAGACTTCTTTAAACACAGATAAATCCAGTTCTTCTTCAATCGGGCTGCGATTGTCGGTTAGTTTCGGCAATTCATGCTCATAGAGCTCACCATCTTTAATCCCGCAGATTAAGGTTTTGGCATCAGGGTTACGTTCAAATTCACCGCCTTCACCTTTAATCACCGCACTGTTTTTATAACCTAAGCGGTAAGCCGATTGCTGATGTGAACTCCGATAAGCCGGATGGAAAATGGCCTGTAAAGTCGCTTTGGCATTAAATGGATTGATCAGGCGTGCCAGCGTGTGAATTGGAGAGCGCAGTCCCATGACATTTCGCAGTCCAATCAGCTCAGACAGAATCGGAGAAATTACCTCTAAAGGTAGATAGGCGAAGTGTCTTTCTTCAAGCTGCTGCTCAACTTCCACATCATTCTGGCAGATTGGATAGCCTAAGTAAGTCAGCACCTGTTCGGTGTAAACACGGTTCATGGTATGGCCTGAAGCACCGTGCATGACAATTTTATAGCCCTGCTTGGCCAGAGTAAGGGCAGACAGAATAAACCATGGGTAATGTTTACGTTTTCCAGCATAAGAGGACCAGTCCAGATCGACCTCCAGTGCTTTGAAGTTAAGCTGATCACGGGTTGCCTGAACAAAACCTGCTAATTCATCGACGGATTCTTCCTTGACCCGTAATAACATCAGAAAAGCACCAAGCTGTACATCCAATACTTGATTGTTCAGGATCATGCTAAAAGCCTGATAAGCTTCTTCATAGCTTAAGGAGCGTGCACCATTTTTTCCCTTGCCAATAATACGAATAAACTGGGCAAAAGGATGTTCGGTATCTTTATAAATATTTCGCTTTGTGTTCATACAGATAGATCAGTCATATTCATCAAGTATTGGCATATTTTACGCTGATATTGGTATTTCACCTTCTTATTTTGCAGAATTATTATAGTTTTATAAGACTATAGTATAAGGGATATTGCCTATTATTTAGTCGAAATTAACATTTCGGGTTAAACAAAAGTCTAAAAAGCAGTTAAAATTTCCCGTGATTATTTGTGTTTGCTTCATCTCCTGATCAATGCACTGACTTCTTTTTGAAGAGCAGGGTTGCTGTGATTGTTAAACGTACATACACATTCTATTTTTAGTATCAGATTAATTCTTGATACATAGGCACTTTTTTGTTTCAGACAATCAAGTATTGGACGCTTATTTTCTTAAATAAGTAAAAACTGAATATTGCTTCTTTTTAGAAGTATATCGCGAAGTAAGGTTATGGCTAAAAAACCAATTTATAAGTCGCTTTATTTTCAAGTGATTGTAGCCATTATTGCGGGTATCCTGGTCGGACATTTCTCGCCAAGTGGTACACAAATTATTAATGGTGCAGAACAATATGTTCCGGGTCTAGGTGAGCAGCTAAAGCCACTTGGTGATGCATTTATCCGTTTAATCAAAATGATCATCGCCCCTGTAATTTTCTGTACTGTGGTCAGTGGTATCGCAGGCATGGAGAGCATGAAATCAGTCGGTAAAACTGGTGGTGTGGCTCTACTTTACTTTGAAATCGTTTCAACGATTGCTTTAGTGATTGGTCTGCTGGTTATTAACATCGTAAAGCCAGGTGTTGGCATGAACGTTGATCCAGCCAGTCTGGATACTGCGGGAATCTCGAAGTATGTAACTTCAGGCGAGTCGCAGTCTACCCTTGATTTCCTGATGAATATTATTCCGAATACGGTAGTGGGAGCTTTCGCTGAAGGTGAAATCCTGCAAGTGCTTTTATTCGCGATCCTGTTCGGTTTTGCGCTGCATAAATTGGGTGCACAAGGGAAGCCGGTACTTAAACTGATTGACCAGATTTCACATGTGTTCTTTAACATCGTGAATATGATCATGAAACTTGCTCCAATTGGTGCATTTGGTGCCATGGCATTCACGATTGGTAAATATGGGATTGGATCACTGGCGCAGTTGGCTCAACTGATCATCTGTTTCTATATCACATGTTTGCTGTTTATTTTCATTGTTTTGGGTTCAATTGCACGTTTCACAGGTTTTAGCATCATGAAAATGATTCGCCTGATTCGTGAAGAGTTACTGATTGTACTCGGTACGTCCTCCTCTGAGTCGGTACTGCCTCGTATGTTGAAGAAACTGGAGCTTGCGGGTGCTGAAAAATCAGTGGTTGGCCTGGTGATCCCAACAGGTTATTCATTTAACCTGGATGGTACGTCAATTTACCTGACCATGGCAGCGATCTTTATTGCACAAGCCACCAATACACAGCTTGATTTATCTCACCAGATTACCTTGCTTCTAGTATTGTTAATTTCTTCTAAAGGTGCAGCAGGTGTCACCGGTTCGGGCTTTATTGTTATGGCGGCAACTCTGGCAGCTGTAGGTAATATTCCTGTTGCGGGCTTGGCCTTGATTCTAGGTATTGACCGTTTCATGTCTGAAGCGCGTGCTTTGACTAATCTGGTCGGTAACTCTTTGGCTACTTTAGTTGTGGCGAAATGGGTTGGTCAGTTAGATATGGATAAGCTCAACTATGCATTAGCAAATCCAGCTGAAATTGATGAAAAAATGGCGCAAGAAGGCAATAACGCTCACTAAGTTAGAGTGAGTCTTTAAGGTCTTAAAAAAGGAAGCTTCGGCTTCCTTTTTGTTTTTTTATCTGACTGTGAAGTTAGCAAAAAAACCCATCAGGCACATGACAGTAGCTATAAAAATAGTTAGCCTGTGGACAGGAAATAAAATGATAAACACCATAAGGATACAAGAATGCTGGCTTACGATGCTGACCTGGAACTTTTCCGCGACAATTTCAAACGCTTTATGAACGAACATGTAGCGCCTTACTATGAACAGTGGGAGCGTGAGGGCATGATGCCGCGTTCAGTCTGGAATGTGCTGGGTGAAAATGGATTCTTGTGTGTCGATGTGCCAGAAGAATATGGTGGCTATGGTGTGCCGACGCATTACTCCCTGATGTTGATTGAAGAGTCGGCACGAGCAGGCTATAGCGCAATTTCAACCGGTTTGTCTTGCCATTCAGATATTGCTGCACCGTATATTCTGCATATCGGGACTGAAGAACAGAAAAAATACTGGTTGCCAAAAATGGTTTCAGGCGAAGTAGTGGGTGCGATTGGCATGACCGAGCCGGGCGCAGGCTCAGATTTGCAGGCCATGCGTACTAATGCCATTTTGCAGGATGATCATTATTTGCTGAATGGTTCCAAAACCTTTATTTCTAATGGCCAGCATGCAGATCTGGTGGTGTTGGCAGTGAAGACTGATCCGCAAGCCCGTGCCAAAGGTGTGTCTTTAATGCTGGTCAATACGCATCTGGAAGGCTTTAAAAAGGGTAAAAATCTGGACAAAATTGGACTGCATTCTCAGGACACTTCTGAGCTGTTCTTTGATAATGTCAAAGTGCTTAAAGAGCAGTTGCTGGGGCAGCCAGGTCAGGGCTTTGTCTATTTGATGCAGGAATTGCCACGCGAACGTACTGCGATTGCGGCGACGGCTTTGGGTGCGATTCGTGGTTCTATCGATGTAACGACGCAATATGTGAAAGAGCGCCAGGCTTTTGGTCAGGCGATTGGACAGTTCCAGAATACCCGTTTTGTTCTGGCACAGGCCAAAATTGATGAACTGGCAACAGCAGCTTTTTATAATCAGAATGTCGAGCTGTATATGCAGGGTAAACTTGACGTAGAAACTGCAGCCGCTTTGAAGAGCTTTTCGACCGATATGCAAATGAAAATTGCTGACAATTTGCTCCAGCTCTTTGGCGGTTATGGCTATATGACCGAATATCCGATTTCACGTTTCTTTGTAGACGCACGAATCCAGCGGATTTATGGCGGCACCAATGAAATCATGAAGGAAATCGTGGCACGTGGATTGCTGGGGCGTTAATTGCTCAAGTACTAAAAAGAGTCCTGAAGGGCTCTTTTTTGACGCGAGAAATAGTCCAAATGGTAAATGTTCTTTTAATTTTTATGATTTTAAGACATTCAAACATTCATTAATAAAAATAGGTAAATCATTGGGCAGGCGTGATGAAATCAACTGATTATTATCATTTACCAGCTCGACATCATAGTAGGTTCCACCGGCATGCTGTACACGGCTGGCATGCGCGCGAATACTGGTAATAATTCGATTTTTCAGTATATCTGCTTCGCACAGGAGTAAAGAGGCATCACATAAACTAAAGATGGTTTTTTTGGCCTGATTAAAGGCTTGGATAAATTGCAGCACCCGGAGATCGGTAGATAAAGAAACTGCAGATTCACCGCCAGGAATCAGTAAGGCATCAAAATCATCAATACTGATTTGTTCGATGCCGCGGTCAATTGTCACACTTGACTGGCCATGCAGACCGTAGACTATTTTTCCTGCATTAAGCTCAATGTTGCAGATGCTATGCTGTGCTGCCAGCAAGGCTGCAACAGGTTCAAGATATTCTTGGTCTTCAAAATTATTCGTTACAAGTACAGCTATTCTTTTTGGCATGACTGACACCCAAACGTATGTTTTAAATTAGACTATCTACGATTGGTTAAAAAATCGTCTCCGCTTTGTAATCAAGTGGTGGCGGAATGTAAAAATACAAGCTAAATCAAAGATAAACCTAGAAAAATCAGGTTGGATAGAGTGCATTTTATTGTGAAATCTATATCAGATATCATTCTCTTAAAAGCTTAGGTCATATCGCAATTATTTTAATTTTCTTATGCTTAAAACCGTTATCTAGATTAAGAAATAGTGATATTTCATCTTGATAAAAATCAGTTAAGATGAGTATGCAAAGTTTACAATTTGATAATGTAAATTCGGTGGAAATACTGAAAGAAATGTTACCAGATATGACTAAGGCGATGAACGGTTAAAATCAACTCCTTATTTTTAAGAATTAATCTACTAAAGTTATATTGTGTAACATTTACAGCACACTATTGTTATACTGCACAGATAAGGTTTATACAGGGCGACATCACGATGATCAACGACGATCAAAACACAACGGCTTCTTTAGATTTGGCTAAAATTCGTGAAGATATCGATTCAGTTGATCAGCAGATCCAGCAGTTGATTAACCGTCGCGCGCGTTTGGCCGAGGCAGTCGCAAAAGCGAAATTTGCTTCTGAAGAAAATCCGCTGTTTTACCGTCCGGAACGTGAAGCACAAGTCCTGCGCAATGTTATGGAGCGCAATGAGGGGCCATTGTCGGATACCACCATGGCACGTCTGTTTCGCGAAATCATGTCAGCATGTTTAGCGCTTGAAGCACCACAAAGTATTGCTTTTCTTGGACCTATTGGTACCTACACACACTCGGCAGTACTCAAACATTTTGGTCATGATGCCGTGGTTCGTCCATTACCCACCATTGATGAAGTGTTTCGTGAAGTAGAGGCGGGCAGTGCACATTATGGTCTGGTACCGGTTGAAAACTCGTCTGAAGGGGTGGTGAACCATACTTTGGACTGTTTCAAAACCTCGCATCTGAATGTCATTGGTGAAGTTGAATTACCGATTCATCACCAGTTCCTGATCTCGGAAAATACCCGTAAAGACAGTATCAAGCAGATTTATGCACATCAGCAAACTCTGGCACAATGCCGTAAATGGCTAGATGCCCATTATCCGGGAGTAGAGCGTGTTGCACTCAGCTCAAATGCCGAAGCTGCACGCCGTATTCAGAATGAGTGGCACTCTGCCGCGATTGCCTCTGAAATTGCTGCGAATATCTACAATCTTGAGATCATGCACAGCAATATCGAGGACAATCCGGAAAACACCACACGTTTTCTGGTGATTGGTCGTGAAAAAGTACCACAAAGCGGTAATGACAAAACGTCACTGCTGGTATCAGCACATGACCGTGCCGGGGCATTGCTAGAAATTCTGGCGCCATTTGCCAAACACAATATTAGTCTTACCAGTATTGAAACCCGTCCTGCACTTCCTGAAAAATGGGCTTATGTGTTCTTCATTGATCTTGAAGGTCATATTGAACAGGAGCATGTGAGAGCAGCGATTGAAGAAATTCGCCCGCTCGTGAAAGAAGTTCGCGTGCTTGGTTCATATCCTGCAGCTGTTTTATAAAAGCAGCCTTTCGTGATCAGTGCGAGGGTGCTGATCGCTGTTTCATCTGTAAATCGGAAGTATAAAATGTCGTTTGTCCCAGCCAATCCAGGCATCTCTAAATTAAGACCATATCAACCAGGTAAACCGATCAGTGAACTTGAGCGTGAGTTGGGCATCACTGATATCGTAAAACTGGCTTCAAATGAAAACCCGTTGGGCTGTTCAGATAAAGTCAAAGAAGCAGTCGCTGCCGAACTGGCGGAAATTGGCCGTTATCCAGATGGTGGCGGTTTTATTCTGAAAGACCAGATCAAGGCTCAGTTTGGTTTTAATCATGACCAGATTACTTTGGGCAATGGTTCAAACGACTTGCTGGAAATGTTTGCCCGCGCATTCGTTTCTGAAAAAAATTCCGTGATTTACAGCCAGCATGCATTCGCAGTATATGCATTGGTAACTCAAGCAATCCATGCCGAAGCGATTGAAGTACCAGCAAAAGGCTTCTCGCATGACCTGGAAGCCATGGCTGCAGCAGTAAAAGACAATACCAAGCTGATCTTTATTGCCAATCCGAATAATCCGACAGGGACCTGGTTCGAAGAAGCTGAATTTGAAGCTTTCATGCAGAAAGTACCGGCCAATGTCATCGTGGTGCTAGATGAAGCTTATGTGGAATATTTCCCGGAAAACTTCAATAGCCTGAAATTCCTGAAGCAGTATCCAAACCTGATTGTCAGCCGTACATTATCTAAGTGTTATGGTCTGGCTGCACTGCGCGTTGGTTTCGCATTGTCGTCTGTTGAAGTGACTGATTACCTGAACCGTATCCGTCAGCCATTCAATGTGAACCATTTAGCGATGGTGGCTGCGGTTGCTGCACTGAAAGATGAAGCATTTATCGAGAAATCTCGTGAAGTGAACAAAGCGGGTATGGCTCAACTTGAAGCAGGCTTTAAAGCTTTAGGCCTGAACTATGTGCCTTCACGCGCCAACTTCATTCTGGTCGATGTACAGGCTGATCCGGCGGAAACATTTAACAAATTGCTGAAAGAAGGCGTAATTGTTCGTCCAGTGGGTATTCCGAACCATCTGCGCGTATCAATTGGTACTGAAGCTGAAAATGCCAAATTCCTTGCTGCACTCGGTAAAGTACTCGGCTTAGAGGCGAAAGCTTAAGTTATGTCGCAGCCACTGTTTGAAAAAGTTGCCTTCATCGGACTTGGGCTGATTGGTTCAAGTCTGGCACGTGTGATTAAGGCCGAGCATTTAGCCAATGACATCGTGGCATCGACACGCTCACAAAAAACGCTGGAAGATGCCAAAGCCTTGGGATTAATTTCCCGAGGCTATGCAGATCCTGTGGAAGCGGTCAAAGGTGCAGATCTGATTGTCCTGGCTTTGCCGGTACGTGCCACGCAAAAGGTATTGGAAACCATTAAGCCCTATCTGGCTGAAGGTACTATTATTACGGATGTCGGTAGTACCAAAGGCAATGTAGTGGATGCAGCCAAAGCAGTATTTGGTGATGCATTACCAGCAGGTTTTGTGCCCGGACATCCGATTGCTGGTGCCGAGCATACCGGGGTGCATGCCGGTAAGGTCGATCTATTCGCCAATCATAAGGTGATTTTGACGCCATTACCGACCAGTGCAGCATGGGCAGTCGATAAACTGATTCAACTGTGGCAGGCAGCAAAAGCGGAAGTGATCTGTATGGATGTAGAAAAGCACGATGAAGTGCTGGCCCATACCAGTCATCTTCCGCACTTGATGGCGTTTAACCTGGTCGAACAACTGGCCAAGCGCGAAGATAATCTGGATATTTTTCGTTATGCTGCCGGTGGCTTTCGTGACTTTTCGCGTATTGCGGCCAGTGATCCACAAATGTGGCATGACATCTTTTTTGCCAACAAAAAAGCAATTCTCAATGCCGTGGATGGCTTTGAGGCCCAGCTGGCAATTATCCGCAAACTGATTGAAGATGAAGATTCCCAAGCATTAATGGGCTTACTGGGACATGCACAGGCAGCACGCCAGCATTTCAACCATATGCTCGCCAAGAAACCTTTCATGGAGAAAAATAACGTGACACAACAATTTACCATTCAGCCGGGTGCCAAGAAATTCCAGGGCAAATTTACCGTGCCAGGTGACAAATCTGTGTCACACCGTTCCATCATGTTTGGTGCGATTGCTGAAGGCACTACACATGTCACCGGTTTCCTTGAAGGTGAAGATGCTTTAGCGACTCTGCAAGCTTTCCGTGATATGGGTGTTAGCATTGAAGGCCCTAAAAATGGTGAAGTGACTATTCACGGTGTTGGCATGCATGGTCTTAAAGCACCGCAGTCTGCGCTATATATGGGTAACTCGGGCACTTCGATGCGTTTGCTATCCGGTATGCTGGCAGCGCAGAAATTTGACTCAGTGATGACCGGTGATGCTTCATTGTCCAAGCGTCCAATGGAACGTATTGCCAAGCCTTTACGTGAAATGGGGGCACAGATTCAAACCACAGGTGAGCGTGGTACGCCACCGGTATCAATTACTGGAAATCAAAATTTAAAAGGAATCCAGTACGATTTGCCAATGGCATCTGCACAGGTAAAATCTGGTATTTTACTTGCAGGTTTATGGGCAGAAGGTGAAACTTCAGTGACCGAGCCTGAACCCACCCGTGACCATACCGAACGCATGTTACGTGCTTTTGGTTATGAGGTAAAAACTGAAGGCAACCGTATTTCACTGCAAGGTGGCGGTAAGTTAGTGGGTACCAATATTCAGGTTCCATCTGATATTTCATCTGCTGCTTTCTTTATGGTTGGGGCTGCGATTACCGAAAACTCGGATGTGACTTTAGAAGCTGTAGGTATCAACCCCACCCGTACCGGTGTGATCGAAATCCTGAAACAGATGGGTGCGGACATTACGGTTGAAAATGAGCGTATTGCAGGTGGTGAACCGATTGCAGACATTCGTATTCGCGGTACACGTACCTTAAAAGGCATTCATATGCCGGAAGATCAGGTGCCATTGGCGATTGATGAATTCCCGGCACTGTTCATTGCCGCTGCATGTGCGGAAGGTCAAACCATTCTGACCGGCGCGGCTGAACTGCGTGTCAAAGAATCTGACCGGATTCAGGTGATGGCTGATGGCCTGAAAACCATGGGCATTGATTGTACACCAACAGAAGATGGCATCATCATTGAAGGTAAAGGTAAAGCAGGTGACTGGTCACCAATCTTTAGCGGTGGTGAAATCGAGTCACATCATGATCACCGAATTGCCATGAGTTTCTCAATCGCAGGCTTACGTAATTCTGAAGAAATTCGTATTGTGGGAACGGAAACAGTAGCGACGAGCTTTCCAACCTTTACTGAACTGACTTCACAGGCCGGTCTGACGATTGAAGTCACAGAATAATTCTTAAATTTATGTGAAACAGCCAAGCTTTTGCTTGGCTGTTTTGTTTATATTGCTTATGCTAAACCCATATAAGAAAAAAGCCATTTGGAAGTAGCGATGCGAAAATTAAAATTCATGGCCAATACCCAAAGCCAGCAACCACGGGATGGTCAAGAAACTCAGGAATACGTAGCACATTTACTTGCTGAGGAATTAGGTAAATACGGTTTTCAGACCTTAAGTCAAAGTGGTGCACAAGTGGCAGTAAGCGTAGATGAGCATGAGCTGCCATTATCGGTAAGTTGTGAAACCAGAGATGAACAGGGCCATCTGGTCTGTGAAATTGCTTCATATCCGGATGAAGAACAGGACTGGCTGGATCGGATTACCGAGCAAAGCTTGTTAAACCAGCTGGCACAGGCTGTTGAAGCATCGCTTAAAAAACAGGAGAGTTTTAGTGAGTTTGAATGGAAGAATTAGGAACTGTTAATATTTCCTAATAGCCATCAGACAAAGTACAAGCTGGAGCATATGAACTTCAAAAGTTCTACTCTAGCTTGTTAGCTTATATTGCAATACTGCAAGGTTATTTCATCCATGCACATATATTTTCAGCTAAGTGACTGACCTTCCATCAGTGCCAGTTCACACGTGTATCGTGGGATTTTGAATGATGTTTTTTGGAAATATCAACTTGAGTTTGGTTCTCCTCTATTCTTCTTTGGGTGATTCTAAATCCTGGCTTTTATCCATATACAATACCTTCGTTCCAGCCAAGTTCGAGTGATTAAGTCAATCACCTCAGATCCCGCAAATTTTACCTTCATTAATCACAGAGCCCCAATGGTTTTTATGTGACTGATTTGCTATGTGTATTTAGTACTATTTCGAGCTATCCACTGCGAAATTGCTTGAATCTTAATTGTTATCATATCTTGATGTGCCACGTATGGCTGAGAAGAGTATGGTTTTACTCAAGACCAGTTTCATTCATTAACAATTTAAATATATTTACTCACTTACTAAACTTAAATTTTCGATTAAATTTTTTGATCAGAGAGTCTGATTTTTCAAAATATTTTTGGTAAACCCAGTCAAAGGCGGTGAAGTCGAATTTAGTAGAAAATAACCCAATAAAAATTCTTAAATTAGGTTCGAACTAAATATCAAAATTATAAAAAATAGTTTTTAGCTTTGCGTAATGTTGACCTGTGAGTAATAGATAAAACTTTGCGGAGAAGGAAAGAAGTCTGGAGACTAAATTCTACTTTATCTTCATTTTTAGGCAGCAAATTTCGACATACTCTCATCAATCTATAAGACCATAATAAATATAATAATAGGCGTAAGTATGTACATCAAAACAGTTCCAACGGCTCTTGCATTCGCCGTCGTTAGCCTCATACTAACTGGATGTGGTGGATCTAAATCTTTGCCCAATGTAACTTCTCAGCCACTTGACAATGATCTAGATAATGGAAATGGTGCAACACCAACACCAACACCAACACCAACACCAACACCAACACCAACATCTTACACTTATGATAAATCCAAGTTTGATGTTGTTGATATTGCGAAAGGTAATAATAAGATCGCAATTGGTGTAGCGGATACGGGTGTCCAGAAAAATACTTATTTGCAGGATTCTGTTGAGAAAGTATTAAAATACATTAATGATTATCAGGCGGGTACTTTTACGGTTGAAGATTTAACGACAGCCGGCATTTCTGTACAAGACACAAGCCCTAGTCTGCATGGGACATTGGTTGCTCAAATCATAGCGGGCAAGATTCCGGATCAATCTAATTTTATGGAAAAAGCCATGACAGAAGGGCTGGCAAAAGATATTTCACAAATATATGGTATCCAGTCTGCCGATCGTGAATTGGGTTATGCAACAACTGCAGGTCATCTTCAGGCCATGAATGACCTGAATAAAAAATATGCTGTGAAGTTATTTAATGCTTCTTTTGCGACGATGTTTGCATCTGGCGATTATAAACAGCGTCTGGTTGATTACACTGTCGAACTAGTCAGGGGGGATGCTCTGGTGGTGTTTGCTACAGGTAATGACGGGTTTGCCAATCCTTCGGTTGAATCATTGCTACCAGCGGGCAATGAAGCTGTTGAAAAAGGTGTGATAAGTGTGACGGGTCTAGATGAAACAGGTCAAAAACTTTTCCGTAATGCTGATGGTAAGGGGGCGAATGCCTGCGGGGATTCTGCTCGCTGGTGTTTGGCTGCGGATTTCAGGTTCGGCCCTTTGTATAGCAATAAACTGCAAGGGTTGGTGTATTTTTCAGGAACTTCAGCTGCAGCGCCTCAAGTGACTACAACTGCAGCATTGGTATGGTCTAAATATCCCTGGCTAAATGCTGATCAGGTACGTCAAGTATTGTTGACCAATGCTGATTATCTGGATGATGGTTCAGAGGAGAACAAGCTTTATAACAGCACTACTGGATGGGGACGTTTAGATCTTGAAGGCTCGTTGAAAGGGATTAGGTTATTCAGCAAAGAGTTTGGTGATAATTTTGATGCCAATGTGATCGGTACCAGTGTCTTTTCCAACAATATTGGGGGTGATGCAGGCCTGACCAAAAAAGGTAATGGCATTCTGGTTCTGTCAGGCGCTAATACCTACCAGGGTTCAACCAGTGTCGAAAATGGCAAGCTGCGTGTTACAGGTTCAATCACCAGTCCAGTAAGTGTCACTAAGGCGGGTGTACTTTCGGGTAATGGTACAGTGGGGTCAGTGGTCAACAGCGGTAAGGTAACGACTGCCGATGGTCGTCTGACAGTAAATGGCAACTATACCCAAAATGCATCAGGTATCTTGAACTATAATCTGCATCACTACCTCACTATTAAAGGTAATGCTGCATTGGCGGGTTCGCTTGACGTGTCTGCTGCCAGTCGTAATATCTTGACCAAAGGCGAGCATACCGTTTTAACTGCCAACAAGGTTACTGGCACATTCGAGCAGTATAAATCGGTTTCGCCATTCCTTGCGGTATCAGGCTTGGAGCATCATGCCAATAAGGTGACAGTTGATGTGGATTATGCCAACGCGGTTGCTGCGGGTACGGTATCAAGTGGTATCTCTGTGGTATCGGGCAAGCTTTTAAATGACCTGATGGACAAGGCAAATACCCAGGCCTTAAATGGTCAGGTGACTGATCTGACCAAGTATGTGGGAACAATCCAGTCCGTTCAAAGCCGTGAAGCGGCTCAGGCAATCCTGAATTCCAATTCAGGTGCGGTGTTTGTTGAAACTCCATCTGTACTGCTACGCAATGATTCACTGGTGAATGCTCAGATTGCACAGCGTTCACATCAGTTGTTGTATGCGGGACAAGGCGGGGTTTGGGCGAATGCCAGTTACCTGAACAACCAGAATTCTGCAAACGGTTGGGATGATGTTGAATCTCATGTCAGTGTGCTGAGTGTGGGCGCGGATACGATGGTTCGGGATGACTTGGCGGTAGGCGCTTATATAAGCGAGTATCAGGACAAGTCTGATTTTGAGCAAACCAAAGCATCTGCTGATGCTGATGTCACTAACCTGGGTGCCTACCTGAAATGGCAAGCTGCTGACAATCTGTATGTTGCGGGTAATATGCAGTTTGGTTGGGGGGATGTGGAATTCAAGCGTGTGCTTACCGATGCTGTGGCATCTGTAGATTCCCGATCAAAAGCTGATCTGAGCAAATACGGTGTATATGGCGAGATCGGTTATGATTACTTCACCGAGCAATTGAGTGTAAGTCCTTATCTGGCACTGAGCTATAACACTGTTGATCTCGATGGGGTTAAAGAAGTAAATGTGTTGGGTGTGGCGGTGAGTGATGTGAGTATCGCTGAAACCAAAGCTCATGTCGGGGTGCGACTGGATTATCAGCTTACTCCAAACGTGGTGCTGACTGGTTATGGTGAATATGCCAATGCATTTAACCGTGATTATGATAAGGTTGCGCTGTCAATGAATATGGATAGCACTCGCAATATCCTGTTCACACCACCGAGCTTTGATAAAGACTATCTGTTGTATGGTATAGGCTTTAATTATCAAAGTGGTCAGAACTGGAACATCTTTGGAGATGCCAATGGCAATGCTCTGGATTCTGGTGACTACTATTTGCAGCTTGGTTTGAAGTACAGTTTTTAAAAGGTGAATAAAAAATATACTATTTAAGGAGTTTTAGCTCCTACAGGATTAATAATGATAAGGGATCTTAAGCTGCTTTTATTTATACGAATTTTATACTGTTATGAGTCGTTTTCAAGGTGGCACTGATATGGTCAATAAGTTCATTCCTATGTATCACTCTAATAAAATTCGCCCTCAACTCGAAAGTGAACGTCTGATCCTGAATTATTTTAAACCGGTTGATGCCGTAGAAGCTTATGCTTCGATCACACCGAGTCTGACACGTTTTATGGCGTGGGATGTACCAGAATCTGAACAGGGTTTTGCAGCAATCTGGCAAAACTGGCTGGAAAATATGGCCGATCATAAAGAATTTGTATTTGTGATCCGTCATCTAGAAACACAAGAATTTATCGGACTGTGTGGTTTACATCGACTTCATGACGAAATACCTGAAGTTGGAATTTGGATCCGTGAAACTGCGCATGGTCATCATTATGGACACGAGGCAGTGCGTTGTATTGTAGAATATGCTTTCAATACATTAGATATTAAAGGCTTAAGCTATCAAGTAGCCGAAGAAAACTGGGCGAGCCGGAAAATTGCAGAGCGCTTGCGCGGAAAAATTACCAGTTATCTGGATAAGCCCAAATATCGGGCAGTGATTTATGCAATTCTTGCAGAAAATTTTGTCTCTGAATAAAAAAACCCATCAGATGATGGGTTTTTTTATTCAGCCAAGCGCTAGGTACCGGGTCATTGCAATTCGCAATTGCTTTAAGTAGCCGGTAAAGAAATGGTTGGCACCAGGTAATACGGTCACTAGATGACGCTGTGGTTTTGCCCATTCAATCATATCTGACAGCAAAGTTACTTCATCGGCTTCCCCATGAATGAACAGAATGTCGCCTTTAATTGCCGGTGTAATATAATGGCGAATACCGGCAACAGTAGCGGTCGGTAGTCCACATAAAATGGTTTGCTTCGGTTGTAGTTCTATTGGCAAAGCTGCGTAGCTCTTCGCCATAACATGCGCACCAAAACTAAAACCGCCTGCATAAAAAGGCAGGGCAATATGTTGAGTACGGGCGAACCGGATGACTTCCAATACATCATCAGTCTCACCGAAGCCCTCGTCGTGTATACCTTCACTTTGACCAGAACCACGGAAACTTGGACGATATACAATACAATCACGTTCCAGATACATTTGTGCCAGTAAAACCGGAACCTTGTGTTGTGGTGTTCCACCTTGCAATGGATGAGGGTGACAAACTACCGCGAATCCTTTCACTTCACCCTGAGGATAATCCACAAAAACTTCAATCTGACCTGCAGGTCCTTGAAGAAAAATTTGCTCGGACATATAAAAACCGATGATTAACAGGAGAATTTCGCATTTTAACGATTATGGTGAATAAAAACATGAATTGGAATTAAAATAAGTCTACTGATATAGTTTGATTAATCATTTTTTGACCAGGTTGCCATGCTCGCTTTAATTTCTCCAGCTAAAACTCTTGATTACAATACCCCACTACCAACTGACCAATTTACTCAAGCGAGATTATTACAGCATTCGCAGGATTTGATTAAAGTTTGTCGCACACTTTCTGCATCAGAAATTTCAAGCTTAATGAGTGTCAGTGAAAAAATTGCCAGTTTAAATGCTGCACGTTTTAATGACTGGCAACCAGATTTTAATTTGGCCAATGCCCGTCAGGCGATTTTTGCATTCAAAGGTGATGTCTATACAGGTCTTGATGCTTATAATTTGAAGAATGAAGATCTGCATTTTGCCCAAGACCATTTGCGGATGCTGTCCGGTCTATATGGGCTCTTGCGTCCCCTGGATCTGATGATGCCTTACCGCCTGGAAATGGGTACTAAATTGGCCAATATCCGGGGGCATAACTTATATGATTTCTGGGCTCATCATATCACTGATCTGATTAATCAAGACTTGGCAGCAGCAAAGTCTGAAATTCTGGTCAATATCGCGTCAGATGAATATTATAAATCGGTTAACGAGCGAAAAATTCAGGCAAATATTATCAAGCCGGTATTTCTAGATCAGAAAAATGGCAAATATAAAGTGATTAGTTTTTATGCTAAAAAAGCACGCGGCCTCATGGCACGTTTTATAATTGAAAATAAAATTGATCGGATTGAAGGGCTAAAAGCTTTTAATATCGATGGTTATTACTTCGATGCAGACAGTTCAATCAAGGAAGAACTGGTGTTTAAGCGCGATGAACAACTAAGTGCATAAATAAACGATTTCCCATATCCAGCATGAGTACAAATATGCTGGATATGAGAGCTCTATTATAAGGTACATGTATAATCTTTAATGATTTGACTTTGTGAGGCAGATAAAGGACAGATGCACAGAATTAGCGAAAAGCACCATTGAGCTTTCAAGAATAGCCTGCAGAGTTTCCTAAGAATAAAATTGTCGCTACACACATCTAAATAACTCGAAAAATATCATTTATTTAACGTTTTTTTCTCAAAAAATAAAGATGAGGTCTTTGGGGAAAACCCTATGAAATTATGCAAAATACTCTTCATGAAATGCGTGATATTTCATTTATCAGAATAGTCCTACTTCAAAATTATTTTTCTAAATTATTTAAAAAAATTTTTAATTACAGATACTTATTATTAATTTGAAAGAGCTTTATGAAAAAAAAGTTTAAAAAAAAGAATTACAAGTTAATTAAGTAATAGTAAATAAAAATACAGAAAAGTATTGGTTTAAGGCTTTAAAACTGCCTTTCATCGGGTTAAATGTAAAGTATGTCACAAGTTTGTTATGTTTTTTGTTAGCATAATTTCATAATGTTACAAAGCGGCATAATAAGAATGAAAATATATGCTATTCCTGTCTTTGCCTTAATAATCAGTTTATTGGGATTTTGCGTCCATAAACATTCAGAAATAAGGAAATATGAAAAGATCCGTCATGTCTTGAGTGAGGGGCGTGATTCAAACAAATTATTGGAATCCAACCGGCATCGGCATTAATCCAGCTTACTTAGCTTCAGGGTTTAAAATTTAAATAAAATAATAAAATTAAATTAATAATAAATATAATGAATTTTTGAAGTATTCGCTTAGAATATATTAATTTCTAATAAACTGTAAAAATCTAAGAAGCAATAAGAAATCAGTGTGTTATAATTTGCCCACAATCAAGATGAAGCAGATATCATCTTGTTAACCATTTGATTTAAATCTTGAAATTAAGCTGCATAAAAATTATGCAGCTTTTTTGTTTAGATTTTTTGGGTTTTTATAGCATAGCCCTGGGTGGGCTGTAAGCTGTTCCAACATTTTAACCCGTCAAATGGCTATGCTGGCATATTCGTTGCTAACACATCCTTAAAATTGATGAATTTTTTTATAAAATTTCATTTATTTGACAGCATGCTTAAAGCATAAAGTTTACTCAATAGGGGCTAGGTCATGACGACTCCTAATCCATCTTCAGAAAGTATGCTTGAACGTCTGTTCAAACTGAGTGAAAACAAAACCAGTTTCCGTACAGAAGTTCTGGCAGGTGTAACCACGTTCTTAACGATGTGTTACATCATTATTGTCAATCCAATGATTTTGTCCGAAACGGGGATGGATCATGGGGCTGTCTTTGTTGCCACTTGTCTTGCAGCAGCAATTGGCTGTTTGGTCATGGGTTTGATTGCGAATTATCCAATTGCCCTAGCACCAGGTATGGGCTTGAATGCCTTCTTTACCTATTCTGTATGTTTGGGAATGGGAGTGCCTTGGCAAACCGCATTAGGCGCAGTTTTTGTGTCAGGTCTGGTTTTTATTGCGATCAGCATGTTCAAAATACGTGAGGCTATTGTCAATGCTATTCCGATGTCGCTAAAGCTCGCGATTGGAGGAGGTATTGGATTATTCCTGGCGCTGGTTGCGTTAAAAAATGCCGGTATTATTGTGGATAATCCGGCTACTTTAGTCGGCTTGGGCGATCTGAAACAACCCTCGGTATTACTGGCACTTTTAGGATTTTTGCTTGTGGTGGTAATGCACCAGTTCAAAGTCCGTGGTGCAATTATCATTAGTATTCTGGTGGTGACGGCTATTGCAACTGCACTAGGTTATAATGAATTTCAGGGTGTAGTGGGTGCAATTCCATCACTTGCTCCAACATTCATGCAAATGAATTTTGAAGGTCTATTCACTGCCAGTTTAATTGGCGTGATTTTTGTCTTCTTCCTGGTCGATCTATTTGATTCCACCGGTACACTCGTAGGTGTTTCGCACCGTGCAGGCTTGTTAAAAGATGGCAAACTGCCACGTTTGAAAAAAGCACTTTTTGCTGACTCTACTGCAATTGTTGCAGGTGCAGCTCTAGGGACTTCATCGACGACACCATACATTGAATCTTCTGCAGGTGTAGCAGCTGGTGGGCGTACAGGTCTAACCGCTGTAGTCGTCGGTAT
Source organism: Acinetobacter sp. SFD (assembly GCF_001647575.1). Lineage (NCBI taxonomy): Bacteria > Pseudomonadati > Pseudomonadota > Gammaproteobacteria > Moraxellales > Moraxellaceae > Acinetobacter > Acinetobacter sp. SFD. The sequence goes on from NZ_LSZJ01000014.1 coordinate 184,442, forward strand.
CCTGTTTGTTGCCTGTTTGTTCCTTGCGCCATTGGCACAGTCTGTACCAAGCTTTGCAACAGCCCCAGCGTTGTTATTTGTTGGTGTCTTAATGATTCAGGGTATCGTACATATTGATTGGGAAGATATTACAGAAGCAGTTCCTGCATTTTTAACCATTGTATTTATGCCATTTACCTATTCGATTGCGGATGGTATAGCAATGGGCTTTATTAGCTATGCATTGATCAAGTTGCTGACTGGTAAAGCAGCAACTGTGCCGTATATGGTCTGGATTATTGCACTACTATGGACGCTTAAATTCGCACTATTTGGCGGCTAATTTTTCTGGATTTGGAAAGGGTGTAGACTCAGTTTGCACCCTTTTTTTATTATTTAAGGGTTTCACGAGGAGAAATGATGAACCGTCTCGAGTTGATTCGAGCTTTGCCAAAAGCAGAACTTCATGTGCATATTGAAGGCACCTTTGAGCCTGAGTTAATGTTTGCAATCGCTCAGCGTAATCAGATTGCTATCCCGTATAAATCTGTCGAGGAAGTTAAACAGGCGTATAACTTTCATAATCTTCAGTCGTTCCTTGATATTTATTATGCTGGTGCTGCTGTACTGATTCATGAACAGGATTTTTATGATCTGGCATGGGCGTATTTTGAAAAATGTGCTGAAGACCGGGTCGTGCATACTGAAATGTTCTTTGATCCACAAACCCATACTGATCGTGGCGTTGCTTTTGCAACCATGATCAACGGCTTGCAAAAAGCCTGTGATGATGCCAAAACTAAACTGGGTATCAGTTCACATCTGATCATGTGCTTCTTGCGTCATTTAAGTGAAGATGCTGCTTTTGCAACACTGGAACAGGCCTTGCCTTATAAAGACCAGATTATTGCAGTCGGTCTGGATTCAAGTGAAGTCGGGCATCCACCGTCAAAGTTTGAACGTGTTTTTGCTAAAGCACGAGATGAAGGCTTCTTAGTGGTTGCGCATGCAGGAGAAGAAGGCCCGGCAGCCTATGTCTGGGAGGCGCTGGATTTGCTCAAAGTCAATCGTATCGATCATGGAGTTCGTTCGGAAGAAGATTCTGAATTAATGCGACGCCTGATTGCAGAAAAGATGCCATTGACCGTTTGTCCATTGTCAAACCTGAAACTTTGCGTCGTGGATGACATGCAGCAGCATAATATCCATCGCCTCTTGCAGCAGGGCGTGCATGTTACGGTCAATTCAGATGATCCATCCTATTTTGGCGGTTATATGAATGACAATTTTATTGCCATTGCTGAAGCGCTGGACTTAAGTAATGAGGAACTCAAGCAGTTGGCCATCAACTCATTTGAAGCCTCTTTTATTACCGATGCTGCTAAAGAACAATGGATCAACCAGATCCGTGCTCTGGTTTAAGTTTTCAAATAAAAGGCAGGGTACGCTCTGCCTTTGTTTTTATAGATGGATATGAAATTGAAATATGTAATTCTACTCATCAGTAGCGTGTTGATATCTGCCTGCTCAAATGCGGATATGACTTTGACACAACGTACCTTAAAACCCGTGATTGAATACCAATGTGGAAAAGAGCTGAAAGCATCTAAATTCTGGACCGCCTCGACTTATTTTATACAGGATAAAAACAAAGCTGAACTTGAACAGAATGTGTGTTCCTGTGTGGGTGAGCATGCGCTTAAAGATATTCCAGCCAGCACTTTGCTTAAAGCAACTCTCGATGAAGAAGTAAAGTCAAAGCTTACTCAACAAGCAATTGCAAACAGTCTGAAAGGCTGCATGACCGAGTTCTTGAAATAAAATCAGCTTTCCAATGAAAGCTAATTGAATGTGGTTTTGCAGTTTATTTTTTAGAAGATTCAGATTGTCGCGTCATGCTGGTGAGTACGTGATCCTTATCGAGAAAATGATGTTTCAGTGCTGCGGCAATATGTCCGGTTAAAAGGAGTCCCACCGCCTAGGAAAGCCAGATATGCAGAGGTTTTGCGATGGCGGTCACAGCCGGATTTTCTGCAATCAGTGCCGGAAGCTTAAATAAATACAGCACCGGTGCTGGGTAGCCCAGACTCCAGCTATATAAACAGCCGGTGACAGGTAGGGCAATCAGCATGAAATACAAAGCCAGATGACCTGCATGTGCTAAAGTTTTCATCCGGGATGACATGGGTGTCAGGTAGTTCGGGGGCAGGATGGGTGTAGCGCCAGAAAATTCGTACAACCAGCAGGAAAATAATGGTGGTAGCGATATTTTTATGCAGGGTGATAATATCGCCTTTAACGCTGACATCAACCTCATAACTTAAAAAATTCCCACTATAAAAACCAATCAGCCACGCTGCAATAAAGATAATCGCCATGATCCAGTGCAGCCATTGTGCCGTGCGTGTGTAATATTGTACTTTTTCCATGTGATTTTCTGTGGCCCTCAAAGATGGATGCACCTTAGCAAGGGGCAAATCAGCTCAGCAATTCCAAATCTGCAACGCTATGGTGGCTTTCATGCAACATCCATTGAAATGGCTGGGTGCAGATTAAACATTCAGGATGATTTTTAGATTTCTTATTCAGGTGAATTTCGGCACAATAGCGTCACGCTTCATATATGAATAAACAAGGAACAGATCTGTGAAAAAATTATTGATTGCACTTGCTCCAATTGCTTTGGTTTTATCGGCTTGTGCAACAACAGGCAGTCCTGAGACCCAAACCACGACTCAGCAACTGGGTGGGGCTGCGCTTAAAATCGCGATCAATGCAAAATGTACGACTGAGCTGAATAATATTCCGGCATGGCAAACAGCAACACGTCTCATGACTACAACACAAAAACAGGATATCCAGACTGAAATTTGCGGCTGTGTCAGTGAAAAAGCACCACAGAACGTAACGGCGGTAGATCTGGCAACTGCAGCAATTGACCCGGCAGCACGTGCGACGATTGTCGGCAATGTGGTGGCAAAAACCATTAACGCTTGTGTAGCTGAAGCTGTAAACTAAGCCAAGATTAAATTGAAATAGGCTGACCGGTTCAGCCTATTTTTTATGGAAGAAAGACATGAAAATTGCTGGTGTAGATGAAGCAGGGCGTGGGCCATTAGTGGGTTCGGTTGTCGCTGCGGCAGTTATTTTGGATCCGAATAACCCGATTGAGGGTTTAAATGATTCTAAAAAGCTTACTGAAAAGAAGCGTGAAAAGCTTTTTATCGAAATTCGGGAAAAAGCCCTAGCATGGGCTATTGCTGAGGCTTCTGCAGCAGAGATTGATGAGCATAATATTTTACAGGCCTCTTTGCTGGCGATGCGTCGCGCTGTGGAAGCTTTGCCAGTTCAGCCTGAGCATGTGCTGGTCGATGGCAACAAGATTCCACAGGGCCTTGCGATGAGCTGTGATGCTGTAGTTGGGGGTGATGCGCTGCATGCTGAAATTTCAGCAGCCAGTATTCTGGCTAAAGTAACCCGAGATCACCAGATGATCGAGATGGATCAGAAGCATCCGCAATTTGGGTTTGCCAAGCATAAAGGTTATCCAACCAAGGCGCATTTTGAAGCGATTGCCCTGCACGGTGTCATTGATGAACATCGCCGCAGTTTTGGACCGGTAAAAAAAGTGATCGCAGCATTGCAGCAAGAGGTAAAATTTTAGACTTTATTAAATTTTTTAATTATTTAGAGTACTGATATAACATGCAGAGAAATTTAAAGCGGCTAAAAAAGCCGCTTTATGATTTACACAAAAATTAACGGTTAAAGTTATTTTGTGTCTGATTATCATCTTCAAAAGAAGGCTGGTAATCTTGATCGATATGTTGAAGATGTTCATGCATTGCGCGTTCATGCTGGATACGCTGGTAGATCTCTTCACGGTGCACAGAGACTTCTTTAGGAGCATTCACCCCAATACGAACCTGATTACCTTTTACACCAAGTACAGTCACGCTGACTTGGTCACCAATCATTAAAGTTTCCCCGACGCGTCGAGTCAGAATCAGCATGTTTTTCTCCTTGCAAAATGCAAAACCTGCAATCTATTGAATGTAAAATAAAAAGCACAACCAAAAATTATAAAATAATATCTGGATAGAAATTCTGTCACCTGAATGAAAGACTTTAATCTATCTCAGTTGGTTAAAAATCCTCATGCTTAATATAACAGAGCCACTATAAAAAAAACTATAGCGGCTCTGCATTTTTGTAGAGTTTTATAAAATAGTGTCAAACAATGACAATATTTTGTTTTTTCGCTTAAGCGCGTGCGCTAGATTCGCCTTGTTCACGGTCTAGACCAAATGCGGTATGCAATGAACGTACAGCAAGTTCAAGATAATTCTCTTCAATGATGACTGAAATCTTGATTTCAGAAGTCGAGATCATCAGGATGTTAATACCTTCGTCAGCCAGGGCGGTGAACATTTTGCTCGCTACACCTGCATGAGAACGCATGCCTACACCTACGATCGATACTTTTACGATATCATCACGAGTCGCAACTTCACGTGCGCCAATTTCTTTAGCGGTTGCTTCAAGAATTGCTTTTGCTTTTGCAAGTTCGCCACGGTTTACAGTGAATGTGAAGTCAGTCGTACCATCTTCTTCAACGTTTTGGATGATCATATCGACTTCGATATTCGCAGCGCCAATCGGTGCTAAGATTTTAGATGCAATACCTGGAATATCAGGCACACCTAGGATAGTCAGTTTAGCTTCGTCACGGTTGAACGCGATACCAGAGATAATTGGCTGTTCCATGTTGTCTTCCAATTCAGTCGTAATAAGTGTGCCAACGTTGTTTTTAAATTCTTCGTCAAACGCGCCATCATTGTCATTGTCAAAGCTTGAAAGTACGCGTAAAGGTACTTGGTATTTACCCGCAAATTCAACAGAGCGAATTTGTAGAACTTTTGAACCAAGTGATGCCATTTCCAGCATTTCTTCAAACGAAATACGATCGACTTTTTTCGCTTTTGGTGCAACGCGAGGGTCAGTGGTATATACGCCATCAACGTCAGTATAGATTTGGCATTCGTCAGCTTTGAGTGCAGCAGCCAGTGCCACACCTGAAGTATCAGAACCGCCACGACCTAAAGTTGTTGTGTTGCCGTCAGCATCAAAGCCCTGGAAGCCGGCAACTACAATTACACGACCCGCGTCCAGATTTTTAGTCAATACGTCAGTATCAATCGACTCGATACGGGCTTTGGTAAATGCGCTGTCAGTCTTAATGCCAACCTGGCGTCCAGTCAAAGATTTAGCTTCAACCCCGATCGAATTCAACGCCATTGCAAGCATGGAAATCGTTACCTGTTCACCCGTAGAAACCATTTGGTCTAGTTCACGCGGATCAGGGGTTTCGGTAATGGCTTTCGCTAAAGCAAGCAGACGATTGGTCTCGCCACTCATTGCCGATACAACCACCACTACCTTGTGGCCGTGGTCATGCCAGCGCTTTACACGACGAGCAACATTTAAAATGCGCTCTGGAGTACCCATAGAGGTACCGCCATATTTTTGAACGATTAATGCCATAGTTGTTCCATATAAACCATGACCCTGATATTCCTATCAGGGTCAGTTACACAAAATGAAGTTTTTATTTTGCTGCAAGCCAAGCTGGTAAATCAGCCATCACTGAAGCAAACTTCTCGTTAAGTGGTGCGCCACCTTGTGCCAAGTCAGGTTTACCACCACCTTTACCACCGAGCTCAGTTGCCAAGTGTTTGATGATGTCACCTGCTTTAATAGAAGCAGTAAAGTCTTTTGCAACAGATGCGATCAAGCTCACCTTGTCACCCTCTACACCTGCAAGAACAATAACTGCATTTTCTAATTTAGATTTCACGCCGTCATGGAGGTTACGCAGTGATTTCGCATCCATACCCTGAACCGTTGTGATGAGTGTTTGACGACCTGCAATTTTTTGAACCTGGCCTAAAAGTTCACCGGCTTGCAGGCTTGCCAATTTTTGATTGAGTTGTTCAATCTGTTTTTGCAAGCTTGATGCTGTATCAACCAGTGCTTCAACTTTCTCAATCGTTTGATCTTTTTGAGCTTTTAATAGACCGTTGATGGTGTTGATATCACGATCTGCTTTTTGAGCTACTTCAACTGCTTTGGTACCAGTCACTGCTTCGATACGACGTACACCCGCTGCCACACCACCTTCAGAAGTGATCTTAAACAGACCGATATCGCCAGTGCGTTTTACGTGAATACCGCCACACAGTTCGATTGAGAAATTTTTCTCATCAATCACTGAACCCATAGTAAGTACGCGAACTTCGTCACCGTATTTTTCGCCGAACAGCATCATCGCACCTTTGGCTTTCGCAGATTCGATGTCTAGCAGTTCAGTCGTTACTTCAGTATTTGCGATGACTTCAGCATTCACAAGACGTTCAATTTCTTGAAGCTGCTCAAAAGTCACCGGTTGGTCATTGGCAAAGTCGAAACGTAAAATGTCAGATGCAACCAATGAGCCTTTTTGCTGGACGTGTGCACCCAGGATTTGACGAAGGGCAGCGTGCAAAAGGTGAGTCGCAGAATGGTTGCGCGCAGTTGCTGCACGGATATCTGCTTTTACTGTTGCTTCTACATTTTGAGTAACTTTCAGGTTACCCATGGTCACGATACCTTGGTGTACAAACGCGCCACCAGATTTCTTGGTATCTTGAACTTCGAAAATACCAGTATCGTTTTTGAAGAGTCCTGTATCACCGATTTGACCACCGCTTTCTGCATAGAAAGGAGTCTGGTTCAATACGATCAGTGCTTCGTCGCCTTCAACCACTTCGTCAACTTGCTCGCCATCTTTATAGATTGCGATGATTTGACCTTCACTCGCAGTTGCATCGTAACCTTCAAACTGAGTTTCACCTTCAACTTTCACAACAGAGTTATAGTCGATTGCGAATTTGCCTGCATCACGAGCGCGTTGACGTTGTGCAGCCATTTCAGTTTCGAAACCAGCTTCGTCAATCGTTAAATCACGTTCACGTGCGATGTCAGCGGTTAAGTCAGTCGGGAAACCGTAAGTATCGTAAAGCTTAAATACCACTTCACCTGGAATCACAGAACCTTTCAGGTTTGCTAGTTCGCCTTCAAGCAATTTCAAACCTTGCTCAAGTGTTTTGGCAAACTGTTCTTCTTCTTTCAGAAGTTGTGCTTCGATGCGTGCTTTGTTGGCTTCCAGTTCAGGATATGCTTCGCCCATTACTTCAATCAAAGGCTGTAACATCTTATAGAAGAATGAACCTGTCGCACCCAGTTTATTACCGTGACGAACTGCACGACGGATGATACGACGCAATACATAACCACGGCCTTCATTAGACGGGTTTACACCGTCAGCAATCAGGAAGCAGCATGAACGTGCATGGTCGGCAACCACTTTTAAAGATGCAGGATAATCCACGGGCTTGCCTTCAGCCTGTGCTTTCGCTTCAAGTTCAGAAGTGTCTAAACCGATGATTTCAGCAGCAGCTTTTAACAAGTGCTGGAACAGGTCGATTTCATAATTTGAGTTAACGTGTTGTAAAACTGCAGAAATACGCTCCAAGCCCATACCTGTATCCACAGAAGGCGCTGGAAGAGGGTGTAATACACCATCTGCAGTACGGTTAAACTGCATGAAAACGTTGTTCCAGATTTCGATGAAGCGGTCACCGTCTTCTTCAGGCGTGCCTGGCAGGCCACCCCAGATATGATCACCGTGGTCAAAGAAAATTTCAGAACAAGGACCGCAAGGACCGGTATCGCCCATTGCCCAGAAGTTGTCTGATGCGTATTGACCGCCTTTGTTGTCGCCAATGCGGATAATACGGCTGGCATCTAGACCGATTTCTTTGTTCCAGATATCAAATGCTTCGTCATCAGTGTGGTACACAGTGGCATAGAGTTTATCTTTAGGTAGTGCTAACCATTCATCGCTCGTTAAGAATTCCCAGGCAAATTTGATCGCATCACGCTTGAAGTAGTCACCAAACGAGAAGTTACCTAGCATTTCAAAGAAAGTATGATGACGGGCGGTATAACCCACATTGTCCAAGTCGTTGTGTTTACCACCTGCGCGTACGCATTTCTGTGATGATACGGCACGGACATAATCGCGTTTTTCTAGACCTAAGAAGCAATCTTTAAACTGGTTCATACCCGCATTGGTGAACAGCAAAGTTGGGTCATTGGCGGGTACTAGAGAACTCGACGCGACACGTGTATGCCCTTGCGATTCAAAGTAACGCAAAAATGCTTCACGAATTTCAGCTGATGTCATAAAACGAGTACTCACAACCAAGTCACTCCATAATTTCCGATTTGGCAAAAACACCACAGTCTGACAAGCATACAAAAGCTCTGCTGCAATGTGGGGCTTAAAAATTTAAAACGCCAAATTATAACGGAAAAAGCAGTACGCACCAATCATTTTAAAACCAATTGCTAAGGATTTATGTGCTTAGGTTTTTTGCTAAATAGTTAAATTGAATCTTTCTAAGGGCAAAATTCCGATAATTTCATCTCTTGAAAAATAACTGGAATTTTAAATGATGCAGAGAGAACCTGATCTATCAGAAAGAAAATAATCGAAAATCAGTATTTTCACTGAAGTTTTTTAATGTACGGCGCAAGAAATCCTTTAACATAGAAGAGTTCTAAAATAGGCATATTAAAGGTTGAGTCATGCAACGAGTGGCAATCAATGGATTTGGGCGTATTGGACGGAATGTACTACGTGCATGGTTTGAAAATCCGAAAGATTTTAACTTTGAAATCGTAGCCATTAACGATATTGCCGATGTTGAAACCCTGATTCATCTGTTTAAATATGACTCAACCCATGGCCGTTTTTCAGGGCAGGTAGATCTTAGCTATGATGCTGAACATATTTATCTGCATATCAGCTATAAAGATGCCGCTTTAAAAGTACAGGTTTTGTGTGAAGCCGAGCCGGCAAAACTGCCTTGGCAAAATCTGGCTGTAGATGTGGTGCTGGAATGTACCGGGCTGTTCCGTTCCCGTGAAGCCGCGACCCAGCATATTCAGGCAGGGGCGAAACGTGTGATTATCGGTGCCGCACCTTTTGATACGGTGGATGCTGCGATTGTCTATGGTGTCAATCATCATGAAGTCAAAGCATCGGATCAGATCATTTCCAGTGTTTCTTGTACTACACAGGCTTTGGTACCACTGGTCAAAATTGTCGATGATGCATTTGGTATCAATAGCGCCCTGATGACCGAAATCCATGCTGTTACGGCGGATCAATCGGTACTGGATCATGCACATCGTGATTTGCGTCGTGCACGTGCCTCGGGCCATAACATCATTCCTACGACTTCGAGCGCACTGGGTGCCTTAAAGCGGGTAATGCCGAAAATGGAAGATCGTATCGATGGTTATTCGATTCGGGTGCCGACTATTAATGTCGCTGCAATTGATTTGACCTTTGTTTCTCAGTCACCGATTACCGATCACAAGCTGAATGAAGTTCTGATCAAGGCTGCCCGGCAGGACTTCGCAGAAATCATGGCGGTAACAGATGAGCCTTTGGTATCCAGTGATTTTAATCATTCTCCATATTCACTGATTGTGGATTTGACTCAGACGCTGGTGGTTGGACACCAAGCTAAAGTTTTTGCCTGGTATGATAATGAATGGGGCTATGCCAACCGTTTATTAGATTTATGTGAATCATTTCATTAAGTTCGAGTTATTTAAATCCCTAAAGCACCGAAGATAAGGTGCTTTTTTCATGTCCAGAATATTTTGCCAGCCAATTTTTAGGAGAATTTGGCTGTAATTGATCGAAAATCAGTATTTGAAGCTGAATTAGTTAGATTATCTGCAGTATTTTTCGTTAAGATAAAAACAATAAAATGAAATAAGAGCAAGCACATGATGATGGTTTGGGGTTTTATTATACTGCTGACTTTGGCGGTGATTTTTCTGATCTGGCTGCAGTTTAATCAGAATGATGAGCCACGTACCGAGCAAGGTGTGCCAGTTGAAGAAAAAGTCGCGCATCTTGAAGAAAACTTAAAAAAGACTCTGGAAATTATGCAGGATCTGGCCAAAAAAATGCATGTCCAACAGGAAGTACTGGATCAGACCACAACAAAGCTTCAGCAGGTTGAGTTGCAAAATGCGGAGCTGGTCAGTTTACTGACTAAAGTGGTTGATCCCCAGAAATCATCCCACCCCCTTTAAAGATCATTTGAAAGGGGGCAGTACCAGACTATAGAGAGCATTCAGCCAGATAAAACCATTTTGCATAAACTGTGAAATGGAGGGGATAAAGTCAAGTACTGGCACAGCTGATAGACCCAATTCTCATTTGATTACGCGCGATTGTTTTTCAGACGCGGATGAGCAGATCTGGTTTCTGATAATAAGTTCCAGATGCATTATTTAACTTAAATTCTCTGCCGTCACGGGATAAAACTGAAATCTCAGTGTAAACGGTAAAAATTATGATAGGACTATCCTTGGTTTAATGCTGGGTTTTGTGTTTTTAAGATGCAATAAAATGCTGATAGTTGACACAATTGTTGATCCTTTCATCAGGTGGCGAAAATTATAAAATTTGCGATGCACAGCCAAAACTATCGTGCTAGACTAGGAGAAATCGGGTGTGCTCCCGATTTTTTTATGCGGATTCGTTCCGCGCTGACAAGAATTTAGGTTTACAACATGCCCATTTCAGAGACATGGTTATTACCTGATGGTGTAGCTGATGTATTACCAGAACAAGCGCAAGTCATTGAAAGCCTGCGCCGTAAATCACTGGATTTCCTTGCATCTCGAGGTTATCAGCTGGTGTACACGCCATTCATTGAATACATCGAATCTCTATCTTCTCTCTCAGAATCGAATCAAGATTTAGACTTAGCCACTTTCAAGGTGATCGATCAGCTTTCTGGTCGTTTACTTGGTGTGCGTGCCGATATGACACCACAAGTGGCTCGTATTGATGCGCATGTACATCCAGTGGAAGGTGTTGCACGGTACTGTTATGCAGGAACCGTCCTGCATACCAAACCTCGCGGCTTTAATACCTCGCGTGCGCCACTACAGTTGGGTGCAGAGCTATTTGGTTCAGACAGCATCGATGCCGATGTTGAAATGGTCGACTTGATGATCAGTCTGATTCAGGAGGCAGGCCAGGCAGATGGTATTCATCTGGACTTAGGTCATGTCGGTTTATTCCGCAGTCTGGTGGCTCAAGCAGGCCTGAACAAAGTTGCTGAGCAGCAATTATCTGATTTATACCAACGCAAGGCTTTACCGGAATTAGAAGAATTCACGGCAGAGCTGAAATTTGGTCAGGATTTTTATGCACTTGGGCGCTATGCCAGTGACCTGGATGCATTGCAAGCAAATCTAAGCGCCGAAGTGCTGGCAAATCCGGCATTCAAGCAAGCTTTTGAGGCACTACAAATCACCAGGGATGAAGTTCAGACCCGTTGGCCAAACTTGAGCATTGGTATTGATGTAGTTGAATTGCGTTCGTACCATTATCATACTGGTCTGATGTATGCCGTGTATGCGCCGAACCGTGCAGCTGCACTGGCACAAGGCGGCCGTTATGATGGCATTGGTGAGCATTTTGGGCGTGCCCGTCCTGCAACTGGCTTCTCGTGTGACTTATATGCTTTAAGTGCAGGCCAGTTTGATACGATACAGGTGGTAGTTGCACCTAAAGGCAACGATGCAGATCTTCTGAAGGCAATTCAGAACCTCCGTGCACAAGGCTTGAGTGTAATTCAGTTACTGGGTAATGATGATTTAAGCTCTGTACCATATGCGACGCACCAGCTGGTGCGTGTAGATGGCGAGTGGACAGTCAAAACGATTTAATTGCTTGGCTCAGTGTTCATGTCACTGAGTGGGGCTTTCAACTTTAACAGCATGATGTAATGAGGCTATTATGGGCAAGAATGTTGTGGTACTTGGTACCCAATGGGGCGACGAAGGTAAAGGTAAAATCGTCGACCTGCTCACAGATCAAGCGGCAGCGGTAGTTCGTTATCAAGGCGGACATAACGCAGGTCACACTCTTGTGGTTGGTGGTAAGAAAACTGTCTTACACCTCATTCCATCAGGTATTTTACGTGAAAACGTATTGTGCTTAATTGGTAACGGTGTGGTTCTTTCTCCTGAAGCGCTCATCAAAGAGATGGACATTCTTGAAAAAGAAGGCGTTCCTGTTAAAGAACGTTTACGCATTTCTCCAAACTGTCCACTTATCCTGCCAAACCACATCGCACTTGATCAGGCGCGTGAGAAAAAACGTGGTAATGCGAAGATTGGTACGACAGGTCGTGGTATCGGTCCTGCATACGAAGATAAAGTGGCACGTCGTGCAGTACGTGTTGCTGACCTGGTACGTGGTGGTGAACATCTTACAGCTCAGCTGACTGAACTACTGGACTACCATAACTTCCAGTTAACTCAATACTACGGTGTTGAAGCAGTTAAACTAGAAGATGTGCTGGCACTGTGTGACGAATGGCGTAAGGTTGTTGCTCCCCTGGTTGTGGACGTAACTACTGAGTTGCATAACTACCGTAAAAACGGTGACAACATCATGTTCGAAGGCGCGCAAGGTTCACTTCTTGACGTTGACCACGGTACATATCCGTATGTAACTTCTTCGAATACAACTGCTGGTGGCGTAAGCTCTGGTTCAGGTCTGGGTCCATTGCATCTTGATTATGTACTGGGTATTACCAAAGCGTACACAACCCGTGTAGGTGCAGGTCCATTCCCAACTGAGTTGGTGTATGACGCTGCAAATGACACAGGTGATGCGATTGGTAAACACCTCGGTACGATTGGTAATGAATTTGGTGCCTCTACTGGCCGTCAACGTCGTTGTGGCTGGTTCGATGCTGAAATTCTACGCCGTTCAGTCGATGTAAACTCACTTTCTGGTATTTGCCTGACTAAACTTGACGTTCTAGACGGTTTGGAAGAAGTGAAAATCTGTGTAGGCTATGAAGCTGCAGATTCTGGTTGTGTCGGTTCTTCTGATGCGCTTGCATTCGAAACTTTAAAACCGATTTACGAAACTATGCCAGGCTGGTCTGAGTCAACTTTTGGTGCGAAATCACTGGATCAGTTGCCACAAGCTGCATTGAACTATGTAAAACGTCTTGAGCAATTGATTGAATGTCCAATCGACATCATTTCAACGGGTCCAGACCGTGAAGAAACCATCATTCTTCGCCATCCATTCGATGCTTAATTTGTTTTAAGCTTCAATAAAAAAACCCATCTTCGGATGGGTTTTTTTATAGGTTGAAATTATGTAGTTATTTCAAGACTAAAGTTGCATCGGTAATCCGGCGTGATGTGCTTTAACATATCGATATATAAAGAAAGAAAAATGAGCATCAGGATGCAAAAAAATATATCGGCGACCATGTTTTATTCATTATTATTCGCGATGGGCGGGGCACCAACAATTGCCATGATGATTATTCGTGCGCAAACCCAAAATCCTGAGATTATTTATACTGCACTCATTGGTCTCAGCGTCATTATTGCCTGCATTCTGGTGCCTGTTATCTTGCTACAAAATGCTTTTTTATATTTCAAACGTAAAGATGAAATACTTGAACAGAAAATAAAACCTCTCAGTCAGGTGTATCTGGGCTTAAATATTATTTGTCTGATTTACTGGTTAGCGATACAGTACTTGGCTTAAAAATTACATAATTTATAAGAAGATGGAGTAATTATACGTTTAGCTACTGCATGCTTTCCCTTATAATTTTTACAATGTAAATTAAGCTTGAGCTAAGGTAGAGTTAATTATAATGAAGAATAAACTTTTATTAAGTATGGCCACTGCCACAGTGGTGACATTGTCGGGTTGTACTACCATTGCCGATATTGCCGGGGCGGATACTGCGACTTTAAATGCATCTGCCAGCCAAAGCTATAATGCCATGGTGAATGATGCGCGCAATAAAGGTCAGCTGGATACCAGTTCAGCCACATATAAACGTATTAATACCGTGTTTAATCGCTTGAAGCCGATTGCTAACCAAATGAATCAAACCGGTACGCCATTCCAGTGGCAACTGGCTGTACTTAAATCTGACCAGGTCAATGCCTTTGTTGCCCCGGGTGGTAAAGTCGTATTCTACACTGGTATTGTGAATAAACTGAATCTGACTGATGCTGAAATTGCAGCAATTATGGGTCATGAAATGGTACATGCCTTAGAAGAGCACTCTAAGCAGAAAATCGGCGCGCAGGCCCTCACTGACCTGGCCTTGGGAATTGGCCTGAGTGCAGCAGGTGTAGGTCAGGGCGGCGCTGCAGCTGCACAGCTGGGTAGTCAGATCGGGATTGGTTTGCCGTACTCGCGTAATCTGGAAAGTCGTGCTGACCAAGGCGGTTTGATGCTGATGGCGCGTGCAGGCTATAACCCGAATGCAGCCATTACCCTGTGGGAAAAAATGAATAAATTAGAAGGTGGGGGCGGAGTCGCTTTCCTGTCTACGCATCCATCGAATAGCCAGCGTATTGGACAGATGCGTCAACAGTTGCCAGCAGCAATGCAGATTTATAACCAAAACAAATAATCCAATGATTATTCTTTGAAAAAAGATCTTGATGGGATTAAAAGGGCAGGGTATTGATCCTGCCTTTTTTATGGCTCATTTTTTGATGGACATTGTTTGAGTTATTTTTCTTGGCAACAAAAAAGGGCAAAGTTTGCACTTTGCCCTTTATCACACCCGATCAGAAGATCTTAGTGTTGGTGACCACCTGCACCATGTACATGGCCGTGATCTAATTCTTCTTGAGAAGCTTCACGAACAGATACGATTTCAACTTCAAAAGTCAGATCTTGACCAGCAAGTGGGAAGTTAGCATCAACAACAACATTGTCGCCTTCAACTGCTTTAACAGTTACGATTTGCACGCCGTCATCAGTTTGAGCCTGGAACTGCATACCTGCTTGAATATTGTCTACGCCTTGGAACATTTGCGCAGGAACTTCTTGAACTAGGTCTGGATTGTATTCGCCATAACCTTCAGCAGCTGGAACGTTTACAGTGAATTTATCACCTACAGTTTTACCTTCTAGCGCGTTTTCTAATCCTGGGATGATATTACCTGCACCGTGCAAATAGGCAAGTGGTTCACCTTGAGATTGATCGAGAGTTTCACCCTCTGCGTTAGTCAATGTGTAGTGGAAAGAAACCACGTGGTTATTTGCAATAGCAGTCATGTTAATTGATCCATTCAATTTTTTAAGGGTACATCATAAAGTGAAATTGCGTTTTTGTAGACTAAAATTAGCAAAAAAACGCAATTCGACAATTTTATTGACGATTTTTTCATTGATTGGGTCAAATTCTGGAATTTCAATGCAATTTCAGCTTTGGAGATATTTTCCGTGTAACAAAATCTTTTGCGGTTAGAATGCCCGCATGCGCATACCCATGAATGGTTGCCTGATGAATCCGGTACAAGGACACATACATTGATTTGGCGACAAAGCCTTGCACATTGACCTGACCGAGTAATTCCCCAACGGCTTTATTCTGACTTAGGGAAATGAGTGAACCCTTGTCAGAAAATTTAAACATGGGCAAATAGTTTTCCTCATTGATCCGGGCTTTTAAGGCATTGGCCAGAAAGTTGGCCTGCTGGCTGGCGACTTGTGCACGTGGACCCAATACCGGTTCATCTGCTGCAGGTTGGCAATGTGCACAGTCACCAAAAGCAAAGATGTCTGGATCAGATTTGGTTTGCAGGGTGGAATAGACTTTCAATCGGTGAATATTGTCCTTTTCCATATCTTGTAGTTGCACTAAGACTTCAGGTGCTTTGATACCGGCGGCCCAGACTTTAATCTCGGCATCCAGACTTGAACCATCTGCAAAATAAATCTTGTCTTCATCGACCTTGGCCACCCGATGACCGGTCAAGACTTCAATGCCAAACTTTTCCATTTGTTGCATGGTGTGTTCAGCAACTCTAGGTGAGAGTGCCGTCAGAATGCGATCCGCCGCTTCAATTAAGGTGATTTTTACTTTTTTCGGGTCAACCTTGTTTAAACCATATTTAAAGAAATTATGTTTGGCTTCTACCAGCTCCGCTGCCAGTTCTACTCCGGTTGCTCCGGCACCAATAATCGCGATATTCAGTTCACGATTCGAAGCTTCATGCTGTGCGTTCAGATAGAGATGCAACATGTCCTGCTGAAAAACATCCGCCTGTTTACGGCTGTCGAGAAAATGACAGAACTGTCTTACCCCTTCGGTATTAAAATCATTCGAGGTAGAACCCAAGGCCAGTACCAGTGTGTCATAGGAAATATGCTGGTTTTTCTTGGATTGGGCTGTTTTGGAGAAATATTCTGTTTCGACCAGAATCTGTTTGGCTTCACGATCTAGTCCTGTGAATGTACCCAAGACAAATTCATAATGATGTGCTGCTGAATGAGCAAAATAATTGGTTTCTTCTTGATGTGGATTTAAGGTACCTGCAGCCACTTCATGCAGCAGCGGTTTCCAGATATGTGTCAGTTTTTGATCGACCAGAATAATCTGGGCCTTACCGCTTTTACCCAAGCTATCACCCAACTGAGTCGCCAGTTCCAGACCACCGGCACCGCCACCCACAATCACGATTTTATGTGCTGTCATATATGATTAACCTGTTTATTTTTTTAATAAAAATAAGAGAAATAGAAAGAAAATATACTATGGCATGGGCCAGATCGCGTCTTGGTTAAAATTGTTATACACATTACAAAACGTAGCAATTCTGTGAGGGCAGGTAAGTTTCCCTGTCTTGAGGGTGTGAGGCAGGGAGAAAGGAAAATCTGCCAGAAGATCAGCGAAAAAATCTTCTGGCTTAAAGAACAGTTAACTTGACAGCTAGCGCTATTATTTATTTAGAGGATAAAGCTTTACGCTTGGTGTAGAGTCTGAAAAGAAAGTAAATAAACCTTGCAGCCAGCTAAAGAATTTCTGAAACAGGTTAGCTTCTTCAATTTCGACATGATCTTCAATCAGGATAGTACGGATTAACTGGTTATTTTGATAGACCTGAATGGTTGCCAGAGGCATGATAGTCGCCAAGGGCGCAATGAGCTCAGATGCCTTTACTTCCACACTGATATGGGTCTGGGTTTCTTGTAAGGGTTCGATACTTCTTAAAATGCCATCACCTGTATTCAGCATAATACGTTGATTGGTCTGGTCGAATTGATTCAGGTCGATACTATATCCCTGATCATATAAAGAAGTGGTAATAATCTGCGGTTGCTTGGTCTGCACCTTAAACATTTTTAAGGTTGATTTGATTACAGGCAGCTCAGCCAGTAGCTGTTTATCTTTGATCGCTACTTCATTACGGGTATAGGTATAGGCCAGATTCATCAGCTTATGCGATACTTCAGCACGTTTTGCCGCACTTTTAGTACCCAGTACTACCACAATCAGACGTCGGTTCGGCATTTCAATATCTGCCATGACACGATTGGCCGTCAGCGCCAGATTGTAGCCTGCTGCACGGGTAAAACCGGTTTTTAAACCATCCACGGTAGGATCTACTTGAAGCACACGGTTGGTTGCGCGATGAAAATGTCGGTTATAGGTAAAGCTTGGCTGTTTGGAATAATACAGATAATCCGGAGTTTGATTGACGACTGCCATAGATAGTCTGGCCAAATCTGCGGCAGTAGAATAATGTTCAGGCATGGTAATACCTGCCGGATTTTGGAAATTGGTATGCTGCATGCCCAGCGCTTTGGCTTCCTGATTCATGCGTTCAACAAACTGCGGAATACCACCCGAAATTTTCTCAGCCAGCGTGACTGCAGCATCATTGGCAGACATGATAATTAAGCCCGCCAGAAGCTGATCGACTGAAATCTGATCACCTTCTTTCAGGTACATCTGTGACTCATCCCACATCACATTTTTCACCACAGAAGTCGCGGTTAAAACTTCATTTTTATTTAATTTTCCGGCCTCAATTTCCTTCAAGGCAATATAAGCCACCATCATTTTAGTTAGCGAGGCCGGAGCCCGCTGAACATCAGCATTATGCTCGGCAATAACTTGACCAGATTGTGAATCCAGAATGGTCCAGGCTTCAGCTTCAACGCTTTCAGGCACAATATTGAGTAGGGCAGCATGGGAAAATGCAGAAATAAATAAACTGAAAACCGCAATCAGTGAGATGATGTATTTCAATGGTGTTCCTTGATAACCCGCTGGGTGTTGAACGATTTAATTTTCACGCATGCTATGCCTTTTTTATACAGATAGCTAGTCGTAAATGTAGACAAATAAGACAGCTAAACCATCTTGGCTTAAAAAATGCTAAGCTAAGCTATATCTCATTTATTTTAATTTTATATCGTCTATTATGTTGCATTATCAAATCGAATTTGACGATTATCGTCAGCATCTTATTCACGTAACTGTTCGCTTTCTTGCTGATCCGACGCAAGTCTTGTCATTGCCGACCTGGATTCCAGGAAGCTATCTGATCCGGGAATTTTCCAAACATATTGAAGCGGTCAAGGCTTATGATGAAGATGGGCGCCAGCTACAAATCCAGAAGTTTGAAAAGAATAAATGGCGTTTATTCAACACCGATCATGAGCTGATTACGGTGGAATATGATGTCTATGCCTATGACCTGTCCGTTCGTGGTGCATACGTGGATCAAAATCGTCTCTACGTGAACCCGGCTTGTGCATGTCTGGGGCTGGAAGGTCAGGAAAATAAAGAAATTGAACTGGAAATCTTCCTGCCAGATGAATTAAAGCATTTCCAATTGGCAACCGGCATGCAGGCCAAAAGTCTGGTCAAAGGCCGTTTCACGCTGAAAGCTAAAAACTATGCCGAACTGATTGATGCGCCATTTGAGCTGGCAGAACAAACCCGTTTCAGTTTTGAAGCAAATGGTATTCCACATGAATTTGTAGTGTCCGGTAAACACGCCATGAATGCTACGCGTATGCAGCAGGACATTGAAAAAATCTGTCGTACAGAAATTTCCATGTTTGGTTCAGCACCGTTTGCGGACTATACTTTTATGACGATGGCAACCGGCAACAGCTATGGGGGGCTGGAACATCCGAACTCGACCAGCCTGATTACACCACGCGATGACTTGCCGAAAGCCAATGAACCTGAAGAACCTTCAAAAGATTATCAGCGTTTCCTCGGCTTATGTAGCCATGAATATTTCCATTCATGGTTGGTGAAGTTTATTCGACCTGAAAACTTCGTGAACTATGATCTAAACAGAGAAGGCTATACGTCTTTGCTGTGGATATTTGAAGGCTTTACTTCCTATTACGATGATTTGATTTTGCTGCGTAGCGGCGTGATTAATCAGGAATCGTATATTGCTTTGTTAAAAGCACAGATTGACCGTTATTTGCAAAATCCGGGACGTGCGATTCAGTCAGTGTCTGAATCCAGTTTTGATGCCTGGGTGAAATTCTACCGTCAGGATGAAAACTCCACTAATGCCGGAACCAGCTATTACAACAAAGGTTGTCTGGTAGCGCTATGTCTGGACTTGGGACTGCGTTTACGTGGTTCAAGTCTGGATGCCTTAATGCGCCGTTTGTATGAAAATGCGCAAAATGGTATTCAGGTGCACGAACGGACAATCTTTGAATTATGCAAAGAACTGACAGGTGATGATTGGTCAGAACAGATTAATCACTTGATCAATACGACAGATGAACTGCCGCTGGATCAGCTCTTACCTGAGTTTGGTATTGGTTATAGCCTGAAAAATGACAAGTCTTTGCCATTCGGCTTAAAGCTGGCAGATAAGCCGGAAGGTGTACTGGTTCAATCTGCTCGTCGTGATGCTGTGGCTGTACAGGCCGGTCTTTCTGCCAATGACATGATTATTGCGATTGACGGTCTAAAAGCCACGACCAAGCTTCTCGAAAGCTATGCAAAACAGAATGGTAGTTTTACAGTATATGCGTTCCGTCGAGATGAGCTGATGACTTTTGAAGTTCAGGCAGGCGGTTCTGAACTGACTGAAGTTGAATTGAAAGTTGAAGATCAGGCCAAAGCTGAAAAGTGGCTTAAAGCTTAATTCAATTTCAAACTTTAAAACCGATGCTTAGGCATCGGTTTTTTTATTGACTAAATATCAACATGATATTTATTTAATGAGCGGTCAGGAAGTTCCATTGAATTTAGCTGTGATTTAATGATGCTGATTCCTCATTTGAATATCATAAAATGCTAGTACGACCATTATTGGTTTTGCGTTTTGCTTATAGCAGTCAATGTATCGCAAAGACCTCTTGGTCCTGATTAAACATCTGGTTAACTTGCTAATCCAATGCAAAGCTCCTTTTTTGAATACATTTTATTTTTTAGATCATTAAATATGAATCGTAAATGGCATTTTAATAAAAGAATAATAAGAAAAAAAAGGAAGGCCCAAAGAGGGTGGGCCTTAAGTGGGAGAGCTTAGTTGCCGCGATAGGTTGAATAACCATAGGGGCTTAATAGCAGCGGGATATGATAGTGATTGACTGAGCCATCTACTTCAAAAATCACCGGTACTTCCGGGAAAAAGCTGTTTTGCTTTTGGGTTTTAAACCAGTCACCAGTTTTAAAAGTCACTTTGTAGGTTCCTTTATCAAAGGTTTTATTCTCTGGGTATAGTGCTGTGATACGACCCTGAGGATTAGTCCTTGCTTGTGAAAGCTGTACCCATTTGCCATTTTTCTGTGTTTCCAGCGTCACTTCTACATTTGGAGAAGGCAAGCCATTTTCCAGATTCAGCACGTGCACACTCAGCGGGTTCTGGGCAAAAGAAAGAGTTGCTGCAGTAGTGGCAAGAGTCGCGATTAAGATTTTTTTCATATTGTGTTCCTCGGTGGAATGACGGAATAATGTTTAATCAAAGGAATAAAAAAATTACTAATTAAAAGACATCAAAGCTGCTTTAAGGTGATTTGAATGCCGCTATTGGCACATTGATGATCCTGTACTGAGCCGCCTGCACCTGCGACGCCTACAGCGCCTACAATCTGGTTTTGGTAAATGACAGGGACACCACCACCCAGTAATAGCAATTCAGGCAAGCTATTCAGATTCTGTGCATCCGGATTTTTCTGGGCATTGCGCATAAAATCCAGTGTGCTGGTTTTAGTTGAATACGCGGTGAAAGCTTTCCGTTCCGCTGCAATCAGGTTGTGAATGCCGACAGATTCATGGCGCTGGCTGGCCAGCAGGTTGCCACCCTGATCCAGAATAACGACTGCCGCCGGCTTGGCCTGTTTCTGGCAAGCAAGCATGACGTTGCTGGCCATGAGCTTTGCTACTTCTAGCGACATGACTGGTGCCGTTTTAAATTCTGCATGCGCCAGTGAGCTGAGTAGTAATACGCTGCTGAGCAAGGGCAGGGTTGTGTTGGCGATTGAAATTTTCATGGTTATCTTTCATGCAATTGGCTACTGGGGCTATCTTAGAAAAAAATCCACCAGTACAGCATGACAATCAGATTACCAATTTGTAATCTAGAACTAGCTAAAAACAGCTAAACTACTGACATGCATATTTTAATTGTAGAAGATGAAGTCAAGATTGCTGAATATCTGGCAAAAGGACTGAATGAGTCAGGTTATAGTACGGCCATCGCAGAAAATGGCGTGCGTGCATTATCGTGTTTGCAGCAACAGTCTTTTGATCTGGTGCTGCTTGATGTGATGCTGCCGGACCTGGACGGCTGGCAGGTATTACACACCCTGCGAACTTTTAGCCAGATTCCGGTATTAATGCTCACTGCACGTGATCATGTGCTAGATCGGGTTAAAGGACTGGAGTTTGGTGCCGATGATTATCTGACCAAGCCTTTTTCCTATATTGAATTACTGGCCCGAATCAAAAGTCTGTTGCGCCGTGTGCCGCGTCTGGAGCAGGAGGCCTATCAGGTTTCAGATCTGGTATTGAACCGCTTAAAGCATGAGGTTTCCCGTAACGGACAAAAGATCGACTTGAGCCAGAAAGAATTTGCGCTGTTGCAATTGTTAATGGAGCATCAGGGACAGGTGATGACCCGGAGCCAGATTGCGTCCATGGTCTGGAATATCAATTTTAATACTGATACTAATGTAGTCGATGTGGCTATTCGCAGGCTGCGTAGCAAAATTGATGATCATTACACGCCAAAACTGATCCATACTGTACGTGGCATGGGTTATAAGCTAGATGAATGTCCATGAAAAACCCAGTGTTATTGCCGTTGGCAACACGTTTAAGTATTGCATTTGCACTGGTGTCTTGCGTGGTGTTTCTGAGTGTGGCGTTGCTGTCTTATCAAAATATGCAACAGATGATTCAGACCCAGCAGGATCAGGCGCTGGCCGCTCGTATTTCCCGGATTGAGATTTTTCTTGAAGATGCTCAGAGTTTCAAACTTCTGGTCCAGCATCCCAAATTATATGAAAATATGCTGGGACAGGAAGATAATTTACTGCTGCTGCAGTATCAGAATAGTCGTCTGATCGAAATCAATCCTTTGCAGGTTCATATTCCGACATTGCATTATTCCTCCAAATTACAGTTTCAGAATAATCAGGCTGAACATCCTTCAACACGTCTGGCTTTTAAACAGGTGCAGTTTGATGGTCGCAGCTACCAGCTAGTAGCGGGTAAACAGTTGGCAGAAGGACAAAGGGCACTGGCAACCTATTTATCAAAACTGGTGCTCTATAGTCTGCTTGGTATATTGCTCTCGACCTTTATGGCCTGGTTGGCTGGACGCTATATTCTCAAGTCAATGCGTCAGCTGATGCTGGCGACAGCACAGGTCAATATTCAGCAGCCCAATCAGCACATTGATGTTCAGAGTAATACGCTTGAGGTGCAAGAGCTGAGTCAGGCCATGAACGATATGCTCGGTAATATTCAGTCTGCATATCAGCAGTTGGCACGTTTTTCTGAGGATATTTCGCACGAACTTCGCACGCCATTAAACAATTTAATCGGGCAGACACAGATTCTGTTATCGCGGCCGCGCGAGCCTGCTGAACTGGAAAATCTGCTCTATTCCAACCTGGAAGAATATGAACGCCTAAGCCAGATGATTGAAAGCATGCTGTTTATCGCGCGGGTAGAGCATGGTGGATTTACGGTTGAAAAACAGCATTTCAATCTGAATGAGATGCTGCAAGAATTACTTGAGTACTTCAGTTTTCTGGCTGAAGAAAAGCAGATGCGTTTAAAAATTAATGTTGCAGCAGATTTAAGTCTGACTGCCAGCACCGCATTATTACAGCGCGCAGTTGCCAATCTGATCAGCAATGCCATTACTTATGGTCAGCCGGGGAGTGAGATTAGTGTGTCGGCACAGCGACTGAATCATCGCATCAAAATATCGGTGCTGACGCCAGAGGTATGGGTTGCAGATGAGCATCATCCGCATTTATTTGACCGTTTTTATCAGATAGATGACAGCCGACATGAAAAAGCCCAGACGGGTGGTCTGGGCCTTGCCATTGTGCAGTCGATTATGCAGCTCCATCAGGGGGGAACAACTGTAGAAAATACGCCGTCTGGCGTGATGTTTAGCCTGTCACTACCTGATGAATAGGCTGGGCTTTAACCACGACCCCGGCCACGACCACGTGGTGCCTTGGTATTTGGACGAGTAGTACCATTGGTGCGACGTTTCGGCTTTTCGCTTTCGTCCATTTGCCAGATGCGTTTGGTGCCAGACTTTTTCACGGAACCATCTTTGTTCTTGCGAACGATTGGTTTGCCACCCGTACCCCCCGGCTTCTTCACATAAGAACGTGAACGATATGGTTCTTCAGCAGGGATATTCTGGAAGTCAGGGTAAAGTAATGGCTCAATTTCTCTGGTCTCACCCGGCTGCAATCCCATACGAACCAAATCAATCTCACCAATTTTGGTACGGATCAAACGTAAGGTCGGGAAGCCGACAGCAGAAGTCATGCGACGAACCTGACGGTTACGACCTTCACAGATGGAAATCTCCACCCAAGACGTCGGAACAGAGGCACGGAAACGAACAGGAGGATTACGCTCCCACAACCATTCCGGTTCAGACACTTTTTCAGCACGTGCAGAAAGCGTCATGCCATCTTTCAGTTCAACACCTTTACGAAGCTGTTCAAGGGCCTCGTCAGTGATATCACCTTCAACCTGCACCATATAAGTTTTAAACTTTTTATTGGCAGGATTGGTGATATATTGGTTGAGACCACCGTGATCGGTGAGAAAAACCAGACCTTCTGAGTCCATGTCCAAACGGCCAGCAAGGCGCAGATCTTTGTCGTTGACGAAATCGGCCATGGTAGGATGCTTTTCATCCGGACGGAATTGGGAGAGGACGTCATAAGGTTTGTTTAGAATGACGATTTTCATAGGAAATAACTTCTATAATTACATTAATTTAAAAAATGTAGAGGTTTATTTAAAAGGGAAACTTTGTTATTTCCCGTATAAATCTCAAAAACAACAAATCTGGATTAGAATATTATGCGTTAAGAACAGCTGAAAGTATTGCCTAATTGGCAATTATTTAAGATTTGTCAGCGGCATTAGGGAGAATACTAATAATGGGATATCAAAAAATCGTAGTACCTGTGGATGGTACCAAAATTACCGTAAATGCAGACCTTTCACTCAACGTACCAAATAATCCAATTATCCCATTTATTGAAGGGGATGGAATTGGTGTTGATATTACACCAACAATGCAGGCTGTGGTAGATGCTGCTGTGCAAAAAGCATACGCCGGGAAGCGTTCCATCGAATGGATGGAAGTCTACTGCGGTGAAAAAGCTAATAAAATTTATGGCATTTATATGCCTGAAGAAACTCTGGAAGCGCTGCGAGATTATGTAATATCTATTAAGGGTCCACTGACTACGCCAGTCGGTGGGGGTATTCGTTCCCTGAACGTGGCATTACGCCAGGAACTGGATTTATATGTCTGTGTGCGTCCGGTACGCTGGTTTGAAGGTGTTCCGTCACCGGTACATCATCCGGAACTGACCGACATGGTCATTTTTCGTGAGAATTCAGAAGATATTTATGCCGGAATTGAATGGAAAGCAGATTCTCCCGAAGCAAAAAAAGTGATCAAGTTTCTGAAACAAGAAATGGGTGTAACCAACATTCGCTTTGAAGACAATTGCGGGATCGGGATCAAGCCTGTCTCTAAAGAGGGTAGCCAGCGTCTGGTGCGTAAAGCTATCCAGTTTGCTATTGAGAATGACAAGCCGAGTGTGACCTTGGTACACAAAGGCAATATCATGAAATACACTGAAGGGGCGTTTAAAGAATGGGGCTATGAAGTTGCGCTAGAACGTTTTGGTGGAGAGCTTTTAGATGGTGGGCCGTGGGTTAAAATCAAAAATCCGAGAACAGGTAAAGACATTATTATTAAGGATGTCATTGCCGATGCTTTCTTGCAGCAAATTTTGATGCGTCCGGCAGATTATTCCGTGATTGCCACACTGAACTTAAATGGTGACTATATTTCTGATGCGCTTGCTGCGGAGGTCGGGGGAATCGGGATTGCACCGGGTGCCAATATTGGCGGTTCGATTGCGGTCTATGAAGCGACCCACGGGACAGCGCCTAAATATGCCGGACAAGATAAGGTGAATCCGGGCTCGATTATTCTGTCTGCAGAAATGATGCTGCGTGATATGGGCTGGACAGAAGCTGCTGACCTGATCATTAAGGGGATTTCAGGGGCAATTGCGGCAAAAACGGTGACTTATGATTTCGAGCGCCTGATGCCAGGTGCGACTTTACTTCGTTGTTCTGAGTTTGGTCAGGCCATCATTGACAACATGGATGCTTAAAACTGCAATTTATGAATCAAAACCTGCATTAACTGCGGGTTTTTTTATAGGCGCCTTTTCACTAAAAGTTTAAGTGATTTCAGCTCAAAGTTAAAATGGGTATCAGGCTGCAAATTTATGTAAGAAGTGTAATAAGGCCCAAAATGATTCGCTCATAGCTGAATGACTTAGGGAAATTTGTATTACATTAACGTATTTGGATACAGCTCAGCGATTGGCTTATTTTGTATACAAGGTACAGTAATGAATGGAACTTCCAGTGATTAGAGAAGGTTCTCTAAAGGAGTATATAATGGCGAAAACTAGAGCGAAGCATAAGCAGGTCCAGCAAAAAGACAAGCAGAACAATGCTCAGAACGAAGAGCAACAACAACAGCAACAACCATCGAAACCATCTCGCGCAAAAAAACGCAGGTAATCTCTTTTTTAACTTAAATAACAAAACCCTCATGTGAGGGTTTTGTTATTTAAAAGCTTATATAAAATCATCACTAAAAATAACAGGATTATGATTTTAAATTAGGCGGTTGTGATTAAGATAAAAGTCATTTATTTAATTAGATGCGAATATTGGTGAAATTTCTTTGGATTATAAGCTTACTGTTGTCTATGGGGTTTTTACTGACGGCCTGTCAGCCACCGCCGTCAGGTCAGGCAGCGGGATGGAAAAGCCCATATCTATATTGGCAATTACAAAGAACCGAGTTAGAAGCGCCGCTACAGATTCCGGTGGAAGGGGTTACAGTCGGCCAAATCAATGATACCTGGGGGGCAGCACGTAGTGCCGGTCGTAAACATGAAGGTACAGATATTTTTGCCAAACGTGGTACACCTGTATTTAGTGCGACTCAAGGTATTGTACGGAAGATTGGGACCAATAATCTGGGTGGAAAAATCATCTGGGTGACCGGTCCAAATATGAGCCAACATTATTATGCGCATCTGGACGATTATGCAGAACATATTCAGGAAGGTGACTGGGTTGAGGCAGGTGAAGTTATTGCTTATGTGGGCAATACGGGTAATGCCAAAAATACCCCGCCGCATTTACATTATGGGATTTATTTAGGTGGGCAAGGGCCCACGAACCCGTATCCTTATTTGGTACCTTCTTTTTGAGTAGAATCTGGCTGAAAGTGTTTGTTGGTTTTGAGTCCGGTGAAACCTGTATGCCAGAATAGTTGCAGGGTTCCCAATAAAAGGACAAATGCAGCCAATATAAACTGCTGATGGTAGCTTAATCCCAGATACTGTAGGGTACTGAAACTGAGGCCACCGATCAGCTGAACAGTGGCAAAACATAAGGTGGCAATACTCCAGAGTTTTTTATAAGCCAATCCATACAGTTGCAAAATGGTATAAGAGGTCAGGAAGACCACAGCGGGATTTAGCATCCCGGTAAAAAAGGAAGAGCTAAAAGTGAGTAAGGGATAGGCATCTAGAGTCGCAATAAAAATGGCCATAATATAAAGGCTATAAAGAATTTTCAGTGCAGCAAAATTACCCCATTTTCTGGCCAGTGCATAAGCACTCAAGGCACCTAAGGCACTGCCTAGTCCATACAGAATCCAGTTGAAATTAATCCAGAACAAGCTCAATCCCAACTGCTGGCTTAAATAATCAATCCAGAAGAGTGAATGCGGTATATAGGCGAATGCACTACAGGCGTATACCGTCAATAAACTATAAAAAATACTATTCAGAGGGAGATGAGCGGTAACAGCAGGTGCCTGTAGAGAAAGATAGGGTTTAAACTGCTGTAGTAGTAAGCTTAAAACAGTAGACATAAGTAGGGCAAAGCCCCACAAGATCAGCCATGCAGTCTGGACGGAAATTTGATCCAGATAGGGCAGAAACAGGGTTGCAACTAAAACACCTACTCCAATTCCGCTAAAACCAATAAAGTTGATTTTAAGACGGTCTTGAAGTTCACAGCACTGCGCGACCACACTCGGCGATAAGATCATCATTAATCCACCGCTGATCCCGGAAATAATCCGCCAAGCGATATACCATGCTTCAGAAAAACCAGAAAATGCACAGCACATCAGGCTGAACATGCCGGCAAAGGCTGAAATTTGAATATAAGTGCTCATACTCCGGTCTTGAGGCAGGCGCATGGCGGTAAATGCGCCGATCAAATAGCCCAGCAAATTGGCACTGCCCAAGAGACTGGCAAAATCTGTACTCCAGCCAAAGGCTTCGCGTGTACCAGGTAACAGGGCGGTATAAGAAAAACGAAGAATACCAATACCTAAGCACATGCTAAGACAGAGGAGCAGGCTGAGTTTTATTGTATTTGAGGACATCCGTGTACTCATAGAATTTTATATTTGGTCAAAAAATAACATGAATTTTTATGGTTGAGGAGGAATTGCCCGTTAAGAAACCCTGGAGTACAGAAATTTGTGCAAGAAAACCGCCAGGCTTTTTATAATGTATAAGTTAAAACCTGAATTTTTCAGAAAAGTAAAAAACCGCATTTAAAAATGCGGTTTTTTTTATATCGTCTGGTGCCGGAATTAACGCATCTTGGCCAGGAAACGGCCAACACGCGTAATAGCTTCACGCAGTTCATTTTCAGCCGGCAGGAATACTACACGGAAATGATCCGGTGTCGGCCAGTTAAAGCCTGTACCTTGAACCAGAAGTACTTTCTCTGCACGTAACAAATCCAGCATCAGTTTTTCATCGTCCTGAATTGGATACACATTCGGATCCAGTTTCGGGAAGCAGTACATGGCACCTTCAGGCTTGACACAAGATACTCCAGGGATCTCGTTCAGCATTTCCCAGGCAATATTACGCTGTTCATATAAACGCCCACCCGGACGAATCAGGTCGTTAATTGACTGATAACCGCCCAGCGCAGTCTGAATCGCATATTGTGCCTGATGATTGGCGCACAGGCGCATCGACGCCAGCATATCCAGACCTTCGATATAATCTGCTGCACGAGACTTGTCACCAGTGATTGCCATCCAGCCCGAACGGTAACCGGCAATACGATACGCTTTAGACAAGCCGTTAAATGATACGCAAAGTTGATTACCTGCCAAGGCAGCTACAGCAACATGCTCGATCCCATCGTAGACAATTTTGTCATAGATTTCGTCAGCAAATAAAATCAGGTCATATTTCTTGGCCAAGTCGACGATTTGTTGCAAGACATGACGTGGGTAAACCGAGCCAGTCGGGTTATTCGGGTTAATAATCACAATGCCGCGGGTATTCGGCGTGATTTTGCTTTCCATGTCGGCAATATCTGGATACCAGTGATTTTCTTCATCACATTTATAGTGAATCGCTGTACCGCCAGACAGATTCACTGCTGCCGTCCAGAGCGGATAATCTGGCATCGGAATCAGCATTTCATCGCCATCATCCAGAAGGCCTTGCATGGCCATTACGATCAGTTCCGATACCCCATTACCGACATAGACGTCATTGACGTGCATATCCAGAATACCTTTTTGCTGGTAATACTGGCAGATGGCCTTACGCGCCGGGAAAATCCCTTTGGAATCGGTATAGCCAATCGCATTTGGCAGGTTTAAAGCTACATCATTGATAATTTCTTGCGGCGCTTCAAAGCCGAATGGGGCAGGGTTACCAATATTTAATTTAATGATTTTATGGCCTGCTTCTTCCATCTCTATGGCCGCTCGTAACACAGGTCCGCGAATGTCGTAGCAAACATGATCAAGCTTGGATGATTTCTTGATTTCGCGAGGGGATTGGATAGTGTTCGGCATTTTGATGTTCTCGGATGGAATGGAGGTCACTTTTGCATAACGATATAAATAACTTTTAAATGTCTCAGTTGTGACTAGATCGAGATGGTGATCATCGCGGAGTAGTGCAACAATTTTCTCATGCGTAAATCCAAGCTGTTGATACTGTTTGATCACAGGCAGCAGATTTTTAAAAATTACGCTCTTTTTTTGCGACATTTTTTAATCCTGAGCAAATTTAAAACTAAGGATATCACTAAATTTGCTCACATAGAATCATTTAATACATAAATTGCTTACTTATATATTTTGCATTTGCTCACTTTTTGCTTTTATGGGCATTATTATCTTTTGTAAAATATTGAATAAAGACTAGAATTTTTAAAATGAATCACGTAAATATAGGATTATCCTATTTTAAATAGCAAGATAAAAAGGTGCGTAAGCATGGGAAAACTCAATAAAACAGACCGTGAGTGGCAAAGAGAGTTATCACCTGAGGAATTTCGCATTACCCGCGAGAAAGGCACAGAGCCGGCATTTACTGGAAAATACTGGAATACTAAGCAAGATGGAACCTATGTTTGCCGTTGCTGTGGCACCCCGCTGTTCTCATCAGAGACCAAGTATGACAGCGGCTGTGGCTGGCCAAGCTTCTACCGTCCTATCAGCAATTCAGTAGTAGAAGAATTACCTGATACTTCACATGGAATGGTCAGAACCGAAATTGTTTGTCATCATTGTGACGCACATTTAGGGCATGTTTTTCCGGATGGTCCGGAACCGACAGGCTTACGTTATTGTGTCAACTCGGCTTCTCTAGATCTAGAAACACAAGAAAAAAATGATGAGGAAACCTATCCATGACTAACATTTATCAGTTTGAAGCTGAATTGTTAAATGGCAAAAGCAAGGCGCTTGCGGATTATGAAGGCAAGGTACTTTTGATTGTCAATACAGCGAGTAAGTGTGGTTTTACCCCCCAGTTTTCAGGATTGGAAAAACTCTACGAAAAATATAAAGATCAAGGTCTGGAAATTTTAGGCTTTCCATGTAACCAGTTTGGTGGTCAAGATCCAGGTTCTAATGAACAGATTGGTGAATTTTGCCAGAAAAATTACGGCGTATCTTTCCCGATGTTTTCCAAGGTGGACGTCAAAGGCCCTGAGGCACATGCTATTTTTCGCTATTTGACCAATAATTCCAAAGGTATTTTAGGCAATGGGATTAAATGGAATTTTACCAAGTTCCTGATCGGACGTGATGGCAAGGTATTGAACCGTTTTGCTCCGACCACCAAGCCTGAAGATCTTGAAGATGAAATTGCCAAAGTATTGTAATGATTAGCGTCATCTTCTCATTATGAGATAAAAATAGAACTCATCTGATTTCAATTAAAAAACCCACTTTAAACTAGTGGGTTTTTTAGTTTTGGTCAAAACTTAGAGAATGGCTTTCAGGCGTTGAATAACCTCTTCACATTGTGCCAGATCGGCTACGAGTGCCAGACGGACATGATGCTCACCTGGATTACCCTGTTCGGTATCGCGAGATAAATAGCGACCCGGAAGAACTTTAATATGTGCTTCTTCCATCAGGCGTTTGGCAAAGGCTTCATCGTTGTCAACTTTTAACCAGTAGTAGAAGCCCGCATCCGGCTTTTTCAATGGCAATAAATGTCCGAGTTCCTGCTGAAATAAATCAAACTTGGCACGGTATTGCACCCGGTTTTCTTCCACATGCGCTTCATCATCCCAGGCAGCAATTGACGCCAGTTGATGTTGAACCGGCATCGCCGCACCGTGATAAGTACGATATTGCAAATAAGGTTTTAACAGGCTGGCATCACCAGCAACAAAACCTGAACGCATGCCCGGGAGGTTAGAACGTTTAGACAGTGAATGGAACACCACACAGTTTTTATAGTCATCCCGGCCGATTTCAGCACAAACTTCCAGTAAACCTACAGGTGCCTGATCAAACCACAGTTCCGAATAGCATTCGTCTGAAGCAATCACAAAGTTGTATTGATCCGACAGGGCAATCAGTTTTTTAAACTGTTCTTTCGATAGCACTGCACCGGTTGGATTGCCCGGGGTACAGACAAATAATAGCGCGGTCTTTTCCCAGACTTCTGCCGGAACCGCATCAAAATCACCAAGGTAATTGTTCTCCTCAGTACAGTTGATGAAATAAGGTTTGGCACCTGCGAGCAGTGTTGCACCTTCATAAATCTGGTAAAACGGATTCGGCATGACCACATAAGGTGCCTCTTCACGATTCACCAAAGCCTGTACAAACGAGAAAATCGCTTCACGCGTACCGGAAACAGGCAGGATATTGCTGTCTGCACTGATGCTATTTAGCTGAAAACGGCGCGTCAGCCATTGGGCAATACTTTCACGTAGCTCCGGCAAGCCTTTGCTGTTTGGATACGTCGACAAATGCTTAAAATTATCAATAATGGCTTGTTTCACAAACTCCGGTGCAGGATGCTTTGGTTCCCCAATCGACAGCGGAATTAATGGCATATTAGCAGGCTGGATATCCGCAAAAAGCTGATTTAACTTTTCAAACGGATAAGGATGCAGTAGAGACAAGCTAGAGTTCATGAATGTGTTACCGAGCAAAATGTTAGTGTTGGCCGCTGACCTGATGTGAAGCCTCATCCAGGGCAGCTTTGAGCGCAGCTGCAAATTCCTGAGACTCCGTTGGGGTCATTGGTATACCATTCTTTTTGGTGACAAAGAATATATCTTCGGCACGTTCGCCAAGTGTGGCAATTTTGGCAGAGTGGATATCCAGGCCTTGCATCATAAATAAACCACCGATTTTGGCAAGTAAACCAGGGTGATCGAGGGTGGCAATTTCAACCATATTTTGATTCAAGGCAGGATTGATACTGATATCGACTGTATTTTCAATATCGAAATGACGTAATTGACGTGGGATCCGGCGCTGCATCAAGCCCGGATATTCATCTGAATGACTTAAGGCATCTTTTAGCGCTTCAATGACTGTGGCTTCGCGTTCCGGATCGGTCAATAAGGTACCAAAACGGTCGAGTACCACATAGGTGTCCAGACTGAAGGCTTTGGTGGCAGTAATAATCCGCGCGTCTTGTACATCCAGGTTCATACGATCCAGAATAGCCACCGTGGTGGCAAACAGGTTGGGTTGATCCTGCGTATAAATAAAGATCTGTACCGCATCCTGGGCGTAATTACGATGTGCTCGCATCAGCACCAGTGGGGCAGGATTATCACCGTGCTGTAAAATGGCACGGGTATGCCAAGCAATTTCATCTGATGTTTCTTTGAGGAAATAGTCATCACCAAGTTCCTGCCAGACTTTTTCGACCTCATCCAGTGAGAAGTCCTGAACCAGAAGTTCACTGGCTGCAAATTTGGTATCTTCAATCAGCATTTGATAATCAACCGGACGGCCCAGACCAGAACGGATTACGTCACGTGCTTGAGTATATAGTTGACGCATTAACGAGGCGCGCCAGGTATTCCACAGCTTCGGATTGGTGGCATTAATATCGGCTACCGTCAGGGTGTATAAATAATCCAGATGCTCCATGTCGCCCATTTTTTCGGCGAACTCCTTGACCACATCCGGATCGGAAATATCTTTTTTCTGGGCGGTGACAGACATTACCAGATGATTCTGGATCAGCCAGGCCACCAGGTTACTTTCGCGTTCGGTAAAGCCGTGACTACGGCAGAACTTGATCGCATCGCTGGCGCCGAGTTCACTGTGATCACCACCGCGACCTTTGGCAATATCATGAAAAATTGCTGCCAGATAGACGATGTCACGACGGGTCAGACGCTGGAATACTGAACTGACCACCGTGAATTCTTTGGCAAATTCAGGTTCTTTAAAGCGGTTTAAATTACGTAGCAACAATAAAGTATGCGCATCGACCGTATAGATGTGGAACAGATCATATTGCATCAGCCCCATAATCTGACCAAAGGCCGGAATATAATTTCCGAGCACACCGTAACGCTTCATGGCGACCATGGTGTCGTACAGCCGATGCGGTGAGCGGATAATTGCCATGAACAGCGCTTGATGCACTGGATTATCACGAAAATCCTGATCAATACGTTTTCCAGCCAACGTTAGCAGGCGTAAGGTACGCGCACGTATGCCTTCGATCTCGGGACGATTGGCCAACAGATAGAAAATTTCCAGAATTGCGCTTGGATTTTCTGAGAAAATCTTGTGATGCTGGACAGCCAGTTTGCCATCGACCAGTTTGAAATTTTCATTAATTTCTTCAATCTGGCGTTCATATTGCGGCAAACGCGGGGTAATCACCGATTCGTTGAAATAAGCCAGCAACATTTCGTTCAGCGTCGATACCTGCTGTGCAGTGCGATAATAACGCTTCATGAACTGTTCGATAGGATAATTTGGGTGATGGTCTTCTTCACGCACATAGCCGAACTTGGCTGCAATATCACGTTGATAATCAAATAATAAGCGGTTTTCATCGCGCTTGGTCAAGCGGTGCAGATGATGGCGGATTTCCCAGAGGAAACTTTCTGCTTCCTCAAGCACACCGAGTTCAAATTCTGAAATAAAACCGAGATGTACCAGATCATAAATCCGGTTGACGCGGAAATGCCGTTTGGCAATCCAGCCAATCTGGTTAATGTCACGGATACCGCCTGGTGCATTTTTAATATCCGGTTCCAGATTGCTTTCAGTATTGTTGTGCTGGGCATAACGCTTGTGCTGCTCATCCATCTTGGCATCAAAAAAGGTTTTGTCGGTCCATGTACGTGACACGATGCGACGTGGCCATTTGCAAAGATTTTCATTGCCAGTTATCAGGCGTGCTTCGATGAGGGTAGTGGCTACACTCAAGTCACTACTGGCCTGATTGACACATTCATTGATGGTACGGACACTGATACCCGGTTTGAAATTCCCAACATCCCATAGCGATGAAATAAATATAGAAATCAGCTGTTCCTGTTCTGGGCTAATGTCATCTTCTGACAAGATCATGATATCGACATCAGAATAAGGCAGCATTTCACGGCGACCATAGCCCCCAACAGCAAACAGGGCCAAATCGGTTTGATCCAGTTCAGCATGCTGCCAGAGAAACTGCAGGGCTTCATCGATCAGATTGGAGCGCGCCAGAATAATATCCCGAATCGACTGGCCATTTTCAAAACTTTCCTGAAGCTGATTTTCGACATCACTGCGCCATTGATTGATGGCTTTAATGTCATGGTTGCTTTTAGCGTAATTCAGCAGTGGATGGGTGTTGATCATGTACAGTCGTCCGTTGGTATTTCAGTTTAGTTCTGGTTGACACTAACCTGGCTTGCTGCCTGTAGTGCCAGTTCACGTGCCTGTTCGATAGTTTCTGCACGTGCAGTGGCGACACCCATGCGGCGACGTTTAAAGCCTTCCGGTTTGCCAAACAGGCGCAAATCAGTGTTGCCGTCTGCTAAAGCAAGATCCAGGCCAGAAAAGGAAAGATTGCGTCCATCGACTCCGGCATAAATCACCGCGCTGGCAGCTGTACTATGTCGTGCAGTATTCACCGGCAAGCCTAAGATAGCACGTGCATGCAGCTCAAATTCACTTTGGAATTGTGAAGCTAAAGTCACCAGTCCGGTATCGTGCGGACGAGGGGAAACCTCACTAAACCATACCTTGTCACCTTTTACAAAGAGTTCCACACCAAAGATTCCGCAACCACCGAGTGCTGCAGTAACCTTATTGGCAATGCGCTTGGACTCTTCCAGCGCGGCCGGATTCATCGGCTGAGGTTGCCAGCTTTCCACATAGTCGCCCGAGTCCTGACGATGTCCGATTGGGTCGCAGTAAGACGTTTCGATTTCGCCGGTTTCTGGGTTTTTGGCACGAACAGTCAATAAGGTAATTTCAAAATCAAAGTCAATCTGTGATTCTACAATGACGGTACCCTGATTGACCCGACCTCCAGTTTGTGCATATTCCCAAGCCGCATCGACTTCATCAAAGCAGGTGACACGAGACTGGCCTTTGCCTGAAGATGACATGACTGGTTTAACAAAGTTTGGATAGCCGACATCGTCGCAGGCTGCACGGAAAGACTCTAAACTGTCGGCAAAACGGTAATCTGAAGTGGGCAGACCGAGTTCTTCCGCAGCCAGACGACGAATACCTTCACGGTTCATGGTCAGATTGACGGCTTTAGCAGAAGGAATGACCGT
The DNA here is from genome assembly GCF_001647575.1 of Acinetobacter sp. SFD. Classification (NCBI taxonomy): domain Bacteria; kingdom Pseudomonadati; phylum Pseudomonadota; class Gammaproteobacteria; order Moraxellales; family Moraxellaceae; genus Acinetobacter; species Acinetobacter sp. SFD. The sequence goes on from NZ_LSZJ01000014.1 coordinate 220,264, forward strand.
AGCAATGTTCTCGGCTTCAATCTCAAGCAGAACTTCGGTTGCAATCGCTTCAATTTCAGGCACGATTAAATGTGGCTGGATTTGATTGATCAGTTGTTTGAGTTCTACAGCATCTGCCATATTCAAGGTATAGGAATAATGCGCAACCTGCATGGCAGGGGCATGATCATAACGGTCAGCAGCATGAACTTCGACTCCAAGACGTTGCAGGGAAATCACCACTTCCTTGCCCAGTTCACCAGAACCCAATAATAGAACTTTGTAGGCAGAAGATTGAAGTGGAGTACCAATAGTCACGCTCATGTGTGTCATCCATGCTTGATTTTATGGACTTTTAGCATAGCAGAACTGAGCCGGCAGTTAAGCCAAGATTCATATAAAATTGTGATATTGCCTAACAATTTTATTTATAAAGTTTTCTAATATTATCCGGGCTTGAAATTGAGGTATTGGTGAGTGACTCAACTGGTTTTGCTAAAGGATAAATCCGGCTTGGTGGATTTAATTTTTCCATGTCCAGAAGATGCGCTGAGCTTAGAGGGAATAGGTGTAGCAGTTCCTGGGTTTGTGCTTGCCGATGACGGTAAAATATCAACATTGGTAATCCGACCAAAATCGATGCTAACAATAAACCTCCAAAGCTAAAGAGAGTTGCATCCTGCACGGCACGTTCAAAACTTGCGCTAACCAGAAAGAAAAAGCCCGTCAGCAAAATCAGGGAAATAGCTATAGTTTTGATTAAATTAGGAATGACCCGATGCATCCAGCTCCATCGACTAAAAATGATGGTGCTGGGATACAAATGTAAAACTTGCTGAGTGTGATTCCACATGGCTATGATTTTATTCTGGCCATTTTTCTGTATGTAAACAACACGGACTTCATCAGCAGGTTGGCAGTGCACGTTAACAAAATGTCCGGTAAAATTTTGAGCATTGATAAAACATTCAAAATACTGTCTCGGTAATTCATATCGATGAAACACGGTTAACATTTCATCGCGCTGATGATGAATAAAGATTTTGCCTTCAATCACCTGTTTGACTTCAAACATGCGCATCCTTCCTTGTTTTTATTGTTATATAAAAAAAGACCTATGCTATGAGTTTGCATAAGCCTTTGTCTTGATTGATCAATTGTTTAAGGCCTAAAAAGGCATGGGGACATAAGTATAAACCAGACCATAGGTCAGCGCTGCGGTTAGGGTCGCCATCACGATCCGTTTAAACTTGAAGTACAAAACCGTGAGCACAATAAAGCCGACCAGCATCGCAAAACTTTTATTCGGTGTTTCTAATAAAGGTGGCAGGGTAGCAACCACCAGCATGGAGCTGATCGCAGCAATACCAATTGAGCCCAAAGCAATTTTTAGCCACAATGCTCCACGTTTTTGCGAACCTTGCTGAAATTTCTGAATCACAAAAAAAGGTCCGAAACGGGAAGCGAAATTGGCAATGCCGACGATAATTCCCACCAGAATAATCTCTAGATTCATGCTTGATCTCCTGCGTGTTCAGGATCTGGCTGTTTTAGAATATAGTGCTTGAACAGGCCGGCAAAAATACCCGAACTAATCCCGATAAAAATCGCGGCAGACAAGTCGATAAAGTAACAGGCAATCGCAGACACCAGAATTGTGACGGCTACTACAAAAGTATGTTTCTTTTCAAAGGCTGCCAACAAGAAACTCAGGAATAGTGCAGGTAACAGGAAGTCTAGTGCAGCCTGCAAGAACTGTGGCAAGTTGCTGACCTGATCGGCAAATAAGCCACCGAGGAAAGATCCGAGAGCCCAGGACATCCAGCTAAACAGGCTTAAACCCAGCATCCATGATTCCGACCACTTTTGACGCCGTTGCGAGAGCTTGATCATGCCAGAGGCAAAGACTTCATCGGTCAGACCCCAAGACCAGATTGCTGTTTTCTTTAAATTGAGCCGGTCTTGAATCAGGTTTTGCAGCGCCGGCCCATAAAGCAGATGGCGAATATCTAAAGCTATCACCGTTAATGCCGTCATCCAGATAGATGTTCCACTGCCTAAGAGAGCGACCACCAAAAACTGGCTGGCACCTGCATACATCGAGCAGGACAGGAACAAGGCTTCCCAGGCGGTAAAGCCAAACTGGGTGGCTGAAACACCAAACGCAAACGACACTGGTAAATAAGTGAAGATAATTGCTTGGCTGTCTTTTGCACCTTGCCAGAAGCCAGCAGGTTGGGTAGTGAGTTGATTCGGTTCAGACACGACACACCTTGAAGAAGAGTGGAACGATGGGTCAAATGGAGATTGTGTATTCTACGTGAATTTAATAGCATAGGCCGAAATGTTTAAATTGGCGAGCCTGATATGTGGATGTTCAAGACACGCACAATGCTGACTGCTGCTTTAATAGGCACGGCAATGTTATTACAAGCGTGTGGGAATGACAGTCAATCGACTGAAAAGCCAGAAATTAAACCGGCACCTAAACTGAGCAATGATGCGACGACTTATGCCAAGGCTGCCTGGCAGCTGATCAATGAAGTGGACCCACTGGTTTATCATAAAGAAGTGGATCAGCTGGAAAGTCAGGTACGTCAACCGGTACGTAAACTGAGTACAGAGTGGCGCATTAATGTCAAAATGACAGATTCGGTGACTGAAGGGAAATATGCCCTGTGCCGTAAAGCCTTGACCAGTCTGGATATCTGGGCGCGCACTATCATCGAAAATGGTAATGGCCTGTCACAAAAGCAGGCAGATTATGAACGGGATAAATTGCAATGCCAGAATGCGATTGCCAATCCTGCACTGGGAAATACTGATCCTAAACAGAAGGGTACAGCGATTGCCAATATGCAATAAATCCCTATTTGTTCAAATTTGCCCAAAAAAGCCAGTCATTCAGCCTGGCTTTTTAGCAAAATAAACTCTAAAAATAGGGCATCCACACTTGTTCTAATAAAAGCCGAATACATCACAGATCAGGAGTGTGCTGCCAATCATGTATTGTATCAGCGTGCGTGTAAACATGGCCGATCTCCTCAAAGATTTAAAGTATGTTCAACGCTTTCAGATAACGATAATTTACTGCTTCTCATTTTGTGCCTGCTGTACCTGCATGGATATTATTGATAGAAGTTTGATGAGGCTTACTTATAATAAATAATAAATTGCCATGGTCTTGCTATTGATATGAAGTTCTAGCACATTTATAGGCATCATAAGGCAATGCAGGCGGGAGATAGCTCATCGTCAGGTTTCTTTGCGTAAAATAAAGCTGGGTTAATTTTCATAAGATTTAAGATACGCTTTAATTAAACCTTTATATATGCGAATAATTATTATTGTTAATGCGTGTTGATATTGTGCGCTGACAGCAAGGTGGTTATATGTATGTCCCCTCTTTTAAAAGCAATAAAAAAGCCCCAAGAAAGGGCTTTTTTAAACAGTAAATACTTAAACGTTAAAACGGAAGTGTAAAACGTCACCATCCTGAACGATGTAAGTTTTACCTTCTAGACGCCATTTACCGGCTTCTTTCGCTCCAGCTTCGCCGTTGTACTGCACGAAATCATCATAAGCGATACATTCTGCACGGATAAAGCCTTTTTCAAAGTCGGTATGAATCACACCAGCTGCCTGTGGTGCAGTTGCGCCAACTTTCACGGTCCAGGCGCGAACTTCTTGCACGCCAGCGGTGAAATAAGTTTGTAGGCCAAGCAGTGAATAACCTGCACGAATGACCACGTTTAAACCCGGCTCTTCCATACCCATCGCTTCCAGGAATTCAGCACGGTCTTCATCTTCAAGCAATGAAATTTCAGCTTCAATCTGGTTGCAAAGTGGAACTACAATCGCATTTTCTTCAGCAGCTAATTTTCTTACTGCATCTAAATGCGGGTTGTTTTCAAAACCGTCTTCAGCAACATTGGCAATATACATGGTTGGTTTAAGCGTCATTAAACCAAAACCACGTACCAGCTTGCGTTCGTCATCATCCAAATTCGCTGCGCGTGCCGGTTTACCTTCATTCAGTAAAGGCAGGATCTTTTCCAGCACTGCTTTAGTGGCAATCGCTTCTTTGTCACCACCCTTGGCAGATTTGGTTAAACGGGTTACAGCTTTCTCAACAGTGTCTAGGTCTGCAAGCGCAAGTTCGGTATTGATCGTTGCGATGTCATCTAGTGGATCAATACGACCATTCACATGAATGACGTTTTCATCTTCAAAACAGCGCACAACATGAGCAATCGCATCAGTTTCGCGAATGTTTGCCAGGAACTGGTTGCCTAAGCCTTCGCCTTTAGATGCGCCTGCGACCAGACCTGCGATATCTACAAATTCCATAGTAGTTGGAATAATACGTTGCGGTTTAACAATTTCTGCCAATTTGTCTAAACGTGGATCAGGAACAGGCACAATCCCGGTGTTTGGTTCGATCGTACAGAAAGGGAAGTTTTCTGCAGCAATAGCAGCTTTGGTTAAGGCATTGAAAAGTGTAGATTTACCAACGTTCGGCAAGCCGACAATACCGCAATTAAAACCCATGAAATAACTCACAAAAGCGTTATATAAAAATTGCCCCCGATTTTACATGAAAGCACGGCTAAAGTCAGGTCATGCGCTTGCGGTTTATTGCAATCAAATACTTCTGGCTGCCTGATATGGGCTGTCAGGCTTAGCAGAATTTGTCATGAGTCCGTTAAATATGGAGATATAATCACCCAGTATTTTACTTTTGAATAAAAATCACATTGTTTTTCTAAAATTGAGTGACTAAAGTATCTGAATAAAACAGTGGCTTACATATGCCCTAATCCAATAATCATAAACATGGAGTATACATGCGAACTTTATACCAGTTTCCGTTATCTCACTTTTGCGAAAAAGCACGTTGGATGCTGGACCATAAAGAGCTGAATTATGTTGCTCACAATCTGATTCCCGGAGTACATCGCGCTTTTGCCCGCTTGAAAACCGGTCAGAATCGTCTGCCTATTTTGCGCGATCAGGACCGCTGGGTCGCAGATTCCACCCAGATTGCTTTATATCTGGATGATACTTATCCAGAGCACCGTTTATTGTATACAGAAGGACATTTTCGAAATAAAGCTTTAGAAATTAATGAAATTACACTGGAGTTGGGTCGCCATGTCCGCCGCTGGATGCTCTCTCAAGCGCTGACTTCTGATCATGAGTCTCTGGATATCTTAATTGGGGAGCAGGGCTATCTGCGCCAGTTTGAAAAATTTTCCAAACCTTTATTGAAAGCAATGGTTGCCAAGGGGTATGCCTTGAATGAAGAAACCGTAGCAGAATCCAAACAGCATATTGAGGTAGCTGTACAGCGACTGAACCAGATGCTGGTCAGTCAAGGTGGGCATTATTTTGTCGGAAATCGTTTAGGTCTGGCAGATATTGCGGTTTGTTCCATGTTGGCACCGCTTTTGGCGATTCCAGGTACACCGTGGGAAAAAGAGAATTTTGAAAGCTTGTCTGAAGAATATCGTGACTATCAGCAGTACTTGAATCAGCTGCCACTAGGTGAATATATTTGCCGTACTTACCGCACTGAACGTAATGCACGGGTAGACTGGCGCGGTGTATAGGTTTAATGCTATTTTCAAAATTAAAAAACGCGCATGAAATGTGCTTTTTAAGGCGATGATTAATTGAAAGGATTATTCTGAGAAAATTTCTCAGGAAGCAACCAAAATTAAAGCCAGATAAGATTTATCCAGTCAAAGTCATTTAAAATAGTGAAAATACCGTCGATCATGCTCGCATATCCAGATTGACCCAGGTAGCAGAATCACGCGCGATTTTTCACCTGCCCATCCGCTAACTCAATCGATAATAGCCACATCGATCATAACCACCGAAATTATAATTATCGATTGCATTGATAATCTTAAATCGCTGAAAAATTTAGATGATTATCTATTTTAAGCCTCTTTGTGTGAATCTATTTTCATATGCTTGAAAGATGCCAGTTGAGTCAGGCGAATGATAGTAGGATCTGCGAAGCTATTATAATAGCGTCTACAATTTGAAAAATATTTTCAGAATATTAAATTTTTGTGAAAAATAAATAATTGTTGTATAACAGAGAAAGTGCAAAAATTTCTGCATTTACTGTTTATTGATATATAGAGTACAAAAATGGAACTGGATCGTTTCGATAAACATATTCTGGAAATATTGACGCATGAAGATGTCAATTTGAATGAGCTGTCCGAGCGGGTAAATTTATCTGTCAGTTCGGTGCATCGCAGGATCAAACACTTAATAGATCATAATATTATTAGTGGCTTAAAGCGTGAAATCAATTACCAGAAATTGGGTTTCAGCCTGCATGTACTGTTACAGGTATCTTTAAGCAAACATGATAGCGACACTTTTGCCAAATTTCTGGAAGAGCTGGAAAGTATTCCTGAAGTGATTAATGCCTTTTTGGTCACTGGTCAGTCGGCAGATTTTATTGTCGAAGTGGTGGCACGTGATATGGAAAATTATAGTGAAATCCTGCTCAAACGGATTGGGAAAATTGAACATGTGGTTGCGCTGCATTCGAGCTTTGTCATTAAAGAATATAATGTTTTTAACTGTAGCGGATTACTCAATAAGGTTTAATCCCAGATGAGCATGGCAGATAGCAATAAAAAACGCACCCAGGGGTGCGTTTTTTGAATCAGTGATAGTTAAGCATCCAGTTCTGCTAAAACGGCATCTGAGAATTCAACGTTGGTATATACGTTCTGGACATCATCCAAGTCTTCAAGCATATCAATCATTTTCATGATTTTTTTCGCTTGATCGATGTCTGTGATTTCTGCTTTGGTTGAAGGGCTCATCACCACTTCAGCGTTATCGGATTTTAAACCTGCAGCAGTTAGAGCATCTTGAACATCACCGAAAGCTTCAGGTGTGGTAATGACCAGAATTTCATCTTCAGTGACTTCAATATCTTCAGCACCTGCTTCTAATGCCACTTCCATGATTTGATCTTCCAAAGACACATCTTCAAAAGTGATCTCGCCACGTTTAGTGAACAGGAAGGCAACCGAGCCGTTGGTGCCTAGGTTACCGTCAGTTTTAGAGAAGCAATGACGTACGTCAGGTACGGTACGGTTCAAGTTGTCAGTCATGGTTTCAACAATAACCGCAACACCACCTACACCATAACCTTCGTAGGTCACTTCTTTCAGGTCGTCGTTATCTTCGCCACCAGCACCACGTTGAATGGCACGGTTGATCACGTCACGTGTCATATTCACTGATAATGCTTTTTCAACCACAGCACGTAGACGAGGGTTGCTTGCAGTATCTGGACCACCAAGCTTTGCAGCAGTGGTTAATTCACGAATGTATTTGGTAAAAACTTTACCACGACTCGCATCTTGTTTTGCTTTGCGATGCTTAATATTGGCCCACTTGGAATGACCCGCCATGCGAACTATGCTCCTTGTAGATTGGCTGTATGCCTATCAGAATGCCGAAATTCTACCATAAGCGTTTTTTTAAAAAAAAGTGCCTGGATTTGAGATTTCAGGATAAAAACAAAAAAAGTGCAATATCGAGAAAAATATTCTAAAGAGGATAAGGGGATTTATAATTCTATTTATGCATTTATATAGACAGATGACCAAGGCATAACAGCAAAATTGCTGTTTATGCCCGTACTTTTCTTTTAAAAAGCTTATTCAGGAATAACGATATCCAGACCAACTTTGTCTTTATAAAGTTGCTTGATCAAAGCCAGGTCATGCGCAAGGTCTGTTGGATAGATCTTGCCCAGAATGCCACCTTGCTTAGTTTTGGAGTTGGCATATAACAGCACGATCGGTACATTGGCAGCCTTGGCAATATGCCAGAAACCGGTGCGAATCGGTTTGCGCGCTTCACCCTGTTTGGCCCGTGTTGCTTCTGGTGCAATCACCAGATTAAACTTTTCATTGTTCTGAAAATGTTCCACCATCTGGGTCACGATATCTTTATTGGCCTTGCGGTCAACTGGAATACCCCCTACAGCTTTTAATAGCGGTTTGAATGGACCTTTAAATAATTCTTTTTTAATTAGGGTGTGAATTTTGAGGTCATAAATCTGGAACAGTGCAATTGACAACACAGCATCCATCATTGAAGTATGTTCAAATCCAATAATGACCTGTTTGTCTTCAAGCACATCTGGTTCGACATGATATTGCCAACCTGCAAGTTTAAATGCAGATTCGCCAAGGAATTTATTTAGCATAAGTACAGAGAAGTAAAAACCGTATGAAGAGAACTGCATAATTTCATCCTGTTCGATGATACAGTCAATAGGCTTTCCAATAAAATCGGTGAATAATGTAAAAATCTATGATTTATTCATTTTTTTTAAATTAAAAATTAAGAGTTAAAATATATAAGAAAAATCACACTAATATTTTATGAGTATTACTGAATATAAAAAAAGTCTTAAAATGGTGAAAAAATGACTATTCAGAACACATTTTAATTATTAGACTTTTGTCGAAGAAGAGACCCTATACAGGTCTTTTCTATTTTCGTATTCTTTCTACGCTGAGATTGAAAAGTATGACTTACATTGCAGCCTTTATAGTGTCTATGCTGATTTTGGCACTCATAATTGTATGGTCTTTAATCGAAATCAAACAGGATTTGCGTAAAGACGAAGAAATGAAGTCTGAATTCTAGTGCTTTCCTCTATTTCGGCTAAATGCTTTTTTCTCTAAATCTCTGTTCATCTAATAAAGAATTTTGATACCTTATAGATATACTAAGACGTTAAATCTATCAATTTAAGGATGAGATTGATAAGATGAGGTTGAAATTCAGAGGTTCATTTGTTTTGAATTGCCTGTTATTTTCTCAAGCCTGAGAAGGCTCTTATACTGAAGTCTTAAATAGCCGATATTCTGGTTTAGACAACTCACTCATAATTGCTGCCTAAATGTTCAAGTGGTCATAAAATTACTTGTCTTTCCAAAAAATCTTAGCTAGTATTCATGACGCCTGAACTTATTGATAAATAAAGTTTTCAGCATTTAGGGCCTATAGCTCAGTTGGTTAGAGCAGCGGACTCATAATCCGTTGGTCGACAGTTCAAGTCTGTCTGGGCCCACCATATTTTATATTTATATAGCTTTATATAAGATCTAAACCCTTAATTCTAAAAGAGTTAAGGGTTTTTTATTGCTTTGTTTAACTTCATATAACTTCATATGGGAACGCGCTCTGTGTATCCTTGTTTGTATCCAGTTTTCAAATTATAACTCAGGGATACACAGTCGAAAAATTGAGGTTAAACCTGCAGTTATGCAAAATTTCAAAGATGATCTAGATACCTGTTCTGAAGAAAAAGGTCAGCAAAAAGTACGGCGCAAAAAAAGCCCAGAAGACCGTTTCAAAAATTTAAAACCACGCGATAAAGAATACAGGGAGCCTACAGAGATAGCAGGCCTATATTGTCGCGTTCAGCCGAATGGGAAAAAGTCTTGGCAGTATCGTTATAAGAATACGAAAGGCAAGTGGGGATGGGTTGGCTTAGGTAGCTATCCGAAGATTGGATATTTACAAGCTCGTGAAAAAGCTGAAAGAATGTCAAATGGAGATATTGAAGTAAAAACACAGGCCGAGCTTAATCAAATTAAAGTAGAGGAGGAGCAGGCTCTATTTTCACATCTTATCTATGAATGGCTTGATATTAAGAAAGATGAGTGGAAACCAGAGACTTTCAAGAAAGAGAAGCAATCAATTGAAAAGCATCTGATGCCAATTTTTGGCCATCGTCAATATAAAAAGATAACTCCAAAAGAATGGTTGGATTTCTTTAGAGATATACAGGCAACAAAAAGAATATACAATCGAGTTGAGAAGTTGGTCTCATGCTGTATAGGAGCTTATAATTTAGCAAAATTTAAGGGGACTATTGAATATAATCTGAATAGCCACCAAAATTCTAGACACACATAACCATCTTTTGATGGGCCTTTTCATAATCTAATGGAGAACGTTGTCCATTGGAACCATGTCTTCGTTTTGAGTTATAAAACATTTCAATATATTCAAATATATCCGCTCGAGCATCTGATCTCGATACGTAAATTTTCTTCTTAATACGCTCCCGCTTCAGCAACTGAAAGAAGCTCTCAGCAACAGCATTATCATGAGAGTTTCCTCTGCGACTCATACTACATTCCAGATTGTGTTGTTTAATGAATGCTTGCCATTCATGGCTGGTGTATTGGCTGCCTTGGTCAGAGTGGATCAGAACTTTATTCTGTGGTTTTCTCCGCCATAGTGCCATCAATAATGCATCTAAAACCAGATCTGTAGTCATTCTCGATTTCATAGACCAACCAACAACAAGACGTGAAAATAAATCAATTACCACAGCAAGATATAACCAACCTTCATGTGTGCGAATATAAGTAATATCAGTCACCCACCGCTGATTAGGCTGAGTTGGATTAAACTGTCGTTCTAAGGTGTTTGCGGAAACAATACTTGGCGTACCTGCATAAGCTCTAGGCTTGCGATAGCCGCGATGTGATTTACGCCCATCCGCTTTCATTAACCGATGTACCCGGTTGATACCGCAATTTTCGCCAGCGTCTTTCAAATCACAGTGAATCTTGCGATAGCCGTAGACTCCTCCAGATTCCAGCCAAAACTGTTTAATTAAGCCTGCAAGCAGTTGCCGTTTCTTTGTGGTTTTACTCGTGGGTTGCTTTAACCATGCGTAATAACCACTGTGATGAACATCTAAAGTCGAACATAAACGACGAATAGGCCATATGTGCTTATTGTCCTGAATAAAGGCATACCTCATTTGGACTGGCTTGCGAAGTACACCGCGGCTTTTTTTAATATGTCCCTTTCTTCGGTAACCCGTTGCAGCTCCTTTTTTAGCTTTGCCAATTCTGAAACTGCATCCCTAGAGTCTGTGATTTTAGGTTCCTGAGGATCATAACGCTTGATCCAGGCATACAGACTATGCGTGGTTGTACCTAAACGTGTGGCCACTTCAGATACACTATGACCTTTTTCAGTCACTTGCTTTACTGCTTCAATTTTGAATTCTTCAGGATATCGTTTGCTACTGCTCATAAACACCTCGTTAATTAGCCATTTTATCTAACTAAAGAGTGTCTACAAAATCGGTGGCTATTCA